>NZ_LQPH01000175.1 GCF_002102255.1 Mycobacterium nebraskense
CGGCGGCACTGACCGCCTAAACCACCAAGTCGAAGAATCACACGACGACGTCGTACACCACGTCCCTGGACTTGACCTTCTCCCCTGCCGCGTAACACTCGGAAAGATGGCAAACGACATGTGCCACAGTCGGGAGCAGGCGGAGCAGGTCAAGGCTAGGTTGGCCGAGTGGCTGGCGCCACCAATGGTCGGGACGACGGCACTGACTGAGCGGCACCGCCCGCAGACCGCCGGCATCAAGCGAATGGCTCGGCCGTATAACCACGCGCTGACCGTCGCATATCTCTGCCCCACCTGTGAGAATTGAGCTGACAAGGCAGCTAGAGACGGATAGGTCCCTTTGTGAGCACCGATGGCCGCGAGCCTGACGACGAGGCCGGCGCGGAGTTCCTGAACGGCTTCGTCGATAGGTTGATTCTCGGGGGCGGGCGTGTGGACATGGGCCGCCGGCGCTCCGAAACCCACCCAGTTGCGCCACCATAGCATGTAGTACAACTATGTAGTACATTATTGGTATGAGTGAAGTACCTCTCCGAATGCTCAACCAAGAGACGGCAAAGGTCTTGGCCCGCGTCAAGCGTGGCGAAGAGATCACGCTTACTGAGCGCGGGGAAGTCATCGCCCGAATAATCCCCGCTACCGCCGGCCCACTGGATGCGTTGATCACTGCCGGCAGAGTGCAACCGGCGACGCTGGCCGGCCCAGCCCCGCGGCCGACCGTTCCGATGCACGACAATCTCGACGCCGGCGCGCTATTGCAACGTCTGCGCGCCGAGGAAAGGTATTAGCCGGTGATCTACCTGGATACCTCGGCTCTGGTCAAGCTGATCCGGATCGAAGTCGAATCTGATGCTCTAGCTGACTGGCTCGATGAACGCACCGAAACACGTTGGATAACATCTGCCTTGGCTGAAGTGGAGCTCCCCAGAGCCATCCGCGCAGTCGCCCCAAATGGCTTATCTGCTGTCCCCTCTGTGCTGGCCAGACTGGATCGGTTCGAAATCGACCAGGTCATCCGCGCCACCGCGGCCGCCTACCCCGATCCGGCGCTGCGCTCGCTCGATGCGATACACCTGGCCACCGCTCAAATCGCCGCATCCACAGCACCATTGACCGCCATGGTCGCCTATGACAGTCGACTCAGCGACGCCGCCCGTGCCCTCGGGATAACGATTGTCACACCTGGAAGAAACTCATGAACGGCTCAGGAGGAGAACACATGTCAGCACGTTTCTATGATGAGACCGTTTTTCAAGCGTGGCAGCGCGGTGTAGAGATCGCCGGTCCCCGATGGTTCGCCGACGGCCAGACTTCCCCGGACAGCGCGACCAGCAAGTGGGATCTCTCGCCGAGGGTCGACGAGATCCGATCAGCTATCGGATGGCTGTCCTCGGGCGAAGCGATGTTCCTTGCGGCGATGGTGAGCTTTTACAACTCTGAGCCCGGCGGCGAACTCTTGCGATCACTTGGCGCAAATGGCCTCAGCGACATTGCTGCCAGCCTCGACGAATCACGCCGACAAGTCATCGCCGACCTGCCCCTTGCCTACGCCGGCTGGTGAAAACCTCGCCGGCCGTCACTCCCACGGCTTCCCGCTACAACCCGCCGCAAAGGACAACCCATGGCTGACCTGCCAACTCGTCCCGAACTATTCGAGAACGCCCGCGCCTGCATCGACGAAGTGAGATCAGCGCTCAGCGCGGCGCGCGACTGGCTGCGCTCGGACTGGCAGCTCCTGGGCACACCACTGACTAAGGAGGCCGGCCAAGCTCGGGTGGCCATTTTGGAATCGATCGGCGAGGCCAAGGACCTCATCGACGCGATGAAGCGCACTGCAGCCTCGATGAAGCGGCGCAGCACGGCGTTGCGAGCGCGCGGCAGAAACGCCAGGCGACCGCGCTGTCTGGTGCGCCGCGCAGCGCGATGAACCGCCCGCCTTGCCCGCCGCGACCCGTTGCCGACCTGGTGGCCGGATGTGAACGGGCGCTGGCTCGAAGATGGTGGAAGATGGTGACCGCAAGACATCGTGCGTTGCGTGGTGGACCGCCCGTCACGCCTCAATCACGAACTTTGCGACTGGGCGCGCGCACCAACACTTCATGCTCGGCATCATGGGTGGCCGCTTCAGGCGCCAGGCGTGTTCGGCAGCCGACCGTCATACCCGCCGACGAGCGGTCGCCCGGCCACGATGTGCGCGACTCGGGCGACCGGTCCCAATCACCAAGCAAACGTCCTCTCCCGAGGCTTCGGGGTGCGTCATCCGCTTGCCCCGCATGTCGACATCCGTTGCTGCGCGGCTAGCGGCCACGCCAGTCAAATGTCGATTCCCGCTGCGGTGCCTACCTCAAAATCCCGGCAATCCCGGCAGGGTGAAACCACCGCCCGCGCCGGTGGAAGCGCCGCTCCCAGCGCCGCCCGGACCGGTCAAACCGCCCGACGTGCCAGTACCGAAGCCGCCGCCATTGTCGTTGAAAGCACCGGACCCGCCGGTCGACGCCCTGCCCCCACCGATCGGGGTGGACACTCCACCAGACCCGCCGCCCCCAACTGTGATCCCTGGGTCTGGCTCATCCGCCCAGGCAGCGCCCGCGCTGGCTATCGGGATGAGCCCGGCGGCCAAAGCTGCACCTGCGGCCATGCCGAGCTTGATCGTGATACCGCGGCGTCGTGTCTTGCAAGTCATGTTCCCCTCCGAATTCATGGATCATTAGATGATCGCGTTATGATCGGCGCACTTGTCGTGCGTTGCACAGTCACTTAGGTGGTAATGGGGCTCACCTCCATTCCCACAACTGGATTCCCACAACTGGTGATAGCAATGCCACCAGCTGTATGAACTTTGGCTATGCAATGCAGCTTAGCTACTACAGAAAGTGAGCGTCAAGCCAATTGGGCTACCTTGTTTGCAAAGTGATTCATATTCATAAATTCAGTGTTTCAGTAGACACTGACTTCCACACCTACAATCGTATATTGCAGCAGTTCAACAACCATGTACTGGTGTACTGACATGCGCCAATTCGCGTCTGCGTACTTACTGATATCGAGCACAACGTGAATCATTCAGGCCAGAGTCTGACTTGATTACGATTATCAGAGTTTCAAGGTGCCAGCAAACTAGACTTACTCGGTTGGTGCCCGATATCTGCAGAAACCTTTCTTCCTAGAATTCAGTATCGCTGTTGGCCAAAAATCGCTCCCTGCGTAGTCCGATCAGCAGTCACACCTCGCCGCGTGCACCTAGACCGTCCCCAACACAGGGCCTCAGCAGACGCCCGCCGGCAACTCATCGCCGACGACGCGCGAGGGGTGCCGCGCCTCACCTTGGGCCCAAGTGCAGGACCCCTCATTGATCCGCGTACTGATATGCAGATCTACTGAAACGCACCCGAAGAGGGGATCGCCGCAATGAGCACCGGCCGCAGCCGCATCGAATCGAGCGCCGCACCGTCCCACAGAAACACCGCGGCTGCCACCCCGCCCTCACCTACAGGCACCGGGCCGACCGAACGCCTCATGACCATCCGGTAGACAGGCGACCAACGAACACGCCGAACCGTCGACCTATCACTTGGCACACACCCGGGTCTTGACATCTGGCAGCGAGATGCCGCCGACCGCCTCGGACTCGCAGGATGCAGGCGGAAATAACCGGATTCTTCTCTGGACAAGCTCGACGCAATCCACGCCGTCCTGCATCGCTTCCCCGTGTACAAGCCGATCATCGCCGCGGTCAACGGCACTTGCGTGGCGGGCGGATTCGAGATGTTGAGCTCCACCGACATCCGAGTGGCCGTGCCCGACGCACGATTCGCGGTGATGGAGCCGAAGCGCGGTCTTTTCGCAGTGTCTTGCCCGTGAGGACACTCGCGGCGGCAAGGGCACCGCCGATCGTGACGTAATGACTTAGGGCCGGTCCACGCGGCAGAGGTGTGAGGTGTTGACGACGGGGTGGGTTCTACTCAACGTCGCAACACCGACGGATCACTCGAGACTAACAGGGCAGCGAATAGATCGGCGG
>NZ_LQPH01000176.1 GCF_002102255.1 Mycobacterium nebraskense
GTTTCTCCTATGTCAAGCCGCTGCCGGGTGGCAAGGCTGTTGACGGTTTTGTTCGTCGGTTCGCAGGTGATGAAAGACGACGCGGCTAATGCGGTGTTTGAGGCAACGTAAAGCTTCAGCGGTGGAATCACGCTCGGTGAGCCGCTTGCGGTAGTAGGCCTGTCCGAGGCCGTCGAGGCGGATCTGGGTGACGGCGATCCGGTGCAGGGCGGCGTTGAGTTGGCGGTTGCCCGATCGGGTCATCCGGACCCGGCCGGCAGTGTTTCCCGACCACACCGGGACAGGCGCCACTCCGGCATGACGTGCGAAGGCAGCCGCGCTTTTAAACCGGGTCACGCCGGCGGTCTCGCCGACTAGTTTGGCCGCGGTCAGCTCCCCGCAGCCCGGAAGAGAAAGCAGCACCGGGGCGACGTGGCGAACTCGCTGTCCGATCCGCTTGGCCAAGGCGTTGATCGTTTCGGTGAGCCGGCTGATATCAGCCAGCTCGTCACGAGCCAACTCGGCTACCAACCCGGGCACGGTGTCTAGCCAGTCACCCAGGATGCGGCGGTGCTTGGCCAGATCCAACGAACGCGACTTCGGGGCGCGTTCGGGATCAAGTTCGTGCACCCGCCACAACAACCGGTTAATCGTCGCCGTGCGTTGCGCCACAAGGACTTCCCGGCGATCCACTAATAACTTCAACTCACGTGACACCTCGTCATGCGAGGCGACCGGCAGATCGGGTTCACGCAAGAATCCCCGCGCAACGGCAAGCGCATCGATCGGGTCAGACTTGCCCCGCGTACGCGCGCTAGCCCGAGTTTGGGCCATCAGCTTCGGCGGCACCCGCACCACCGACTGACCAAAGCCCATCAGGTCACGCTCCAACCGGGCCGACAGATGCCGGCAATCCTCGATCGCCCACACCACATCGGCGCCGAAGCGCTCCCGAGCCCACATCACCGCCTCGCCATGGCCCGCGGTCACGGCTTTGACGACCTTCTCGCCGATCTTGCGCCCGACCTCGTCGACCGCGACAAACGTGTGGGTGCGCTTGTGTACATCGGCTCCAACAACAACCATGGTGGTTGCCTCCTTCACTGTGAGGTGACGGTTGGGCCGGTCGGCGGACAAACCTCAGTGGGGGCGGATGCCACGCTCCTATCAAGTCACGCCGGCCGGTCCTTCACACCTGATGCCGACAAAACGTATGCACGCCAACCCGAAGGCGGCACCGACGGTACGAGCCAAACATCAGGTGATCAGGATCCAACCACCGCAACAAGCGGCACCTCACCCTGACACTGA
>NZ_LQPH01000177.1 GCF_002102255.1 Mycobacterium nebraskense
ACCGTTCCGACGATGACCGCGGCGGCAATCACGCTTCGGGTGACGATCATCATGATGATCAGAATGAGACTGATCGCAGCCACTCCGGCGATCAGCAGATCGTATGTGGCGCCCTGGTGTAGGTCTCTGAACGTCGCGGCGACGCCGCCCATGGAGATCGCGGCGCCCTGCACCGGAGTTCCCTTGATGGCCTCTCTTGCCGCCTGCTGGATCGGCTCGACGCGAGCGATGCCCTCGGGCGTCGCGGGATCTCCCTCAAGGGAGATGATGAAGCGGGCCGCCTTCCCATCTGGCGACAAGAACATCCTCAGGCCGCGCTTGAAACCTGGATTGTCAAAGGCCGCCTGGGGCACATAGAACGAATCATCGACCTGGGCGGCGTCAAAGACCCGGCCCATGGCGCCGGGGTCTTTGTTGTTCATGTCCTGCTCCCTGTCGAGAGTCGCAAGTGTGCCGTGCCAGACCACCAGCATGTCTCGCACGATGGTCATCGTCGAAATCAACGGCAGCATCTGCGCGCGCATCTCGGGCAAGAGTCGGATCAGGACGTCCAGATCCTTGGCAAGAAACCTCAATTTCTCGGCCAGCTGATCGACGTTATCGAACGTATCGAATACCGATCGAATCGCCCAGCAGGCAGGGATATCGAAACAATGTCTCTCCCAGTAGAAATAGCTGCCGATCGGTCGAAGGAAATCCGAGAGATCCGAAAGGTGATCCCTTATTGAGTCGGTGATGTCCGACATGTCATGGGTGAGGTGATCCATGTCGACGGTATT
Organism: Mycobacterium nebraskense; assembly: GCF_002102255.1. GTDB lineage: Bacteria > Actinomycetota > Actinomycetes > Mycobacteriales > Mycobacteriaceae > Mycobacterium > Mycobacterium nebraskense. The sequence goes on from NZ_LQPH01000177.1 coordinate 780, forward strand.
GTCGACGATTTGTCCCATCAGGTCATACATGTGCTTCATCGTGGCGATCGACACGTCCATGGCCTGCTCTTGGACCACCATGTCGTTCAGTCGGTCCTTCATGAATTCCATGTTCTCGGCATTCATCACGCCCTGCATGCTGATGATGTATGGAATCGAAGTATGTTTGATGGACGTTCCCAGCGGCCGGGTCATTGATGTCACCTGTGCGATGCCGGGGGTGTGAAAGATGGCTTTTGCCACCTTGTCCAACACCAGCATGTCCACCGGATCGCGCATGTCGTGATCGGATTCGATCAACAGCACCTCGGGGTTCAGCCGGGCCTGCGAAAAGTGTCGACCCGCGGCCGCGTCCCCGACGTTGGAAGGCATGCTGGCGGACATGAATTTGCGCAGATCGTAAGTTGTCTTGTAATTCGGCAGGGCCAGCAGGCCAATGGACGCCACCACGCACGTTGCGGCGAGCACCGGGCCGGGCCAGCGAACGATTGCGGTTCCCACCCGCCGCCACCGCCGAGTGTTCAGCCTTCGTTTGGGGTCCAAGAGCTTGAAGAAGCTGGCAACGGTCAGCACGGCCGGCCCGAGTGTGAGTGCGGCGAGGACCGCAACCAACATGCCGGTGGCACAGGGAGCGCCGAGCGTCTTGAAATACGGCAGTCGGGCAAGGCTCAGGCAATACATGGCGCCGGCGATGGTCAAGCCCGAGCCCAGAATCACATGGGCGGTCCCGTGAAACATGGTGAAGAACGCGGGTTTCCGATCTTCGCCCGCATAGCGCGCCTCGTGGTAACGGCCGAGCATGAATATCGCGTAGTCCGTGCTGGCGGCAATGGCCAGCAGGGTGAGCAAGTTTGTTGCGAAGGTCGAAAGACCGAAAACGTTGTGAGAAGCCAGAAACGCGACGACCCCGCGAATTGCCCCCAGCTCGATTCCGACCATCGCCAGGACGAGCACCATGGTGACCACGGATCGGTAGATGAAGAGCAACATCCCCGCGATCACCGAGCTGGTGATCAGGGTGACCTTGGCGACGCTCTTGTCTCCAGCCTCCGTTTGATCGGCGATCAGCGCGTACGGACCGGTGACATATGCCTTGACCCCACGCGGCGCCGGTGTGCCATTCACGATATGCCGCACGGCGTGAACCGAGTTGTATGCCTGCGTTTCGTTGTTGCCGACGAGGTACACCACGACGTACGCGGCCTTGTCGTCCGGGCTTTGCGATCCCCCCGCGGTCAGCGGATCACTCCAGAAGTCCTGGATGTGCGCGACGTGCTGGGTGTCCGCCGAAAGCTTGCGCATCAGCTCGTTGTAGAACCGGTGCGCATCGTTACCCAGTGGCTTGTCGGCTTCCAGCAGGATCGTCACCCGGGCGTTGGAATCAAACTCATGGAACACCTGACCCACGTGCTTGATCGCCTGAACCGCAGCCGCGTCTTTCGGGCTCAACGAGACCGAGTGCGCTTTGCCGACCACTTCCAGCTGCGGGATGGCGATATTGAGGATCGCGGTGAGCCCCAGCCATAACAGGACGATCGGCACCGCAAAGCGGGTGATCATCCGCGGCAGAAACGGCGCGTCGCAAGCCGGCCCGGCCTCTGTTTGGCTCATGCGGATGCCACCTGGCAGAAGATCAGGGCTTTCGGTCCGGTCTTCACCCTGCCGCGGCTCCTTTAAGAGGTTCGGCTGAGAGCGCCCATCGCGGCGAACGTACACCTCCGATGGGCAACGGCAACTTGTATTTCAGCTAATCGTTATGTTTGCCGGCATTCGCCAGCGGGCGACTACACCTCGCGGAGCACGGTGCGCAGGATGGATTCGATGGTGTCGAACTCGGCCTGACCGCTGATCAGCGGGGGCGCCACCTGGATGACGGGGTCGCCGCGGTCGTCGGCGCGGCAATAGAGGCCGGCGGCGAAGAGCGCGGGCGAGACGTAGCCGTGCAGCAGTCGTTCGCATTCGGCATCGCTGAAGGTTTCCTTGGCCGCCTTGTCCTTGACCAGTTCGATGCCGTAGAAGTAGCCCTCGCCGCGCACGTCCCCGACGATGGGCAGGTCGTACAGCTTCTCCAGGGTGGCGCGGAAGGCGGACGCGTGTTGCTTGACGCGGTCGTTGAGCCCCTCGCGCTCGAAGATGTCGAGGTTGGCCAGCCCCACGGCGGTCGACACCGGATGGCCGCCAAAGGTGTAGCCGTGCGGGAACACGGTTTTGCCGTCGTTGAACGGCTCGAACAACCTCTCGCTGGCGATCATCGCGCCCAGCGGTGAGTAGCCCGACGTCAGGCCCTTGGCGCAGGTGATCATGTCGGGCACGTAGCCGAAGTCCTCGCAGGCGAACATCGACCCGATCCGGCCGAAGGCGCAGATCACCTCGTCGGAAACCAGCAGCACGTCGTACTCGTCGCAGATGCGGCGCACCCGTTCGAAATAGCCGGGCGGAGGGGGGATGGCGCCGCCCGCGTTCTGCACCGGTTCCAGGAACACCGCGGCGACGGTCGCCGGACCCTCGAACTCGATCGCCTCGGCGATCCGGTCGGCGGCCCATTGCCCGAAGGCCTTGGCGTCGTTGGCGAATGGCTCCGGCGCACGGTAGAAGTTCGTGTTGGGCACCCGGAAGCCGCCCGGCGTCACCGGTTCGAACGGCGCCTTGTACGACGGCAGGCCCGTAATGGCCAGGGCGCCCTGGGTGGTGCCGTGGTAGGCGATCGACCGCGAAATCACCTTGTGCTTACCGGGTTTGCCGGTCAGCTTGAAGTACTGCTTGGCCAGTTTCCACGCGGTCTCGACGGCCTCGGTCCCACCGGTGGTGAAGAACACCCGGTTCAGGTCGCCCGGTGCGTAGCGCGCGAGGCGCTCGGCGAGTTCCACCGCGGTCGGGGTGGCGTACCCCCACAGCGGGAAGTAGGCCAGCGTGCTCGCCTGCCGCGCGGCGACCTCAGCGAGTTCGGTGCGGCCGTGGCCGACCTGCACCGTGAACAGCCCGGACAGCGCGTCGAGGTAGCTCTTGCCGCGGTCGTCGAAGATGGTCACGCCGTCGCCGCGGACGATGATCGGCGGCGTGATGTCGGGGCCGTGCCGGGCGAAGTGCAGCCACAGGTGTTCTGTCATGTTGACCGTGAGCGTAGCGCGCTGGCTTTCATGGCCCGGCGCCTTACTCGCGCCGTTCCGGCGCTCGCCGTCACCGCGCTAGGCTCGCCTCAGTGCAGCAGGTCAGCGAATTCGAGTCCCTGCGGCCGCATCTCATGTCGGTCGCCTACCGGCTCACCGGCACGGTGGCCGACGCCGAGGACATCGTGCAGGAAGCGTGGCTGCGCTGGGACGGGCAGCATGCCGAGATCACCGACCTGCGGGCCTGGCTGACCACCGTGGTGAGCCGGCTCGGCCTGGACAAGCTGCGCTCGGCCGCGCACCGGCGCGAGACCTACACCGGCAACTGGCTACCGGAGCCGGTGGTGACCGGCCTCGACCGTGCGGATCCGCTGTCCGCCGTGGTGGCCCGCGAGGACGCCCGGTTCGCGGCGATGGTGGTGCTGGAGCGGTTGTCGCCGGATCAGCGGGTCGCGTTCGTGCTGCACGAAGGGTTCGCGGTGCCCTTCGCCGAAATCGCCGACGTGCTGGGCACCAGCGAGGCCGGCGCCCGGCAGCTGGCGTCGCGGGCCCGCAAGGCGGTCGCCGCGCAGCCGCCACCAAAGCCCGATCCGTCGCACGACGAAGTGGTCGGCCGGTTGATGGCCGCCATGTCCGCCGGCGACCTGGAGGCCGTGGTGGCGCTGCTGCATCCGGACGTGGTCTTCACCGGCGATTCAAATGGCAAGGCGCCCACGGCGGTTCACATCATCAACGGGGCGGACAAGGTGGCCCGGTTCATGTTCGGTCTGGCCCGTCGTTACGGCCCGGCCTTCTTCACGGCCAACCAGCTAGGGCTGGTCAATGGCGAATTGGGCGCCTACACGGCGGGCAGCCCCGGCGATGACGGGCATTGGGAAATGCGGCCGCGGATTCTCGCGATCACCGTGCGCGACGGAAAGGTCTGCGCGCTATGGGATATCGCCAACCCGGACAAGTTCACCGGCTCTCCGCTGCGGCGGTCCTGAGGCCGAGTCGCATGACGACGCGAATCACCGCGGCACCAAGGACGCTGACCGCAGCGGCCGGCGGGGCCGCCAACGCGATGGCGACCAGCGGCTGGGCAGTCGGGCCCCGGCAACGGAATTCGCTGCGGCCACGCATCGAACGACGTCCGCCGTCGCGGTGGTGTCAGGGACAGGATCCAGCAGCGCTCGACAAGATTCCTCGACGAGCGCGCGCACGCTGTCGATGACAGGTTTACCTGCCATCTCGGTGTCGACCACGCCGTGGAGCTCAGCGCAGTCCAGTAACAGCGCATCCACGTCGTCGCCGAGCTTGGTGATGACCCGAAGGAATTCTCCCGGGACCGGGACCCGAGTCGGGGACCATTGCTGTAACTCGATGAACTGGTCGACGATCTCCTGATCGCGTGGGGCCGGTGCCACGACGGTGATGCCCGCCTCGCCCAGGCCGCGCTCGTAGGCCGCGGACGACACCATGATGCTCGACGCGAGAAGGCCGACACGGCGGACGTTTAGGCGTCGCAGCGTCCGACACGTCGCTTCGACCATCCCGATGCATGTCGGCGCGACTATCGCGGGGTCGATGGTGGTGGCGTTGCATGCGACGGCGATCACGTCCGCGCCGCTTCCGGCGAGGGATCGACATGTCCGGGACACGAGATGCTGCAGCGCTTCCTGGTGCCCGGGTCGAAATGAGCCGGCCGAGAACGCTTCCATAAGGCGCCGCTGCACTGAGATGCTGTGCACCATCACGTCCGGAGAGGAACCACCCGTCAGCGCCCGATGGTTCTCGCACAGCATCGCGTAGAACCGGGCGGTGGTATGGGGGCCCAGCCCATCCACGACACCCAGCCGCCGTTGCGGCGCCCACTGATCCGACGCCGGGCTAATCAGTTGGTCCATGTCGATCTCCGAGTCCGGTCGCGTTGGATGCGTTGTCCGCTTTTCGGGCACACGACGACTATCCCCCGTCAGCTCGGGCGGTGTCTTTCCACCATTTGGCTCCTACGGTGGAGGAGTTGTCCTTCCCCATATCGGACGATCTGCGAGTCCGTCGATTGGGGGAACGTTCCTTCCGGCGGCGCGGCCCTACGTCCGCCGCAAGGGACGATCGCCGCGTTCGTCGGCCCACGGAATGCGGCAGGCGTCCCCGGAATTGAAGCCCTGTTCGGTGATGCCCAGCGCGGTGTTCATCCGGGCCCGCATGTTCTCCACCCCGATCTGATAGGTCAGCTCGAACACGCCGGCATCGCCGAACCGGGCCCGCAGGTCGGCGACCTGCTCGTCGGTGACGGTGTGCGGATCGGTGGTCATCGCGTCGGCGTAGCGGATCGCGGCGCGCTCGTCGTCGGTGAATGCCGTTGAGGTGGCGTAGTTGTCGATTTCTTTGAGTCGCTCGATGTCGAGTCCGTCCAGGCGCTGCAGCATGGAACCGAAGTCGACGCACCAGGAACAGCCGATGCTGCGCGCGGTCCACAACACCGCCAGCTCACGCACGCTGACCGGCAGCGTCTTCGATGCCCGGTCGATCATCGTCTCGTGCACGGCCCCGGCGACCATCAGCTTGCGATGGTGGGCGGCCACGGCGAAGGGTTCGGGAACCTGGCCGTAGCGCCGCTTGGCGATCCGGTACATCGCGCGGGTCAGCATCCCGGCGCGCTTGGGGGACAGGGGCTCGATGCGGGTTTTCTGTGTCATACCCAGCAGACGAGACGGGGCGCGAAAGTGTGACGGGCTTTCGGAGACCATCAGCCGACTTTCGAAAGCGATATCACATGCGATATCGAGTTCGAGGATCTTGTGGTGGTGGCGGCGCGGTACTCGTGTGACGGATGTTGCTGTACCGCCCTAGCGCGTGAACATCAGCGCGCGCTTGACCTCTTGGATCGCCTTGGTGATCTGGATGCCACGCGGGCAGCACTCGGTGCAGTTGAACGTGGTGCGGCATCGCCACACGCCGTCCACCTCGTTGAGGATGTCGAGGCGCTCGGCGGCGGCCTCGTCGCGGCTGTCGAAGATGAAGCGGTGCGCGTTGACGATCGCCGCCGGGCCGTAGTAGCTGCCCTCGTGCCAGAACACCGGGCAACTGGTGGTGCAGGCCGCGCACAGGATGCACTTGGTCGTGTCGTCGTAGCGGGCGCGGTCGGTGGGGCTCTGAATGCGTTCCCGCGTCGGCGGATTCCCGCTGGTGACCAGGTAGGGTTTGACCGCGCGGTAGGCGTCGAAGAACGGCTCCATGTTGACCACCAGGTCCTTTTCGACCGGCAGGCCACGGATCGGTTCCACCGTGATGGTGAGCTGCTTGCCCTTCTTCTCGGGCAGCAGGTCGCGCATCAGCACCTGGCAGGCCAGCCGGTTGACGCCGTTGATGCGCATGGCGTCCGAGCCGCACACCCCGTGGGCGCAGGAGCGCCGGAAGGTCAGCGTCCCGTCCAGGTAGCTCTTGATGTAGATCAGCAGGTTGAGCAACCGGTCGCTGGGCAAGCACGGTACCCGAAAGCTTTGCCAGCCACCGGTTTCCGCGAAAGCGTCGGGGTTGTCGGGGTTGAACCGGGCGATCTTGAGGGTCACCATCACCGCGCCCTCAGGGATGGGCGGCAAGGGCGGCGCCGGTCCCCGGTCCACCTCGACGTCGATGCTGTCGGACATCAGTACTTCCGTTCCTTCGGTTCGTAGCGGGTCTGCGCGACGGGCTTGAAGTCCAGCGCGATGTCGCTCAGTAGGTCGGTGCCCTGCTTGTAGGCCATGGTGTGGCGCATGTAGTTGACGTCGTCGCGGTTCGGGTAGTCCTCCCGGGCATGCCCGCCGCGGGACTCCTTGCGGTTCAGCGCGCCGACCACCGTGACCTCGGCCAGCTCCAGCAGGAAGCCCAGCTCGATGGCCTCCAGCAGGTCGCTGTTGAAGCGCTTCCCCTTGTCGTGCACGCGGATTCGGGAGTAGCGCTCCTTGAGCGCGTGGATGTCCGTCAGCGCCTGCTTGAGCGTCTCCTCGGTGCGGAACACCGCGGCGTTGTTGTCCATCGACTGCTGCAGCGCGCCGCGGATGTCGGCCACCCGCTCGTTGCCCTGTTCGGACAGGATGTCGCCGACCCAGCCCACCACCATCGCCGCCGGGTTCGGCGGCATGTCGATGAAGTCGTGCCCGTCGGCGTAATCCGCGGCGGCGATGCCGGCGCGGCGGCCGAAGACGTTGATGTCCAACAGCGAATTGGTGCCCAGCCGGTTGGCGCCGTGCACCGACACGCACGCACACTCACCGGCCGCATACAGGCCCGGCACGGTGGAAACGTTGTCCCGCAACACCTGTCCGGTGACGGTGGTGGGGATGCCGCCCATCACGTAGTGACACGTCGGGTACACCGGGACCAGCTCGTGCACGGGGTCGACGCCCAGGTAGGTGCGGGCGAACTCGGTGATGTCGGGCAGCTTGGCCTCTAGCACGTCCTCGCCGAGGTGGCGCACGTCGATGTAGACGTAGTCCTTTTGCGGGCCGGCGCCGCGGCCCTCCAGCACCTCCAGCACCATCGATCGGGCGACGACGTCGCGCGGTGCCAGGTCGACGATCGTCGGGGCGTAGCGCTCCATGAAGCGCTCGCCCTCGCCGTTGAGCAGCCGCCCGCCCTCGCCGCGCACGGCTTCGGAGATCAAGATGCCCAGCCCGGCCAGGCCCGTGGGATGAAACTGATGAAACTCCATGTCCTCCAACGGAAGTCCCTTGCGGAACACGATGCCGATGCCGTCGCCGGTCAGCGTGTGCGCGTTGGACGTCGTCTTGTACATCCGGCCCGAACCGCCGGTGGCGATCACCACCGCCTTGGCGTGGAAAACGTGGATGTCGCCGGTGGCCAGCTCGTAGGCCACCACGCCGGTGGCCACCGGCCCGCTCGGGGTCTGAGTCAAAACCAGGTCCAGGGCGTAGAACTCGTTGAAGAACTGCACGTCGTGCTTGACGCAGTTCTGGTAGAGGGTCTGCAGGATCATGTGGCCGGTGCGGTCCGCCGCGTAACACGCCCGGCGCACCGGGGCCTTACCGTGTTCGCGGGTGTGCCCGCCGAACAGGCGCTGGTCGATGCGGCCCTCGGGGGTGCGGTTGAACGGCATCCCCATCTTCTCCAGGTCGAGCACCGCGTCGATGGCTTCCTTGCACATGATCTCCACCGCGTCCTGGTCGGCGAGGTAGTCGCCGCCCTTGACGGTGTCGAAGGTGTGCCATTCCCAGTTGTCGTCCTCGACGTTGGCCAGCGCCGCGCACATCCCGCCCTGGGCGGCGCCGGTGTGGCTGCGGGTGGGGTACAGCTTGGTCAACACCGCGGTCCGGACGCGCGGACCGGCTTCCACCGCCGCGCGCATGCCGGCACCGCCGGCGCCGACGATGACGACGTCGTATCGGTGTTGCTGGATCACCGGTCAGCCTCCGATATTCGGGTCGAATGTCACCAGCACATAGGTGCCGAGCGCCAGCGTGAACCCCATCGACAACAGCAGCAGGCTGTTGAGCCAGAACCGGGTGCTGTCCTTGCGGCTGTAGTCGTCGATGATGGTGCGCAGGCCGTTGCCGCCGTGCAGCTGCGCCAGCCAGAGCAGCGCCAGATCCCAGAACTGCCAGAAGGGCGAAGCCCAGCGCTGCGCCACGTAGTTGAAGTCGATGCGGTAAACGCCGTTGTCCCACATCAGCATGATGAACAGGTGCCCGACGGCCAGGACGATCAGCGCGACGCCGGAGAACCGCATGAACAGCCACGCGAACTTCTCGAAGTTGGGGATGCCGGCCCGGCGCCGCGGCGAGCGCGGGTTGTCGAGGCTGGCCGGCCGGTCGTGGCTGCGCTGGTGCACCGGGGCTATCTGACCTGGGCCGAGCTGCAGGTCGGGGGAGCTCATCGGAGGTGCTCCCAGATGTGGATGCCCGTGACGACGCCGGCCGGAACCATGAGCAGCAGGAAGACGATGCCGACGATCCAGAACATCACCTTCTGGTAGCGGGGGCCCTCGGACCAGAAGTCGATGAGGATGACCCGGATCCCGTTCAGCCCGTGAAAGAGCACCGCGGCCACCAACCCGTACTCCATCAGGCCGACTACCGGGGTCTGGTAGTCGTGGATCACCGCGTTGTAGGTCTGCGGGCTCACCCGCAGCATCGCGGCGTCCAGCACGTGGACGAACAGAAAGAAGAAGATCGTCGCGCCGCTGATGCGGTGCAACACCCACGCCCACATGCCCGGGTCGCCCCGATACAGGGTTCGGGGTGGTCGCCGCTTGCGCGAGCGGGCAGATTCTGTTGCCGGATCCGCGGTTGTCGCCTGTGTGGTCACCCAGTCCTCACCGCCTTCTGACATCGAGCCGGGCAGTTCAGCCTAACCCGGCCGGGAGACCGCCTGCGCCGAACAGCCCGCCAAGCGAAGTGTCGTGTCAGCGCTAGGGTGGCAGTCGTACGTGCCCATCGGTGAACGGGGTTTTGAACGGGGTCGGGTATGCCTGATGTCGATTGGAAAGCACTGCGCCACAAGGCAATCAGTGCTGCAGCGGGGGCCTATGCGCCCTACTCGCGGTTCCCGGTGGGGGCCGCCGCGCTGGTCGACGACGGCCGCGTGGTCACCGGCTGCAATGTGGAAAACATCTCATATGGCCTTAGTCTCTGCGCCGAATGCGGTGTGGTGTGCGCCCTATACGCGAGCGGCGGCGGCCGGCTGATCGCGCTGGCCTGCGTCGACGGCCAGGGGGCCCCGCTGATGCCGTGTGGGCGATGCCGGCAGGTGCTCCTGGAGCACGGTGGCCCCGAACTGCTGATCGACCATCCGGACGGGCCCCGCCGCCTCGGCGAGCTACTGCCCGACGCCTTCGGCGCCGACCTGCCACGGGAACCCCGTTGAGCGACTACGCATTCGACGCGGCATTCGACGCGCCGACGGTGATCCGGACCAAGCGCGACGGGGGCCGGCTGTCCGATGCCGCCATCGAGTGGGTCATCGACGCCTACACCCACGGCCGGGTCGCCGAGGAACAGATGTCGGCGCTGCTGATGGCGATCTTTCTGCGCGGCATGGACCGCGGCGAGACCGCCAGCTGGACCGCGGCGATGCTGGCGTCCGGCGAACGGCTGGACTTCAGCGACCTGCCGTTGCCCACCGTGGACAAGCACTCCACCGGCGGCGTGGGGGACAAGATCACCCTGCCGCTGGTGGCCGTGGTCGCGGCCTGCGGCGCGGCGGTGCCCCAGGCGTCGGGACGGGGGCTCGGGCACACCGGCGGCACCCTGGACAAGCTCGAGTCGATCGCCGGGTTCACCGCCGCGCTGTCGAACCGGCGGGTGCGCGATCAACTTCGCGATGTCGGCGCGGCCATCTTCGCCGCCGGCGAGCTCGCGCGGGCCGACGCCAAGCTGTACGCGCTCCGCGACGTCACCGCCACCGTCGAGTCGCTGCCGCTGATCGCCAGCTCGGTGATGAGCAAGAAGCTGGCCGAGGGGACGGGCGCGCTGGTGCTCGACGTGAAGGTCGGCTCGGGCGCGCTGCTGAGCTCCGCGGAGCGGTGCCGCGAACTGGCCCACACCATGGTCGAGCTGGGAGAGGCGTACGGGGTGCCCACCCGCGCGCTGTTGACCGACATGAACCGCCCGCTGGGCGCGACGGTCGGCAACGCACTGGAGGTCGCCGAGTCGCTGGACGTGCTGGGCGGCGGCGGGCCGCCCGACGTGGTCGAGCTGACGCTGCGGCTGGCCGAAGAGATGCTCGAGCTGGCGGGGGTCGACGGCCGCGACCCCGCCGAGACGTTGCGCGACGGCACCGCGATGGACCGATTTCGCCGGCTCGTCGCCGCGCAGGGCGGCGATTTGTCGGTTCCGTTGCCGATCGGTGCGCATTCCGACACCGTGACCGCCGCCCGGGGCGGCACAATGGGCGATATCGACGCGATGGCAGTGGGGCTGGCGGCTTGGCGGCTCGGTGCGGGCAGGTCCCGTCCGGGCGAGCGGGTGCAGGCCGGCGCCGGCATCCGGATTCACCGCCGCCCCGGCGAGCCGGTTGCGCCCGGCGCGCCGTTGTTCACCTTGTACACCGACACTCCGGAGCGCTTCGGCGCCGCGCTGGCCGAGCTGGACGGCGGCTGGAGTGTCGGCGACACCCCACCGGTTTCGCGGCCCCTGATCATCGATCGGATCGTCAAGTGACCACACCACTGGGCCTCGAGCAGATCAAGAAGGCGCCCAAGGCGCTGCTCCACGATCACCTCGACGGGGGGCTGCGCCCGTCCACCGTGGTGGACATCGCCGGCCAGATCGGCTACGACGGGCTACCCACCACCGACGTCGACGAGCTGGCCACCTGGTTTCGCACCCAGTCGCACAGCGGCTCGCTCGAGCGCTACCTGGAGCCGTTCTCGCACACCGTGGCGGTGATGCAGACACCCGACGCGCTGCATCGCGTCGCCTACGAGTGCGTGGAAGACCTGGCCGCCGATTCGGTTGTCTACGCCGAGATCCGATTCGCGCCCGAGCTGCACATCGACCGGCGGCTGTCCTTCGACCAGATCGTGGACGCGGTGCTGGCCGGGTTCGCGGACGGCGAGAAAGCCTGCGCCGCCGCGGGCCGGCCGATCGTGGTGCGGCTGCTGGTCACCGCCATGCGGCACGCCGCGGTGTCCCGGGAGATCGCCGAGCTGGCAATCCGGTTCCGGGACAAGGGAGTTGTGGGCTTCGACATTGCCGGCGCCGAGGCTGGCAACCCGCCGACGCGGCATCTGGACGCCTTCGAATACATGCGAGACCACAACGCGCGCTTCACGATTCACGCGGGCGAGGCGTTCGGGCTGCCGTCGATCCACGAGGCGATCGCGTTCTGCGGCGCTGACCGCCTGGGCCACGGGGTGCGCATCGTCGACGACATCGACGTCCTCGGCGACGGCCGCGTCCAACTTGGCCGGCTGGCGTCGATCCTGCGGGACAAGCGAATTCCGCTGGAGCTGTGCCCCAGCTCCAACGTGCAGACGGGCGCCGTGAAGAGCATCGCGGACCATCCGTTCGACCTGCTGGCCCGCACCCGGTTTCGGGTGACCGTCAACACCGACAACCGCCTGATGAGTGATACCACGATGAGCCTCGAAATGTGCCGCCTGGTCGAGGCTTTCGGCTACGGCTGGAGCGACCTCGAGCGGTTCACCATCAACGCGATGAAGTCGGCGTTCCTTCCGTTCGACGAGCGGCTGGCCATCATCGACGACGTGATCAAGCCGCGCTACGCGGTCCTGATCGCAGGCTGACACCGCCCGCCCGAAACCGGGTGAGCGGCGCAGCTTTCGGCCAAGTGGCTAACGGGGCAGCCGGGTGCCGGTACGACGGCCGGTCAGCGATTCGTAGATGGCGATGAGCACGATGGCGGCGCCCACCCCGATGAAGAACGGAATCCACGCCACCCCACCGTTGGCATTGTGGTATCCGAGTGCGCTGGCCACCGCCGAGCCGATCAAGCCGCCCACGGCGCCGATCACGACGGTCATGATCATGCCGACGTTCTGCTTTCCCGGCATCACGAGACGGGCGACCAAACCGATGATCGCCCCCACGACGATGGCGAGGATTATGGATGTGATCACTTCGAGCTCCTGTCGTAGCGGCGCCCGGGGTGGGCACCATCTTTGACGGACTTCCCCGAATCGACCGACTTCTAACGCAATTCGCGTGGACTCAAATCAGGTCCGCCGCCAGACCGATGGCGCGCACCGTGCTCGCCAGATGGGTCTGCACCGCGCGCAGCGCTCGCTCGCGGTCACCGTCGCGCAGCGCCTCGGCGATGTCGCGGTGCTCGTGCAGGATCGTCGTCACCCGGTCGGGGTCGCGCAGCGCCGATTCGCCGATCATCCTCATCTGCCGATCCCGCAGTGACCCATAGAAACCCGACAAAATGGCGTTGCCCGACTCGGTCAGCGTGATGGCGTGGAAGGCGCGGTCGGCATCGAGGAACTCGGGCCAATCGGTGCGGTCGACGGCGGCACGCTGCCGTTGCAGCTCACCCGACAGTCGCTCGAAGACCGCGGCGCACGCGGCGGGCCCGCGGCCCACCACCTTGGTCGCGGCGAACTGCTCCAAAACCAGCCGCGCCTCCATCACCGACCGGACCTCGTCGGGCGAAACGGGAACGACCAGGGCGCCGCGCTGCGGGTACAGGCGCAGCAGGCCCTCGGCCTCCAGCCGCAGAAACGCCTCGCGCACCGGGGTGCGCGACATCCCCAGCGCCGTGGCGACGTCGCCCTCGCTGATCAGCTCCCCGCCCGGGAATCCGCCGGAGAGCACCTGCATCTTGACGTAATCCAGCGCGCGGTCCTTGGCCGTGCCCGGCCGCGGCTCACTCGTTGCCACTGCAGCCTTCCTGGTAGCTAAGTCGTATCCCAGCAGTGTGGTGACGGTACACCAACCCGGCCTTGACAGCCTGGCAACTGAGATACAAGATAAATACGAAACAAACATGAGATGCACTCAAGAGGCGCTCGAGCAGTTCGAAGGAGACGCGAAATGCCCGTCACGGAACAAGCCCTGACCCCGAATCTGGACCCGACGATTCCCGCGCCGATGGTCAACGTGGCCGAATACGGGTTCGAAGGTCGTTTTCAGGACTGGGCCGAGGACGCCGAGTACTTCGAGTACTCCAAGGCGGCCAACCCCATCGGTTCGGGACACGTCGCGCAGGTGCCGATTACCCGGTTCGATCCGGATGTCTACGCGGATCAGCCCACCGGTGTGATCCCGCTGGATCTGTCCAAGGAGCTGCGTATCGAGACCGGCGCGGCGACCAGCCCCGCGTTGCTGGCCAACTTCCTGCGCATCCGCCCGGGCGAGCAGATCGACACCAGCCCCAACGCCACGTCCCAGCTGTATTACGCGCTCTATGGGCGGGGCTTCGCGGCGGTCAACGGCCAGCTGGTCCAGTGGGAGAAGGGCGACTTCCTGACCCTGCCCGCGGGCATGCATTCAGTGTTCTACGCGGCCGCCGACACGGCGATGTACTGGGTGCACGACGAGCCGCTGATGCGCTACCTGGGCGCCGACGCCACCCGCCCGCGGTTCCGCGCGACCAAATTCCGCCGTTCGGACGCGGTGGCCAAGCTGGAGGAGATCGCGTCGCGCCCGGGCGCCAACGACAAGAGCCGGGTCAGCGTGCTCCTGGCCAACGCCAACCAAGCGCAGACGCTGACCATCACCCACGTGCTGTGGGCCATGTTCGGCGTGCTGCCCCCGAACCAGGTGCAGCGCCCGCACCGGCACCAGTCGGTCGCCCTGGACCTGATCCTCGACGCGCCGGCCCGCGGCTGCTACACCCTGCTGGGCACCCGCCTCGACGAGCGAGGCGACATCATCGACCCCATCCGGGTGGACTGGCGGGCGGGCGGCGCCTTCACCACCCCGCCGGGCATGTGGCACGCCCACTACAACGAGACCGACCAGCCCGCACACCTGATCCCGATCCAGGACGCCGGGCTGCAGACCCACCTCCGCAGCCTCGACATCAAGTTCACGCAGCGCCGCGACCTCGTCGCCGGCTGACCCGGCGGGCCGTGCACGGTCCACACTTGGCGAATAGTGTGGCTGGACATGAAGTTGCCCCTGCTGGGCCCCGTCTCGGTCACCGGCTTCCAGAACGCGTGGTTCTTCCTGGTCCTGCTGGTCGTTCTGCTGGTCCTGGGCATCTACGTCGTGCAGCAGTTCGCCCGCCGCCGCCGCGTGCTGCGGTTCGCCAACATGGAGGTGCTGGAGCGGGTCGCGCCCGCGCATCCCAGCCGGTGGCGGCACGTGCCGACGATCCTGCTGGCCGCGTCGCTGGTGTTGCTGACCACCGCGATGGCCGGGCCGACGTCTGACGTCCGGATCCCGCTCAACCGCGCAGTCGTCATGCTGGTCATCGACGTGTCGGAGTCCATGGCCTCCACCGACGTCCCCCCCGACCGGCTGACCGCCGCCAAGGTGGCCGGCAAGCAATTCGCCGACGAGCTGACGCCGGCCATCAACCTGGGCCTGGTGGAGTTCGCGGCCAACGCGTCGCTACTGGTGTCCCCGACGACCAACCGCGCGGCGGTGAAGGCGGCGATCGACAACCTGAAACCGGCCCCCAAGACCGCGACGGGTGAAGGCCTGTTCACCGCGCTGCAGGCCATAGCGACGGTCGGCTCGGTGATGGGCGGCGGCGACGGCCCGCCGCCGGCGCGCATCGTGCTGGAGTCCGACGGCGCCGAGAACGTGCCGCTGGACCCCAACGCCCCGCAGGGCGCGTTCACCGCCGCCAGGGCGGCCAAGGCCGAGGGCGTGCAGATCTCGACGATCTCCTTCGGCACGCCGTACGGCACCGTCGAGTACGAGGGCGCCACCATCCCGGTTCCCGTCGACGATCAGACGCTGCAGAAGATCTGCGAGATCACCGACGGCCAGTCGTTCCACGCCGACAGCCTGGAGTCGCTGAAGAACGTCTACGCGACCCTGCAGCGCCAGATCGGCTACGAAACCGTCAAGGGCGACGCCAGCCTGGCCTGGATGCTGCTGGGTGCCGTCGCCATGGCGGGCGCCATCCTGGCCGGCCTGTTCCTGAACCGCCGGCTGCCCGCCTGAGCGGTCAGATCGGCAGCCGCCGGTTGATCAACAGCGCCAGCGCCGTCGCGATCAAGGCGGTGAGGACGCCCAGGCGCAACCATCCGGCGCTGCCCGGCCCCGGCACGATGCGGTAGCCGATGTCCTTCTCGATGGCGTTGTAGCTCTTGTTGAGCTCGGCGATGTTGCTGGCGGTGTAGGACTGCCCGCCGGACAGCTTGGCGACCATCTTCATCTGGTCCGTCGAGACCGGGACGGCGACCCGCTGCCCGTCCATCACGATCTCACCCGTCTTGGTGCCGAACGAGATCGTCGAGATGGGCACCCCCTCGTCCCGGGCCAGTCGTGCCGCGGTGTAGACCCCGTCATGCGGATCGCTGGGGTTGGACGGCTTGTTCTCCCCGCCGTCGGAGAGCAGCACGATGCGGGCCGGCGGCGGGGTGTCGCCACCGCTGATGGCGGTGGCGCTCACCGCGTGCAGGGCGGTGAAGATGGCCTCGCCGGTGGCCGTGCTGTCGGCGAAGTCGAGCTTCTTGAGCGCGTCGATCGTCGCCTGGTGCTGCGGGGTCGGCGGCACCAGCAGGTACGGCGTGCCCGCGAAGCCGACCAGCCCGAGGTTGATGCCCGGCGTCAGCTGACTGGCGAACTGGCTGGCGGCCTCCTCGGCGGCCTTGAGCCGGTTGGGCGGGACGTCGGTGGCCCGCATGGACTGCGACATGTCGATGACGAGCACGATGACGGCCCGGTTGCGCGGGATGCGCATGTCGTGGGTGGGGGTGGCCAGCGCGATGGTCAACAGGATCAGGCTGAGCAGCGACACGGCGATCGGAAGGTGCCGCGTCCGCGACTGCGGCACGTTCGCCTCGGTGTACCGGCGCAGCCGGCGCAGGCGGCGAGCCTGGACCAGGATGTAGACCGCGAGCAGAGCCAGCGGGAGCAAGCCGAACAACAGCATGCCCGGGCGTTGGAAGCCGTACAGCGGTAAC
The DNA here is from genome assembly GCF_002102255.1 of Mycobacterium nebraskense. Classification (GTDB taxonomy): domain Bacteria; phylum Actinomycetota; class Actinomycetes; order Mycobacteriales; family Mycobacteriaceae; genus Mycobacterium; species Mycobacterium nebraskense. The sequence continues at coordinate 17,418 of NZ_LQPH01000177.1, forward strand.
GGGCCGATCCCGGGAAGCGACACCCGCCAGTAAAGATGAGACGCGGGGGCCCGTCAAACGCAGGGCTATTCGCGCCTGAGCCGCCCGTCGACGAATTGCTCCAGGTTCTCCCATTCCCGTACCGCCGGGGCGTACGGGGCCGAGGGCTTGCCGACCGAGCCGGGCTCGAGCACGTAGGCCACCAGCTTGCCCAGGGGGCGGCCCGTCTCGAGCGCCTTGTCGACCGTGCCCTCCTCGGAATAGTCGCCGATGTCGCGGAGCAGCTCGACGGCCAGGTCCAGCTGGTCGCGGTCCACGGCGTCCGGCCCGTCGGCGATGTCGTCGGCCAGCCCGCTGAGCACGTAGATGTTGTCCTCGGTGACCTTGACCTCCAGCGAACCGTCGGTGGCGGCGGTGCGGATGTCGTCGTAGGTGCTCAAGTCGGCCAGGTCGTGGTCGTGCTCGTCGGCGAGGTAGCGGGCCAGCGCCCGCTCGGAGCTGAACACGCTGATGCGCCCGTTGCGGCCCAGGAAGATCGGGCGGTCGTCCAGGTAGCACCGCAGCGTGTAGAAGGTGCCCGAACTCGTCATGATCCGAATCGGGTCGATGCCGACTTGCAGCCAGAAATCCTCGTCGCTGCCCAGGATCACGGTGTCGCCGGTCGCGCGGGGTTCCTCGACTTCCTCGACGTCGGTCTCCACGGACTCGTCGGCCTCCGCATCGGCTTCTTCCTCGGTGACCTCGACGTCCGGCTCGTCCGCCTCTTCTTCCTCGGGCTCTTCGGCCAGCTCGTCGGCGGCCTTGGCCGACAGCTTGGCGTCGACCTCGGGGGTGCTGACGATGCCGTCGATCGCGCTGAGCACGTCGTCCCAGCTGCGCCCGATGATCTCGCCGATCGCGTTCCAGCGTTTGAGGCCGGCCTTGCCGGTGAAGTGGTCGATCCCGCCCGACACGGTGCCCAGGGTGGGGTTGCCGTTGAAGAACTTGGACACCGCCGCCAGCTCGCACACCGACCCGATGGACGAGACGAGCGCCAGCGCGCCCGCCAGCGCGGTCACCGACTCCTCGGTCGGCTTCTCCGACACCAGCTCCTCGACCGCGACCAGATCGAACTGCTTGTCCTCGGCCGGATCGAACTTGTGCGCGTGCGCCGAGGTCAGGTCCTTCCACGCCGGGTGGTCGACCAGGTCGTTGTCGGTATCCGAGCGCACGAACGCGACCAGGTCGGCGACGGAGGAGAAGACGTACAGGTCCTCGTCCTTGCCCAGGAACGCCTCCCACTCGTCGCCGGCGTCGCGCCAGCGGGGCGCCCACACGGTGTAGCGGTCACCATCGGACAGGCTCAGGCGGATGGGCACGAGGTCAGCAGCCATGCGGCACACAATAGCGACGGCCGGGGAAGGTGCCTGCCGTCGGGCGCGGCTAGCCCGGCGACGGCGAGCGCCGGGACGGCGCGAGCAAGGAGCCGGGCCGTCGTACCTACCCCGGCGACGGCGAGCGCCGGGACGGCGCGAGCAAGGAGCCGGGCCGTCGTACCTAGCCCCAGATATCGGTGATGGGCGGCGCGCTGGCCGCGTAGCCGGTTTTGGGCAGCCCGTACATCTGCTCGATCGTGGAGAGCACGTTGTAGTGATTGATCTGTTCGCTGTAATTGCCCGGCCGGACGTGCGCGCCGTAGAACACCGTGGGGATCTGGTTGCGGCTCCCGTTGTCGTCCTCGTCGAACGTCACGATCAGCAGGCTGTTGTTGGCCGCCGCCCAGTTGGCGTAGCCCGACAGCTGCCGGTTCAGCCAGGCGTCCGCCTGCGCGATGGAGCCGTCGTGCATGTTGTTGTCGTTGTTGGGGATGACGAACGACACGGTGGGCAGGCTGGCGTAGTTGCCCATCGGGAAGGCCGAGAACGGCAGCGAGTTCGCCGGTGGCACGTTGGTGAAGTTGGCCCAGGGCACGTGCTTGCGCGCGTACTTGCCGGCGCTGCACGCCGGCGAGCCGACCGCGGGCAGGCCTTCGGCGAAGCCGACGAACGTGTAGCCCGCGGCCAGCAATTCGGAACCGAGATTGGGGGCGGCGCCGCCGTTGACCGGGCACTGGTCCGTGGTGACCCCGAACGTGTTGCCGGCGAACAGCGCCAGGTAATTCGGCTCGCTGGGGTGTGTTTCGGCGAACGACTGGACCATATTGGCGCCACCCGCGGCCAGCGCGGTGATGAAGGGCGCCGACTTGTTGCCGATGATGTTGGCCTCGGAGCGGTTCTCCTCCACCACGATCACGATGTGCGCGGGCTGCGGAATGGCCGCTGCCGCAAGGCCTACCCGCGGAGTCAGCGGGCTGGCCGCCAGCCCCACCAAGGCCACCGCGCCCAGCGCCCCAAGGACTCGAAATGCTCTGCCCGTCAGCCCTGTTGAACCCATGAATCCGCTCAGCACTACGGGAGCATATGGGTGCACGCGGCATGCCGGCGGCGCCGACGCGGGCGGTTTCAGCGGGGCGTTAACGAAATGCGGCCGGATCGTTATATAGGGTCGAACACCGTGGAGGTGCGCGTTGTCGATCACCCGCTGGCGGTGGCCCGGCTGACGACTATGCGCGACGAACGCACCGACAACAAGGGTTTCCGGGCGGCGTTGCATGATCTGACCGCGATGCTGGTCTACGAGGCCACCCGCGACGCGCCCCGAGAGACCTTCCCGATCCGCACACCGCTGGCCGAGACCCAGGGTGTGCGGCTGGCCAAGCCACCCCTGCTGGTGCCGGTGTTGCGGGCCGGGTTGGGCATGGTCGATCAGGCGCTTGCGCTCTTGCCGCAGGCCCGGGTCGGATTCGTCGGCGTGGCCCGCAACGAGGAAACCCATCGGGCGAGTGGGTATTTCGAGTCGCTGCCCGACGACCTGACCGGCCTGCCGGTGCTGGTCTTGGATCCGATGCTGGCCACGGGCGGGTCGTTGAGCCACACCGTCGGCCTGCTGCTGGAGCGCGGCGCAACCGATATCACGGTGTTGTGCGCGGTGGCTGCGCCCGAAGGCGTTGCCGCACTTGAGAAAACGGCGCCCGCAGCGCGTCTTTTCACCGTGGCGGTCGATGACGGGCTCAACGAGAACGCCTATATCGTGCCGGGTCTCGGCGATGCGGGCGACCGCCAATTCGGGCCCCGCTAGCTCACCAGCTCTGCGCCTCGGCCACCAGCTCGTCGCGCAACGCGCCGGCGCGCCGCCGGGCATCGGGCAGGCCGCCGGTCACCGCGCAGCGAACCTCGATGTAGCACTTCAGCTTCGGCTCGGTCCCGGACGGCCGCACCACCAGCCTGACCGACGTGTCGTCAACACCCCCGGTGAAGATCAGCGCGTCGGTGATGTCGGTGCGGGTCGCGGTGAACCCGGCCAGCGTTTCCGGGGGCGTCACCCGCAGCCGCCGCATCAGTTCGGCTGCTTCGGCAGTGTCGGCAACACGGCGCGACACCGCCGCGACGTCGTGCACACCGTGCCGCCGGGCGAGCTCGTCGAGCGCATCGGACACCGAACGGCCCCGCTCTCGCAGCGCGGCCACCAGATCGCACACCAGCACCGCGGCGCTGATGCCGTCTTTGTCGCGCACGGCATCCGGGTCGACGCAGTGCCCGATCGCCTCCTCGTAGGCGTACACCAGGGTGCCGCCGGGCACGTTGGCGTCGGCGCGCGCCAGCCACTTGAAGCCGGTGAGGGTCTCGACGTGGGTGGCTCCGTGGTGACGCGCGATCGCCGCCAGCATCCGCGACGACACCACGGTGCTGGCCACCACCGCCGCGCGGGGATCGGCGATCCGACTCAAGATGTAATCGCCCAGCAGCCAACCGGTTTCGTCTCCGGACAGCATCCGCCATCCCGACCCGGTGGGGATGCCGACCGCGCATCGGTCGGCGTCGGGATCCAGCGCGATCGCGACGTCGGCCGTGACGTCCGCGGCCAGGGCGAGCAGCGCGTCCGCGGCGCCGGGCTCCTCGGGATTGGGGAAGGCGACGGTGGGGAAGTCGGGGTCCGGCGCGAACTGGGCCCCTACGGTGTGCACCTGCCCGAAGCCGGCGCGCTGCAATGCTTCCACGGCAACGACTCCGCCCACCCCGTGCAACGGTGTCAGGGCCACCCGTACCGAACCGGTGGCGCGCCGCACGCCGGCGGCACGCGCGATGTAGCGCTCGACCAGATCGGTGACAGCGGGCGCCACGGGCGCCCGGCCTATTTCGTCGGCCGGGGGAGCGGCGGCCATCGCGGCCTCGATCTCACGGTCGGTGGGGGAGATGATCTGGATGCCGCCGTCGGCGTAGACCTTGTAGCCGTTGTCGGTCGGCGGGTTGTGCGACGCGGTGATCTGTATCCCCGCGGCGGCGCCGGTGTGGCGCACGGCGAACGCGACGACCGGCGTGGGGACCGATCCCGGCAGTAGCTGTACCGAAAAACCCTGAGCGGCAAGTACTTCGGCGGTGACGGTGGCGAAAATGGCGGAGCCGTGCCGGGAGTCGCGCCCGACGATCACAGTCGAGCCGGCCAGGCCGCGCCCGCTGAGCACCTGTGCCACCGCCCAGGTGGCGCGCGACACCACCGCGACGTTCATGGCATCCGGCCCGCCGCGCACCGGGCCGCGCAGGCCCGCGGTGCCGAACGTGAGCGGGTGGGCGAAGCGCGCGGCGATTTCGTCGGGACCGCACGCGGCGAGCTCGGCGGCCGTCGCCGGGTCGGGATCGTGCGCGATCCACTCCTCGGGCGTCATCTGATCAGAACCGGGCGACGACGTCGGCCAGTAGCGCACCCATCCGGCTCGCCGACGCGGCACCGGCTGCGAGCACCTCGGCGTGGCTCAGCGGCTCGCCGCTGATCCCGGCGGCCAGGTTGGTCACCAGCGACACCCCCAGCACCTCGGCGCCGGCCGCCCGCGCCGCAATGGTCTCGTGCACGGTGGACATGCCCACCAGGTCAGCGCCCAGCATCCGCAGCATGCGCACCTCGGCCGGCGTCTCGTAGTGCGGCCCCGGCAGGCCGGCGTAGACGCCCTCGGTCAGGGCCGGGTCGCCCTGGCGGGCGAGGTCCCGCAGCCGCGGCGCGTAGGCGTCGGTCAGGTCCACGAATTGCGGGCCGAGCAACGGCGAACGCGCGGTCAGGTTGAGGTGGTCGCTGATCAGCACCGGCTGGCCGACCGTCATATCGGGCCGCAGCCCGCCGGCCGCATTGGTGAGCACGACGATGCGCGCCCCCGCCGCGCAGGCCGCCCGCACCGGGTGCACCACGTGGCACAGGTCGTGGCCCTCGTAGGCGTGTATTCGACCGACCAGCACCAGCACCCGGTGCTCGCCGATGCGTGTCGACATCAGCTCGCCGGTATGCCCGACGGCGGTCGGCGGGGCGAAGCCGGGCACGTCGGCCTGGGGCAGCACGGCGGTCGGGGAGCCGAGCGCGTCGGCCGCCGGGCGCCATCCCGATCCGAGCACGATGGCGACGTCATGCTCGGGTACGCCGGTGCGCTCGCCGATGGCCTGTGCCGCCCGCCGCGCCAGTTCGCCGGGGTCGGGCAGGGGTTCGGCCACAGCCATCGACCTTAGCCCTGCGACGAGGCGCGCCGGAATATGTGAAGATTTGCCGCATGATTCTTCGTAGCTGGCCGGTTGTCGGCCTGGCCGTCGCCGTTGCGGTGTCGGTGCTTTGGATCGCCAGCGGTCCGGTGGCGCCGGCGCGGGCCGACGGATGTCCCGACGTTCAACTCATCTTTGCCCGCGGCACTGCCGAGCCGCCCGGCCTGGGGGTCGCCGGGGATGCGCTGCTTGCCGCCCTGCGGCCCGACCTCGGCTCGCGCAGCGTCGACGCGTACGCGGTGAACTATCCGGCCAGCTACAACTTCCTGCAAACCGCCGACGCCGCCAACGACGCGCGCGACCACATTGCCCAGATGGCCGACCAGTGCCCGGCTACGAAGCTGGTCCTCGGCGGCTTCTCGCAGGGCGCCGCCGCGGTTTCGATGCTGGCCGGGGTGCCGCCGCTGGGCGAGCGCATCGGCAACTTCGGATCGGCTCCGGCGCTCGACCCGGGCCTGGCCAACAAGGTTGCGGCGGTTGCGGTTTTCGGCAATCCCGGCAACCGCTTCAACACGCCCCTTTCGACGACGGGTCAGTTCGCCGGCCGCGCCATCGACATCTGCGGTGCCGGTGACCCGGTGTGCGTCGTCGGCGGTCGGGACCGGGATGCCCACCACGATTACGGTGTGCCGCCCTACCCCGGACAGGCGGCGGGATTCATCGCCGGACTGGTGTAGCCCAGCCCCAAGGCTGCGGTGGGATACTGCGAGAATGCCCACCACCGCATTGGACAACGTCGAGGATGTCGTGCGGCGACGTGGCTCCGAACTCGTTGAGCTGTCCCACGCCATCCACGCCGAGCCCGAGCTGGCGTTCGGCGAGCATCGCAGCTGCGCCAAGGCCCAGGCGCTGGTCGCCGAACGCGGTTTCGAGATCACCGCGTCCGCCGGGGGCCTGGACACCGCCTTTCGCGCCGACTTCGGCAGCGGGCCGCTGACCGTAGGGGTATGCGCCGAGTACGACGCGCTGCCCGAGATCGGGCACGCCTGTGGCCACAACATCATCGCCGCGTCGGCGGTGGGCACCGCGCTGGCGCTGGCCGAGGTCGCCGACGAGCTGGGCCTGCGGGTGGCACTGATCGGTACCCCGGCCGAGGAGGCGGGCGGCGGCAAGGCGCTACTGCTCAAGGCCGGGGTGTTCGACGACATCGCGGCGGCCGTGATGCTGCATCCCGGCCCCGCCGACATCGCCGCGGCCCGCTCGCTGGCACTGTCGGAAGCGACGGTGCACTACCGTGGCAAGGAATCCCATGCTGCCGTCGCGCCGCATCAGGGGATCAATGCCGCCGACGCCGTGACCGTCGCGCAAGTGGCCGTCGGGCTGTTGCGGCAGCAACTGGCCCCGGGCCAACTGATGCACGGGATCGTCACCGACGGCGGGCAGGCGGTCAACGTCATCCCCGGGCACGCGACGCTGCAGTATGCGATGCGGGCATACGAGTCGGATTCGCTGAAACAGCTGGAGGGCAGGATGTACGCGTGCTTCGCCGCTGGTGCGCTGGCCACCGGCTGCGAATACGAAATCGACAATCCGGCACCCGCTTACGACGAACTCACGCCCGACGAATGGTTGGCCGACGCCTTCCGCGAGGAGATGCGCCGGCTCGGGCGCGACCCGGTGGCTCGCGAGTTCGAAGCGACGTTGCCCATGGGCAGCACCGACATGGGCAACGTGACCCAGGTGCTGCCGGGGATCCATCCGATCGTCGGGGTCGACGCCGGCGGCGCCACGGTGCACCAGCGCGCGTTCACCGCCGCCGCCGCCAGTCCCAGCGGGGACCGCGCCGTCACCGAGGGCGCAATCATGCTGGCCCGCACGGTGGTTCAGCTGGCCCAGACGCCCGCCGAACGCGACCGCGTGCTGGCGGCCCAAGAGCTCAGACACCGCGGGGCGCACGCATGAGCCTCGCCGACGCCGCCACCTCCTGGCTGGCCGCACACCACGAAGACCTGGTCGAGTGGCGCCGGCACATCCACCGCTACCCGGAGCTGGGTCGGCAGGAGTACGCCACCACCCAGTTCGTCGCGGAGCGGTTGGCCGACGCGGGGCTCAACCCCAAGGTGCTGCCCGGCGGCACCGGACTGGTCTGCGATCTCGGCCCCGAACACGTGCCGCGGATCGCGCTGCGGGCCGACATGGACGCGCTGCCCATGGCCGAGCGGACTGGCGCGCCCTACACCTCGACCATGCCCAACGTCGCGCACGCCTGCGGGCATGACGCCCACACGGCGATCCTGCTCGGCACCGCGCTGACGCTGGCGTCGGTGCCGGAGCTGCCGGTCGGGGTGCGGCTGATCTTCCAGGCCGCCGAGGAGCTGATGCCCGGCGGCGCGATCGACGCCATCGCCGCGGGCGCGATCACCGGGGTGTCGCGGATCTTCGCCCTGCACTGCGACCCCCGGCTCGAGGTCGGCCAGATCGCGGTCCGGCACGGCCCCATCACGTCGGCGGCCGACCAGATCGAGATCACGCTGCATTCCCCGGGCGGGCACACGTCCCGTCCACACCTGACCGCCGACTTGGTCTACGGGCTCGGCACGCTGATCACCGGGCTGCCCGGTGTGCTGTCCCGCCGCATCGACCCGCGCAATGGCACCGTGCTGGTGTGGGGCGCGGTGAACGCGGGGGTGGCCGCCAACGCCATTCCGCAGAGCGGGGTGCTGGGCGGCACGGTCCGCACCGCGAGCCGCCAGACCTGGGTGGGCCTCGAGGAGATCATCCGCGAGACGGTGTCGGCGCTGCTGGCCCCGCTGGACATCGACCACACGCTGCAGTACCGGCGCGGTGTGCCGCCGGTGGTCAACGAGGACGTTTCGACGCGCATCCTCACCCACGCGATCGAGGCCATCGGCCCCGACGCGCTGGCCGATACCCGCCAGTCCGGCGGGGGCGAGGACTTCTCCTGGTACCTCGAGGAGATTCCCGGCGCGATGGCGCGCTTGGGCGTCTGGCCGGGCCAGGGGCCGCAGCTGGATCTACACCAGCCGACGTTCGACCTCGACGAGCGGGCGTTGGCGATCGGGCTGCGCGTGATGGTCAACATCGTCGAGCAGTCGGCCGCGTTCTCGTTGCCGTAGCGCCCGTACCGCTCGCGGGGAAGCCCTAGGAGCCGGTTCCCGGACCGACGTTGTGGGCCGGTCGAGTCCGTAGGTTGTGCACGTAATCGCTTGGTGCTCCGGCGATTTCGGCCGCATCGGCCATCACGCCCAGATACCGCGCCGACGGCAGGCCGCCCTCCCAGGCGTCGAGCACGTACAGCCACGCCAGCACGGGGTCGGTGCTGGTGTCCGACGAGATGCGCTCCACCCGGCACCGGATCTTCTTGTGGACCCCGAACTCCGAGCCCTCCCACCGGTCGAGGTTGTTCTCGTCGGCCGGGGTCATGTCGTACAGGACGACGAACACCTTGGAATTCGGATCTTCGACGACGGTGGCCAGCGCGCCTTCCCAGCCGATGTCCTCGCCCCCGAACGTCAAGCGCCAGCCGTGCAGCCAGCCCGTTCCGGCCATCGGCGAATGGGGTGCGCGCTTGAGCATCTGCTCAGGATCCATGTTCGACCCGTAGGCGGCGTAGAGCGGCACGGGGAAATCTTAGACGTCACACGCACGAGCGGTCTGCTTCCGAGGCTTTCGCCGTGCTGCATGGTGCCGCCCACCCCGGCTAGGTTGGGGGCTGTGGCGACCCGCATCGTGATCCTCGGTGGAGGCCCGGCCGGTTACGAAGCCGCGCTGGTGGCCGCCACCTCGCACCCCGACACCACACACGTCACCGTCATCGACTCCGACGGCATCGGCGGCGCGGCGGTGCTGGACGACTGCGTGCCGTCCAAGACGTTCATCGCCTCGACCTGGCTGCGGACCGAGTTGCGCCGGGCGCCGCGGCTGGGGTTCGACATCGACATCGACGACGCCAAGATCTCGCTGCCGCGGATCCATGCCCGAGTGAAGCAACTCGCCACAGAGCAGTCGGCCGATATCACCGAACAGCTGCTCAGCATGGGCGTGCACGTGGTCGCCGGTCACGGTGAGCTGATCGACCCCACGCCCGGGCTGGCCTGTCACCGCATCAAAGCGACCGCCGCAGACGGCACCACCGGCGAGTACGAGGCCGACGTCGTGCTGATTGCGACCGGCGCCAGCCCGCGGGTCCTGCCGTCGGCCCAGCCCGACGGCGAGCGCATCCTGACCTGGCGGCAGCTGTACAACCTGGAGGCGCTGCCCGAACACCTCATCGTGGTCGGGTCGGGCGTCACCGGCGCCGAGTTCGTGCACGCCTACACCGAGCTGGGCGTGCCGGTGACCGTGGTCGCCAGCCGGGACCGGGTGCTGCCCTACGAGGACGCCGACGCCGCGTTGGTGCTGGAAGAGGCGTTCTCCGAGCGCGGCGTCGAGTTGGTCAAGAACGCCCGCGCCCAGTCCGTCACCCGCACCGACGACGGCGTGCTGGTCACCCTGGCCGACGGGCGCACCGTCGAGGGCAGCCATGCCCTGATGACCATCGGGTCGGTCCCCAACACCGGCGGGCTCGGCCTGGATCGGGTCGGCATCGAGCTGGGCCGCGGCGGCTATCTGACCGTGGACCGGGTGTCGCGGACCTCGGTGGCCGGCATCTACGCCGCCGGTGACTGCACCGGCCTGTTGCCGCTGGCCTCGGTGGCCGCCATGCAGGGGCGGATCGCGATGTATCACGCGCTGGGCGAGGGCGTCAGCCCGATCCGGTTGCGGACGGTGGCGGCGACCGTGTTCACCAGGCCCGAGATCGCGGCCGTTGGCGTACCGCAAACGATGATCGACGACGGTTCGGTGTCGGCCCGCACGATCATGCTCCCGCTGCGAACCAACGCACGGGCCAAGATGTCCGGGCTGCGACAGGGTTTCGTGAAGATGTTCTGCCGCAAATCCACCGGCGTGGTCATCGGCGGCGTGGTGGTGGCCCCGATCGCCTCCGAACTGATCCTGCCGATCGCCGTGGCCGTCCAAAACCGCATCACCGTCACCGAGCTGGCCCAGACGCTCGCCGTTTACCCGTCGTTGTCCGGCTCGATCACCGAGGCCGCTCGTCGGCTGATGGCACACGACGATCTGGACTAGCCTTGGTTCGACATCGTCCTACTGGCGAGTAACCGACAGGAGTTTCCCGGTGAGGAGTCCTCTGCCGTGAGCAACCCCATCCAGGCGCCCGAAAGCGCACAGACCTGGGCGGCTTCCACGTTGGGACCTCAGCAGCGCGCGTTGGCGTGGGAGCGGCTCGGCGCCGAGCAGTTCGACGTCGTCGTCATCGGCGGCGGCGTGGTGGGCTCCGGCTGCGCGCTGGACGCCGCCACCCGCGGGCTCAAGGTGGCGCTGGTCGAGGCGCGCGATTTCGCGTCGGGCACGTCGAGCCGCTCGTCGAAGATGTTCCACGGCGGGTTGCGCTATCTCGAGCAGCTGGAATTCGGGCTGGTGCGCGAGGCGCTCTACGAGCGGGAGCTGTCGCTGACCACCCTGGCGCCGCATCTGGTCAAGCCGATGCCGTTCTTGTTTCCACTTACCAATCGAGTGTGGGAGCGTCCCTACATCGCCGCGGGCATCTTCCTTTACGACCGGATGGGCGGTGCCAAATCCGTTCCCGCGCAAAAGCATCTGACCCGGGCGGGTGCATTGCGGTTGAGCCCGGGCCTTAAGCGCAGCGCGTTGATCGGCGGCATCCGCTACTACGACACCGTCGTCGACGACGCCCGGCACACCATGACCGTCGCCCGCACCGCCGCCCACTACGGCGCGGTGGTGCGGACGTCCACCCAGGTGGTGGCGATGCTGCGCGAGGGCGACCGGGTGACCGGCGTGCGGGTCCGCGACTCCGAGAACGGCGCCGTCACCGAAGTTCGCGGCCACGTCGTCGTCAATGCCACCGGGGTGTGGACCGACGAGATTCAGGCGCTGTCGAAGCAGCGCGGGCGATTTCAGGTGCGCGCGTCCAAGGGCGTGCACGTGGTGGTGCCGCGCGACCGCATCGTCAGCGACGTCGCCATCATCCTGCGCACCGAGAAATCGGTGATGTTCGTCATCCCGTGGGGCACCCACTGGATCATCGGCACCACCGACACCGACTGGAACCTGGACCTGGCCCACCCCGCGGCCACCAAGGCCGACATCGACTACATCCTGCAGACGGTCAACACCGTGCTCGCCATCCCGCTCACGCACGCCGACATCGACGGCGTGTACGCCGGGCTGCGGCCGCTGCTGGCCGGGGAGAGCGAGGAGACCTCCAAGCTGTCGCGGGAGCACGCCGTGGCGGTGCCCGCGCCGGGCCTGGTGGCCATCGCCGGCGGCAAGTACACCACCTATCGGGTGATGGCCGCCGACGCGATCGACGCCGCGGCCCAGTTCGTCCCGGCCCGGGTGGCGCCGTCGATCACCGAAAAGGTCAGCCTGCTGGGCGCCGACGGTTACTTCGCGCTGGTCAATCAGGCCGAACACGTTGCGGCGCTGCAGGGTTTGCATCCGTACCGGGTGCGTCATCTGCTGGACCGCTACGGTTCGCTGATCGGCGACGTGCTCGGCCTGGCGGCCGGAAACGCCGACCTGCTCAGCCCGATCAAGGAGGCGCCGGGCTACCTGAAGGTGGAGGCCCTGTACGCCGTCACCGCCGAGGGCGCGCTGCATCTGGAGGACATCCTGGCCCGCCGGATGCGCATCTCCATCGAGTACTCGCACCGCGGCGTCGACTGCGCCCGCGAGGTTGCCGACGTGGTCGCCCCGGTGCTGGGTTGGACCGCGGCGGACGTCGAGCGTGAGGTGGCTAACTACTGTGCGCGCGTGGAGGCCGAGATCCTGTCGCAGGCCCAGCCCGACGACGTGTCGGCCGACGAGTTGCGGGCGAGCGCCCCGGAGGCGCGCGCCGAGATCCTCGAGCCGGTACCGCTCAATTGAGGCCGGCCCCACTCCCGGTGCGAGACGGGCTCGGCCCGGCGCGGGTGCGGCTGCGTGGCGGACCGGTCCTGGCTGAGCTCACCGCCCGGTTCGGCGCGTCGGCGCGGTTGAAGGTGCTGGCCGGGGAGGTGGTCGACGCCGGCGGAGCGGTGGTCGACGAGGCGACCGTGCTGGCCGCCGGTGCCAGCGTCTACCTCTACCGCGAACTGCCCGAAGAGGTGCCCGTCCCTTTTGACATCCCGGTGCTTCATCGCGACGCGGACATCGTGGTCGTCGACAAGCCGCACTTTCTGGCCACCATGCCCCGCGGGCGGCACGTGGCGCAGACCGCGCTGGTGCGGCTGCGCCGGGAACTGGGTCTGCCGGAGCTGAGCCCGGCCCATCGGCTTGACCGGCTGACTGCCGGGGTGCTGCTGTTCACTACGCGCCGCGAGGTGCGCGGCGCATACCAGACGCTGTTCGCCCGTGGGTTGGTCCGCAAGACGTACCTGGCGCGCGCCGCCGTGGATCCGGCCCTGGTGTTGCCCCGCGTGGTGCGCAGCCGGATCGTCAAGCGGCGGGGCGTTTTACAGGCCGTCTGCGAACCGGGTGCGCCCAACGCGGAGACGCTGGTGGAACTTCTCTCCCCGGACGGCCTGTACCGGCTGACCCCGCGCACCGGCCGCACCCACCAGCTGCGCGTGCACATGGCCGCACTGGGGGTGCCGATCGACGGTGATCCGTTGTACCCCAACATTATTGATGTGCCGCCCGATGACTTCGGCACGCCGCTGCGGCTGCTGGCGCAGCGCATCGAGTTCGACGATCCGGTGACGGGCGCGCGCCGCGAATTCGTTTCGGATCACGACCTCAAAGGCTGCGAAAACCAGTGACATAAGCGGTAGCGTCATTGGTTGCTGGCCGGGCTGTCGACGGCATTTGCCATCCCAGGCACTCGGCAACGCCCCAGCGGCGATGTGACGGGAGGCGACCATGAAGCGCGGCATCGTCGGAGGATTGGCTGCCCTGCTGATGGCCGCAGGGCTGATCGACTCGGCGCCGCCGGCCGGCGCCGGCTGCCAGTACGGAGGACCCGTTCTCAGCAAGTGCGATGGACCCGTTCAGCCTGACGGCACCTGGCAACGTTGCGTGGCAATTACCCGCTTGGTTCCCAATGGCGCCAGTTCCTACCTGGTGCCCGACAAGCACTGCGATGTGATGGGTCCCGACCACCGCCCTGCGGACCTCGCCTTCGCCGACCCTCCGACGCACATCGACGGCTGAGCCGGAACCCCTCCGTGGAACGGGTTGGTGAAGGCGTTTCTGGGATCGGTAGCGAACCGTTCGTTGTCTGCTGATTCGCGTAGTCCACTTCCCATGTGAGGGGGCCGGTGCGAGCGGATACTGAGCCCCAGCATCACAGCGTCGAGGAAAGGCGCGAGGCAATGTCGCACGATCACAAGGTCAGGAAGGTCATCACCGGGGCGCTGCTGTCAGGCGGCGTGGCGGTGGCCGTTATGGGGCTGGCCGCGGGCACCGCCCAGGCGGAGCGCAGTTTTGCGCCGCAATTCAACCGCCCAGTGCCCCTAGACAACTTCACGGTCCCGCACGACTGGTGCCCGGGCCAACCGTTGCCCATGCCAGATGTCCGCTGGGACATGGGCGTCTGCCACCACTGGTACTGGGTCCCCGTCGGGGGCATGGGCAACGTCGGCCAGTTCGTGTGGGAGGGAGACGCTCCACGGCGCCCGCTAGGCCCGCCCCCCTGCTACGGAGCCCCCATCTGCTTGCCCGGCCTGTAGTGGCATTTTCCAGGTCTGGAGCATCTCTGGGCCGGCGCCGCCTGCTATCTTCGAGGCGCCGAAACCGGTAAATACTTTGGTCACCCTAACGTCACGGGTATATCGTTCGTCACAACCGGGACTCGACGGGGAAGGAACTTGGCGGCACCCTGGGGGGGCAATGCGTAATGTTTCCGGTCTCTTTGCATCCTGGTAAACGAAATTTTCCGGCCGCGTACCCGGCGTAGACAATGTGAGATGTGATGGACTTATTCGCGCCGCCCGAGGTGACCTCGACGCTTATCCACTCCGGCCCTGGAGCGGCTTCGCTGATCGAGGCTGCCGGTGCGTGGCAGAGTCTGGGCGTCGAGTTGGAGAACTCGGTCGCCGTGTATGCGTCCGTGTTGTCGTCGTTGATCGAGTCGTGGGACGGCCCGTCCTCGATGGCGATGCTGCAGGCCGTGCAGCCCTACCTCATCTGGCTGCGCGAGACCGCGCAGCAGGCCCAGCAAATGGCCACCTCGGCAGAGTCCGCCGCGGTGGCGTTCACCGCCGTCCGCGCGGCGGTGGTCCCTCCCGCAGTGGTGGCCGCCAACCGGACGCTGCTCGCGCAACTGCTGGCCACCAACCGGTTCGGGCAGAACACGGCGGCGATCGCCGCGGCCCAGGACGAATACCAGACCATGTGGGCGAACAATTCGGCGGCGATGACCCGGTACCAGGCGGCGTCGTCACAAGCGACCACGTCGCTGTCGCAATTCAATTCGCCGCTGTCCATCACCAACCCGACTGGGACGGCCAACCAAGCCAACTCGCTGATCAGTAACGCCGCGCTCAGTCCGACCGCCTCGAGCGTGAGTTCGACGCTCAACGCGCTCAATACGGCCGGCTTCGACCCCAACGCCGGTTGGTTCAACTTTGCGAACACCTGGGGGAACCAGTTCATGTCGTCCGGGTTCCCCATCAACCTGCTCAGCTACCTGGCGCAGAACAGCTCGGCCCAGGCGCTGCAAGGCGTGGGCAGCGACATCGGCCTGGGGCTCTCGGAGGGCGAGAGGGCGTTGGCGTCGTCGGTGACCAGACTGGCCAGCGCCCTACAAGCCGCGCCGGGGGGCGCACCCGCGGCGGCGATGGGTGTCGGGGTTTCGCTGGGCAAACTGACCGCGCCGCCCGCGGTGGTGGGGCTGCTGCCCGCGACGCAAACGCCGGTGCAACTCGCATCCGCGGCGTCGCCCCTGCCGGCCGACGCCGCGCTGACCGGGATGCCGGTGATGCCGATGATGGCGCCGGCGGCCAACTCGGCGGGCAGCGGTTGGCGCAAACGGAAGCAGCAGAAGTTCGAGGACCTTGACTACGGGGCGGAACTCCCGAAGAAGGTGATACAACGACCGCCAAGCGGGGGATGAGAGCCGATGACGGTCCCTCACCACTCCGGAAGCCGAATCTCGCCGCCGGATAGGTCAATCGCGGCGCAAATGCCTTGTCGCGCAAGCGCGGCGGTTCACGCGTCCCCCGTTCCTGCTATCTCGTTGGGCGAAACGTGATCGATTTTGGGCTGCTGCCGCCCGAGATCACTTCGGCGCTGATCCACTCTGGACCCGGTGCCTGGTCAATGATCGACGCCGCCGGCGCCTGGCAGGAGCTGAGCGCCGAATTGGAGGAAGCCGCAAGCAGCTATGCCGCGGAGCTGGCGTCGCTGGCCGGGACCTGGACCGGTCCCTCGTCGACGGCGATGGCCCAGGCGTTCGAGCCCTACCTCGCCTGGCTGCGCACCACCGCCGCGCAATGCCAGGAAGTCGCCGTATCGGTTGAAACCGTCACGGCCGCATTCGAATTGACGCACTGGACGGTGGTGCATCCCTCCGTGGTCGCCGCCAACCGGGCGCGGTTGGCGCTGTTGCTGGCCACCAACTTCTTCGGGATCAACGCTCCGGCCATCGCCGAAACCGAAGCCGAATACAACGCCATGTGGGTGAACAACTCCACGGCGATGTATCGCTACGGCGCCACCTCACTGAACGCCGTCAAGCTGTCTCAATTCGCCTCACCCCCACCGGTTGCCAACCCGACGGGCATAGCCACCCAGGCCACGATGGTGCCCGCTGCCGCCGGCACCACCCGTACCGTGGCCGCTCTCTCGTTGGCGGCGCAGACCACTTCCTTCGACCCCAACAAGGGCTGGTTCGGTTTCGCCAGCACGTGGAGCAGTCAAGTCATCGCCGCCAGCGGATTTCCCTTCAACCTGCTCAGCTACACCGCGCAACTCCATGCGGCCCACGCACTTCACGGTGTTGGCGCCGACATCGGCCTGGGCATGTCGGAGGGTTCGGCGGCGTTGGCGTCGGCCGAGGCAAGCTTCGCGAACGCACTCGGCGCCGGGACGCTGGCGCCTCGGGGGGCGATGGGTGTTTCCGTGTTGGTGGGCAAGCTGAGCATGCCGCCCGCGGTGGTGGGGATGCTGCCGGGCTCGCAGCCGCCGGTGCAGCTCGCCTCGGCGGTGTCCGCCCTTCCGCCGGGGGCGTCGCAGCCGCCGGCGATTCCGATGGCACCGGTGCGGCCGCCGCTGGGCGGCAAGGGAAGTCGTGGGGGCGACGGGCGCGACTACAACGACATCGAATACGGCGCGGAGCTTCCCGGCACGGTCATGAAACGACCGCCGTCAGCGGGATAGCTTGTGCGCCAAGGCCTGGCGGCCATCCGGCTTTGGCGGGCCGGGTTCGTCCCCGGCCAGGGTGAAGTAGCTTTCCTCCTCCTGCAGGAAATGCAGGCGTAGCAGGGCATGCAGCCCGTAGAGGCACGCGAGCAGGTCGTCGACCTGATCGGGGCCGATCGCTGCGCTGCTTTGGGCCAAGGCCAGGTGGGCGCCGATCCGGTCGCAGAGTCGTTGGATTTCCGCGTGGGTGCGGCTCATCGGGGCGGTCGCTTCGCTGGTGCCCAGCGGGTGGGCCAGGGCGGGATAGAGCTGCGTCTCCTCGGCGCGCTCGTGCGGGATGATCCGCTCGGTGAGCACGGCGTGGGCGCGGCCGATCGCCGCCAGGGCCGGCTGATCGGCCGCGGCGGCCAACCGGTCGGCGGCGTCGCGCAACAGATCCACGCCGTCGCGCAGTTCGTCGTGTTCTGCGTCGAAGCGCCGCAACAGCTGTTCGGTCGGCGCGGGGAGGTCGACCTCGATGTCCGGATTGCCGCGCAGGGCGCGCAGGGCGTTCAGGATCACGGTGACGTCGATGCCCTCCTGCACCAGCGCGCCCACGGCCGGTGGGAGCCACCCGATGGCGGCGACGGCCATCGCGGCCAGCGACAGGGCCATGCCCACGACCGCGCTCTGCACGGCGATGCGCCGCGACCAGCGGGCGATGTCCATCGCATCGGCGAGCCGCTCCAGTCGATCGGTGGTCAACACGATGCTGGCGGCCTCCGAGGACGCGGTGGAACCGCGGGCGCCCATGGCCACGCCGACGCTGGCCGCGGCCAACGCGGGTGCGTCGTTGACCCCGTCGCCGACCATCACGGTCACCGCGCGGTCCTTCTCGGCGCGCACGGCGGCCACCTTGTCGGCCGGGCTCTGTTCCGCGTACACCTCGTCCAAACCCAGCACGGCCCCGACCTCGCGGGCGGGCTCGGAACGGTCTCCGGTCAGCATGACCAACCGGTTCAGCCCGGCCTCCCGTAACCGGCGCAGGGTGCGCGGCGCGTGGCGACGCAGCGGGTCGCGCAGCAACACCGCGCCCGCCGGCCGCCCGTCGACGCAGACCCACGCGACCGCGGCGCCGTCGAGCAGGGCGCGATTCACCACCGCGCGTGCCCATTCCGTGTGCACGGTGTCGTGCGAGAGTTTGCCGACGTGAACCCGACGGCCGTCGAGGGTGGCGGCGACGCCGCGGCCGGGTTCCTCGATGACCTCGGTGGGTAGCGACAGCCGCAGACCGCGGGCCCGCGCCGCGGTGACGATCGCTTCGGCCAGCACATGCGGAGACAGCTGATCCACCGAAGCCGCCAGCCGGAGGATCTCGATCGCGTCGCGGCCGGGCGCGGCCGCGACGTCGATGACGACGGGCTGCCCCATGGTCAGGGTGCCGGTCTTGTCCATCACCAAAGTCGTTGCGTGGCCGAGGTTTTCCAAAGCACCGCCGCCGCGGACCACCACACCGCGACGCGACGCCCGCGACAGCCCGGACACGATCGCGACGGGTGCCGCAAGCAACAGCGGGCACGGGGTCGCCACCACCAGCACCGCCACCGCCCGCACCGGTGACCCGCTGACCAGCCATGCCGCACCGGCCACCAACAGGGTCAACGGCAAGAACCACGCCGCGTACCGGTCGGCCAGCCGCACGACCGGGGCGTTCTCCGCTCCGGCCTCCGCGGCCAGTTGCACGATCTGCGCGTACGTGCTGTCGGCCGCGGTGGCGGTGGCGTCTATCTCGAATGCGCTGCCCGCGTTGACCACGCCGCTGCGCACGCTTTCGCCCACGCCGCGTTCCACCTGCAGCGGTTCGCCGGTCAGGACCGACTCATCCAGCACGGCGACCACCCCGGTGATGCGCCCGTCCACGGGCACCACCTCACCCGGGCCGACCACCAATCGATCGTCGACCGCCACCTCATCCAGCGCGATCGTGTTCACCGCTGAACCGACACGGCGGCGGGCGAATCGCGGCGCGTGTTCGAGCAGCGCCCGCAGATCGTGGGAGGCGCGGCGCGCGGCCGCCGCCTCCAGCGCCCGGCCACCGGCCAGCATCACCGCGATCAACGCGCCCGCGAGATACTCGCCCACCAGCAGCGTGCCGACCAGCGAGAACACCGCGATCACATCGACCCCGAATCGGCCCCGGCGCAACGCGGCCAGCACCCACACCACCGCGGGGATCACCGCCACCACGGTGCCCGCAATCCAGCAGCCGTCGGCAACCGTGGTCACGCCGGCCAGCCAGGCGATCCCGCCGGCCGCCAACGCGACGACGGTCACCGCGACAAGGACCGGCTCGACCCACTGAGCGGGCCGCGCCCACCGCTCGCGTGCCGCAGCAGCCATGCCTGCCAGCCTGGCGCGACGCTCCGGCGATGGCTAGGGCCGGATGGACGCGGATTGAGGACTCAGGTCACTAGCAAGGCCCGTCACCTTCTGGCGAGCATGGTGGACGTGACTGACATATCTCCGCCGGGGTCCCTCCCGATCTGCGCCATCGCCGGCGACCCCGTGGCCCGCGTCCCCGCTGACGCCACCATCGCCGACGCCGCCAGGGCCATGGTGACCTGCGACGTGGGGGCCGTTGTGATCGGCGACGACCCGCGGCCCGCCGCGCTGGTCAGCGAGCGCGACATCGTGCGGGCGGTAGCCGCCGGACGAAATCTCGCCACCGCCAAGGTCTCCGACCTGGCCAGCACCAAGCTGGTGTGGTGTGACGCCGAAGCCTCGGTCGACCAGGTCGCCGCCCGGATGATGGACCGCTACATCCGCCACGTGCTGGTGGAGCGCGACGGCGCGCTGGTCGGCATCGTCTCGGCCCGCGACCTGCTGGGCGTCTACACGGATTTCGATTCTTGAAATCGCGGGCGGTGGCCACGTTGGTCGGCGCGAGCCTGGCCGGCCTGACGGGGTGGGACCTGCTGCAGCGCCGTCACACCATCCTGCGCAACTACCCGATCATCGGGCACCTGCGGTTCCTGCTGGAAGCGGTGGGCCCGGAGCTGCGTCAGTACATCGTCACCGACAACGACGCGGAACGGCCGTTCAGCCGCGACCAGCGTCGCTGGGTGTACACGTCGTCGAAGTTGGCCGACCGGTACTTCGGCTTCGGCACCGACAACGACCTGGAACGGGTGCACAACTATCCCATCATCAAGCACGCGGCGTTTCCCGTTGCGGCGCCGGTCGGCGAACCCGAGCATCCCGATCCGGCCGTGCCGTTGCCGGCGGCGAAGGTGCTCGGCGGCGCGCGCGGCCGCGCCAGGGCCTTCCGGCCGTCGTCGGTGGTCAACATCTCCGGGATGAGCTTCGGCGCGCTCGGCGGCGCGGCCATCACCGCCCTCAACAAGGGCGCGAGGATGGCCGGCGCCCTGCACACCACCGGGGAGGGCGGGGTGTCGCCGTACCACCTCAATGGCGGCGACCTGGTCTGGCAGATCGGCACCGGCTACTTCGGTTGCCGCGACGAGGACGGCCGCTTCAGCCTTCCCCGGCTGATCGACCGGGTGGCCGCCACGCCGGCGATCCGCGCCATCGAGATCAAGCTCAGCCAGGGCGCCAAGCCCGGCCTGGGCGGCGTGCTGCCGGGCGCCAAGGTCACCCCCGAAATCGCCGCCATCCGCGGCGTGCCGGCCGGGGTGGACTGCAAGAGTCCCGCCGGCCATTCCGCGTTCCGTGACGTCGACGGGCTGCTGCAGCTGGTGGAGACCGTCGCCGCCGAGACGGGTCTGCCGGTGGGCATCAAGTCGGCAGTCGGGGAAGAACGGTTCTGGTGTGACCTGGCCGCGCGCATGGCCCGCACCGGTACCGGCGTCGACTTCGTGACCGTCGACGGCGGCGAGGGCGGCACCGGCGCGGCCCCGCTGGTCTTCAGCGACCACGTCGCCCTGCCCTTCAAGTGGGCGCTCCCGCGGGTCTACCGGGCCTTCGCCGAGCACGGGTTGCACCACGACGTGGTGTTCATCGGGTCCGGCAAGCTGGGCATCCCGGAGAACGCGCTGCTGGCGTTGGCCACCGGCTGCGACATGATCAACGTCGGCCGGACCGCGATGTTCTCCATCGGCTGTATCCAGGCCCAGCGCTGCCACACCGGCCGCTGCCCCTCGGGCGTCGCCACCCAGTCGCCGTGGCTGCAGCACGGCCTCGACCCGGACCTGAAGTCGGTGCGCTGCGCCAACTATCTAGCCACCTTGCGCTTCGAACTGCTCCAGCTGGCGCGCACGTGTGGCTACGTCCACCCGGCGTTGGTGCCGCTGGAAGCCATCGAACTTCTCGACATCGACATGAAGACGGTGCAAGTCAACGAGTTGTTGGGCTACCAGCCCGACTGGGGCCTGCCCGGCCCGGCCGACATCGCAGCGATCACGGCCGTGATGGCCAGCGGCGCAAGATGAGTTTGCGGATCTCGCTCACCCACAGGACCGTGCTGGCCACGGCAATGCAGACCAGCCACTGGCTCAGGGACAGCGGCGTGGTGGTGAAAGCCGTGTTGAGGACGGGCAGCTGAACAACGGCCACCTGCAGCAGCGCCGATAACCCGATCGCCGCCCACAACCACCGGTTGGCGAAGAACCGGTGGAAGGCGGTCCGGGTCTCCGAGCGGGCGTTGATGGTGTTGATCAGCTGGGCGATCACCAGCACGGTGAAGCCCGCAGTCCGGGCGGTGTCCAAAGACGACGGCAGGGGGCCGCCGGGTGCGTAGAGGTGGATCGTGAGGAGCGTGGCGGCCGCCACGGCCGCGCCGATCACGATGATGTTGTTCCACATCCGCCCATCGATGACCCGGTCCGACACCGAGCGCGGCGGCCGGTCCATGACGTCCTCGGTGTGTGGGTCTACGCCCAGCGCCAGGGCCGGGGCACCGTCGGTCAGCAGGTTGATCCACAGAATCTGCGTGGCCAGCAGCGGCAGCGCGACGGTATGGCCCTGCGACAAGCCAATCGCCCCGGCCAGCACGACGCCGAAGAAGACGGTGAAGATTTCCCCCATGTTGGAGGAGAGCAGGTAGCGCAGCGTCTTCTTGATGTTCGAGAAGATGCCCCGGCCCTCGCGAATGGCTTGGACGATGGTCGCGAAGTTGTCGTCGGCGAGGATCATGTTCGCCGCTTCCCTGGCGACTTCGGTGCCGGTGTGGCCCATGGCGATGCCGATGTCGGCCGACTTCAGCGCGGGCGCGTCGTTGATCCCCTCCCCGGTCACGGCGACGATCTCGTGGTCGGCCTGCAGCGCGTCGATGATGCGCTGTTTGTCCGCCGGATCGACCTGGGTGTACTGCGAGTGCAGGCGGACCGTTTCCCGCAGCTGCTCGTCATCCAGCGTCGCGAGTTCAGCGCCGGACACGGCCGACTCGCCGTCTTCGATACCCAGCTTCCGGGCGATCCGCGCCGCCACCCGGGGATGGTCGCCGGTGATCATCACGACCCGGACGCCGGCGCGGCGCGCCTCGGCGATCGCCGCCGCCGCCTCCGGTCGGGGTGGATCGGTGATCCCCACCATGCCCAGGTACACCAGGTGCCCGTCGGACCGGCAGGCGACCGCCACGGTGTGCAGGGCGTCGAGCGCCAGACGCTCGGCATCGCTTCGGATCGTGGCCCGGGCCGAGGCGTCGAGCGGAGCAAGCCGATCACCGGCCTGTAGGTGCGTGCAGCGGCCGATCACCTCATCCGGGTCACCCGTCGTCACGTCAGCCGGAGTCGGGCGGGGCCCGTCGCCGAGCTTCCCGCGGGCAACCAGGAAGGCCGCGTCGATCGGGTCGCCGTGGATCGTCCACCGGCCGTCCTGCACGTCGAGGGCGGCATCACAGCCGGCGGCGCCCCCGTCGAGCACCAGGGCGGCCTGGCGCCACAGGTCGTCGCCCTCACCCAGCGGCGCGCCGCCATGCTCGAGACGACCCTCGGGCCGATATCCGGCGCTGGTGACCTTCACCTCGCCCAGGGGGGTGACGACCCGCACGATCGTCATCTCCCCGGTCGTGAGGGTGCCCGTCTTGCCCGAGCACACCACCGACGCCGAGCCCAGGGTCTCGGCGGAAGACAGCTCCTTGACGACGGCGTTCAGACCGGCCATCCGCCGCATTCCCAGAGCCAGTACGACCGACATGATGGCGGGCAAGCCTTCCGGTACCGCCGCCACCGCCAGCGAGACGCCCAGGAGCACCGCCGTCACCGCGTCGTGGGCGCTGTGGATGCCGAAGACCACAAAGATCGTCGCGATCACCACCACCGCGATCACCAGCACGGCGATCCCCAGCAGCCGGCTGGCCCGGGCCACCTCACGCTGCAGCGGTGTCGGCTCATTGTCGACGGTGCGCACCAGGCCGGCGATCTGACCCGTCTGGGTCGACATCCCGGTGGCGGTCACCACCGCCCGCCCGGTGCCCCTGGTGACCGCGGTGCCCTTGAACACCATGTCGGCCCTGTCCCCGAGCGCCGCCGGCTCCGGCAGCGTCCGGGCATCTTTGAGCACGGGTTCGCTCAGGCCCGTCAATGCGGCCTCGGACAGCTCCAGCCCCGCGGACGAGAGCAGCCTGGCATCGGCCGCCACGGCGTCGCCCTCGGCGAGCAGCAGCACGTCGCCTGGCACCAGCTCGCTCGCGGGCACGGTGTGACGCGCCCCATCGCGGATGACCGTCGCCGAGGTGGCGGCCATCCGCGCCAACGCGCCGACCGCGCGCTCCGCGTGCTCCTCCTGCGTGTAACCGAGGAGCGCGTTCAGGACGAGGATGACCGCGATCACCACCGCGTCGACGGGCCAGTCGCCGGCCCCCTCGACGACCCAGACCGCGAGCGAGGCGATCAGCGCGGCGAGCAGCAAGTAGATCAAGGGGCTGCGAAACTGCGCCAGTAGTTTTCGCCAGGTCGGCGCCGGCGGAACGCTCTCGATATCGTTTGCGCCCACCACGACAAGCCGGCGGGCGGCTTCCGCCACGCTCAATCCGAATGTCGGGTCGGTGCGCAGCTTTTCGACGACGGCTGTGGCGTCGAGCAGCGCGGGATCGGGGTCGATCAATGCGGCAGAGGCCGGAGCCGCGAGCTCCGGCCAGTCCCGCGGCCGGATGCCCATCGGGTCGCCACTTCGCGATGCAGACAGCGGTTTAGCGGCCTACGCCGTCAATGATGGTCGCTGATAATCGTGCGGGCGCGATTCCATCATCCGGTTCCGCACGATGTGTTCGACGAGGATCGGCACGAAAGTCTGCACCGGTGCATCGACGAACTGCAGGGCGGCCTCCTCGCTCCAGCGCTTGATCTCAGCGGTCCGTCGCTCGTCGCCAAGGCCCTCATGACGGGCCAGCTTGTCCGCGACGTCGGCCACGGATCGCGCCACCGTGGAGCGACTGGCCGGGGCGGCCTCGGCGTCAGCGGGTATCCCCGCACGCTCGAGCGCCTGCCGCGCGGCGTCTTCGCCGGTGTCCGGCCGGATCACCTGCAGTGTGATGTGACGGCCGTTCTCGCCGATCAGGATGACGCTGGTCGGCTCGTCGCTGGTGAAGCCGAGCAGTTCGACCGTGTGACCGGCGACCTCGATCAGGGCCGGCGTCTCGTCCCAGCCATTGCGGCGGTAGCCCACCACCACGACCCGTCCCATCCGTTCGGACAACGACGCCAACAATTTCGGTAGTTCCTCGACCAGGTTGGTCGACTCCGGCCACCAGGCGCCGTCAATGTGTTCCGATACCGACCGATATGGCTTGAGCCGCAACCGATTGTCGCGCTCCATCTCAACCACCTGCTCGCCTACTTCGATGAGTGCCGTCGTACCGCAAACGGTACGGCCAGCGTGACCGGCCCGCGACCCAGAGGAGTGGACGCAGGGTTTACCAGACGTGAACAACAAGTGATGGCAACAAGTTTCAACCGCACCATCAGCTGCCCAGCATACGTCGCTGGACGCTGTGCGACGCGCGCAGCAGCAGATCGGGTGCGGCCGCCGACAGGCCGCTGGCCGCCGCCGCCGCCAGCAGTCCCTGACCCCAGGCCAACGGGTCCAGCGGCGTGCACCCGAACAGCTGGCTGAGTCCCGGGGTGCTGATCACCACCGCGAGTGCGCCCAGCGAGCCGACCGACGTCAACACCACCAGGGGGGCGCGCGAATCGATCAGAGTCTGGGTGAGTTGCGCACCGACCAACGCGACCAGCGCGACCGTCGCCGCGCGGCGCGGCGGCCCGGTCACGCTGGCCATCGCCCAGCCCGCCGTGGCGCCGACGGTGGTCGCGGCCCCGCGGATCCCGATCGCCCGCCACATCGCCGCCTCGTCGCGGTCGACGTCGGCGGAGCCCGTCTGGGGGCTGACGGCCAATGCGGCGGCCGGCAGCGCGTCGGTCAGCATGTTGACCAGCAGCATCTGGCGGGCATTGAGCACCGAACGCCCGGTCAGGATGGTGGTGATCAGGGCGAAGCACACCTCCCCGAGGTTGCCGCCCAACAGCATCGACACCGCCGATTGCACTCGCCGCCACAGCTGCTCGCCCTCGTCGAGGGCGTCGAGCAGCCCCTCGATCCGTTCATCGAGCAGCACCACGTCGGCCGCCGTGCGGGCCGCATCACTGCCACGTGCCGCCACCCCGATGCCCACGCTGGCCGCCCGGATCGCGGCGGCGTCGTTGACGCCGTCGCCGACCATGGCCGTCACCAGCCCGGCCCGCTCGAGGGTCTGCACCACATCGATCTTGTTTTCCGGCGTCATCCGCGCGAAGACCACCCGCGACGCCGCCGCGGCGGCCCGTCCGTCGGCGGACAGCGCCTCCCAATCGCTGCCGGTGATCACCTGGTCGGCGGCGACCTCCATCCCCAGCTCCTGGGCGATCACCGCCGCGGTCGCCGGGTGATCACCGGTGATCAAACGAACGCCGATGCCGCGCTCGCCAAGTTCCTTCAGCAGGGCGGGGGCCGCCGGCCGCGGGGTGTCGGCCAGCCCGAGCAAGCCGATCGGGGTGAGCCCGGAGGCGCACAGGGCCTCCAGGCGGTCGGGGTCCGCCGCCGCGGCCGCCGCTTCGCTTGCGCTGAGCTGCCGCTCGGCCACCGCCAGTACCCGTAACCCGTTGGCCGCCATCTCGTTGACCTTTTGCGTCAACGGGTGGTCGTCGTTCAGCAACGCCGACGCGAGCACCTCGGGTGAACCCTTGATGGTCAGCCGGGTGCCGACGAGCGCGGCCGCGAACGGGCGGCCGGACTGGAACGGCAGGAACGCGTCGCGGGTCTGTCGGTGCGGCCCGGAGCCGTCGCCGCGAGTGGCGGGATCGGCGGCGGCACGGTGAATCGCATCGTCGGTGGCGTGGTCGACTCGGTGGCTGTGCCTGGCATAGCTGGTGCTCAACGCCGCATCGAGCACCGCGGCGGGGGTGTGGCCCGACATCGGGCGCACCGCCTTGACCTTCAGCCGGTTTTCGCTCAGCGTCCCGGTTTTGTCGAAGCACACCACGTCCAGCCGGGCCAACGCTTCCACCGAGTGGGGGTTGCGGATCAGCACCGATTCGCCGGTGAGCCGGCGCGCGGCGGCCAGCTGGGCCAGAGTCGCCACCAGTGGCAAGCCCTCCGGGATGGCGGCGACGACGAGCGTGACCGCGCTGGACACCGCCTCGCGCAACCCGGTGCCCCGCGCCACGCTGAGCAGTCCCACCAGACCACCGCCGGCCACACTGAACGGCAAGGCCCGGCGGGTGATATGGCGCAACTGCCGCTGCAGACCGATCTCCTGCATCTTCCTCGGAGCCATCGCCAGCGCCCTGCGCATCTCCGACCGCGAACCGACGGCGGTGACCACGGCCACCGCCGTGCCCGCGACCACCGTCGTGCCGGCGTAGAGCATGCAGGTGCGTTCGGCCAGCGGGGCGCCCGGCGTGGGATCGATCTGCTTGGCCACCGGCAGCGATTCGCCGGTCAGGGTCGACTCGTCGACCTCCACATTCGAGGCGTGCAGCAGCCGGGCATCCGCGGGCACCACCTCGTCGGCATGGACTTCGATGATGTCGCCCAGCCGCAGCCGCTTGGTCGGCACCTTCTCGCGGCGGTGCGCGTCCAGCGCACCCACCCGCCGTCTCGCCGGCGGATCCTGCACGGCGAGCAGGCGATTCAGTGTGCGTTCGGCGTGCAGCTGCTGTTCGGCCGACAAGGCGGCGTTGACCAACAGCACGCTGCCCACCAGCACCGCATCCAGCGGCGAGCCAAGCAGCGCGCTCGCCACCGCGCCGGTTGCCAGCAGCGGGGTGATGGGGTCGGCCAGGTCACCGCGCATCTCGTCGGCGAAATCGCGGACGACTGACCACGACGCCACGCTCGCGTTGTGCAGCGCGCGCACCGGTGCCGGCTGCTGCCACCACGCGGCCGTTTCCTCGCGGTCCTCTTCGGTCGGGCGGGGCAGCAGCCGCTGCACGTCGGCCACCGGCAATGCGTGCCAGTCATGGCTGGTTTCGGGCTCCGGCAGCGGATCCCGCAGAGTCTTGACGGCCGCCCGGTAGCCGAACCACAGGCTCGCGGCCATGCCGACATTGACCGATGCCGAACTGCGCCCGGGCACGCCGGGAATCAGCATCAACGCGCCGAGCGCCGAAGCCGACGCCGACAACCGGACCGCATTGTCGGTGGCGGCGCGCGCGGCGGGCAGCGCGTGCAACACGCGCCACGCGCCGGTCAGGTCGTTCGCGATCACATCGGCGGCCCAGGGCGGGGAATGTCCGGGCCGCAGCAGTCCGATCGTCACGTCGGACCGGTGCGCGGTCCGCATGTCCGACGTGGTCAACAGCGCCACGGTGTTCCCGGCGGCCTTCAGTTCCGCGACGGCCGCCACCACCGCGTGGTCGACCGACCCGCCGGGCTCGCCGGCGGGATACAGCTGGTCGAAACCCTGTGCCAGGGAACGTAATCCGTCGTCGTCGAGGGAATAGACGCGCGGCCGCGACCGCCGCGCCTCGGTCAGCACCGCCGCCGCGAACGGATCGCGGACCGGGCTGATCAGCGCCTCGCCGACGCTGCCGGCCCCGGCGATCTCGGCCAGCGGATGCCATCCCGGCTTCAGACCGTCATTGGCGAGTGCGGATCGAACCGCTTCCCACGCGTGGGCGCGCGCCGAATTCTCCACCCCGAGCACACGACTGACCGTCAATTCGTCGGTGTACAGCGCCCGCGGGTCGACCATGATCGCGTCGATCCGGTCGAGCGTCCGCAACACCCTGGGGCGCAGCACCAGCGCGTCGTGGCGGGTGGAAAGGCCGCGGTTCATCGTGCAACCGAACGCTTCCCGCACGGTGCGCAGCGGTTTGGGGACGGCGGCCAGCGCGGCGGCGCCGGCCGCGTCGGGGTTGCGGGTGAGCAGGCCGACCGCGGCGGCGGCGCCGATGCCGGCCATGCCGGCGCGGTTGGCGTAGCGTTCCGCGGGCCCGTCCGGCGGAGCCGGGTTGCCGATGGGTGCCGCGACCGCGTCGTCGGGCACCGGGCGGCCGGCCAACTCGGGTTCGTGCCGCGACCACGCCAGCCGGCCGTTCCACGCCTCGGCCACCAGCATGATGCGGGTGGCCGCCTCGGCGGCCGCCGCCGTCGGCGACAGCGTCAAGGCGGCGGTGGTGGCGTTGACGATGCCGAACAACACATCGGTGCCCTCCGGCCCGAGGCGTCGCTCCAGCTCTCGGCGCAGCCGCGGCAGGTGGTCGGCCACCGTCGGCGGCACCGCCACCAAGTCCGGCAGTCGGGGCAGTCGTAGCAGGCTGCCGGTCAGTGAAAGGCCAAGGCCGACAGAGGCGGCCGTGACCGCGACCATCCGGCCCATCAGCAGCGCGTCGTCGCCCGGCAGGCTGGCCGGGAGGTGCCTGCCCGCGCTCCTCCGGTCGCGTCGTTCGGCGTTGGCGACGATGCGGCAAAGCTCGGCCGCCGAGGGGCCGTCGTCAGCCACGGTCACCACCACCCGCGCCAGGGTGCGGTTGAGGTAGGCCTGCTGCACGCCGGGCAGCGCCCGGACGGCCGCCAGCACGTCGGCGGCGATCACCGTGCCGTGTTCGCTTTCCAGGCCGCGCACCTCGATCCAGCGCCTCGGCCCGTTGCCGCTGACGCGCCTGGCCGGCGGGCCGCCCACCGCCTCGAGCACCGCACCCGCGGCCGCGCGGGTGAGCGCCGGAACGTCCGGCGTGGCGCGCACCAGGGACCTCCCCATGGTCACCGCGACATGGCCGCCCAACAGGGCGGTGCCGGCGGCGATCTCGGTGCCCACCGCGGCGACGCGCAACGGCGCCGTCAGCAAGCCCAGGCCGGGCAGGCCGCGTCGTGTGCTCACCGTGTGCTCCCGGCTCAGGTCGATTGTCCGAGTGTCCTCGGTGTCGCAAGGGTGACAGCGGCAGCTTAACGGGCGGTGACGCGCACGGGAAAAAGTCATTGGGGCCCATTTCGGGTGGCTTTCGTCCCTTGCCAAAAACGCTCACATTGGCCACCGTTGCGCTATGCGATCCGCTTATCACCACCAGCTGGCCGAGCTGACCGTCCAGCTCGGCGAGATGTGCGGCCTGGCCAACGAAGCCATGAGGGGTGCAACCGAGGCCCTGTTATCGGCCGACCTCGACGCCGCCGAACAGGTCATCGATGATCATGAGCGAATGGTGGTGATGCGGGAGCGAGCGGAACGACAAGCGTTCGCCTTGCTGGCGCTGCAACAGCCGGTCGCCGGTGAGTTGCGGGCGATCTTCAGCGCCATCCAGATCATCGCCGACATCGAACGAATGGGCGCATTGGCCGTGCACATCGCCAAGATCGCCCGGCGGGAGCACCCGAATCGAGTACTTCCCGACGAGGTCCGCGCGTGTTTCGCGGACATGGCCAAGGTGGCAATCGCCTTGGGCGACAGCGCAAAACAGGTGTTGATTTCCCACGACCCGGAGGGGGCAGCCCGACTTCGCGAGGAAGACGATGCGATGGACGAGCTCTACCGGCATTTGTTCAAGGTGCTGTTGGATCAGGACTGGACGGACAGCGTTCCCGTTGCCGTGGACGCGGCGCTGCTGGGCCGCTTTTACGAGCGCTTTGCCGACCATGCCGTGGAAGTCGGGCGCCGCGTCATCTTCATGGTCAGCGGCGATCTGCCCGCGCCCGACGAGATATCCACCTACTGAGAGGCGCCGGCTGCGCTGGGCTGAGAAGATTGCGTCGTGCAAGGCACACCGAACGTCCAGGGCCGCGTCTGGCGCCACGGTAAGCCGCAAGACGATTTCACGTTCGATGACATCTCGGAATACCTCCGCGAGCCCGACGCCCTGGTCTGGGTTGATCTGTGCGAGCCGGACCACGACGCGTTGTGCGAACTGGCCGCCGAACTCGGCCTCAACACGTGGGCCGTCGAAGACGCCGTGGCGGCGACCGAACGTGTCAAGGCCACCGCGTACGAGACGCACACCTTCTTCACCGTCTACGCCGTGCACATCGCAACGGAAGCCACCGACGAGCCGCGGCGAATGCTGTCCATGCAGCGGATTTCGGCCTTCGTGCTTCCCCGCGGTTTGATCACGGTGCGCCTGACGCCCGACTTCGACATCGCTGCGGTCGCGGGGCGCTGGGAGGAGATCGGCGCCCAGCAGTACGGGGTGGGCGCTCTGGTGCACGGGTTGCTCGACGTCGTGGTGGACAGTCACTTCGCCGCGGTGGAGGCCTTGGACGACTGTGTCGAAGCCATCGAAGACGACCTGTTCGACGGCAAGCCCGGCCAGGCGAGCTTTCAGCGCAGGACATTTCAGATGCGACGGGACCTGGTGGGCCTGCGGCGGGTAGCGCTCCCGATGCGGGAGGTCGTCAACTCGATTCAGCACCACCGCCACGAGGTCGGCACGGCCCCGGAACTGGACCCGCTGTACGCCGACCTCTATGACCACGTGCTTCGCGTGTCGGAATGGACGGAGTCGTTGCGCGACATGGTCACAACCATTTTCGAGACCAACCTGTCCCTGCAAGACGCCCGGCTCAACACCATCATGAAGAAGCTGACCGGGTGGGCGGCCATCATCGCCGTCCCCACCGCCATCACGGGGTTCTACGGCCAGAACGTGCCCTACCCGGGATTCGGCCACCTCGCCGGATTCCTTGCCAGTACCACCCTGATAGCCGTCCTGATGGTGGTGATCTACGTGATGTTCAAACGTCGGGACTGGCTATGACCGCTGACCTGCTACCGGAACTTGCGGCCCCGAACACGACGCGGGTCGCCGCCGCCCCCGTCGACGAAGTCCTGCGCCGGCTGGACAGCTCGGCCGCCGGGTTGTCCAGCGCGGAGGCCGCGGCCCGGCTGGCACGCTACGGACCCAACGCGGTGCGGACCCATCACGTCAATGTTCTTGCGGTGCTGGGTCGTCAACTGCGCAACGCGGTGCTCATCCTGCTGGCGGGCACCGCCGTCGTCTCGTACTTTCTGGGCGACAGCATGCAGGCGGTCATCATCGGCATCATCCTGGTGGCCAGCATCGGCCTGGGCTTCATCAACGAATACCGCGCCGAGCGCGCCGCCGCCGACCTGCATGCCAGCGTGCACCACAACGCCGTGGTGCGCCGCGACGGGGAGTTCGTAGCGCTCGCCGTCACCGCGCTCGTGCCGGGCGACGTGATTCGGCTGTCGCTCGGGGAGGCCGTTCCGGCCGATGTCCGGCTGATCGACGTCAGCGGTCTGGAATGCAACGAAAGCATCCTGACCGGGGAATCGACCGGATCGGAGAAATCGCCGCAACCGGTGCCTTCCGGGACCGACCTGGCCGACGCGACCGACCTGGCCTTCATGGGCACAATCGTGAGCGCCGGCGAGGGTACCGGGGTGGTGTACGCCACCGGAAAAAACGCCGAATTCGGGCGAATCGCGGCGGGTTTGGACGAACGTCAGCCCGAAACCGGCTTCCAGGTCGGGCTGCGCCGGTTCTCGTACCTGCTGCTGCAAGTCGCCGTCGCGCTGATGGTGATCATCTTGATCAGCAACCTGCTGTTGGCGAAGCCGATCATCGACTCGGTGCTGTTCTCGCTCGCGATCGCGGTCGGAATCACGCCGCAGCTGCTGCCCGCCGTCGTCAGCACGGGCCTGGCGACCGGATCACGGCAGCTGGCCAAAGCGAAGGTGCTCGTGAAGCGGTTGGTGTGCATCGAAGACCTCGGCGACATCGACATCCTCATCACCGACAAGACCGGAACCCTGACGGAAGGCCGGCTCCGTTTGGTGGACACGATCGACCCCGCCGGCGCGCACAGCGACTCGGTCCGCCGCCTGGGGCTGCTGGCCACCGATGTGGACCCGGAAACCGGTGGTGCCAGCGCCAATACGCTCGACGCCGCACTCTGGGAGTCCCCGCAGGCGCACCAATTGGTGACCGGTGCCGAGCGCCGGATTGCGATGCTGCCGTTCGACCACGAACGCCGGGCAACGTCGGCGCTGGTCGACGACGACGGCGATCGGATGCTGGTGGTCAAGGGCGCGCCCGAACAGGTGCTGGCCCAATGCCGAGCCGTCGCGCCGGTGGCGGAGGAGACCCTTGCGGCATTGTTCGCCGCGGGTCGCCGGGTGGTGGCCGTGGCCGCCAAACCGGCGCCGGCGTTGACGACGCTCACCCGTGCGGACGAATGCGAGCTGTCACTCGCGGGATTCCTGGTGTTCGCCGACGAACCTAAATCCGCTGCGCGGCAATCACTGTCGCAACTGGCCGACCTGGGCATCGAGCTGAAGATCGCCACCGGGGACAACCCGCGGGTCGCCGAAAAGGTATGTGGCGAGCTTGGTTTGGCATCCAAGGGCACCATCACCGGCGCAGAGCTCGACCTGTTGGACGATGACGCGTTCACCGACATCGCGCAGAACCACACCATTTTCGCGCGGATCTCTCCCGAGCAGAAGGCCCGGCTGATCACCGCGCTGCGGCGCAGGGGGCGATCGGTTGGCTTCTTGGGCGACGGTGTCAACGACGCGCTGGCCTTGCACGCCGCCGATGTGGGGATCTCGGTCGACAGCGCCACCGACGTGGCCAAGGACGCGGCCGACGTGGTGCTGCTGGAAAAAGACCTCGGGGTGCTGGCAACCGGGGTGGCCGAGGGCCGGCGGATCTTCGCCAACACCATCAAGTACGTGCTGATGGGCACGTCGAGCAATTTCGGGAACATGTTCAGCGCCGCGGCCGCGTCGGCGTTGTTGCCGTTCCTGCCGATGCTGCCCAGCCAGATCCTGCTCAACAACCTGCTCTACGACACCTCGCAGCTGGCGATCCCGACCGACCGGGTCGACGCGGCACAGCTGCAGGCGCCGTCGCATTGGGACGTCGCGTTCATCCGCCGGTTCATGCTGATCTTCGGCCCGATCAGTTCGCTGTTCGACTTCCTGACGTTCGGATTGATGCTCGGCGTGCTGCACGCCGGCGCCATCGAGTTTCGCACCGGGTGGTTCGTGGAATCGCTTGCGACGCAGACGCTCATCATCTTCGTTATTCGCACCCGCATGGTGCCGTTCTTTCGCAGCCGGCCCAGCGCGTTGCTGGCCGTCACCAGTCTCACCGTGGTCGCCGTCGGCGCCGGCCTGACGATTTCCCCGCTGGCCCGCACCCTGGGCTTCACGCCGCTGCCGTGGCAGTTCTTCGCCGTGCTGGGCACCTTCGTCGTCAGTTACCTGGTCTTGGTGGAGCTCGGCAAGCTGCTCTTCTACAGCGAGCCGATACGCGTTAATGGGCAGCCGCATCGCACCCGCGGAAGCGCGTATCGCATCCGCCGACGGGCCGCGCGCTACCACTACATCGAGCGGCGGATGCGGAAGCGGAAGTGAGCTCTAACTATCGACTTGGACGACCGGCAGATCGTAAAGACCCTGCTGGATTCCCCAGTCGAGCTTGTCGGTCAGGGTCGAGCTGCCCGCCGGAGCCGTCTCCTGGCAACTGCAGCTGAGGGTGCTGAACGGGCTTGGGTCGGCGTTGGCCGATGCTGCGGTCCAGCTAGCAGCGCCGAGGGTGAGTGCAACGCCGACCAAAAGTTTAGGAATCATTTGGCCTTCGAGTTCTCGAGATTAATTCAAGGCCAATTTTACGGGCGCACTTGTCACGAGCCTGTCAACTGGCCGTTAACTTTCAGGCCTGGGCACCGTACTTCGGGCAGTACGCCCGGATGCTCACGCCGACGAAGTAGCCCGCGTGGTAGCCGTCGAGGTGGCTGTTGGTCATGACGTCGTTTGCCACCTGTTGTGGCGCCTGGCCGGAATCGAGTTGCTGGCACACCAAGCGACCCGACCGGATGGCGGTCTCGGGCGACTCGTAGTTGATGCCCTTGGCCGTCAGCGCCGTCAGGAAAGCGTCATCGGCGGCGGTGGCGTGGGCCGCCGGGGTCGCTCCCAGCACGCCCAGCAGCCCGGCCGCCGGGACACTGCCGGCAGCCAACAGCAACACCAGCAGGCTGGGGTTGCGTATCTGGGTCCTCGTCATTTCTGATACTCCCGTGACATCGAAGTGCCGTTGCTCGCTGACAGCGGGGGCTGCCCGAATATTCGCACGTTGCGGCGTAGCACGGTGCAGGATCAATGATATTGCGATCATCGCCACACCCAAATTTGCTCCGGCGTCGGCCCCGTCGGTGTATTGACGATATGCCGTTCGTGCGTTGGTTGTCGCTGGCCCTTGTGGCGGTGTGCGTGGCGGTGTGTCTGGTGGGCTGTGGTGTGCGGCATGTGTCGGCGGCCAGCGCTCGGGATACTTCCGGGACTTTCCGTTCCGGCGGCATGGACCGAACTTACCTGTTGCACGTGCCGCCGGGTAGCCCGGTCGGTCTGGTGCTGAGTCTGCACGGCGGCGGCGGTACCGGGAACGGGCAACGGGGGTTGACCGGTTTCGACACCGTCGCCGACGCCCACAACCTGCTGGTGGTCTATCCCGACGGTTACGACAAGAGCTGGGCCGACGGGCGGGGGGCGTCGCCGGCGGATCGCCGCCATGTCGACGACGTCGGCTTTCTGGTGGGGCTGGTGAGCAAACTGCAGAACGACTACGGCATCGCCCCGGGACACGTCTTCGTCACCGGGATGTCGAACGGGGGCTTCATGTCCAACCGGCTGGC
This sequence comes from Mycobacterium nebraskense, assembly GCF_002102255.1. Taxonomy (GTDB): domain Bacteria; phylum Actinomycetota; class Actinomycetes; order Mycobacteriales; family Mycobacteriaceae; genus Mycobacterium; species Mycobacterium nebraskense. The sequence continues at coordinate 52,385 of NZ_LQPH01000177.1, forward strand.
ATGTGACCGCGCCGATGTGTTCGCCGCGGTCGCACCCGTGGCGGGCACCCTGGGCGTCGGTGTGGCGTGCAATCCGTCGCGGCCGGTGTCGGTCTGGGCGGCCCACGGCACCGCCGACCCGCTGGTGCCGTTCCAGGGCGGGGTCGTCCGGGGTCGCGGCGGGGTCAGCCACTCCATCTCCGCCAACAGCATGGTGAACAAGTGGCGATCGGCCGATGGGTGCCAAGGCGATCCGGCGGTGCAGGCCCTGCCCAACGTCGGGGACGGCACCGTCGTGCACCGCTTCGACTCCACGGCGTGCGCGGCGTCCACCGAGGTGATCTTCTACCAGATCGACAGCGGCGGGCACACCTGGCCGGGCGGCAGGCAGTACCTGCCCAAGGCGATCATCGGGCCCACCACCCGCGCGCTCGACGGGTCGGAGGCCATCGCGGAGTTCTTCCTGGCGCACGCCCGGGACTAGGCGCGTCAGCGCTGGCAGGACGGGCACCAGTACGTGACCCGTTCCCCCGAGCCGTCGTAGTCGATGCTGGTGCCGCAGCGACGGCAACTCTGCCCGGCTCGCCCGTAGACCCAGAGCTGCCGCCCCGTCCGGGTATCGCCGGTGGTACAGCGGTTCCAGCGGGATCGGTTCAGCCACAACATGTCTCGGGCGCGGGAGACCAGCCGATGCGGGTCGGCGACCGCGCTCACCGGCGCGGTGGGCAGGTGTCCGCTGACGAAACAGAGTTCGTTGCAATAGACATTGCCGATCCCGGCCAGCACCCGCTGGTCGAGCAGCGTCTGGGCGAGTGGCCGGTCCGGGTGGGCCGCCAGGTTGGCGGCGGCGAGCGCGGCGTCCCAATCATCGCCCAGCAGATCGGGCCCCAGATGCGCGACGGCGTCCGCGTCGTGGTCGCGCTCCAGGATCTCCAGGACGCCCAGATCCACGCCGACGGCGCGGACGGCGCCGGCTTCCAGGACGATTCGCGCCCGGTGGTCGACACGCACCGGCCGGTCGCCGACCCGCCAGCTGCCGTCCATCTTCAGGTGCGAGTGGATGCTCGCCTGGCCCACCCGGATGAATAGATGCTTGCCCCGGCTGAGCACCTCGTCGACCGCCTGCCCGGTGAGGTCGACGGTTGCGTAACGGGGGACGCGGACTTCGCAGCGCGTCAGGGTGCGCCCGACCAGTTGCTGGCGCAGGATGGCCGCGGTGTGCCAGACGGTGTCACCTTCGGGCATGGTTACCGCAGCCTTACCGGAGCCGAAGCCCGCGCGGTGTGCGGGCGAAGCCCGCTTCCTGCAACGCGTTGCCCACCCGGCCGGGTCCATCCTGCGGCTGCAGCGCCGGCACGCCGTCGATGCGCTCGACCAGAATCGACGCCACCCGCCGGGCAGTGACCAAGTCGGCCAGCGCCGCGGCCGCCGCGTGGTGGGCCGCCGGGTCGTCGGTGAAGGTGAGCAGTGACCGCCCGCCGCGCTCGAGGAACCAGGCCAGGTGGCCGTCCACCAGCACGACGAGCGCGCCGGCCTTGCGGCCCGGCCGCGCCCCGGCCGCGGTGCCCTCTCCGCCGAACGCGGGCCACGGCAGGGCGGCGCCGTAGGGATTGGCCGGGTCGGCGGCGGCCAGCACGACCGCCCGGTATTCGGGTCGCTCCGGGTCAATCCCGTCGCTGTAACTGCGCAGCCGGTCGACGGTCGACGCGACGGCGAACTGTGCGCCGCCCAGCGACTCGACGAAGTAACCGCGCTGGCACCGGCCGGCCTCCTCGAAGGTGCTCAGCACCTTGTAGAGCGTGGCGAACCCGCCGGTGATGCCCTCGGCCGCCACCGCGCCCCTGGTCAGCACGCCGTGGCGGCCCAGCAGCAACTCCGCCTGGTAGTGGGCGCGCACCGTGGAATCGGGCTCGGGGGCCGGCAGGGCCGACCATCGGCCCGCGACGGTGGGGTCGGCGGGGCGGGATTGCGCGTGCGCGACGCTGTATCGGCTCAGGCGCGGCGGCCGGTGGGACCGGTGCGCCGGGGCCGAGCGTTTGCGGTTGCCCACGCCGCCGAGCACGGCGCGCACCGGGGCGAACGTGTCACCGGTGACCCACCCGGCCCAAACCAGTTCCCACAGCGCGGCTTTCAGTTCCGCATCGGGGATCCCGCCCTGGGCCAGCTGACGGAAGAAGTACGCGCCCCCGCCGGCCAGCGTGTCCAGGATCGCGCGGTGGGCGTCGGTGAAGTCGATCTCGGCGGGCCCGGTCAGGGTCAAAGGCGCGGAATCGCTCACGTGCAGCGCGACCCAGCCGTCGCTGGCCGAAATCGACCCGGCGCCCGACCAGGTCACCTCCCCGGTGGCGAGCAGCTCGTCGAGCATGGCGGGGGAGTAGCCCCGGACCCGGGGGCCCAGCACCAGCGGTTCGATCGCCGAGGCCGGCAGTCGGACGCCGGCCAGCTGGTCGATCACCGACATCAGCCCGTCGATACCCGACTGAGGCGACGACATGTGGTGCCACGCCGGCAGGAACCGCCCATAGGCGGCGGTGCTCACCGGCTCGACCTGCGCGCGCAGCGCGGCCAGTGAGCGTCGCCGCAATACGCGCAACACGTCGGCGTCGCACCACTGTTCGCTCCCGGCGGCGCCGGAGGTCGCTGAAACTTCCGCGGCGGCGACGAAGTCGCCGCGCACCAGCCGGCCGTCGGCCGCCAGGCGGCCCAGCACGTCGGCCGTCACCCGCAGCCCCAGCCCGAACCGGGCGGCGGCTTCGGCCGTGGTGAACGGGGTGTGGGTGCGCGCGTAGCGGCCCAGCAGCTCGCCCAGGGGGTCGGCCACCGCCTCGGTGAAGGCGGCCGGCACGCCCGGCGGAACCGGCGCCCCGACCCCGTCGCGCAGCCGGCCGATGTCCTCGATGGCCACCCACCACCTGCGGCCGGCGAACGACACGGTGAGCGCCCGCCGGGCTGCGAGCAGGCCTTCCAGCCAGCCGCCCACCTCGGCGCCGCCGGCCCGGGCGGCGACCTCCTCCTCGGTCATCGGACCCAGCAGCCGCAGCAGGTCCGCGACGCCTTCGGCGTCGCGCGCGGCCCGGTCCTCCGCGAGGTGCTGCAACTGGCGGCCGGTCGCGGCGATGACGTCGGGGTCGAGCAGCTCGCGCAGCTCGACGCGGCCGAGCAGCTCGGCCAGCAGCGTGCTGTCCAGCGACAGCGCCGCGGCCCGGCGCTCGGCCAGCGGGGTGTCGCCCTCGTACATGAACGCGCCGACGTAGCCGAACAGCAGGGACGCCGCGAAGGGGGACGGCCGCGCCGTCTCCGCTTCGAGCACCCGCACCTTGCGCTGGGCGATTCCGGCCATCAGCGCGACCAGGGCGGGGACGTCATAGACGTCCTGCAGGCATTCGCGGATGGTCTCCAGCACCACCGGGAAGTCGGGGTATTTGCGGGCCACGTCCAGCAATTGGGCGGCCCGCTGGCGCTGGTGCCACAGCGGCGACCGGCGGCCGGGGTGGCGGCGGGGCAGCAGCAGCGCGCGGGCCGCGCACTCCCGGAACCGCGACGCGAACAGCGCCGAACCGCCCACCTCGGCGGTGACGATGGGATCGATCTCGTCGGCGTCGAAGACGAACAACTCGGCGCCGGGAGGGGTGTCGGTGCCGGCGTCGGACGCGAAATCGGAAAAAGTGTCGGGCAATCGCACCACAATGCCGTCGTCGGAGGCGGTCGGCTTCTCGTCGAGGCCGTAGCGTTCGCGCAGCCGCCGGCCTACCGCCAGCGCGAGCGGCCCGTTCACCCGCAGCCCGTACGGCGAGTGCAGGATCACCCGCCAGTCGCCCAGTTCGTCGCGGAACCGCTCGACCAGCAGGGTGGTGTCGGTGGGAACCACCCCGGCGGCGGTGCGCTGCTCGTCCAGCAGCGCCCACATGTTGTCGGTCGCGTAGGCGTCGAAGCCCAGGCCCGCGCACCGCGTGTTGAAGGCGTCGCGGTCCAGCCCGGCCAGCTCTCCGGTGAACGCGCCGAGTGCGGCGCCCAGCTCGGCCGGGCGGCCGGCGTCGTCGCCGCGCCAGAACGGAAGCCGGGCCGGCTGGCCGGGCGCGGGAATCACCAGCACCCGGTCGTGGGTGATCTCGGTGATTCGCCAGCTGGTGGCGCCCAGCGAGATCACGTCACCGGGTCGGGACTCGTACACCATCTCTTCGTCCAGTTCGCCCACCCGCGACGGCTTTTCCGCCTCGCTGGCGAGGTAGACGGTGAACATGCCGCGGTCGGGGATGGCGCCGCCGGAGGTGACGGCCAGCCGCTGCGCGCCGGGTCGCGCGGTCAGCGTGCCGGCGTCGCGGTCGTAGACCAGGCGGGGGCGCAGCTCGGCGAACTCGGTGGACGGGTACTTGCCCGAGAGCAGGTCGAGGGTGGCCTCATACACGCTGCGGGGCAGCGTCGCGAAGGGGGCGCTGCGGCGCACCGTGTCGAACCACCGGTCGGCGTCCAGCGGCTCCAGCGCGGCGGCCGCCACCGTCTGTTGCGCCAGGATGTCCAGCGGGTTGGCGGGCACCCGCATCGTTTCGATCTCGCCGGCCAGCATCCGCTGCACGGTCACCGCGCAGCCGATCAGGTCCGTGCGGTGCTTGGGGAACAGCACCCCCTGGGAGACCTCGCCGACCTGATGGCCGGCCCGCCCGATGCGTTGCAGGCCACTGGCCACCGAGGGCGGCGCCTCCACCTGGATCACCAGGTCGACCGCGCCCATGTCGATGCCCAGTTCCAGGCTCGACGTCGCCACCACCGCCTTGAGCAGCCCGCGCTTGAGGTCCTCTTCGACCTGGGCGCGCTGTTCCTTGCTCACCGAACCGTGGTGGGCGCGCGCCAGTATCGGGTCGGCGCCGTAGGTCTGGCCGCTGCCCATGATGTGTGCGGGCGCCCCGCCCGCCACCTTCGGGTTGGTCTCGCTCGACAGGCCCACCCCGCAGCGTTCGGCGTGAATCTCGTTGAGCCGCGAGGTGAGCCGCTCGGCCAGCCGCCGCGAATTGGCGAACACGATGGTCGAATTGTGCGCTTCGATCAGGTCGACCAGCCGCGCCTCGACGTCGGGCCAGATGCTGTTGTTGGCCAAGTTGGCCATGTCGGGCACCGGCACCTGCACCGTCAGCTCGACGGTCTTGGCCGCCCGGGGCGCCACGATGGTCGTCGGCTGCTGACCGGACAGGAACCGGGCGAGCTCTTCGGGCGGACGCACCGTCGCCGACAACCCGATGCGCTGAGCGGGCGGCCCCTCTCGTGAATCGTCGAGCCGCTCCAGCGACAGCGCCAGGTGCGCGCCGCGCTTGCCGGCGGCGATGGCGTGGATCTCGTCGACGATCACCGTGTGCACGCCGGTCAGGGTTTCGCGCGCGGCCGAGGTCAACATCAGAAACAGCGACTCCGGCGTGGTGATCAGCACGTCGGGTGGCCGCGCGATGAGCTGGCGGCGCTCGGCGGGCGGGGTGTCGCCGGAGCGGACGCCGACGCTGATGTCGGGCGGCGGCAGGCCGTGGCGCTCGGCGATGCGGGTGAGGCCGGCCAGCGGGGTGCGCAGGTTGCGCTCGACGTCGACCGCCAGCGCCTTGAGCGGGGACACATAGAGCACGCGGGTGCCGGCCGGCTTTTCGGCGGCGCCTGCGAGGCTGGCGAGGTCGGCGAGGTTGGCGAGAGAGTCCAGGGCCCACAGGAACGCCGCGAGCGTCTTGCCGGATCCGGTCGGCGCGATCACCAGCGTGTTGTCACCGTCGGCGATGGCGTCCCAGGCTTCGGCCTGCGCGGTGGTGGGGCCGGCGAACGTGCTGGTGAACCATTCGCGCGTGATCGCGCTGAACCGGCCTAACGGGTCACGGGTGGTCACCTAACCCATGGTGCCAAGGGGCACCGACAAGAGCGCGCGCTAGCGCGGTTCGATACGAGCGGTCGCCATCGCGTGGGACAGTTCCTCGGGTATCTCGGGCACCCGGGCGATGGCGTCGAACAGCGCGTGCGCGCACGAATCGGCGAGACGGTCGGCGTCGGTGGTGGGGTCGATGATGCGCTGCCGGCACGTCTCGAAGGTGAACGCCAGCCAGCCATGGCAGATCACCCGCAGGTCCCGCTCGACATCCGCCTCCAGCTTCGTCCCCGAGATCTTGACCACGAGGTCGTGGATGCGGCTCATGATGTGTTCCATCTGGCGGTTCTTGGCGTCGTCCTCGACGCCCAGCAGAACCGGGTCGGACCGGCCCAGCCCGACGTAGGCGGCCCACGCGGCCTCCGGATTCTGCTCGTGGTAGGCCATGTACGCCATGACCCCGATCCTGACCTCTTCGTACATGGTCAGGCCGGTGGCGTCGTCCATGTTGGTGGTCTCGTACAGCCGGTCGGCTTCGTCCTTGACCACCGCGGCGAAGAAGGCCCGCTTGTCGGGGAAGTAGTGATACATCAGCGCCCGGGACACTCCGGCGCGCTCGGCGATCTCGTCGATGCGCACTTCGTCGTAGGGTCGCTTTCCGAAGACTTCTGCCCCCAAAGCGAGCAGCTCAGCGCGTCGATCCTCGGGGGATAACCGCCTTCGGGCTGTCGGCATGTGAGAGATAGTACTCACCGGTCCTGAGACACCAACCACATTGTGTCTATCCGAACTCCACGCCCTGGGCCAGCGGTAATTCGTCGGAGTAATTGACGGTGTTGGTAGCGCGCCGCATGTAGGCCTTCCACGCGTCCGAACCGGACTCCCGCCCGCCGCCGGTTTGCTTCTCCCCGCCGAACGCGCCGCCGATCTCCGCGCCCGACGTGCCGATGTTCACGTTGGCGATGCCGCAGTCGGAGCCGGCCAGGAAACGTTCGGCCTCCCGCAGATCGGTGGTGAAGATGGCCGAGGAAAGCCCTTGCGGGACCGCGTTGTTGAGGGCTATCGCCTGGTCCAGGTCGTCGTAGGTCAGCACGTAGAGGATGGGCGCGAACGTCTCGGTCGCCACGATGGCGGTCTGCTCGGGCATGCGCACCACGGCCGGCGCGACGTAGTAGGCGCTCGGCAGGTGCTCTTCCCGGCGCTCGCCGCCGATCACCTCGCCACCCTCGGCGCCGGCCTGTTCGAGCGCTCCCACCATGTCGCGGTAGGCGGTCTCGTGGATGAGCGGCCCGACGAGCGTGCCCGGGGCCGACGGGTCGCCGATGGGCAGTCGGCCGAAAGCGGAGACCACCCGCGCGACGACCTCGTCGGCCACGCGGCGATGGACGATGAGCCGGCGCAGACTCGTGCAGCGCTGGCCGGCGGTGCCGGCGGCGGCGAACACGATGGCGCGCACGGCCAGGTCCAGGTCGGCCGACGGCGTCACGACGGCCGCGTTGTTGCCGCCCAGTTCCAGCAGCGACCGCCCGAAGCGGGCGGCGATGCGCGGGCCGACAACCTGGCCCATGCGCACGGACCCGGTGGCGGACACCAGCGCGACCCGGGGGTCGTCCACCAGAAGTCCGCCGAGTTCCCGCTCGCCCAGGATCAGGCCGGTTACCGCAGGCGGCGCGCCCACGTCGGCGGCCGCCCGGTCGGCCAGCGCCTGGCAGGCCAGCGCCGTCAACGGCGTCAACTCCGAGGGCTTCCACACCACCGTGTCGCCGCACACCAGCGCCACCGCGGCGTTCCACGCCCACACCGCCACCGGGAAGTTGAAGGCGGTGATCACCCCGACCACGCCGAGCGGATGCCAGGTCTCGGCCAGCCGATGCCCGGGCCGCTCCGACGCAATTGTGCGGCCATAGAGCTGACGCGACAGGCCGACGGCGAACTGGCAGACGTCGATCATCTCCTGCACCTCACCGGCCGCCTCGGCGGTGATCTTGCCGACCTCCACGGTCACCAGCGTCGCGAGGTCGTCCCGGTGCGCGGTGAGCAATTCACCGAGGCGGGCCACCAGCGCGCCGCGCACCGGGGCCGGGGTGCCGCGCCACGCCGTGAACGCCTGGGCGGCCTCGGCGATCGTCCGGTCGGCCCGCTCGGCGGTGGTGTGCGCGACGGTGAACAGCACCTCGCCGGTGATCGGGGTGCTGGCCTGCAGCCCGTGCTCGCCCGGCTCGCCGAGAGCGGCGTCGGCGCCGACCGCAACCAACGCCGCGCGCGCCCGGGCCCGTAAGTCCTCGGTACTCATCGCGATGCCTCCTCGTAGAGCGCGTAGGGGTCATGGATATCGCGGCCGATGGCCCCGGCGAGCCACTCCGCGTGGTAACAGGAGTCCTCGGTCGCGTCACGGGCCGCGGTGTCGCGGTCCAGATTGGAGCGGAAGATGCCGGCGGCCGACGCCGGCAGGAAGTCTTCGTAGACGATGGGCGCCGAGGGATCGCCACCGCGGTAGTAGGCCAGACCGTCGGCGGCCAACTGGGCATCGGTGGACGGGAAGTACTCACTCCACACGGCGGCCGGGTCGGGAGCACCCATCGCCGCGTCGTAGCGTTCGCGGCCCTTGCGCGTCAGCGCGACACCGCGGGCCTCCACCTCACCGAAGCGCACCCGCAGGCTGCCGTCGGCGATGTCGCCGTTCGCCAAGCGGAACCGGCAGGGTTCGGCCAGCGCCCGAAATGAGGTCTGGCGCAACAGCACCGCCGGGCCGTCGGTGCGGGGCGGTCCTTGGATGGCGTCGATCATGGCGACGCCGCGGTCGGTCATCCGCCGGTAGAGCTCGTCGATGTCGAGGACCCGCGGCGTCAGGTGGTTGATGTGGGTGGAGCCGACCCCGGCGATGTCGGCGGCCACCGCCGACACCCGCGCCAGCTCGTCGTACCACGACTTGTCGATCGGTTCGCGCGACAGGGCAAACGCCGCCACCGCCGCCGCGACGAAGGCCCGCGCCTCGTGGGCGGCGCACCCGCCCTCGGCCGCGACGGTCCGGGCCCGGGCGAGCAGGGCGGGGTCGAACAGCTGGCGGCGCGCCACGAAGCCCTCCACGCGGGAGCGCAGGTCGGCGTCGAAGAAGACCGGGTCCCGGGTGGCGAGCAGCGACGTGAACACCCGAAACGGGTTGTGCGCCAACTCATCGGCGGCGGTGGGCCGGAAGGCGGTCGACACCACCGGGACGGGCGGGGCCGCGGCGCGCAAATCGTAGTAGCCGACCGGTAGCATGCCGAACGCGGAGAACAGGTCGGCCACGGCGGCCAATTCGGCCGGGCTGCCCACCCGGATGGCGCCGTGGCGCTCGGCGGTGACCCGCTGCAGCGACCCGAACCGTTCGGCGTCACGATGGCGCGCCACGTGGTCGGCGTTGACCTGCCCGCTGACCTCGACCAGCGTGGCGTAAGCGGGCACCTCGTGGGCATACATCGCCGACAGTCCGGCGGCGAACTGGGCCCGCAGCTGCCAGGTCACCAGCCAATTCTTTCCGTTTGCGGGGGTCATACGCCGCCGCCGCTGCGATAGTCTCCGGCCATGAGCGGGCGCCTCGACGAGATCGACCGGATCCTGGTGCGCCGGCTGGTGGCCGACGGGCGCGCCACGCTGGCCGAGCTGGCGGCGAGCGCCGGCCTGTCCGTCTCGGCGGTGCAGTCGAGGGTGCGCCGATTGGAGTCGCGCGGCGTGATAGCGGGGTATGCCGCGCGGATCAGCCCGGAGGCCGTCGGGCACCTGCTCTCGGCGTTCGTGGCGATCACCCCTCTGGATCCTTCTCAACCCGATGATGCGCCCGCCCGCCTGGAACACATCGAAGAGATCGAATCGTGCCAGTCGGTGGCGGGCGAGGAAAGCTACGTCCTGCTGGTGCGGGTGGAGTCCGCCCGCGCGCTGGAGGACCTGCTGCAACGCATCCGGACGACGGCGAACGTGCAGACCCGCAGCACCATCATCCTCAATACTTTTTACAGCGATAGGCAGTACATACCATAACCTTTCCGTCCTGTTGATCAGAATTCCGTAAAAGCTCCGCTAGCATTGATGGCATGACCGCCGCCGTGAACGACGTCGCGCTCGCCGGCCAGCAAATAGCACCCGACCGCGTCCGCGAGGTGCTGGCGCGCAGCATCCGCGACGACGGCTTGGATCTGGTCCTGGACCTGACACGGTCGGCCGGTTCTTACTTGGTCGACGCCCGCGACGGTAGCCGCTATCTCGACATGTTCACCTTCGTCGCATCCTCGGCGCTGGGCATGAACCACCCGGCGCTGGCGGACGACGAGGAGTTCCGCGCCGAACTTCTGCAGGCCGCGCTGAACAAGCCGAGCAATCCCGATGTGCCCTCGGTCGCGCTGGCCCGCTTCGTCGAAACCTTCGTGCGCGTGCTGGGGGATCCCGCCCTGCCGCATCTGTTCTTCGTCGAAGGCGGCGCGTTGGCGGTGGAGAACGCGCTGAAGGTGGCGTTCGACTGGAAGAGCCGGCACAACCAGGCGCGCGGCATCGACCCCGCGTTGGGCACCCGGGTGCTGCACCTGCGCGGCGCCTTCCACGGCCGCAGCGGCTACACGCTGTCGCTGACCAACAGCAAGCCGGTCTCCGTGGCCCGCTTCCCGAAGTTCGACTGGCCGCGCATCGACGCGCCCTATATCCGGCCGGGCGCCGATATGGATGCCGTGGAAGCCCAGTCGCTGCGCCAGGCCCGGGCGGCCTTCGAGGCGCACCCGCACGACATCGCCTGCTTCGTGGCCGAGCCCATCCAGGGCGAGGGCGGCGACCGGCACTTCCGCCCCGGGTTCTTCGCGGCGATGCGGGAACTCTGCGACGCATACGACGCCCTGCTGATCTTCGACGAGGTGCAGACCGGCTGCGGGCTGACCGGAAGCGCTTGGGCCTACCAGCAATTGGGCGTGCAACCCGACGTCGTCGCGTTCGGTAAAAAGACGCAGGTGTGCGGGATCATGGGTGGCCGACGGGTCGACGAGATCAAAGACAACGTCTTCGCGGTGGCCTCCCGGTTGAACTCGACGTGGGGCGGCAACCTGACCGACATGGTGCGCGCCCGCCGCGTCCTCGAGGTGATCGAGGCCGAGGGGCTGATCGCCCACGCCGCCGAACAGGGCGCCTACCTGCGTGCCCGGCTCGACGAACTCGCCCGGGACTTCCCCGGCGTCGTTTTGGATCCCCGTGGCCGCGGCCTGATGTGCGCGTTCAGCCTGCCCACCACCGCCGATCGCGACGAACTGATCCGCCGGCTGTGGCGACGTGCCGTGATCATGCTGCCGGCGGGGCAGGACGGGGTCCGCTTCCGTCCGGCGCTGACCGTGTCGCGCGCCGAGATCGATGCGGCGCTACGTGCCATACGCGGGGCTTTGACCGCCGCGACCTAGAACTGAGCCGTTTTACCGGGTTTGCCGATGGGTATTTGTTGCCATGCGCACTTCGCTAGTGCCAGCGCGAATGCAGCGGCCGGCTGTCGGACAATTTGTCGTCGCGCGGTAACTAATGCGGCGCAGCAAACGATGAACAAAGCATTGGCCAGGCGGGGGATATGAGGGGCACGGATGCACAAGGCGGATGAGCGATCGGGTGGTGATCGCTTGGGACAGCAGGACGGCGAGGTGCGCGCCGCCATCCGGTTCGCAGTAGTGGCCGCGGCCGCGGCGGTCGGCTTCCTGGTCATGGCCGCGCTGTGGGTGAGCACCTGCCCGGGCAACGGAGTCGACACGGTGGCCTGCGGCGCGCCGCAGCGAACGTTGCTGGCGCTGGGGGCACCGTTGATTCTGCTGGCGACCGGGCTCTGGGCGTTCCTGCGCACCTATCTCGTGTGGAAGGCGCAGGGCATGTGGTGGGCGTGGCACGGCGCGGGCTGGTTTTTGTTCACGCTGATGGTGCTGATGGGGGCCCTGGGCGTGGCCCCGATCGCAGGTCCGGCGCTCACGCTCTGACTGGGTCTCGCCAAAAGCCTTCCGGGGGATCTACCGTTGATGGTGCAACCCGTATTGAGCTGCGCATGAGTTACAACATCTGCACTAGGAGCAGCCATGGGAGACACCTTTCACGACCCCGTCGACCATCTACGGACAACGCGGCCGCTCGCCGGCGAGTCGCTGATCGACGTACTGCACTGGCCCGGCTACCTCTTGGTGGTAGCCGGTGTGATCGGAGGGTGCGGAAGCCTGGCGGCTTTCGGCACCGGGCATTACAACGAGGGCATGACCGCGGGCGTCCTGGCGGTCATCGCCGCGGTCCTCGGGTTGGTGTGGTTGGCGATTGAACACCGGCGGATCCGCCGGATCGCGGATCGCTGGTACGCCGAACACCCCGAGGTGCACAGGCAGCGGCCCGCCAGCTAGGAGCGCGTCCGCCGCGGCCCACCTGAGCACCAAACATTTTTTTCGAGGAAGCGAACGCGGGGGGTTACCCGGCCCGTCCAGTGGGTATCACGTGTGCACCATGATGAGTGCCGGAAGGGTTGCGTCAGCGTGGTCACCCCATCATGGGGGACAGGATCACGAAGACACCGACATAGATGCTTACAGCGAGAACTATCAATACGAACAGCGCGATCCCGGCGATCACCGCCACGCGCTTGAGCCGCCGTACCCGAACCGTCTCGGTGGTTTTCGGCCCATGCATAGCGGGCCGAATACCCGGTGGCACCCATGACTAATCGGCTCGAACGGACGGTCCACGGCGGGCTGCGGAGCGGTAGTAGTGTCAGTCAATCATTGCCGGGAGACCATATGAACGATGCGGGATTGCGCACTAACAAGCGTCAGCGCGGTCAGCGCGCCGTCGAATTGCACGTCGCGGCACGCCTGGAAAACCTCGCGATGCTGCGGACGCTGGTCGGTGCGATCGGCACCTTTGAGGACTTGGACTTCGACGCCGTCGCGGATCTGCGGCTCGCGGTCGACGAAGTGTGCACCCGGTTGATCCGCTGCGCCACCCCCGACGCAACCCTGGTCGTGGTGGTCGACCCGCAGGACGACCAATTGGTGGTCGAGGCGTCCGCGGCGTGCGATACCCACGACGTGGTCGCGCCCGGCAGCTTCAGCTGGCATGTGCTGACGTCGTTGGCCGACGACGTCCAGACTTTTCACGATGGTCGCGAACCGAACCAAACCGGCAGTGTTTTCGGTATCACTCTGACGGCGCGACGGGCGGCCTCCAGCAGGTGACCCCACCAGCTGCCGGCGGTTCGGTCTCGCGCCCGAACGAGTACGCCGATGTCCCGGAGATGTTCCGTGAGCTGGCCACTGTGGACGCCAGCTCGATGGAATTCCAGCGTCAACGGGACAAGATCGTCGAGCGTTGCCTGCCCCTGGCCGATCACATCGCCCGCCGGTTCGAGGGGCGCGGCGAACCGCGTGACGACCTCGTCCAGGTGGCGCGGGTCGGACTGGTCAACGCGGTGGTCCGTTTCGACGTGGAGACCGGCTCGGACTTCGTGTCGTTCGCGGTGCCCACGATCATGGGTGAGGTCCGCCGGCACTTCCGCGACAACAGCTGGTCGGTCAAGGTGCCGCGGCGCCTGAAGGAACTGCATCTGCGCCTCGGCTGTCCGTTGTCGTTCTATCTGAGGCAGGTGCGGGCGTCTGACCTGCGGTGCCTCAGATCAAATGGCGATCCTGTTGC
>NZ_LQPH01000178.1 GCF_002102255.1 Mycobacterium nebraskense
CACCGAGCCTACGAGCCAGACACCAGGTGATCAGGATCCAACCACCGCACCACGCGGCAACCTCACCCTGACACTGAGACGAGCCTATCCGCTGCGGAGTGACTGGCCTTCAGTCAGCCAGATACATTTCCCCGCCCTTGGGGTATCCGCCGCCGATGGTTGTGACGTGGACGTGGTCATAGTGGCCGAGCCGGCTCGGCTGCGCTCCGCCCGGCGTGTAGTAGACGCCACGCCAGATCGCGTCCTGGATCCCGAAGCGACGCGCGTTCTTCATCACGTACGCGACGATCTCGTTGCCCAGGGCGATGCCTTCGGCGCTCTGCGGGTCGGGGATCATCACGTCGAGCGCCAGACCGAGCGGATGCCAGGGCAGCGGATCCGGTCGCACACCGCCGATTTCGTGGATCTCGGGGAACGTGGCGCTGATGCTGCGCGAAGCCAGGATCGTTCTCACCTGGAGGCCCTGTTCCGGCGCGAGGCCGGCGGGCAGGAAACGCGACCTCGTGTGGTATCTCGATGCGGCGACGGGCTGGGCCATGGGTGAATCCGAGCCGTCGCCGCGGGACACATCCGACGCGAGCACAATCGCAATCGGCTTCGCCGCCACGATTTCCAAGCAGCACGCTGAATTGTCTCCAATAACGGGTGCGGCGTCATGCCGAGGAACGAAAGGGGCGACATCGCCTGCCGCCGCGAAGAACACCGCAGCAGGGGCCAGCACTCCTGCCAGGACCAGGGGCGACTTGCGCCGCTTTCTGGCTAATCTGTGCCGACCCACCCAAGGCACATTACGACATGATCACGAAAGAATAAACACGGATGCTGGAATTCGCGGCTGAGCGGCCCATTCGTTGCGTGGGGCATTTTCGCGGCCCGGGTTGGACGACGCCGGCTGGGTCACGTCGGGCCGGCACACTGGCCCGACGGATCCGACGCTGGATGCTAGCCTTCGTTGGCGACAGCGCCGATGTAGTTCAATGGCAGAACATCAGCTTCCCAAGCTGAATACGCGGGTTCGATTCCCGTCATCGGCTCCACCGAAAGCCCTGCTAGCGACTATTTCTCCCAGTTCCCGGACGTGCCTTGCGCCTTTGGTCCCGTAAAGGCTTCGCAGGTTCGAGCGGTCCCGGTCCCGAGGGACAGGTTGGCGGATGTATTGGTGTCAGGACAAGCCTTCCGCGAGCTCGCGGGCATCCTGCAAATCGGCGGTATCCAATCCCTCTGTGAACCAGTCATATACGGGCATAAGCAGCTCGCGCGCATCGTCGCGCCTTCCCTGCTGCTGCCACAGGCGACTCAAGCTCATGGCTGCACGCAGCTCCCACGACTTCGCTTGTTGTTGCCGCGCGACCTGCAATCCCCGCTCGAAACATTGTTCGGCTTCGGCCGTGTCGGGGACGTGCTGTTTGAGCAGCAGCTCGCCTCTGATCCGGTACGCCTCCGCCTCGTAGAGTCGCTCGTCGTTCTGCTGCACCCACTGAAGGGCTTCCTCTAGGGCCGCTAGCCCCTCCCCTAGCTGTCCAACAGCGCCATACGCCTCTGCCAGCAAGACCAAGAACCACGGCCACACGGCACCTATGCCATAGGCTCGGCGGCGATTTATCCCTTCGCGAATGTCCGAGATCCCTTTGGCCACCTCGCCCTGCTGGGCAAGCGCCCACCCGTGGGGCAGCAGGCACCAAAGCTCCGTCGCATCAATTCCATGTTCCCTAGAAACCGCCATTGCGGCTTCGGCGTGCATGCGTGCGAGCTCGGGATCCCGGCGCAGTTGCGATAACTGGGCGGACATCAAGAGCGTCATAGCCACACTGTTTGGATGGCCAAGTCCCTGCGCGTGCGCCAATGTCCGCTCCATGGCCTGCACCGCTCGCGTCGGGTAACCCAAGACGTGCTCGACCAGCGCACTGAGATACCCGCAGACGACGCCCGAGTCCTGGCTATAGCCGATAAGGCCGGCGCTGTGCTGGTCGAGACTGTAGAACGCCAGGCCCTGTCGGCTGTGATTCCGCACATCAATCAAATCGCCCTGCCACCAAGCCGTATAGGCCAGCATCCGGTGTCCCACCGCTAATATGAGCGGATCATCCTGCTGTTGGGCGAGTTGCAGGAACTCCTCTGCCAACGCTCGCGCACGGCGCATCCGCCCGTGCACCATTTGTGCGTACTGCAAGCCGGACAGCGCCGGGAACAATTCTGGGGTGCTACCGACTTGCCTCGCCAACTCGCAGGCGCGGGCGTAATTGTGCTCGACGGATTGAGGGCCGTGGACGAAACTCGAGGCTGCGCCAAGCAGGATCTGTAGGGAGAGCTCTTGCTGGGCGTGTTCCGGTGTCTCAGCCAGTGTGCTGAGCAATTCCAGGCCCCTCCTCGCGTGAGTGGCAGCTTCGAGGTTGGCATAGCGCTGCAGCGCTCGTTGTCCGGCGGCTCGCCAGTAAGGTATGGCTTGCGCGGTCAGGCCGGCTTCGGTGTAGTGGTGGGCCAGCAGCTCGGGTTGTGTAGAAACCGTTTCACCGAACCGGGATTCGAGCGTCTGCGCAATGCGTTGATGGTGCTGTTGGCGGGTGCTTTTCAACAGCGATTGGTACGCGGCGTCCTGGATTAAGGCGTGCTTGAAGCGGTAGGTTGCCGTTGGCGGCAGCCCCTGTTGGTACAGGAGCTCTGCATCCGTCAGCTGGCGCAAACCGCGTAGCAATGTGTCTTCGTCCCAAGGCGCGACGGCCCGCAGCAATGCGTAGCTGAAGTCACGCCCCAATGTCGCTGCCAGCTGAGCAACCGATTTCACCGGTGACAACCGGTCCAGGCGTGCGGTCAGCGAGTCGTGGAGCGTGTTGGGGATCGGCAACTCAGGGAGCGGGCCGGTCAGCTCATAGTGTTCGGCGTGCTCGACGAGCCGCCCCGATTCGAGCACCATCTTGGTGAGTTCTTCGACGAACAGCGGCACGCCGTCGGTCTTGGCTACCAGCTGGGCCATGAGCTCAGCCGGCAGAATCTTGCCGCCGGCCACGCGGCTGGTCAGCTGGGCGGCCTCATCGGGCGGCAAGCGACCGAGCGTGATCGCGGCGAGGTGCGTGAGCGGCGCCCACGGTGGTTCGAAGTCCGGTCGGTAGGTCAGCAACATCATGATCCGAGTCGCCGGCACCTGCTCGACGATGAGACTCAACAGCTCGATCGTAGTCGGATCGACCCATTGCAGATCTTCCATGACTAACAGCAGCGGCTGCTGGGCCGCTCGGTTGAGCAAGATCGTCGTGATCGCCTGCAAGGTTTGCTGTTTCAGCTGATCGGGGGGCGCGCTCACCGGGGTGTATTCCGGCGTCAGGGGAATCGACAACAGGGACGAGAACAGCGGCACCGCATCGGCCAGCTGCTGTCCGTTCTGGACCAACCAACCTTCGAGCTTGCGCATCTTCTGCGTGGGGGAATCGTGGCCGTCGAATCCCAATGCAACCCGTTCGAGCGCGTCGATCACCGGATGCAGCGCTGTGTGTTGATAAAAGGGTGAACACTGGAACGGGATGAGCCACGCGACATCGGAGGCATGTTCGCTGATATGCCATACCAGGCGGGACTTGCCGATCCCAGCCTCACCACTGAGCGATACCACCTGTCCTCGGCCCTCGACAACTTGAGCCCAAGTATCTTGCAGCTCGCGCACCTCGGTTTCACGCCCCACCAGGGGGGTCAGGTCGGTATTGCCAATTGCTTCCAGCCGGCTACGGGCGGTGCTTTCAGAGAGCACCTGGAAGACCTCAAGCGGCGCGGCGACGCCTTTCAGAGGCGGACTACCTAACGACCGGCAGGTGAAGAGTCCGCCAAGGAGTTGATGTGTTAAGGCGCCGATTACCAACGTGTTTGGTTCGGCGATGCCTTGCAACCGAGCCGCAATATTCGGCGTTTCACCAAGCGCCATATCGTCGTGACCCGTCCCGCTCAAGTCACCAACCACCACCAGTCCGGTGTGGCAGCCCAGACGCACGGCTAGCGACACCCCATGCTTTTCAGTGAGGACGCCGTTGAGCTGCCCGACCGCCTCCACGATCCCCAGTCCCGCACGGACAGCCCGTTGCGCATCATCTTCGTGAGCAAGGGGATAACCGAAGTAGACGAGCAGCCCGTCGCCGAGATACAGGGCGATGTGACCGTCAAAGCGGGCGATCACCTTGCCGCAGGTGTCGTAATAGGCCCGCATGATCTCGCGCCACTCTTCGGGATCGAACTGGCTGGCGAGCGGCGTGGAACCCACGAGGTCGCAGAACAACATCGTTAGCTGGCGGCGTTCAGCTTCCGGACACTGCGGCTGCGGCACTGTACCGATCACAGGTGGTTGGCCGACCCACGCAAACCCAGATCCTTCGTCGCGAATCGTTCCTGCGTGCGCGAAGAGGAGTTCTTCCTTGAGTGCTTGAAAGTGCATCTCATCCAGGTCGAACTCGAGCTTCAGCGCTTGGTGTGACACCCGGCCACGGCTACCGACCAGCTCGAGCACTTGGTCGAGCACAGCGTAGAAGTCCACGTTGACCCTCCGCGCCCCCGCTACTGCGTAGCTGCAAGTCTTCCACGATTGCCCGCGATAGTCAGCAAACTCGGTGCTGATGACCCTCTCGGCCTTAGCGGATTCGATCGGCCAAACCTGGTATTCGCTCCAACCGTTGCTGACGCAGTACCACGCCCATAGATGTCGTCCGCTTTGCTCGCAGTTATCGGGGCATCAGCGGTCGCGTGCGGCTCAGCCGTGACGGAGGAACATGCCACGTGCGACGCCGTGGAACCACCGGCCGCGTTCTGGGAGGGAAGCACAAGCCGCTCGGCAGGCCGGCGTCGTGCGCCCGCGATCCTGCGCCCCTGAATCCCCAGCGCACGGCCACATTTGCCGGACTAAACCCCCGTAGCCGAATCGTGACCGATGCTTGACCAAATGCTAACGCGCCCTTGCGCTTCCGCTGGTCAACGTACCTTTACGATCCCTATTACAACTATGTCAGTTAAAAGGAATCGGAGCCATGCGAGCGGTCGTTCGGTGTGTTCTTGCGGTGGTCGGGATCGCTGCGAGTGTGGTTGCGGGGCCGGCTGGCACCAGCATGGCAGCGGCAAACCAGCCGCATGACTTCGCCATCGCGTCGGTCCTGCCGACGCGGGGCGCGACGGTGGGTGTGGCGCACCCCGTGATCGTGACGTTCAAGGCGCCCGTCGCCGACCGGCATGCCGCCGAACGCACCATCGCAGTCAAATCGGTGCCCGCGATGACCGGCAAGTTCGAGTGGCTCGACAACAACGTTGTGCAGTGGATTCCCAACCACTACTGGCCGGCGCACAGCACGGTGGCGCTCTCGGTGGACGGCCAGTCCACGGAATTCAAAACCGGTTCGAAGGTCATCGGCGTCGCCAACATCTCGCGGCACACGTTCACCGTGAGCATCGACGGAGTCGATGCGGGTCCCCTTCCGGCGCCGCACCACCGTCCCAACTTCGGCGAACAAGGCGTGCTGCCGGCTTCGATGGGTAGGCCGGAATTCCCGACGCCGGTCGGTAACTACACCGTCTTGTCCAAAGATCGCTCGGTGCTTATGGATTCGAGCAGCGTCGGCATTCCGGTCGACGACCCCAACGGTTACCTGCTCAACGTGGATTACGCCGTCCGAATCACCAACCGCGGCCTCTTCGTGCATTCCGCCCCGTGGGCCGTCCGATCACTGGGGCTGGAGAATGTCAGCCACGGCTGCATCAGCCTCAGCCCCGAAGACGCCGAGTGGTACTACAACACGGTCAATGTCGGCGACCCGGTCATCGTCGAGGAAAACCTCTGGGAGCGGCCCCCTTCTTAAAGGGCTTCACACCGAATTAATCTGAGCGCGAAGGCTTTTCACTGCCAATAGCTTCGGGATCAGATGACACGATCTGCCCCTCTGCGCTCGGCCCTCGCCCTCTGCCGAGTGTGAAGTTGGTTTCACGCTCGCGGTCGACTGTGAAACTAACTTCACGCTCGACGACTGAAGTGACTGAGCGCCACATACGAACGGACCCGCTGGTCGCAACCAGCGGGTCCGGCCCGTCAAGACGGGATGGGGCTCAGTGCGCGCCCGAAGGGCCGGGCGAAACGGGCTGACCGGGCTGGGGCCCGCCGGTCGGCGCCGGGCCGGTCGGCGCGTCCTTGACCCCCGACATGTCGATGAGCGGGGCACCGGCGATCCCATCGAGGGGGGCACCGGCCGCCAGCCCACCAAGGGCGACCAGCGGGGCACCGGCCGGCACCACCGGAGCGATGGGCAACGGCGCGCCCAACGGCAGCGGCAAGGGCGCGCCCAACGGCAGCGGCAGCGGGCCACCCAGCGGCACCGGGAGCGGAGCACCTATGGGCAGCGGGCCAGGCACAGCCAGTGGGATCCCGGCCATGTCGGTGAGCGGCGCGCTGGCCGTGCAGACCTCTGCGGTCGGCGCTCCGCCCGCGGCCGCCGCTCCGCCGGCGGCACCGGCGGCTCCCGGTCCGGCTAACGGTGCGCCGGCTAACGGCACGCCGGCCTCGCCCGCTTGCCCCTGTATGCAGGCGTAGCCGCCCGTCTTCAGGGGAGCGGCTGCCGCATCCGGGCTCAACGCAAGTGCGGCTCCGCACAACCCAAGGGTGGCAACTACTTTGATGTTGAACCGATCGACGATCGCCATCAGCGTCGACTCTCCTTTATTCGCGCTCACATATTTTCGCAATCCGGTGCAGCAGAACCGCATAGCCAACTTTCGATGACCGAGCCAATTGTCTGCAGCCGGCATGAAACACCGGACGCGCCGCACCGCGCCGTTTCCAAATGGTGACGTCACAAGGACGTCACGAGTCGGGCGCGACCGCGAAGTGGGAACGGCACCCAGCCGCGGCGGCTTTTTAGTCTGAACGACTCGAATTTTGCGCAGCTCATTCACAGGGAATTTTCGGCGAGGCAACATGTCCTAGAGGTTTTATAGAGGTGAACGGAAGGTGAACGAGCAGAGGGAGGGTAGTCGTGTCGGAACAGCGGGCCTATGGCCGATTCATCAAGACGGCGCTACTAAGTGGCCCCATGCTGGTGGCCGGAGTCGCATTGGCCAGTCCGGCACAGGCTGACGCGACCACCTTCGTCAACGACCTGCACAAGGACGGGATCCACGCGGTCAGCGGCGGTGACGCGGCGCTGGTGCAGATGGGCTTGAGCGTCTGCCAGCAACTGTCCTGGGGCGCTCCCCCGTCACAGCTCGAGGGCCTGGCGCTGCAGCGGTCCGACAGCAGGCAGGGCGCGAGCGGGATCACCCCCCAGCAGGCCGACGACGTCGTCATCGACGCCGCGCGCGATCTCTGCCCGAACGCATAGCGGCGGTCTTCATCGGGCGGGCCGGCCATCGGGCTTTGCCGACTATTCATCCTCGGGATTCACCTTCCGCAACGTGTTTCACGGTGTTTTCGTGTAAAAGTGCATCATCCGCATCGGGCACGGGACGAAGGAGAGAATGTCGATGGCAGCACAGCGGCCCTACGGCCGGTTCATGGGCGCAGCCCTCGTAGGGGGCCCACTTCTGGCCGCGGGGATCGTCTGGGCCGGCCCAGCCCGGGCCGACGCGACTTCCTTTCTCAATGACCTGCACAACGCCGGCATCCACGCGGTCAACGGCGGCGACGATGCCTTATTGCAGATGGGCGCGGACCTGTGCCAACAACTTTCCTGGGGCGCCTCCCCGCAACAGCTGGAGGGCCTGGCGATCCAGCGCTCGGACGCCGACCAGGGCACCGGCGGGATCAACGGTCGGCAGGCCGCGGACGTCGTGATTTTCGCCTTGCGCGATCTGTGCCCTAACGCTTAGCGGTGAGCTAAGTTCGCCCCACGGGGTGATGCAGGCACGAGGCGGCCACGACGGCCGAGGCTGAGGTGACGCTTCAATGGAGCTGAGCGCGCGCAACCTGAGCGCTCTCAGCGTCCCCGTCCCGGCCTACGACCGCAGTCAAATCGGCGTCGGCATCGCGCATTTCGGTGTGGGCGGCTTTCACCGCGCCCACCAGGCCATGTACCTCGACAGGCTGCTCAACGTCGGCCTCGCCCGGGACTGGGGAATCTGCGGTGTCGGCGTGCTACCGGGCGACCGGCGCATGCGCGACGTCCTTCGCGCCCAGGACTACCTGTACACGTTGATCCTCGAACACGCCGACGGCACCCGGCAGCCGCGGGTCATCGGCTCCATCGTCGACTTTCGTTACGCGCCTGAGGATCCCGAGGCGGTCATCGAACTGCTCGCCGCCCCCGCCACCCGGATCATCTCGCTCACCATCACCGAAGGGGGCTACCAGCCGCCGCTGAGTGACGTCTTCGGGTTGGTGGCCGAAGGACTGAACCGGCGGCGGCAACGCGGCCTGCCCTCCCCCACGATCGTGTCGTGCGACAACATCGTGGAAAACGGCAACGTGGCCCGGCACGCGTTCACGTCGTACGCCGAAGGGCTCAATCCCGAACTCGCGCAGTGGATCCGGGAACACAGCACATTCCCCAACTCGATGGTCGACCGCATCACGCCGGTCACCACTCCCGAGGTGATCGCGCGCCTGGACTCCGAATTCGGTGTGCGGGACGCGTGGCCGGTGGTCGCCGAGCCGTTCGCCATGTGGGTCCTCGAGGACGACTTCGCCGACGGCCGGCCCCCACTGGACAAGGCCGGCGTCCAGCTGGTCGACGACGTCTCGCCGTACGAGGCGATGAAGCTGCGGCTGCTCAACGCCGGCCATCAGGGCCTGTGCTACTTCGCCTACCTGGCCGGGTATCGGCTGGTGCACGAGGCCGCCCAGGACCCGGTGATCGCCGAATTCCTGAACCGCTATCTGGAATCCGAGGCAATGCCGACCCTCGTGCCGGTCCCGGGGCTGACCGACTTCAAAGATGGACTCATCCCCCGCTTCGCCAACGCCTACGTGCGCGACACGGTGGCCAGGCTGTGCGCCGACTCGTCCGACCGCATCCCGAAGTGGCTGCTGCCGGTGGTTGCCGACAATCTGCGACGCGGCGGCCCGGTGCGGCTGTCCGCGGCGATCGTTGCCAGCTGGGCACGTTACGCCGAAGGCGCCGACGAAGACGGCCAACCGATCCACGTGGTGGACCGGCTCGCCGACACGCTCGTCCCGATCGCCCGCTCCCAGCGCGACAACCCGGCCGCGTTCCTCGCCAACCGTGCGGTATTCGGTGACCTCGTCGACCAGGCCCGCTTCCTCGAGCCCTACCTGTGGGCGCTGGACTCGCTGCACCGCCACGGCGCGCGCGCCACGTTGCGGGCACTCATCGGGGCCGACGAATGACCCTGGTCGCCGGCATCGACTCGTCGACGCAGTCCTGCAAGGTGCTGATCTGCGATGCCGCCACCGGCGACGCGGTCCGCGAGGGTCGGGCCGAGCATCCCGACGGAACCGAAATAGCCCCGGCGGCATGGGAAGCCGCCGCGCGGGCCGCGATCGCGGCCGCAGGAGGACTGGACGGCGTCGATGCGATCGCGGTCGGCGCGCAGCAACACGGCATGGTGTGCCTCGACGGGACGGGCCAGGTGGTGCGGCCCGCGCTGCTGTGGAACGACGTGCGGTCGGCCGACGCGGCGCGCGCGCTGGTCGACGAACTCGGCGGCCCGAGGGCCTGGGCCCAGGCCGTCGGCGTAGTGCCGCTGGCCGCGATCACGGTGGCCAAGCTGCGCTGGCTCGCCGACCACGAGCCGCGGCACGCGGACCGCACGGCCGGCGTCTGCCTGCCGCACGACTGGCTGACGTGGCGACTGCGCGATGACACCGACATCGCGGCGCTGACCACCGATCGCAGCGACGCCAGCGGGACCGGTTACTACGACGCCGCGAGCGGCGACTACCGCGTCGACCTTGTCGAGCTGGCCATGCGTGGTCGCCGCCCGCACCTGCCCACCGTGCTGGGCCCATCGCGCGGCATCACCAATGGCACAACGGTGTTCGGCGCGGGCCTCGGGGACAACGCCGCCGCCGCGCTGGGCCTCGGTGCCGAAGAGGGCGACGTCATCGTCTCGGTCGGGACGTCGGGGGTGGTGGCCGCGGTCACCGCCGACCCGGTCCGCGACGACGCCGGGTTCGTCGCGGGATTCGCCGACGGCACCGGGCACTACCTCCCGCTGGTGTGCACGCTCAACGGCGCGCGGGTGCTGGACGCGGCCGCCGCCATGTTGGGGGTCGACCACGATGGGCTGTCGGAACTCGCGCTGTCCGCGCCGCCGGGCAGCGCCGGGCTGGTCCTGGTGCCGTACCTGGAGGGTGAGCGAACACCTAACCGCCCCAACGCATCTGGCGCGCTGCATGGGCTCCGCGTCGCAAACGCGACGCCGGCCAACCTGGCCAGGGCCGCGGTGGAGGGGCTGCTGTGCGCGCTGGCCGACGGCCTCGCCCACCTGTCCGCGCACGGCGTCGTCACGCGCCGCATCCTGCTGATCGGCGGCGGCGCCCAGTCACGGGCCCTGCGCGAGATCGCCCCCGCGGTGTTCGGCGTACCCGTGCTGGCGCCGGCCCCCGCGCAGTACGTCGCGTTGGGCGCGGCGCGGCAGGCGGCGTGGGCGCTGAGCGGATCACCGCAACCGCCGGGGTGGAATCCGCCCCGCACCGACGAATACACCGCCGACCCGACGCCCGAGGTGCCGGGGCGCTATGCGCGGGTGCGGGACTTGACCGAGGGGGTCTAGTCGCAGGGGCGGAACACCGGAAGGACCCGGTACTCAGCGGTGAAGCTGGCCTTGTCGTATTCGTCGCCGACCTCGCCGTCACACGCGATGACCGTCGGGCCGTCGACCGCGGCGAAGCTGAACTCCGGCACCTGCAGCTCGTGATAGAGCGGGCTGCGCTCCAGGCGCCCCAGCGCAAGCGCGGTCAGGATCCTGGTCCGCGACCACCGCCGTCCCGCTTCGAGCATGCGCACATCGATCAGCCCGTCATCCATGCGGGTGCGCCGCGACGGGGCGAACCCGGTCGGCAGGTACAGCGAGTTCCCGAGGAAAAACAGCGACGTCAACAACGTCTTGTTGTCGTAGGAGATCCGGACGGGCTGGTCGTGGCGCAGCGTGTGCAGCATTGCGTAAAGGCCGGCCAGCGGCTTGCCGATGCGTTTCTCCAGCTTCTCCCGCTGCTGCACGAAGGTCGGGTAGGCGCCGACGCTGGCGGTGTTGAGGACCATCTGACTTTCGTTGAGGCACACCAGGTCCACGCATGCCACGCTGCCGCGGCGGATCGCGTCGACGGTCTTGGCCACGGTGTCGCAGCCGATGTCCTTCGCGAAGTGGTTGAACGTTCCGGCGGGAAACACGGCCAGCGGCAGCCCGGCCTCGATGGCCACCCCCGCCGCAGCCGCCACCGTGCCGTCGCCGCCGCCGACCGCAAGCACCTCGGCCCGCGCGGCGGCGTCACGCAAGACCTCCTCCGGGTCGTCGTCGGGGCCCAGCTCCCGGATGTCCACCTTCGACAGCGCGTCGCGTACCTCGTCGACGACGCGGGCCCCGGTGCCGCTGCCCGATTCCGGGTTGATGACCAGCACCACCCCGGAACCGTCGGGCCGTTCGGGCGCCTCGACCCGGAGCGGTTCGGTCTTGGGCAGGGCGGTTTCGACGATCGGCGGGACGAGCCGACCGCCCAGGACCGCCATGCCCGCCCCGATGCCGAACCCGGCGATGACATCGCCCGGGTAGTGCGCGCCCGTCACCACCCGCGACAGCCCGACCAACCCGGCCAGCAGCGCCAGCCCGAAACCCAGCATCGGATTCTCCAGACCCACCCCCACGGCGAACGCGGCGGCGCTGGCGGAGTGGCCCGACGGGAAGGAGTTCGACGTCGGGCGGCGGCGGACTTGCCTGACCAGCGGCACCAGTTCGTACCCGGGACGCGGTCGCCGGTGGATGCGTTTGGCGACCTGGTTGGTGAGCAGGCTGGTGGCCGCGAGCGTCACGACGCCGCGCGTCGCGCCACGCTGGGCGCTTTGCTTTCCTGAGGCCATCAGAACCGCGGCGATGGCGAACCACAGCTTGGAGTTGTCGGCCGCCCAGGTCAGCGGTGGCATGACCGTGTCCAGCAGCGGGGTGTCCGTCTCGGCGATCGCTTCGAAGACCTCGCGGTCGAGGGTGCCCAGCCCCTGGGTGATCTGTTTGATGCCGCGCGCGCGTCGCCCGGGCCGCCTATTCATTCGCTACACCCTAAATTGGTTGGCGGACATGGACGCACCGGGCTACTTCGAGGCATGGCGGGACAACGCCGCGCGACGGGGCGTGGCCCCGGACGTCGTCGCGGAGATCGCCCGCCGGCACGCGATCACCCGGGACAGCTTTCGGGCGCTCGGCAAAACGGCGGAGATCAACGATCCCGACGGCAAATCCTTCTTCCTCCTGCCGCGGGGCACCAGCGGCAGCGACGCCCGCGCGGCGGCGCTGAGCGCCTACATCCTGAACGCGGGCACCGGCTACGGCACCAAAGGGTCGTGGCGCACCGATTTCCCCCCGA
This sequence comes from Mycobacterium nebraskense, assembly GCF_002102255.1. Lineage (GTDB taxonomy): Bacteria > Actinomycetota > Actinomycetes > Mycobacteriales > Mycobacteriaceae > Mycobacterium > Mycobacterium nebraskense. The sequence continues at coordinate 12,488 of NZ_LQPH01000178.1, forward strand.
CGCCCTACGGCGCCGCCGAAATCACGCGAATCATGCGGCGGCAGAAGGCAAATGGCTGGAGCTACGCGCGCGACGTCAGGTTCGTCGACCGCAACGGCGGGCGCCTGGTCGCGACGCCGAACGGCATCCTGATGGGTCTGGGCGGCAACTGGATCCAACGGCAATTCTGCCGAAGGGGCGGCACCACCTGGGGCGACATCTTCATGGTCAACATGGGGGCCGGCATCGACCCCGCCGACCGGCTGCGCCGGATCATCGAGTCCGGGCACGCTTGGTACGTCGACGCCGCCGGGAGGCCCGTCGAGAGCGGCCTCGACCTGGATCGGGTGCTGCACCACGAGGAGCGTCACTGCCGGCAATGGGCGGCGAAGGGCTACGCGGGCATGCTGCGCGACTACGGTCGGGAGTTGGTCCGCGAATACGCCTTCGGCGCGGTCAACCGGCTCGAGGAGGACGCCGGCCTGGCCGACGGGGGCTATAAGGCGTCAATCCCGTGGTAGAGCACCATCGCACCGATCACCACCAGGACCGCCGCGAGTAGGGCGGCGTTGTTTCGGTCCATCCAGTCTTTGAGCCTGGCCAGGGTGTCGTCGAGACGGCTGCCGGCGGCCGCGTAGGCCAGTATCGGGATCGCGACACTTGACGCCGCGATGGCGACGAAGAACGCGGCGGCCACCCAGTCACCGACGAGGCCGAGCCCGGCGGTGCCGATGCCCAATCCGGCCGGGATGCAGATGAGCACCACGTCCGGGCGCACCACGGCCAGCACCGCCCCGGTGACCCCCGCCCGGGCCGGGGTGATGCTGGCGAACGAGCGCATCCAGGCCGGCGACTCGGCCTGGCCGTGCCGGTTCAGCCACTTGTAGATGCCGTACACGATCAGCGCCGACCCCAGCACCACGCGCAACCACGACGACCACCGCGGCGGCGACTTGTCCAAGCCACCGAGCAGGTGGGAGGCCGCGACCGACAGCGCCGTCAGCGCCGCCAGGCTCAGCAGCCAGCCGCCCAGAAACGCAAGGCCGGTCGGCCGCGGCCGCGGCGCCTGCAGCACCAGCACCGCCGGGATGACCGTGAGCGGTGAGAGCGAGATGACCAGTCCAAGCGGAACGAGCCCGGTTAATACGGTGCCCCAGCTTCCTGCCATGGGCAGCAATCTACAGGGCATGAATCCCGTTGTAGAGCACCATCAAACCGATCAGGACGAGGATGATCGCGAGCAGGGTGGCGTGGTTTTCTTCCATCCAGACTTTGAGGCGTTCCAGCGCATCGTCGAGGCGTTCGCCGGCGCCGGCATACGCCAAGATCGGGATGGCCACGGTTGACGCGGCGATCACGAGAAACACCGCGCCGGCCACCAGCTGGCCGGCCGCGTTGAGGCTGCTGCCGCCGATGGCCAAACCGGCCGCCGCGCACAGGATCAGCACCTCGGGTCGCAGCACCACCAGCACCGCACCGGTCGCCCCCGCGCGCCGTGGGCCCAGCGTGGAGAACGAGCGCATCCAGCGCGGCATGGCACCGTGACGATGGCGCGTCAGCCAGTGGAAGGCACCCAACGCGATCAGCGCCGAGCCCAGCACCACCCGCGTCCAGGACGCCCACGTCGGTGGCGCCTTCTGCAGGTCGCCGAGCAGGCCCGAGCCGCTGACGAACACGGCGGTGAGGGCGGCCAGGCCCAGCACCCACCCGGTGAGGAAGGCCAGACTGGTCGGCCGCGGCCGCGGCGCGTGCAGGACCAGCACCGCCGGAATGACGGTGATCGGCGAGAGCGCGATGACCGCCGCCAGCGCGATGAGCTTGGTCAGTACCGAACCCCAACTTGCGTCCACGGGCAGCAATCATCGCATTGGCTTGACCCGGCCGCATGGGTCCGGCGTAAGCACCGCCCTCAGAACGGCTTTCGGCGCAGCGTCCAGGCGGGCACCCAGTGCGTCACGGTCTTGCGCTCGGAGCCATAGGCGACCGGATAGGTCACCAGCCCCCACCAGTCGCCCTGCTCGCAGAGGCCCCAGCAGCTGAGCAGCCCCTCGACGACCTTGTGCAGTTGCAGACCGTTGGGCTGATACCGGCCGGCGCGGTGCGGCTCGCGCGGGAACAGCACCGTCAGGTCCACCAGGACCGTGAGCGGCGGGCGCACCACCCGAAACGGGCTGCGGACCGGTTGGCCGTTGTACCCGATGGACGCGAACTGCCCCATTGATCGATCATACGTACTGCTTATCTGCTTAAGTGGACTTACGCTGGTCGGTGTGGATTTTGCTGGTGTGAGTCCGGTTGGCGGGATGGA
>NZ_LQPH01000179.1 GCF_002102255.1 Mycobacterium nebraskense
CGCCTGACGCGCCCCCGCCGCCGGCGACCCCCGAACCGCCGCCCGCTGAGGCGCCACCGCCGAACGGCATGGTCAATTCGACGCAGGCGTTGCGGGATCTAATGCTTCCGGCGGGTGCCTCATGAGGCGCGCAATGGTGGCGGCGCTCTGCTTTGCCTGCCTTGGGTTGCTTCCTGCCTGTGGGTGGAAGGGCCTGAACTCGTTCACCCTGCCCGGCACCTCCGGGAACGGCCCAGGCTCCTACACCATCCAGGCCCAGATGCCCGATGTCGTCACCATTCAGGAGAACACCCGGGTTCGGGTTGACGACGTCAATGTCGGCAACGTAACCAAAATCCAGCTGCAGGACTGGCACGCGCTGGTCACCATGCGCATCAACGGGGATGTGCACCTGCCGGCCAATGCGACCGCCAAGTTGGGCCAGACCAGCCTGCTCGGTTCGATGCACATCGAGCTCGCTGCGCCCAAAGATGAACCGCCGGTTGGCCAATTGAGGAACGGGTCGGTCATCCCGCTGCCGCACGCGAGCCTGTATCCGACCACAGAGCAGACCCTGGCGTCGGTGTCGATCCTGCTCAACGGCGGTGGAATCGGTCAGCTGCAGGAGATTACGCAGGCGATCGCGAAGGCATTCGCCGGTCGGGAAAACGACATGCGCAGCCTGTTGAAGCAGCTGGACGTGTTCATCGCCCGCACCAACGACCAGACCGACGACATCATCGCCGCATCGGAGAATCTCAACTCGCTGGTCGGCCAGTTCGCCGACAAGGACGCGATAGTCGACAAGGCGTTGCTGACCGTGCCCAAGGCGCTCAAGGTGTTGGCCGACGAGCGCACCAAGATTGCCGAAGCGATCGACCAGCTCGGCAAGTTCAGCGCCATCGCGGCCGACACCGTCCGCCAGAGCAAGGAATCTCTGGTGAACAACCTGCGCAATATCGCGCCGGTGCTGCGATCGCTCGCCGACGCCGGACCGTCGCTGACCAAGGGGCTGGACGGCTTGGTGGCCTATCCATGGCCGGCGTCCACCGCGCGGAATTGGTTCCGCGGCGACTACGCCAACCTGACGCTGATCGTCGACCTGACGTTGAGCCGCCTCGATACCGGATTCTTCACCGGCTCGCGGTGGGAAGGTAACCTCACCCAGCTCGAACTGCAATGGGGACGCACCATCGGCATGCAGCCCAGCCCGGCTACCGCGGGCAACCCGCTGACCTATGCGTATCACTTCGGGGGATACTGAATGCTCCGCCTGAGCCGCCGAACGTGGATACAGCTGTCGATCCTGGCGCTGGTGACCGTCGTGTCCTGTGGTGCAATGGCATTCAACTTCATGCGGCTGCCGGCGACGCTCTTCGGGATCGGCGAGTACGTCGTGTCCGTGGACTTGCCCCAGTCCGGGGGGCTCTACCGGACCTCGGTTGTCACCTATCGCGGCACCGATGTCGGTCAGGTCAAGTCGGTTGATGTGACCGCCACCGGGGTCCGCGCGGTGCTCACCATGCGATCCGGCGTCAAGGTGCCTTCCGACGTCCAGGCGTCGGTACACAGCCGATCCGCGATCGGCGAGCAATACATCGAGCTCACCCCCCAGCCCGGGAAGGACGGCGAACATTCCCGGACGCTGCAAGCCGGCGATGTCATCCCCGCCGGCCGGGTCGATGTGCCCGTCGACATCGGACACCTTCTCGACTTGACTAACCGTGCGCTGCAATCGATTCCGCGTGACAATCTGCGGACGGTGGTCGACGAGACGGACCGTGCGGTCGGCGGTCTCGGGCCTGAACTGTCTCGGATCGTCGACGGCTCCGCCGCCTTGGCCATCGCGGGGGGACGCAGCGCCGGCCCGCTCGCCGCATTGATCGACCAGACGCCGCCGGTGCTCAACTCCCAGGTCGAAACATCGGATTCCATTGCCCGGTGGGCAAATCGAACCGCCGCCATCACCGCCCAGTTCAAAGCGCAGGATGCCGCATTGCGGGACCTGTTGACGCAGGGCACTTCCGGCGTGGAGGAGAGTCGCGCGCTGCTTGACCGGGTCACGCCCGCGCTGCCCGTGCTCTTCGCGAACCTCGTGAGCCTGGGTGACATCGCGGTGGTGTACCGGCATGACATCGAACAGCTCTTGGTGCTCTTCCCGCAGGGCATCGCGGCCATGGCGGCAATCGTCGTGCCCAGCTCGAACACCAAGCAGGAGTACAGGGGCGCCCAGCTGGACTTCAACCTCAACATCAACCTGCCGCCGCCGTGCACGACGGGTTATCTGCCGCCGACTCAGCGCCGGTCACCGGCGAGCGTAGACGCGCCCGACCGTCCCGCCGCAGATCTGTTCTGCCGAGTGCCGCAAGACTCGGAGTTCAATGTTCGCGGGGTACGGAACATCCCGTGCGAGAGCAAGCCATGGAAGCGCGCGCCCACCGTCGAGTTGTGTGAGAGCGACGAAGAATACGTGCCGCTTAACGACGGATATAACTGGAAGGGCGACCCAAACGCCACCTACACGGGACAGGGCGTTCCGATGTATCCACCGGGACAAGATCCGCGGCTGCCACCACCGCGGGGCATCGCGCCCCCGGCGCCGTCCCCACCGCCGCTCGCCGTTGCGACGTATGACCCGGCCAACGGCGACTACATAGGCCCGGACGGACGCCGATACACCGAGTTCGACCTGGCCCACCCGCGTGCCAAGAACTGGCAGTCACTTCTGGTGCCGCCGGCTTGAGTAAAGGAGCAAGATGACAGAACAGACTGAAAAGCCTGCCGCTGCCCCTGAGGAGGCCGGCGACGCAATCGCGGTCGACGAGGCGGGCGGCGAACATCTCGACGATCAGCCGGACGAGATCGCCAAGGGGACAACCCAATCCGAGAGTCGATTCGCCCGCTTGCGGCACCGCGCCACCCCGCGGCTATCGCGTGCCGGGCGGGCGTTGGTGGCCGGCATCGTTGTCGTGGCGGCACTGGCGGGATTAACGGGTTGGCTGGGCTACCGGGCCTACCAAAAGCATGAGGCACAAACCCAGCGCGATCTGTTCGTACAGGTTGCCCGCCAGGGTGCGGTGAACCTCACCACGATCAACTACACGGAGGTTGATGTAGACGTGCAACGCATCTTCGATCTGGCCACCGGGGCCTTCCGTGAGGACTTCGAGCAGCGGTCCAAGCCGTTCATCGAAGTCGTCAAGGCGGCGCAGTCCAAATCGGAAGGCACGGTGACCGATGCCGGCCTGGAGTCTCAGCGCGGAGACTCGGCCCAGGTGCTGGTGGCGGTCGCGGTGAAGTCGCGCACGGCCGGCGGCGAGGAGGCCCCCCGGGAGTGGCGCATGCGAATTGAGGTGCGGTCGGTCGGTGACGACGCCAAGGTGTCGAACGTGGTGTTCGTGCCATGACGATTCTCAACGAAACCCCCACGCACGACGAGGAGATCGTCGACGCCGAGGCAACGCCGGAGGGCGCCGCCGATATCGGTGAGGTGCCCGAAGACCAGCCAGGCACCACCACTCGGGCCACGCGCCCCATCCCATGGTCGCGAGTTCTTGCGTACGGAGTGCTGCCCGGACTGGCGCTGCTGCTGGCGCTGGCGGCGGGTTACTTCAAGTGGGTGGCGGCGTCGGCCGATGAGGTGGCGCGGGCCCGTACCGAGTCGGTGCGAGTCGCCAGCGACGACGCGGTTGCCCTGTTGTCGTACAAGGCGGATTCGGTGGACAAAGACTTGGCCGCCGCGCGCGAGCGGCTGACCGGAGATTTCAAGGACGCCTATACGGAGCTGACCCGCCAAGTGGTCATTCCGGGCGCGAAGGAGAAGGACATCACCGCGGTCGCCAAAGTGACCGCGGCGGCCCCGGTCTCGGTGGCCGCCAACCACGCCGTGGTGTTGTTGTTCGTCAACCAGACCGTGACGGTCGGGGACGGCGCTCCCACGGATACCCAGCCCGTCGTTCGGGTGGCGTTAGACAACGTCAACGGCCGATGGCTGGTCTCACACTTCGACCCGGTGTGATGGGCGTGGCCATGATCGGGTGGATACGCGTGTTGCCCGCGGCGACGTTTTTCGCGGGCTCGGTACTGCTGGCCGCTCCCGCGGCGCACGCCGACAACAAGCGGCTCAATAGCGCCGTCGTGTCCGCCGTCTACACGTTGCAACACCAGGCGGGCTGCACGAACGACGTCGTGAGGGACAACGCACTGACGCTGGCCGCCCAATGGCACGCCGACGACATGATCAACAACCGAAACATCAACGACGACATAGGATCCGACGGATCAACACCGCAGGACCGCGCCAACGCCGCCGGCTTCCATGGCAAAGCGGCGGAGACGGTGGCGATCAACCCGGCCATCGCCATCAGCAGCCTGGAACTTGTCAACCAGTGGTACTACAACCCCGATGACATGGCGATCATCCGGGACTGCGCCAACACCGCCATGGGGGTGTGGTCGGACAACAGTCTGGACCGGACCGTCGTGGTAGCGATGTATGGCCAACCGGCCCCGCTTAGTCGATGACACGGCCCCGCTGATTTCTTTGTGCCGAGCAGCGGGGCCAGCACCGCGCAGGCCGCAGGATCGCTACCGACTGGACATGGAGTCGGCGTCGTCGGGGGAGACGCGCCCGCCGTCGGCCGCAAACTCGCAGGCGCACCGCTGACCCCGGTCCTGCAATGTTCGCCCAAGTTGCGTGCCGCGCTTGCGCATCAGGTGCTGCGTGTAGACCTTGTCGCGCTGCTGCGGCGAGAACGCCAAGTCCAAGTTGATCGGCAACCCGGCCCAATCGACCCGATCACCGAGCTGGTCGTCACCTGATGCGGCACGGCGCAGGCGGCACTGCAACGGGCACGCGGCCTGCACGGTGTCCTCTAGGGGCCCGTCAAAGTCCAGAGCCATGACTGAATGGTGGTGCGAGGTTGTTTCAGCGGCAGGCGCGCGACGTTTCCGTCGTATTACGAGTCGGGCGAAACCGGAACGCTTAGTAGACGTCGCGGTGGTAGCGCTTGTCGGCGCTCAACGAGCGGACGTACTCCTGCGCCGCGTCGGGATCGAGGTTGCCGTGTTCGGCCGCGATCTCGCAGAGAGCGCGGTCGACGTCTTTGGCCATCGGGTCCGCGGTACCGCAAACGTACAGCTGTGCGCCGTCCTGCAGCCAGCCCCACAGCTGGGCACCTCGCTGACGCATCAGGTGCTGCACGTAGACCTTCTGCTGCTGGTCACGGGAGAACGCGAGGTCCAACTCGGTGAGGAACCCGTCATCACGCATCTGCTCGAGCTCGTCGCGGTAGTAGTAGTCGGTGGCGGCGTGCTGCTCGCCGAAGAACAGCCAGTTGGGTCCGGTGTGGCCGAGCGCGCGACGTTCCTGCAGGAAACCGCGGAAGGGCGCAATCCCGGTGCCCGGACCGATCATGATCATCGGCGCGTGCGGATCGCCGGGGGGCCGAAAGTTACTCGATGGCTGCAGATAGACGGCGACTCGGTCGCCGGGGGAGCGGTCGGCAAGGTAGGTCGAGCACACCCCGCGGCGTGGGACACCCTGGAAGTTGTAGCGCACCGGTGAGACCGTCAGGTGAACTTCTCCGGGGCACTCTTTGGGGCTCGATGAGATTGAGTACAGCCGCGGCTGAAGGCGTTTGAGGACCCTCAGCCACTCATGGGCCGATGCCCAGACCGGATGCCGCGCCAGCAGGTCGATGGACTGGCGCCCCCATGACCAATCCGATAGTGCCCGCTTGTTTTCCGGCTTCAGCAGCTCTGCCAGTGTCGGGTCGCCGGTGCGCTCCTGCACGAAGCGCACCAGGTCCCGGCTGATGTGGGCGATCTCGATGCGCTCGGTGAGCGCGGAGCGCAATGACATCAGACCATGCTCGCCGACCTCGACCGGGGTCTGTCCGTCCAGTCCGGTGACGGACAGCCATTCGTCGACCAGCCGGTCGCTGTTGCGCGGCCACACCCCTAGCGCGTCGCCGGCCTCGTAGCTTACGGTTTCTTCCGGCAGGCTGAAAACCAAATGCCGCACGTCTTTTGTCGATTCCGGCTGACTCAACACGGTGTTGCGGACCATGCCGGTGATCAGGGGATGCTTCTTGGTGTACCCGACCGCTCCGGACCCGTTGGCCGGCGGAGCTGGCGCGGCTGCCGAGGAGGTGGTCGCCGCCGGCGCACCGCCGTCCCGGCCAACCGGCGCGGGCGTGCGGGAAAGTGCTTGGATGACACCGCTCAGCCACTTGGCCGCGGCGTCTTCGTAGTCCGGTTCGCAATCGACCCGGTGGGCGATGCGGGTCGCTCCGAGCTGGGCCAGACGCTCGTCGAGCTTGCGTCCATGACCGCAGAAATCGTCGTAGTTGGAGTCGCCCAGCGCCAGAACCGCGTAGCGGGTGCCGGCGAATCGCGTTGCGCTGTCGCAAGTCAGCGCTCGCCACAGCCCGGCGCCGTTGTCGGGAGGCTCGCCGTCACCGGTGGTGCTGGTGATCAGCAGCAGTTCCCGAGTCGTCGCCAGCTCGGCGACCGGGAAGTCGTCCATGGCGTGCAGCTTGGCCGGCAAGTTGGCGTCACCCAGTTGGGTGGCGACAGTGGCGGCGAGTTCTTCGGCGTTTCCGGTTTGCGATGCCCAGAGCACCACGACGGGTGCCCGCTTGGCGCGCTTGGCTTCGGGTGCATCGATCGTCGGTTTGTTGACTGCCGGCGTCGGCGTTGGGCTGGGCGCATCGTTGCGCGAGAACAGACCCGCGAGCAGGCCGTCCACCCACAGCCGGGTGCCGGAATCGAAAGGAGCACTTCGGGGCAGGGTCGGCACCCCGGCCGTGCGTCGACCGGCTTCCGACCGAAGTGCGGTCAACATCCCAGCAAGGTAGGAGCGGCCGAGCTGGTCGAATTCCGGCACGGGTTTTGTTGCCACACCGAGCAAGTCGGCGAGGGCATCGACCTGCGACACGCTGATTTCCAGTACGTCCGTGGGCGCAGGTTCTGGGGCACCGGTGTCCGCCGCTGGCTTGGAATCGGTGCCCGGATCTGCCGTGGGGACAGCGACTTTCGCCAACGTGACGGCGCACGCCTTGAATTCCGGTTGGTTCGAGATCGGGTCTACCGCATCGTTGGTGACCGCGTTGATCGCCAGGTATTCGCCGAAAGCGTCGTTCCAGTGGAACGGCGCAAAGCAGTTGCCGGGGCGCACCCGGTCGCTGACCACGGCGGGCAGCACGGCGCGACCGCGGCGCGAAGCGATTTCGACGGAGTCGCCGTCGGCGATCTGCAGCCGTGCGGCATCGTCGGGGTGGACTTCGACGAACGGCCCCGGATTGAGCTTGTTGAGCTTGGCGATCTTGCCGGTCTTGGTCATCGTGTGCCACTGGTGCGGCAGGCGGCCGGTGTTCAACAGGAACGGGTAGTCGTTGTCGGGCATTTCCTCGGGCGGCAGGTGCGGGCGGGCGAAGAACAGGGCACGACCGCTCTCGGTTGGGAAGGCCAACCGGGGAGCGCTGCCGTCCTCGCGGACCAGCCTGGTCTGGCTGACACCGTTGTTCAGGTAACGAATCGGGCTGCGGTCGTCAGCGCTCTCCGGTGCGCACGGCCACTGCAGCGGGCTCCGGCGCAGCCGCTCGTAGCTGACCCCGCGCAGGTCGTAGCCGGTCTTCGGGTTCGAGAAGCGTTTGATCTCTTCGAACACCTCCCCGGCGGAGTTGTAGCTGAAGGCTTCCGAATAGCCCATCGCGCAGGCGATCCGGGCGATGATCTGCCAGTCGGGCATTGCTTCACCCGGCGCCGTGACCGCCGGCTGGAACAGTGTCATGGTGCGCTCGGAATTGACCATCACCCCCTCGGTCTCCGACCACAGGGCCGCCGGCAGCAGCACATCGGCGTATTCGTTGGTCTCCGTGTCGAGGAAGGCGTCCTGGGTGATGACCAATTCGGCGCGCTCCAGACCGGCCAGCACGGTCTTCCGATTGGCCACGGAGGCAACGGGATTGGTGCAGACGATCCAGCACGCTTTGATTTCGCCGGCGGCCATCCGGGAGAACATGTCGATCGTGCCGGTGCCGACCTCCGTGCGTAATGTCCCGCGGGGAATGCCCCACTGGTCTTCGGCGAAGGCACGGTCGTCCGCGGCTGCGACTGAGCGCTGGCCGGGCAATCCCGGTCCCATGTAACCCATTTCCCGTCCGCCCATTGCGTTGGGCTGGCCGGTGAGCGAAAAGGGGCCGCTGCCGGCTTTGCAGATCGCGCCGGTGGCCAGGTGCAGATTGCAGATGGCGTTGGTGTTCCAGGTGCCGTGCGTGCTCTGGTTGAGGCCCATGGTCCAGCAGCTCACGAAATTCTCGGCCTCACCGATCATGCGGGCCGCGGCGCGGATGTCTTCTTCCGGGAGCCCGGTGATTTCGCTGACCGTGTCCGGGGTGTACTGCTCCAGGAAGCTGGGCATCACCTCCCAGCCCTCAGTGAACTCGGCGATGAAATGCGGATCCGTTCGCCCATTTTCAATGATCAGGTGCAATAGCCCGTTGAGCAGTGCGAGATCGGAACCCGGGGCGATTTGGAGGAACAGGTCGGCCTTTTCGGCGGTCGCGGTGCGGCGCGGATCGACGACGATCAGTTTTGCCCCGGCCTTGACGCGGTCCATCATCCGCAAGAACAGGATGGGATGGCAGTCGGCCATGTTGGCGCCGATGACGAAGAAGACGTCGGCGTGTTCGAAGTCTTGGTATGAGCCGGGTGGCCCGTCAGCACCCAGGGAGAGCTTGTAGCCAGAACCGGCGCTGGCCATGCACAGCCGAGAGTTCGACTCGATTTGGTTGGTGCCGATGAAGCCCTTGGTCAACTTGTTCGCCAGGTATTGCGCCTCGATGGACATCTGGCCCGACACATACATAGCGAAGGAATCCGGACCATGCGCATCGATGATCGCCCGTAACCGGTTCGCGCACTGAGCGATCGCCTCGTCCATATCGACGGGCTCGGCGGGCTCGCCGCGGTCGGCGCGTACGTGTCCGGATTCCATCCGGCCGGGCGCATCGAGCAAGTCGGAAGTGGTGGCACCCTTGGTGCACAGCCGGCCGAAGTTGGCCGGATGTTGTTTGTCCCCAACCGACTTCACGATGTGACGCCGGCCGCTCTCGGGATCGGTTGTGACCTGCAACACCATTCCGCAGCCGACGCCGCAGTACGCGCACATGGTGTTCACGGCATCGTCGTTCGAGGCCATGGACTCCCTGGTCACACACTCCCCTCCCTTGCGCAACGGGCTTACGTTGAATGATGCGACGAGGACGTTTCGGCACCGGGTATCCGGAGTTTCCCCCGCTTTACGGCTTCCTCTCACTGGTCAATGCGTGACCGTGAACACTCGGAAATGTCGCAAAACCCGCAGGTCATCAGGGGTCATCATCGGCCCGCCAACCCAGTTCAAGGCTACCCGGGCAGCCGGCGGCATTACCTGTCAGAACAGGGTCTCCGACCAAACAAACGGGACATTCACAGCCTTCGCTAAGCTCACCGAGTGCGTCAGCTGATTGTGGTCCTGCTGGTCCTGCTGGCCTCCGGTTGCGGCTCGAAGCAAGCCGGTTCGCCGCCGATGTCAGCCGACAAGTGCAAGGATTCCGACGGCCTGACGCGCGACACGGTGCAGCGGTCCATCGCGTCGGTCCCCATCACCATCCCCGGTACGACTTGGGTGGAAATCGCTCGCGGACATGCAAAGAAGTGCCGTTTGTACTGGGTGCAGATCATCCCGACCATTGCCAGCGAATCCACCGGCCAGCAGTTGCTGTTCTTCGATTACAACACGCCGCTGGGGACACCCACGCCAAATCCAAAGCCGTACATCACCGTGTTGCCGCCCTCCGATGACGCCATTGCGGTTCAGTACCAATGGTTGAAGGGCAACGATCAGCCGTGCTGTCCCACCGGTATCGGCACGGTGAAGTTTGAGATCGGCCCGGACGGCAAGCTGAAGTCGCTGGGCAAAATCCCGAATCAATAAGGTTGTGTTACAAGCAGATCACGCGGCTGGCGTGAGTCGCCCGCGGGCCGGGGTGCGTCCGCACGCGCCGCGCGACTTTTTTACAGCGCGGCCCGTCAGCTCGTGACCGCGTCCGGCAAGTTTTCCGGGTGCAGCATCTCGGCGTAGCGCAGCTGCTCGGGGATCCCGAAACCGTCGACGAGCGTCTCCGCGTGCGGGCGCAGCGCGCGGCACCGATCGTTGATACCCCGGGTGACCGCCTTGGCCCGTTCGGTGGACAGGTACCGATGCTCGATGTACCAGGCCTTGTCGTCCTCGATCACCGACAGCGCGTAAAGATCGCACAGGATGCCAAGCAGTTCCCGGGCCTCCTCGTGCGGGCAGGCGTCGATGCCGGCAACGAACGCTTCGAGCACCACCCGGTCGATGTGCGCGGACGCGGCGTGCAACACGTGGTCCTGCACCGCGTTGAACGCGTCGAATTCCGGCATCTCTTTGGATTTGACCTGCAGTCGACGCGCGACGGACGCCAGCAGATATTCTTCCCGGTCCTCGAACATCTTGATCTGCGTGCCGCGGTTGAAGAGGCTGCCCTCTTCCTCGCTGTCCTGTCGGGCGTCCACGATGGTTTGGATAATGGTCTCTGCCGCAGTGCGTTTGACGACGCGCTCGCCAACGGTGTTGGCGGCGAAGCGCACCCATTCGACGGGGCTCATGCTGCGGATGTCATCGGCGTAAGCCGTCAGCAACTCCTTGGCCACCAACTGCGTCAGCACGTGGTTGTCGCCCTCGAACGTGGTGAACACGTCGGTGTCGCCGCGCAGCGCGACCAGCCGGTTCTCGGCCATGTAGCCCGCGCCGCCGCACGCCTCCCGTGACTCCTGAATCGCCCGGGACGCGTGCCACGTGTTGGCCGCCTTCAGGCCTGCGGCCCGCGCCTCCAATTCGCGCTGCTCGTCGGCGTCGACCGCGTCCGCGGTCTGGATGTCGTGGCATTTACTGACCAGCTCGTTCTGGGCGAACTGCAGCGCGTATGACTTTGCGATCAAAGGGAACAACCGGCGCTGATGCACCAGGTAGTCCATGATCAGCACCTCGGACTCGTCATCCGGCGCGCTGAATTGCTTGCGCTGCAACGCGTATCGCGTGGCGATGTCCAGCGCGACGCGACCGGCGGCGCCCGCGCTGCCGCCCACCGTGATCCGCCCGCGGACCAAGGTGCCCAGCATGGTGAAGAAGCGGCGGTTGGGGTTCTCGATCGGCGAGGTGTAGGTGCCGTCGGGCGCCACGTCACCGTATTTGTTCAGCAGGTTCACCCGCGGGACGCGGACGTGGTCGAACACGATGCGGCCGTTGTCGACGCCGGGCAACCCGCCCTTGTACTCACAGTCCGACGTCGTCACCCCGGGCAGGTCGTTGCCGTCGGCGTCGCGGATGGGCACCATCAGACAGTGCACGCCGTGTTGGACCGGCTTGCCGTCCTCGGTGGTGATCAGCTGGGCGAATACCGCTGCCATGGTGGCCGTTTCGGCCGCCCCTCCGATGTAGTCCTTGCGGGCGGTCGGTGTGGGGGAGTCGATGACGAACTCCTCCGTCGCGGGGTCATACGTCGCGGTGGTCTCCAGCGACTGGACGTCGCTGCCGTGTCCGGTCTCCGTCATCGCGAAGCAGCCCCGCAATTCGAGGCTGATGATCTTCTTCACGTACGCCTCGTGGTGGCGCTCGGTGCCCAGGTTTTCGACGGCGCCGCCGAACAACCCCCACTGAACCCCGGCCTTCACCATCAACGACAGGTCCGACATCGCGAGCATCTCGATCATCGTGATCGCCGCGCCGATGTCGCCGGTGCCGCCATGCTCCTTGCGGAAGTTGTCGGCGGCGGCACCGAATGCGGCCATGATCCGCATCTGCTCGGCCACCTTGGTGCGCGCGATCACCGTGTTCGGGGTGTAGTGCGGCCGGAACAGGTCCTCGCTCATGGTGGACCGCAGCTGGTTCCTTGTGTCGCGCCAACGCCCGTCGAGGGCGTTGCGCAGCTGCTCGGCAATGGTTGTGGTGTCTGGCGCCATAACCCGACCGTATCTCGCGGTTCGCGTCGCGGGAATAACAACCCCAGGGCCAGGGCGAGTCAATTGTGGTTTTCGCCGAGCGTGCCTTCAGCGCGAGGTCGAGGCCCGATTTCGTGCTTAGTGCACGTTCGGCGATACCTTCTCGGGTATGGGTCGTCGGCGATGGGTGGCGTGCATGTGCCTCGCCCCGTTGCTGGCGGGATGCGCGTCTCCGCATCCGCCCGCCCCGGCGACCACGCCGATGCTGACTTATCTGGGTCAGTCGCAGATCCCGTTCAATGCCACCTTCGACGGCACCGTCATCGGCGGGTTGTCGGCGCTCAGCTATGACGCGGGCCGTCAGCTGTACTACGTCATCAGCGACGATCGCTCCAAGAGAAATCCGTCCCGGTTCTACACCGTGCAGTTGTCCTTGTCGGACAAGGGAATTGACAAGGTCACGTTCACCGGTACCCATCCGCTGCTGGACCCCTCCGGTCAGCCGTTCCGGCCGCTCACACTGGGTGACACGCCGCCGGTCGTTCCCCCCGACCCCGAGGGCATTGCGTTCGATCCCGTCCGGCAGCGGCTGTATTGGTCCTCGGAGGGCGAGCGGCTCACCTCGGGGCCGGTGCTGCTCGACCCATGGGTCCGAACCGCCGGGCTCGACGGCGCCTACCTGGGCCAGTTCACGTTGCCGGCCAATCTGGCGATGTCCGCACAGAAGATGGGTCCGCGCCGGGACAAGGCACTGGAGGGCCTGGCGCTGACGCCCGACGGCCGATCGCTGTTCGCCGCGATGGAGGACCCCGGTTACAACGACGGCCCGCTCAGCGACGGCGGCCACCGCGTGCTCACCCGGATCACCAAATTCGACATCGCCACCGGCGCGCCCACCGCCCAATACGCCTACCCGATGGAGCCGCCCACACCACCCGCCGACGTCAACGGTGTCTCCGATCTGGTCGCTCTGTCGGACACGGCGTTTTTGGTGATCGAGCGCTCCGCGGCGTTGCCGCCGACCGTTCGCGTCTATCGCGCCGAGATCGGCGCGGCGACCGATGTTTTGGCCATGCCTTCTATGCGGGACGCGGCCGTGACCCCGATGAGCAAGACCCTGGCGGTCGACTTGTCCGCCACACCGGGACTGTCACCGCTGGACAACGTCGAGGGCATCACGCTGGGACCGAAACTGCCCGACGGTCGCCAATCGGTGGTGCTGGTCAGCGACAACAACTTCTCACCGAGTCAGGTCACTCAGTTCCTGTTGTTCGCGATGTGATGGCCTCGGGGCCTCGCGGGGCTCGGGCCTCAGCCGGTAGAGGGTGAAGCCCGCCGCCGCGACGCCGAAAAGGACGAGCATCGTCATGTCGAACACCCACCAACCGCTGTAGTGGGTCCACATCTCGGAGTCGGCGGCCAGCGGGTCGACCCTGCGCAGGTTGACTGTGGATGCCGACGCGGCGAAGCCCCATTGAGCCGGGACGAACCACGAGATCTGTTGAAATCCCCACTGGCTCACCAGCTGGACAAGGCTTCCGTTGAACAGCGCGGACGCCAGGACCACCGGCAACAGCAGCGGCAGCACTTCGCGCGTCGACGAGCCCAGCGTCGACAACGCGAGCCCGATCGCCGCCGACACGATGGCCGTCACCCCCACGCTGACGTAGAGCTCGACCGTGGCGTTGTGCAATAAGGCGGCACCACGCACGGGCCCGCCCTTGTCGGTGACGACGATGGCGAACACGATGGCCGTCAAAATGGCCGCGGCCAGGCCGAACACCAGGATCTTGGCGGCCAGGTAGGCCGCGGTCGACAGCCCGAGCGCCTGCTCGCGCCGGAAGATGCGCTGCTCGCGCACCACGGCCCGGACGGTCAGCGCGGTGCCGATGATCACCGCGGCGATGTTGAGCGCGGCAAGGATCTCGATGGCTTCGTGCGGGTGGGCGCTGCCGGCGTGGGGCCGGGCAAGGCCCGAATCGCCCGGAATCAGCAGGGTCAGACCGGCCAGTACGAACGGCAAAATCGCCAAGAACGCGAAGTGGAGGCGGTCGGCGAAGAGCAGCCGGACGTCGCGGCGGGCCAACAGCCGGATTTGTCGCGTGGCGGGGGATCCGGCGGGGGGCGGCGACGGTGCGGCGACCTCCGGCGGCGCCGTCAACGCCGATCCCGGTGGCCGGGCGCGAAACGCGCGATGGGCTGCGTCCGGGTCGGCGCCTACCCGCGCGAGCACCGTCGACCAGTCGGCCGTGCCCAGCGCAGGTTCGATCTGCAGGGGCGGCCCGAGGAATGCCGCCGTACCGGCCGAGGTGAGAACCAGGACCTGGTCGCACAGGTCGAGATCCGTCAACGACGTCTGCGATGACATGGCCGCCACGACCACGCAGCCAATGTCGGCCTGGCGCCGCAGCATTGCCATCACGTGACGTTGTTGCTCCGCATCCAGGCCGGCGTTCGGCTCGTCAACCACGAGCAGTGTCGGCCGGGTGATGAGCTCGATCGCCAGCGCGGCGCACCGGCGCACCTCGGGCGAAAGCTTGCCGATCCGGGTGGCCCGGTGCTCTGTCAGCTCGAGTTCCTCGAGGACTTGGGTGACCACGCGGTCGCGTTGCTCGGGTGAAATGTCTTGCGGCAGGCGCATTTTAGCGGCATAGCCCAAGGCCCGTTCGACGGTGAGTTGCCGATGCAAGCGGTCATCGGGCGATACGATGCCGATGCGGGTGCGCATGGACTCCGGCTCGGCGTGCACGTCGTGGCCGTCGACGGTGACACGTCCAGAGCTGAGCCGCCTGGTGCCGGCGAGCAGCCCGAGCAGCGCTGAGTTGCGCGCGGCCGACGGCCCGACGACCGCGGTGAATATGCCCGGACGCGCGGCGAACGAGATGCCCGACAGCACCTCGCGCCCGTCGACGGTGAGCCCCAGCTGGTATGCGGCCATCCCGACGGTGCGCGCGTCGGCCTTGAGCGGCAAGCGATAGGTGGCATTCGGCTCCGCGGTGCGGAAGGAAGGACGCGCGACGCGCAGTTTCGAGGTGATCATCCGCTCGATGAGGCCCGGGCCACCCTTCTCTTGTGCATCCGCTGCGGCCGTCGGCTGAACGGGCGGCGCCGGCATGGGGTGGGCGGGACGCTCGACCGCCGGCGGTTGCTCCGGCAGAACGCGCATGCGCTGAGTGTCGCGCTGGGTCGGAGCCCGCAGGCTCGGATCGTTCGGACGGGCGGGTGGCGGCGCGACGGGCGGAGGAGGCGGGGATTGCGGCGGGTAAGCGGGAGGTCGGGGAGCCGGCCGCGGAGCTTGCGCGGGCGGACCGGCAGGGTGACCGGTTTGGAACACCAGCCGCGGGCCCCGCTGCGGATCACCGATGCTGATCGCCTGACCATTGCGAATATTCACCGTCGACGCCCGGGCGCCGTCGACGAAGATGCCGTTGTGGCTCAGGTCGATGGCCACCCACTGGGTGCCGGCGAACCGCAGCACCACTTCCGGACGGGGCGGTGGCAGCGGCGAGGGCGGATTTCCGAGACGCTCGAGGGCGATGTCGCAGGCCGGGCCGTAGCCGACGATCACATCGCGGCCCGGGGCGAAATCGAACCTGATCGACCCGACCCATACGGTCAACGGGGAGGCTCTAAACGCGGAAGCCTCGGGCCGCATGGGCGCCACCTTTCGTCACACCAGTCAGCTCGCCCTAGTGTCTACCCGCCGGCCGCCGTGTATCCACCGGGGTCGTACCCATCACAGCGTGTTACGCCGGCCCGCCAGCGACGCATTGTCGAGAAGCCGGCGCAATACCTCGACCGCGTCCGTCAGCACCTGGCGCTCGACCGGTTCGAGCATCGCCAGTTGCGGTTCGATTGCGGCGACACGGTCGGCGCGAACCGCGTTGAGCGTCCGCTTTCCTTGGGGGGTGATGCGGATCCGGACGGCGCGGGCATCCCCGGGATCGACGGTTCGGGTGACCAGGCCGGCATCCTCGAGCCGGCGCACCTGTGTCGTCATGGTCGGTTGCGAGCAGTGATCGACGGCGGCGAGGTCGCCGATTCGGGCTTCTCCGTGTGCTTCGATCGTGGCCAGCAGCCTGGCCTGCGCCGCAGGCAAGGGCATCTGGATCCGCTGGGTGGCCAGCCGGTTGAGCCGCGCCACCACGGCGAGTAGATCCGCTCCCAGCTGCTGAGCCTCGACTTTTGCGGTCTCGACAACTCTGTCCATGTATCCATAGTTCCATAGCTTTGCTATGTGAGGCCAAGGGCGGCCGCCCATCCGAGTCGGAAGTTACGAAGTGTGATGAAGCGACTTGGTGCTGCGGACTGGCACAATCAGTGAAGTGAATGCCCGTCGCCCCGTCCGTTCTCGCCGTCGGGGTGGACCTTTAGAACCGGCCGAATTGGCACAGGCCTCGGTCATGGGGGCGCTCTGCGCAGTGATCGCGATCATCGCCGGGGTAATCCCGTTTGCGCAAGGACTGGCACTGTTGGGCACGGTGCCCATGGGGCTACTGACCTACCGTTACCGGCTTCGAGTGCTTCTCGCCGCAACGTTTGCTGCCGGAATGATCGCCTTCCTCATCTCCGGACTGGGCAGCTTCTTGGCCGTCATCAACTGTGCATACATCGGCGGGTTGACCGGATCCGTCAAACGTAGGGGCAGGGGCACGCCAACCGTAATCGTCTCGTCCTTGCTTGTCGGGTTCGCTGTCGCCGTCGCGACGGTCGGTGCGTTGGCCGTGCTGAATCGGCTGCGGCATCTGATTTTCCAAGTAATGACGGCCAACGTGGATGGTGTTGTGGCGTTCCTAGCCCGGGTGGACCTGCGGTGGCTCGGTGCCGACGTAAAGCGGTGCTTCGAATTCGGGTTGCATTACTGGCCGTGGCTGATGCTCGGCTACGTCACCTACGGGGTTATGCTCTCGTCGCTGATCGGTTGGTGGGCACTTTCTCGTTTGCTGGAACGAATGGGCAACGTTCCGGATGTGCACAAACTCGACGCTCCCGACGAGGCTCCTGACGCCGCGATCGGGCCCGTGCCGGTGCGGTTGGATAAGGTGCGGTTCCGCTACCCCCACGCCAAGCAAGACGCCCTGCGGGAGGTCAGCCTCGAACTCCAGGTCGGAGAACACGTTGCTGTCATCGGGGACAATGGGTCCGGGAAGACCACGTTGACGCTGATCCTGGCAGGCCGGCAACCGACGTCGGGTACCGTGCAGCGCCCGGGCGCTGTGGGGTTGGGCGTGTTGGGCGGCACGGCGCTTGTTCTGCAGCACCCGAAGAGCCAGGTCTTGGGGACCAGGGTCGCCGACGATGTGGTCTGGGGGCTGCCGCCGGGCACCGAGGTCGATGTCGACCGGTTGCTGCGCGAAGTAGGGCTGGAGGGTTTTGCGGAACGCGATACCGGAGGCTTGTCCGGCGGGGAACTGCAGCGCCTTGCTCTGGCCGCGGCGCTCGCTCGGGAGCCAGCGCTACTGATCGCCGACGAGTTCACCAGCATGGTCGACCAGGAGGGCCGTAACGTCCTGTTGAACGTGCTGTCAGGCCTTCCGAAACGGCATCGGACCGCCTTGGTGCACATCACGCATTTCGACAACGAGGCCGCGTCCGCGGATCGGACGATCAACCTCAGCGATTCCCCAGACAACACTGGCATGGTCGAATCGGCTCCGAGCCCGTCGCCGGGCATCGCGGTCAGGCGCGGCTCAAGCAAGCCGGTACTCGAAATCATCAACGTGGGACACGAATACAACAGTGGGACACCGTGGGAGAAGACTGCGCTGCGCGATATCAGCTTCGTCGTGGAACAAGGCGACGGGATATTGATTCACGGCGGCAACGGCTCGGGCAAGTCGACACTGGCGTGGATCATGGCCGGCCTCACCGTTCCCACCGTCGGTGCGTGTTTGATTGACGGTGAGCCCATCCGTGAGCACGTCGGCGCGGTGGCGTTGTCGTTTCAGACGTCGAGGCTGCAATTGATGCGCAGCCACGTCGGCTTGGAAATTGCTTCCGTGGCGGGCTTTTCGCATCATGACGAAGACCGCGTGGCCGCTGCTCTGGGCGCGGTCGGACTGGAGCCCACGATGGGCAGGCGGCGCATCGACGAGCTTAGCGGTGGCCAAATGCGACGGGTGGTGCTGGCCGGCCTGCTGGCGTGTTCGCCACGCGTGTTGATCCTCGACGAGCCGCTGGCAGGGTTGGACATCAGCAGCCAGCGGGGCCTGCTGCGCGTGCTGGCGGATCTGCGTCGCCACACAGGTCTGACCGTAGTTGTCATCTCGCACGACTTCGTCGGTTTGGAAGACGTGTGCCCGCGTACCCTCCATCTGCAGAATGGCGCGCTGGGAGCGGTGTCGGCCCCTGCCGCGGCCGGAGGTGTGGGGTGACCGCAACCTCGGCTCCCGCACCCGGCAGGAATCGGAGCACTTCTCGTCCGGTGGTGTTATTGGTTCCGGTGCCCGGAAGGTCGGCCATCCACAACCTGTGGGCCGGCACCAAACTCCTGGTGGTATTTAGTGTTTCGGTGTTGCTGACCCTTTATCCGGGTTGGGTGACGATCGGGTCGGTGGCGGTGCTGGTGCTGGCGGGGGTCTGGATCGCACACATTCCCCACGGTGCGCTTCCGTCGATTCCGCGATGGCTTTGGGTCCTCCTGGCATTGGGTTTTGTGACGGCGGCGCTGGCCGGTGGTAGTCCGGTGATCTCGATCGGTGGGGTCGATATCTGGCTTGGCGGAGCGTTGCAATTTTTGCGGATCACCACGCTATCGATCGTCTTGCTTGGGCTGGGGGCGATGGTGTCCTGGACGACCAATGTCGCCGAAATCGCTCCGGCGTTGGCAATTTTGGGCCGTCCATTCAAGTGGCTGCGGATTCCGGTTGACGAGTGGGCGGTGGCCTTAGCCTTGGCGCTGCGCGCCTTCCCCTTACTGATCGAGGAATTCCAGGTGCTCTACGCCGCTCGCCGATTGCGGCCTAACCATATGCCAACGAGTCGTAAGGCTCGGGTTCGGCAGACGGCGGGCAACTCCATCGATTTGGTCGCCGCCGCCATCGTGGTGACTCTGCGGCGAGCCGATGAGATGGGCGACGCCATCACCGCTCGCGGCGGCATCGGCCAACTCTCTGCTGATCCGGCGCGGCCGAAATTGGCGGACTGGGCGACGCTCGCGGTCACTACCGCGGTCAGCGGTGCTGCGGTCGCAATCGAGACGATATTCCACCTGACTCGCTAGGGCGTGTCTGCTTAATGTGAGTGGTGTTGTGCCTGATGCTGATTAGATGATTCGTACAGGTGTGATTTCCGAT
>NZ_LQPH01000180.1 GCF_002102255.1 Mycobacterium nebraskense
ATCTACCACGCCCTCCACGAACCCAGCAGAAGAACCAACGAACTCATTGCCTGAACATAGGAGCATCTGGTATCAAGCGGCCTGGTCAGCCATTTCCTGGATTGGCTTGCTGCGTGGCGCCAAGCGCACCGGGCTGACGCTCACCAGCTTGGGCGCAACCTGCTTTCTGCGGCCGCTGCTGGCAGTATGGCAGGTGAACTGCGCCAAGCGGTGAAGGCGATGAACCCTCAGCTCGCCAGCGTGAAACATGTAGTGGTCATTTAGCTAAACGCGGGAGACATGTAGATGAGCTCATCCAGCAAGCGTGATAACGCTGTCGAGCCCACTGTCGGCGGGCCCGATGGCGACGGGCACGCGCGCGGCCTGCGCATCGGCAGCGCCGGTGAACGCCACCAGAAACCGTTGATGATCGCATTCGCGTTGACCGCCACCTATGCCATCGTGGAGGTCATCGGCGGTATTGTCACCGGCTCCCTGGCGCTGATCAGCGACGCTGCTCACATGGGTACCGATGTGCTCGGACTCGCGCTCGCCTTGTCCGCGATCTACATGGCGAAGCGGCCGGCCGCAGACCAGCGCACCTACGGCACATACCGGTTGGAGGTGCTGGCCGCGATCATCAACGGGCTGCTGCTATTCGGCGTCGCCTTCTACGTCCTCTACGAGGCGGTGCGGCGCTTCCTCGCGCCGCCAGAGGTGCTGGGTGTGCCGATGTTGATCGTCGCCACGGTTGGGCTGGCGGTCAACGTTCTTTCCTTCCGGCTGCTCACCGTTGGCGCCAAGGAGAGCCTGAACGTCAAGGGCGCCTACCTGGAGGTGCTCTCCGACATGCTCGGTTCGATCGGGGTCATCGTCGGGGCCATCGTGATTGCGGTCACCGGATTCCGCTACATCGACGCCATCGTCGCCGCGGCTATCGGCCTGTTCATCCTGCCGCGTACCTGGCAACTCATGCGTCACGCCCTGCGCATCATCATGGAGGTCGCACCTCCCGGAGTCGACGTCAACGGTGCCGCCCGTGACCTGACCGCGCTTCCCGGTGTTCGTGAGGTCCACGACCTGCACATCTGGACGGTCACCAGCGGCATGGAGGCTGCTACCGCGCACGTGGTGATCACCGATGGCGCCAACTGGCACGCCGTGCTGGACTCAAGTCGCCAACTCCTTGCCGAACGCTACGGGGTCACCCATTCCACAATCGAGGTCGAGCCTGCCGGGCACGTCGAACAACCCACCGGCTTCTGACCGCAGCGCGCAAACGGGCGTGTGAAGCGAAGCCGCGATACCAAGGTGGGCCGCCGGGGCGCGCGCTGACCGACACCTTGGATCTGTCGTGAACCACGCTTGCGCTAGGCGAAAATCGTTGACACCGCGCAGCCCCAACGACCACCAGAAAACGGCAGTGTCGTCGCTTCTCGTTGGCTCAACCGCCAGCCCGCCGGGTATCCGCCTGCTGCACAGTCCGCTCTAAACCTCAATCCCTAGGCCCGGGAAGCCGGCATGGCGCTGACTAGACCCGGGGGGCTTAAGGCGATGACCAAGGCGGTCATCGAGACCGCTTGCCCATCTACGCCGCATCCAACGCCATCGCTGCCGCTGAAGCGTTGGATGCGGCGCTAGCACCCGTTTTCACTGACCCCCACCGCCAGTCGCTGATATCACCCACCCCCCCAACGCTCCGCTACCTGTTGCGCGCCGCGCAACACTGGCGGGTCAGCCGCAACTCCGCCGCGCGCGAGGCTACACGGCGCCAAAAGGTCGTCAACGTTCCGCCCGCCTGGCCCGACCGCAACGCCGACATCTTGCATCTGCCCGGCCACTGGCCCTGGGCTGACGCATGGTTTACGTTGTGGCGCAACATCATCGGACAGCACCGCCAGACCTCCGCCGGAAGGACGGAACGGAGCAAAGGAAAGCGGAGCAGACCAGCGGATACAGCACGCCATCCACCGAAAATCCCGATCAGACCAGGCGGCATCAGTTCAACGCCAGCCCCGTCGGTGGATTCAGGCTAAGGCAGCGACGGCAGCGTGATCTCCGATGGCAGCGTAATTTTCGATGGCAGTGATGGGAGGGTGATATCCGACGGCAGCGACGGCAGTCGAAAGCCGCCCGAGGTGCTGGTCGTTGGCGCGGTAGTTGTCGTAGTTGTCGTTATGGAAGGGCTGCGGCCCTGACTGGCGGTGAACAGCGCGATGATGCCCCAGGTGATCAGCGCGATGAGGATCGCGAGGACCGCTGCTAACAACACCACGGGCCTGCGATACCAAGGGCTGAGATACGGCTGTTTTCGACTCTGGCCGAGACTTGCATAGCTAGGCTGGTCATCGCCGCCGTCGTTTGGAGATTCGTAGCGGGCCACGGTGCCCGATCGTAGCAGCCACCATTCATTCGGCGGAACGCTTCCGGCCCGATGACCGCAAGCCCGGTGGTATCGCTGGCGCCCAGCCGCAGTCGTACATTTGAGAGCAAATCGATGAAACCACTGGTGAACTGGCTCTGAATGAGGCCAAGCTTCAAGCCCAGACGGTTACACCATGAAGAACCGCCTACTTCGCGTGCTTAATCCACATTGCCGAGGTGCGGCGTCTTCGCGATCGTACCTAAACCACATTTGAGCGCCATACTCGCAGTCCGCGTGCATCGCCCTCATGACACGAATTCGTAAGCCATCAAAAGGGGGGTTGGACTACCAGGGCGCGGCAGTGCCCACACGGATGAACAAACTCGGCGCCGGCGGCGCCCCCGGCACCGGCAGTTTCGTGTGGCCAGATCCGGCCGAGGAAAGCGACGCGCTCGCCCGCGCCGCGCAATCCGCTGAACGGCACGCTTTCGCTGAGCTGCGGCAACGCCAGACCATCACTAGTTCAGGCGACGGCCAACCAGCCAGAGACGACAGCGAGAAAGCTGAGATTCCCCCGAGATCGTGGAAGGGTCAGCGATAAAGAGTACCGATGTCAGAGAAACCGAAGAAGTACGACCAGGGGGTTCTGTGAGGGAACGGTTCCGATCGTCTTGTGCGTGAGACGCACAAGACGATCGCCGCGAATGCGCGAGGATGTATGAGGGCACTCCCATCGGCCGACGAACTGACAGCTGCCAAAAGACAGGGCCGCCAACGGATTCGGCGGAGGAGCGGCTGTGCTTGGTCGCTCGGCTGAGTCGGCCAACGGGCTACCGAGGGCCGCCGTCAAAACAACGCGCCGCGCGCCCGGTGGCCAATCCCAGTCCTTATCTACCAGCGCGAGCACGCGCTCGGCTTTGGCCCGCAATCGCACTCGGCCCATCAGGGCCGCATGGGTCGATCCGGTCAAAACACGCCTCGATATCGGCGTCCAGCACCCACTGATAGCCGCGGGAACCGAACATCTGGCCGTCGCCTACTGGGAGCCCCGTGGTCCATCAGTGGCGCACTATTTGCCCGTCCCGTTCTATGCTCCCGGCTGGGGGGTATCGGGGCGGTATTGCGGGCAGTAGGAATTCACCGCGGCGCCGAAGAAATATCCGGCCTCGTGCGCCGAAAGATCGGTGTTCTTTACCAGTGACAAAATCAGGTTGGCCGGCGTCTGGTCTGCATCGAGCCCGGTGCACACCCTGTGGCCGGCCGCGATCGCGGCATCGCGGTTGGCAAAGACGATCCCGTGTTTCTTGAGCGCGGCGAGGAAGTCATCATCAGTTTGATCCGCTGATGCAGGCGTAGCGAATTGCAGCGCAGCAGCAAAGAGCAGGATCACGCTCGTGATCGACCACTTCCCACGAGACATATTCGATTGGGCCACTAGTTTTTCCTCCGAGTGCCGGAAGATCTTGAAAAGCGGGAGCGTCGCGAACCTCCGACGTGATGTCGTGTGGTGCGCGCGCGGCGTCGTCGACGTTCAATGATGATGAATGCCGCTGCCAGGCAGACCGCAATGGAGGCGAGGATGGCCGTTCCGGTGATCTGCTGGATGTCGTTGTAGTGCGGTAGGTAGTTGGCTTCGGCGGCCACCCCCGCGCTGTGTGGCCTGCTCATTTTGGTGACCTTCCGGGTTGGCCCAAATTCATCGGCCGCTGAGCTGGACAGCTTTGACGATGAGCAGGACGGCGCCGACGACGAGGTAGCCGCGCAGCGCAATCATGCCCAGACGGGTCCCCGGCGACCAGGTCACAGGCTCTAATAGGGTCAGCGGCGGCATTCGCCAGCTATTGCGGTCAAGCGGTCGCACCGGGCGTGATGCGGCCGGTGGCGAGGGCTGACGACGGCCCATCCAACGAAGTGTCGGTACCGCGGCAGCGGCCAGTATGACCAACGTCAGCGCCAAGTAGCCGGCGACAACGATCACATTGAGGCCCGGGAACAAGGTCGTTGTCATCAAGATTCCCGACAACAGCAGCAGGACGCCCACGATCAGCCCGGCAACCCAGTTGAGCCAGGGCCGATTCACCCAAGGGCCCAATACTTCCCGGTCGTTGCACAGCAGCAGGAGGAACACACTGGCGCTGGGCAACAACAAGCCCGCCAGGGCCTGCACGGCGGTGGTGATCAACCCGAGCGGGGCACCGGGAATCAGCACGATCGCCGCCGCAAACGCCACCATCGTGCTGTAGGAAAGGTAGAACGGTTTGGCATCGGCGAACCCCCGGTGCAGCGAGTGTTTCAGGCCGAATACGTCGCCGAAGGCGTAGCTGGTGGCCAGGGTGACTGCGGCGGCGCCGAGGATCGAGGCGTCCATCAGCACGATCGCGAACAACCAGCCGAGCGTCGGATTGTGTTGGCCCAGCAGGTGCGAGATGACGCCGGCGTCGATGAAACCGCCGGAGGTGCTAGTGGAGCGCGCCGCCCAGTCGCCGATCATGACCAGTGCGGTGGCGCCGATCACCACGATGAACGCCCCCAACACGGTGTCGGCGCGCTCATAGCCCATAAATCGAGGTGTGATGCGCTTGTCGACGACGTTGGACTGTTGAAAAAACAGTTGCCAAGGCGCCACGGTGGTGCCGACGATGGCGATGATCAACAGCACCGCATCCGAGGTCACGCCACCTGAGATGTTCGGCGCCACAAATGACTTGGCGGCCTGGGCCCACTGTGGGTGCGACATCAGCAGGGCTGGGATCTGAATCAAGGTGATGGCAATGAAGACGAACATGGCCCGCTCCCACCAGCGGAAGCTGCCGCTGGCCATGATCGCGATGAGCGCGACCGCTGAGATCGGAACGACAATGTATTTGGAGATCCCGATGTAGGCGGCGGCCAAAGTGATGCCGATGAACTCGGTGACGATCGTGAGGAAGTTGAGCAGGAACAGGTCGCCGACGGAGAACCAGCCCCAGCCGCGGCCGAAGCGTTCGTTGATCAAGCGGGCGTGTCCGACCCCGGTAACCGCGCCGAGGCGGACCACCATTTCTTGGTTGACGATGAGCACCGGGATGAGCAGGAGTAGCACCCACAGCAGGGAGTAGCCGTAATTTTGGCCTGCCTGGGTGTAGGTGGCCACCCCGCCGGCGTCGTTATCGCCGACCATGACGATGATTCCGGGGCCGACGATGGCCAGCAGTGTCAGCAGCCGCGTCTTGAACGTGCGGGGATGGTCGGTTTCACCGACGTTGATGCGCCCGAAGGCGCCCTCGATATCACCGAGGTGAGCCGAGTCAAGCACCGCGGTGCGCGGCGGCGGCGGCGGCTCAGCGCGGCGCGTCGCTGCGGGGTGGCTGGTGACGTTCTCCTCGCTGAAGCTCACTGCGCCTCACTGTCGGATGCAGGGGCGTCGGGATCGTCATCTGGTGGGGTGATTTCGCGGACCGGGCGCGGGGCGGGTTCGCGGCGGCGCCAATCTTCGGGGATGGTGGCTTCGAGCACGTCGTCGACGGTGACGATCCCGAGGACGCGGTCCTGGCCGTCGACGACGGGGATGGAGTAAAGATTGAAGTCGGCCATTAATAGGGCGACGTCGGTCAGATCGGCTTCGGCGCCGACCCGGATTGGGTCGCAATCCATCAGTGCTTCAACGGTTTGGCCGGGTTCGGCTTGCAGCAGGTCGATCACTGACACGACACCGGCCAGGCGGTTGTCCTCATCGAGGACATGCATCTTGACCAATGCCTCGGGCTGTATTGTTGTGGCGCCCGCGATTAGCGCCAGGGCCGTGCCCGCAGTGGTGCTTTCTGCGCAGGAGACGAAGTCGACATTCATCAGGCCGCCGGCGCTGTCGGGGTTAAAGCCCATCAGGGTGATCACCTTCGTGCGCTGCGGGCCCGGCATCAGCTCCAGCACGCGCCGGCGCCGCGCTTGACGCAGGTCCGCGATCGCGTCGGCGGCATCATCGGCGCGCATCCGGCCCAATAGTGCTGCGACATCGCCATCGGCCATGTCATTGAGCAGCCGGCTGGCCTTATCAGGGTCGAGTTCTTCGAACACGTCGGCTTCCAATTCCGGGTCGCTGCGGACCCGGTCGAGGATCTCGCCGCCCTCGGCTTTGTCAGCGTCTTCGAGAAGATCGGCGATGTCGGCGGGTTTGAAGCTGCCAAGCCGGCCTGACTGACGTCGCGAGGCACCCGAGCGGGCGTGTCCGATCAGCGGTTCAAATGCCTTCCAATCCCGGGCCGCGTGCCCACCCCGGCTTTTGATTAGTCCGAAGAACCGTGCCGGACGCCGGGTATCCAGGCGGGCAAGAATCCATCCGGCGCCGCTGTCTTCGAGTTCGACGTCATAGGCGCGCACCAGCTCCACAGCGGCCACATCGATCAATCGGTGTCCGAGCACATCAGTGCGCAGCAACACCTCGCCGTCGCGGCGTTCGAAGCCGCGCAGATCGATTTTGTGTGTCGCTAATACCACGCGATCCGGAGCGTACTGGGAAATGGAGGGGCTGCCGATGAACACCCGCCGCCTGCCCACCACAGCGACGATCCCACTCACTAGCGGATACTCGTCGAGACCGCGCAGCCGCACGATCACGTCGTGCACCCGGCCCACAGCATCGCCCGACCGGGCCAGGACCGGCGCGTGCAGCAACTCTGAGAGATGCATAATCGGGTGCGCCCCGACCTGCTCGGCCGACGTCTCGGGTCCACTCACTTGTTGCTTACCTTTCTTGCAGGGCACTCGTCGGCCTTAGGTGTTATGCGGTAGCCCACTCGAACGGGTCGCTCCGCGAATCCAGACGCGCGCACTTTGGCGATTACGCTGCGGGGAGGCGCGGCAGCATGGGCAATTAGTCGGCAACCGCGGGGGACGTCGCGTTCTGCTGGTGACCGTTGGTCGCGGCGGGTGATGTGGTCGGGTGTCCGTTGGGGGTCGCGGTTTGGCCGTTCATCAGGCGGTAGCGGATCAGGCGAGAACTGTTGGTGACCACCGCGACCGAGGACGCGTTGTGCAGGATCGCGGCCAGCACCGGTGACAGGGCGCCTCCGGCGCCCATCAACAGGCCGATTGAGTTGACGGCGATGGACATGCCGTAGTTCTGCCGGATCACCGCGACGGCTCGCGCCCCCAGATCGGGTACGTCAAGCAGGCGCTGCAGGTTGTCGTTGGCCAATGCGATATCGGCGGTTTCCACAGCGACATCGGTGCCGGCCAGGCCCATGGCGATCCCGATGTCGGCGGTTGCCAGCGCCGGGGCGTCATTGACGCCGTCACCGATCATCGCGACGACGTATCCTTCGTCTTGAAGTTGGCGCACCGCCTGAAGTTTGTCCTCGGGTAGCACCTCGGCGCGCCATTCGTCGATGCCGAGTTCGCCGGCGACGACCTCGGCGGTGTCGGGATGATCGCCGGTGAGCATGACGATGCGCCCAATGCCGTTGCTGCGCAACTTGTTCAGCACGTCGGCGGCCTCGGGGCGGATTTCGTCGCGCAGGCTGATCAGCCCGACCAGGGTGCCGTCCACCGCCAGCAGTAGCGGGGTCTCGGCTTGGCGGCGCAGTTTGTCAACCCACTCGGTTGCCTTCTTGGACACGCGGACTTTTTCGGCACGCAGCAGCGACGGGCTGCCCAGTAGCAGGACGCGGCCATCAGCCCAGGTGCGCATGCCCAGGCCGACCAACACTTCGCACTGTTCGTGCGGCGGGATAGTGATGTGGCGTTCGGTGGTCGAGCGGATCACCGCTTCGGCCAGCGGATGACGCGAATGGATCTCCGAGCTGGCCGCGTAGGCCAGGACCTCTTCAGGTTGCCAGTCCTTCTGGAAAGCAACAACATTCGTCACGACGGGGCGCCCAACGGTGAGCGTCCCGGTCTTGTCGAACACGATGGCGTTCACCCGCCCGGCTTGCTCGAGGTGCGATCCGCCCTTGATCAGGATGCCGCGGCGCGCACCGTTGCCGATCGCGGCGCTGATCGCGGTCGGGGTCGACAATCCCACCGCGCACGGGCACGCGATCAACAGCATGGTCATCGCGCGCCGGATGTCGCCGGTCAGCAGCAAGGTGGCCGCGGACACGAGGAACGAGATCGGAACAAAGCGGCGCGAGAAGTTTTCACCGACCGTTTGGATCGGTGCCCGATCGTTCTGGGCCTCTTCGACGCGGGAAATGATGCGCCCGATCGTGGTGTCGCTGCCCACCGCGGCGGCGCGCACCACCAGCCGTCCGCGCACCACCACCGATCCGGCGTGCACGCGGGAGCCGACGACCATACTCACGGGCAGCGTTTCCCCGGTGATCGCCGACTGGTCGACCACCGCTTCCCCGTCGAGCACCTCGCCGTCCACCGGGATCGCCACGTGATCGTGGATCACAACCTCGTCGCCGATTTGCAGGGTATCGACGGGCACTTGGACTTCGCTGCCATCATTGGCCCTGATCCAGGCGGTGTCCGCGGTGCCCCGCAGCAGGTCGGCGATGGCGCGGCGGGTGCGGCGCAGGGTCAGGTCCTGCAGATATTCCCCGATGTTGAGTAGCCACAACACCGTCAGCGCCACCACGTTCTCCCGCAGCACCATGCTGGCCACCGTGGCCACCGTCACCAGCGTGTCGGTGCCCGCGCGACCAGAACGCAGCGAACGCAGCGCCCCGCGGAAGAACGGATAGCCCATGAACACCGTCGCGCCAGTGGCCACCAACTGACCCTTGGGGCCCAGAAGCGGCGGGCGCCGGAAACCGTAGCGGCGCACACCCAACAACACCAGTGCCGCCCCGCCGATCGCGATGCGCAGTACCTCGGTGTTGCGGACGTCGGCCGATCGCGGCGTACGCGCGGGAATAAGCTCGGCCGCTACGCCTTTGGCCGCCGAGACGGCCGCCATGATCGCCGCGCGATCGCAACGCTTGGGTGAATACCACACCACAACCGAACCGGTGTGGGGGTAGGCGTGCACCGCGCGCACCCCGGTCTGCTTATCCACCTCGTCTTCGACAGCCACCGCACGACGGGAATCCGAACGCACCCACGGCACATGCAGTCGCATCCG
This sequence comes from Mycobacterium nebraskense, assembly GCF_002102255.1. Taxonomy (GTDB): domain Bacteria; phylum Actinomycetota; class Actinomycetes; order Mycobacteriales; family Mycobacteriaceae; genus Mycobacterium; species Mycobacterium nebraskense. Next base: position 9,390 of record NZ_LQPH01000180.1, read on the forward strand.
CCCCGCCGCGTCGGACAGAATTTCTACGGCGGTGTCATCGACAACAGTCATCGTTGAGCGATCAGTGGTCGTGGTCGTGGTCCGCGGCGGCAGCCGGCGGGGAGGCCTCTTCACCGATGCGTTCACGCGCCTCGGCCACCACGTCGGCGGCCTTCAGGCGGGCCGACTCCGCTGCCACTTCTGCGCGCCGCGTTCCTCGCAGACTCAATTCCGCGGCCGCGACCGTCGCCCGGCGCACCGGCGCCCCGCCGGCGACCTTCCGCAACAGCTCATAGGCGCTTACGCCGACCAGTCCGGTGAATACCGTAGCGGCTGCCTTTGCCGCTAGCGCATGCGGAAACATCAAGTTCCTCCTCGTGTTAGGCCCAGATCGGGCGCACCTTCGTGACGTACCCCTCCGACCCTAACATAGATACATCGCAATATCACTATGTATTTGCGGTTGGTTAAGGCCAACAGGGGCGTACTCAAATATCGTTGGTAGACAACCTGATACAGTGTCAAGGGCGCTTCAGCCGGCAACGGCAAATATTCGAGTTTATCTATCACGAGCAGGGTCGGGCCGTTGAGAACCGCATGATGGTGGCCCATCGGTCTCGATGGCGCAAACGCGCCCTGCTGGATTTGGAAAAGGTTCACGGTTGCGCAACGCTGTTCGATTGATCGCTCGCGTTTCTTTTGCGAGGTCCGGCGAGCGGGGCTATCGTCCATCATTGTGGACGACAGTGCGAAGGACCCCGCCGTGGTGCTGCCGTATCTGGTCGGTCGGCCCTTGGCGGCTACCGAGGTCTACGAAGCGTTCGGCTACCGCAAGTCCGCGTACTACAAGGCGGCTCGCGAGGGCAGGCTGATCACCGCGGACAACCTGATCAGGGCGGCCAAGTATTTGGGGTTGAACCCGGTTGACCTGCAAGTCCGCTATGGCTTGATCGACCCGGACTCGGTTAGCGAATATGTGGAGTCCCAGGCCGGCCCGCCCCCGCCCAGGCTGCGTGATCTTCGTCCCGATCCCAACAGTCCGCCCGTCTGAGCGGCACTGCCGGGACCGTTTGAATGATCAAAACCGTACTCATCAGCGTCACGCTGGCGGCCCTGATGTGTAGCCTGTGGATCCGGCGCGACACCTGGCGCTCCCGGTGGGAGGCCGGCGCTACCCGCAACATCGCATTGCACGGCTGCGCGGTGCTGTTGATGTCGCACTGGGCCGCGGCGGCGCTCGGGCCGCCCCTGCACCGCGTCTTCGGGCTGTGGAACGTGCAACATCTGCTCGGTCACATCTGCTGGATCTTCGCGGTGACGGCGATCATTCGGCACGGGCTCATCCGTCTCGTCGACGAAACCCACGAGCGCGAACTGTTGCGCAAGCACGTCACGCGCCCTTTGAGGCTTGCGGTTCCGTTGCTGGTGGCGCTGTTCGTCATCGCCGACGAGGGCCATCACCTCGACTTCTTCGCGGCCCCCGCCGACTTCTGGCTGCTGGCTTACTGGCTGGTCTTGGGCGCCCTGATGATTTACCTCCTCTTCTACGCCGGGCGAGTGCTGCTGATCCTGCGCACGGATCCCCGGTCCACGACGACCGTCGACCTCTATCTGATCTCGGCGGGTTTCGGGGTGGCGGCGAGCGTGATTCAAATCGGAACCGCCTGGGCGGGCACCGATATCGCCTTGCCGGTCTGGTTGTGCGCCTGCCTGAGCGCCATCGGTTTCGCCTACGCGTCCGCCCGATCTTGGCAGGCCAAGGTCGCCTGGTTCACGTCCGGCAAATAAGCCACCCGCGCGTGCGGCGACCCGCTCGCGGCGCGGTGCGGCGCGGGGCTCTGGGCGTCTATCCGCCGACGACGTGTCGTGCCACCACCATCGGACGGAACCCGTACCGCTGTCCGACGATCTTGCCGCCGGCACCGCGGCCCGTGCCCGTCAGCGGCATGCCGCGCAGCAACCCGCTTCCATTGGCCTCGGGGCCGGCGCTGACGGTGCTGACCGCCGGCGGCGCAGTTTCCGCGTTAGCCGCGGGGGCCGCGGCGGCCCAACTCTGCGGGACCGACAAGTGGCCCACCGTGCCCGCCCTGCCCAGACCCGCCGAGACAGTCGAGGATGCACCGGAGGACATCGGGCCACCGCCCAGAGTTCCACCCAGACGAGGCACGGCCGTCGCGGCCGCCGCGCCTTTGCTGGCGGCGGCCGGCATCCCACCTAGCCGGAGCTTCATAAAGTGGTCATAGTCGCCCGATTGGTAATATAAGATCTTGAGGCTGTTGGTGTACATGGATACCCAGTCTTTCCAGGCCACCGGTTTGGACGATCCGGACGACCCGGACGATGCATTCAGTAGTGCGCTGGACGCCGAGTTGAGGTTTGCCGGCCCAGGGGTGAACGTGCTGGATTGTGCACTTGTGTCGGCGGCGTGGGAGACGGCGGCGGCTTGACCGGCCTGGCCCGCCGGGTTGGTGGTCGTCGGCGACTGGTCGAAGGTGGGCAGCGCTGAAGCGCCGGCCGACGCCGCGGCGTAGCCATACATCGCCGCCGCGTCCTGGGCCCACATCTCGGCGTACTGGGCCTCGGTGGCCGCGATCGCCGGCAGGTTCTGGCCGAAGAAGTTCGTCGCGATCAGCATCATCAGTTGCGCGCGGTTGGCCGCGATCACCGGGGGCGGAACCGTCATCGCGAACGCCGCCTCGTAGGCACCCGCGGCGGCCTTCGCCTGGACGGCCGTCTGCTCGGCCTGCGCGGCCGTCGCGGTCAGCCACGCCGCATACGGGGCCGAGGCGGTGGCCATCGTCGCCGACGCCGGACCCAGCCACGCGCCGGTGAGTTCGGCGATCACCGAGCTGTAGGAGGCCACCGTGGTGTACAGGTCGGTGGCCAAGCCGTCCCAAGCCGCCGCAGCCGCCAACATTGGCCCCGCGCCTGCGCCGACATACATGCGCCCGGAGTTGACCTCCGGCGGAAGCGCCCCGTAATCCACTAATCGATCCTCTCGCCCGGTCGACGGCTGTCGCACGCACCCCAACGCCGCCCGAAACTGTGGTCAGATACTGGTGCGCGGATTCCGTCCAGCGCAGCCGACACCATCGGCCGTGGAGTCACGAACGCGACGCCGTTCTTCGGCCGCGCCGACTACCCCTCAAGTGTGGATGTTTGTGCACATGTGTGATCGTAAAGACATATATGTACGTGAAAGTTTATGTGTATGAACTGAATCTAGCTGAAGATGAACATTAGTCTGTGGCAATACACTATTGATCGCGCAGCGCCTAACCTCGCTGGGGGAGCGGCTTTGGCGGCCGCTGAAACAAGATCCAGCGAGGAAAGAGATCACCGTGTCGTTCGTGACCACCCAACCCGAAGCGTTATCCGCAGCAGCCAGCAAATTGGGCATGATCGGTTCGGCGCTGGCCGCGCAGAATGCCGCGGCATCGGCGCCCACGATGGGAGTAGTTCCCGCGGCAACCGATGAGGTCTCGGTGCTGATCGCGGCGCAGTTCGCCACGCACGCCCAGATGTATCAGACCGTCTGCGCCCAGGCCACGATGATTCACGAGAGCTTCGTGAAAATGCTGCACCTCGGCGCCGGTTCGTATGAGGCCACCGAGGCCATCAACGCCGCCGCGGCCAGCTGAGGAGGGTGAACAGGTGCTGGATTTCGGAGCGTTAGCCCCCGAATTCAATTCTGCGCGCATGTATTCCGGACCGGGACCGGGATCGATGATGGCCGCGGCCTGGGCCTGGAACATGCTGGCCGCCGAGCTGGACTCCGCCGCCACTGCCTACGACACCGTAATCACACAACTGACCAGCGAAGGATGGCTGGGCCCGGCATCGACACAAATGGCTGAGGCAGCCAAACCCTATCTGGTATGGATGCGTACCAGCGCCGCGCAAGCCGAACAGGCCGCCACTTCGGCCAGGGCCGCCGTGGGGGCCTACGAAACCGCGTTCGCCGCTACGGTGCCCCCACCGCTGATCGAAACCAACCGCACCCTGCTGGCCCAGGCGATTTCGACGAATGTCCTCGGTCAAAACATTCCGCTGATCACGCAGCTGGAGGCCCAATACGGTGAAATGTGGGCCCAAGACGCCGCCACGATGTACGGCTACGCCGCCCAAACCGCACCGACTGCCGAAGTGACGCCGTTCACCGAGCCGACCCAAACCACCAACCCCGCCGGAGGGGCCATGCAGGCCGCCGCGGTTAACCGAGCCGCTAGCACGTCGGCCAGCGCGGGCACGCAGGCTACGCAGTCACAACTGTTGTCCTCCACGCCTTCTGCACTGCAAAGCCTCGCATCACCCAGTGCAGCACCTGCGTCCACAACACCGATCACGGACGCGTTAAAACAGAACGAGTTTGTGAGCTTGTGGTCGCAATACGTCAGCCCCACCCAAAACACCCTCGCAATGATGTATCGCGCTACCGGCATGACAACGCACTTTCAATCACTCGGCAAAGCACTAGCACCCGCCGCCAAGGCCGCCAGCGACGGCGCCAAGGCCGCCGCGGCCCTGCCCACCGTCGGCGCGTCGCTGCGCGGCCTGACCGGTGGCGGCGGCGCCATATCGGCAAGCTTGGCCTCGGCCGCACCGGTCGGCGGCCTGTCCGTACCGCCCACGTGGTCGGCCGCGACCCCGGCGGTCACCTCCGGGGCATCGTCGATTCCGGTCAGCCGCTTCATCACCACCCCGGACACGTCAGGGCCCGGAAACCTGCTGGGCGGGATGCCGCTGGCGGGCGTCGGCGGGGGTTCGACCGGCACCGGTCCGCGCTACGGAATCCGCCCCACGGTGATGGCACGCCCGCCCTTTGCCGGATAGCTCGGCAACCACATCGCGGGTCCTTTCGGTCGAGATCCTGTTCTGGGCAACGCCGTTCGATCGGCCCACGGACACTGCTGCCCTCTCAGGCACGGCTGGGCCATCCGTGTCCGCGGACACTTCCCGACCAGCAGGCCGCACTCGAATGCCTCTACTTAATCACGCGGTCACCGCACCTGACCGGGACCGGACAGAAGCGATGGACCAATGCGGTGGAAACCGGCGGTGACCGCCTTCGCGCGATCTGCTTTGCTGACGCGCGCCAAGGTTTTGTTGCCCAGACCTGATAGCGCAGCGACGCTGCGGCTACAAATGCGTTGGGAAGTAAGAGAAGCTGTAATTCGCGCTGGCGGTGCCGCCAGGTGAGCTGCTGCGTCCGACGCATACGGTCGTCGTCAGGTGCTGCCGAGTTGGATGGCTTTGGCCACGAGCAGGATCGCCCCGACGACGAGATAGCCACGCAAGGCCAGCATGCCTAGCCGAGTTCCGGCCGACCAGGACACCGGTTTCAACGAGGTCAACGGCGGCATCCGCCAGGTGGCCCGTTCGGTTCTGGCCAGTTCAAAGGAGGGCTGGTCAGGCCACTGTTTTTTCGGTCGGCGGCGGCCAGACCACCGCAGCACACCGAAAACGGTTGCGGCGCATATGGCGAGACCGACGGTGAGGTCGGCGGCGAGTGAGACGATGTCGAGGCCGGGAAACACCGTCGTCGCCATCAGTATCCCCGAGAGCAGCAACAGCACACTGACGATGAGCCCTGACACCACGTTGAGCCACGGCCGGTTCACCCACGGGCCCAGAACTTCCCGGTCGTTGCACAACAGCACCAAAAAGACAGTCGCGCTGGGCAGCAGCAACCCGGCCAGCGCTTGCACGCCGGTGGTGATCAACCCCAACGGCGCGCCGGGGATAAGCACGATCACTGCGGCGATCACGACCATCCCGGTGTAGGACAGGTAGAACGGCTTGGCGTCACCGAAGCCGCGGTGCAGCGAATGCTTGAGTCCGCACACATCCCCGAAGGCATAGCTGCTGGCCAGGGTCACCGCAGCCGCCCCGATGATGGAGGCGTCGAGCAACACGATCGCGAACATTGACCCCAGGGTGGTGTCGATTTGGCCGAGCAGATGCGCAACCGCGCCGGCGTCAACGAAGCGCCCCCCGCTGTTGGTGGCCCGCGCGGCCCAATCGCCGGTCATGATCAACGCCGCCGCCCCCATCACCACGACGAAGGCACCCAGTGTGGTGTCGGCGCGCTCGTAGCCGATGAAACGCGGCGTGATGCGCTTGTCGACAATGTTGGACTGCTGAAAGAACAGCTGCCACGGGGCGACCGTGGTGCCGACCATCGCGATGATCAACAGCACCGCGTCCGAGGTGACTCCACCACTCATGCCGGGGGTGACAAGCGATTTCGCGGCGCGCCCCGCGTCCGGATGGGACAGCAGCAACATTGGGATTTGCAGCAGCGTGATCGCGATGAACACGAGCATCGCGCGTTCCCAGCGACGGAAGCTGCCGCTGGCCATGATGGCGATCAGCGCGATCGCGGCGAACGGGACGACCACATATCTGGGGATGCCGATGTAGTCAGCCGCCAGGGTGACGCCGATGAATTCGGTGACCAGGGTCAAAAAGTTCAGCAGAAACAGATCACCCACGGAAAACCAGCCCCAGCCGCGGCCGAACCGTTTATTGATCAACCGCGCGTGTCCGACCCCGGTGACCGCACCGAGCCGGACCACCATCTCCTGGTTGACAATCAGCACCGGGATCAACAGCACCAGCACCCACAGCAGGCTGTAGCCGTAGTTCTGTCCGGCCTGCACGTACGTTGCGACACCTCCGGCGTCGTTGTCTCCGACCATCACGATCAAGCCGGGCCCGATGATCGCCAGCATGGTGGCCAGGCGGATTTGCAAGCTGCGCGGACGGGCGGTGTCGCTGAGGCTGATTCGGCCCAGTGCACCTTCGATGTCGCCGAGGTGTGCGCTGTCGAGCACCGCGGTGCCGTGCGGCGCCTCCAACACTGTGTCGGAACCGGGGCGGTCCAAGATCGTCATAGCCATTCTCCTTCTTTGCTGCTCATCCAGGTCAGGTCTTCGCGGCCGGGCCTGGCCCAGGCTCTCGCCGTCGCCAGCCGTCGGGGATCGTGGCTTTGAGCACGTCGTCGACGGTTACCACGCCCAGCACCTGAGCCTCGTCATCGACCGGAATGGTGTGCAGTTTGTAGTCGGCCATCAAGACCGCGACATCGCTCACATCGGCATCGGCAGCTACCAAGATGACATCCGAAAACATCAGTGTTACAGCCGCATCCGAACGTTCGTTTGCAACAGAGCGATCACTGACACCACGCCAGCCAGCTGCCCGCACTCGCCGAGGACGTGCAGCTGCATACGCCCATGTTTCGCAGGAGACGATGTCGACATTCATCAATCCGCCTGCGCTGTGCGGGTTGAATCCCAACAAAGGCAGACATTTAGGGTGCGCTGGGGTACGGACATCGACTCCAGAACACGGTGCCGGGTGGGAGCGGCGCGAATTGAAGGTCGCGTCGGCGGCGTCGTCGGCACGCATCCGAGCGAGCAACGCGGCGACTTCGTGGGAGGGCGGCCAATGTGGCCGCCGGGTGTCTTCAGCAGTCCGAACGGGTGGAGCGGTCCTCGGGCCTCGATCCACAACTTGTGCATGTGACCCCTCCTTGGCGCAACGTGTGGATCAGTGGTGGGTGGTGGTGGCACAGGCGCGGCAATACGGCTGCCGCGCTAGGGTTAGGCCCAGCTGGAGCCGACGGCGCTGTCGGTGCTGGCCATGTTGGAACCGGCCGTTTGTACTTTGCAGCCGTGGGCGTGGGCCTGGTCGTAGATCACCTGGAAGTGGCGGCCCAATTGTGTGATGAACTCTTCGCAGGCCGTCGAGCCCGCCCCGCCCCAGAAGTCTCCGGCGGCAAGCACATCGCGAATGATGGCCTGATGCTCGGCCTGTAGGGTGGCGGCTTGACCGCGGATCAGTGCCCCGTGGGCGTCGACGTCGCCGAACTGGTAGTTGATTGTCATCGGTGTTCTCCTCACGGGTGAAAAGCGGTTAGTTGCCCAGGATCTGCTGGGAGGCTTGCTCTTGGCCCTCGTAGTTGCTGGCGTCGCGGATGAGTCCGTCGCGCACCTCGTGCAGCATGGTGACGATATTGCGAAACGCGATGTTCATCTGGCTCACGGTGTCGTACGAGGTCGTCTGAGCGGTACCGCTCCAGCCGGCGCCGGCGATGTTTTGCGAGGATGCCCACATCTTGCGGGCCTCGTCCTCCACAGTTCGGGCGTGCACTTCGAAATGCCCTGCCATCGAGCGCATCTCGTGCGGGTCGGTCATAAAACGCGTAGTCATCTGAATGTCCTTACCTAGCACTCATCGAGTGCCATACAAGCGGTGAATGGTGGCCGGACGGCTTATGCGGTTTGGGGCCGTCGAACTGAGGCTCGCAGCCGATCCCCGTATCTGCTATCCGGCGATGGGTGAGCGGGCCATTACGGTGAGCCGGAGCCCGTATTTGGGAGCACTGCCTATGTGGTTCCCGGCCGTGCTCGCCATCGGCATGCCGGGCATCATGGGCATCACACCTCCCGGAGGCGCGCTTAGGGGTGTCGCGCCCAGCGCTGAGGCCAGAGGGCTTGTCGGTGGGGCTAGGGCGGTCCAGCTCGCGGGCACCGATAACGGGCCGATCGACGCGGCCTGACCCAGGGCCGCCGATGCGCCGCCGCCGGAGCCCAGGCCAGCCAGGCCCAATAGGCCTCCGAGGGGGCCGGTGGTGACAGCTTCTCCGATCGCGTTTCCCGCCGCGCCCCCGGCTGCGCCGGCGCCCAACAAGCTCGTAAAGGCACCCAAAGTGTTACTCGGGGTGTAGAACCCGGACGAAAAGATGGTGTTCCAGATATTCGCGTTGGGCCCCCACTGGTTCCAGAAGTCGTTGAGCTGCGGATTCCCAGACCCAGACCCAGGCAGTTGGCCAAGGATTTCCGAAAGTCCCGACGTCGACGACGAAGACGACGCGGGTGCCGCGAGGCTCTGCAGCTTCGTGGGCACCGCTGAAGTCAACTGCGACAGTGCGGTCTGCGTGCCCGCACCTGCCGGCGTACCAGTGGCCTGGCCGACTGCGGCGGCCTGCCCGGCCAGCCCGGCCGCATTCGTTGTCTGTTGTGGCGCGGTGAACGGCGTCACCTTCGAGGCGGTCGCCGAAGCGGCAGCGTATCCGTACATCGCGGCCGCGTCTTGCGCCCACATTTCGCCGTAGTGAGCCTCGGTGGTCGCGATCGCCGGCGTGTTCTGCCCCAAAACGTTGGTCGCGACCAACGCACACAAATGGCTACGATTGGCCGCGATGACAGGCGGGGGCACCGTCATCGAATACGCGGTCTCATAGGCACCCGCGGCCGCAATGGCCTGGGTGGCGGTTTGTTCAGCGTGCATCCCGGTCGTGTTCATCCAGGCGACAAGAGGTGCTGCGGCGGCCGCCATCGAGATCGACGCCGGGCCGCGCCAGCCTTCGCTGCTCAATCGCGAGATCGCCGAGCTGTAGGAGGTCGCCGCCGAACGCAATTCAGCGGCCAGCCCGTCCCAGGCCGCGGCGGCGCTGAGCAACGGCGCCGAGCCCGCGCCGGAATACATTCTTGCGGAATTGATTTCGGGCGGCAACGCGCCGAAATCCACCATCATGATCATTGCTACACGCCTCCTTTAGCGGGCCGCGATTGTGTTGAGGGCCTCGGTGGCGGCGTACGAAACGGCACTGGCCGCCAAGGTCTGCACGAACAGATCATGAACTGCTGCGGCTTGTGCGCTCACCGCTTGATACAGCTGGGCGTGGGCAGCGAACTGGACCGCGGTCAATGCCGAAACCTCTTCGGCCGCTGCAGGAATCACGCCCGCCGTGGGCCTAGACGCGGCCGCGTTCTGGGCAGCGAGCCCTGAACCGATATTGCGCAAATCATCGGCTGTCGTCGCCAGCAATTCTGGCTGTGCGGTCACAAAAGACATCGGACTTCTCCTCAACGGAATGCAGACTGAAGGCTGCGGATGTGGTCGTGTCAAAGCACGCCAAAACAACACACGCCCCGAAACGGACACGTGCAAGTGATAACCGAAGCGGCGCAAGCCGATTCAGATAGTGGAAACGATGCCGGGGCCGGATCCGAACGAAATGCTCATCGGACTCGGATAGGGACTATCACCGCGATTCATCTCGCTCTCACCTCCTCACGGCCAGGGCACACGGGGGTGCCAACAGTCGCACACCGGGGTAAGGCGACCCGGCGATTTGGCCGGGCGCGGCCCCCTCTCGTCAGAGCTTTGGCACCACACGGCGTATCCGGTTGAGCCGGAAGCCACTTGGGCTCAACCCTTAAGCCGAGAAGAGCTGTCCTGACCCGGGGCGTCTCTCGACGTTCGAGGTCAGTGGCCTATATCCGTGCAGACGCCTCACCTACCGAGGTTTATGCGAACGTTATCTTCGCACTCAAGGCGGCACCAGTCAACCCGGCGCGTTGACTCACCAACAATGCCCGCGTGCCCCCTTCGTTGTCCCAAAGAGAAATGCTGCCCGCGAAGTGGCGTGTTGAAGCGGCGAAACCGGTGCGGCGCAGCAGGCCCAGACGATGGGATTGACGGTGGGTGAACGCCAGCGTTGCACCGGGCCTCTACTAGGCCGTGCTGGGCATGCCGGCTGGCATGTGGCTGGCGCCGATGCCGGGTGAGCTGGTGAGGATCTTGCGGCGGTTCGGCGCACTGGACATTGATGGCGACACCGGGGGCGCTGCTGTGACCGCGCCATATCGTCGGCCATCGATTGCCGTGTGGCGCCCGAAGGCGAGAAGTACGAATTGACGGACCGTTGACGCAACCGAACCGAGATCATGCAAAGCAGCCAAACCGGCGCGGGTTAACGCTCGATCTGGTTCGTTAAGTGAGCTGGTGGTGAGCAAGCGCTGAACGAGTCGTGTCAAGTCGGGAACATATTGTCCCAGCAAGGCTTTCGCCGACGACATCGTTCCCGTGCGGTGCTAGCTTCGAGTTTGTCATGAGAATCGACGTTGCCGATCCGACAATGCCGCGATCCCGTTTGGTCGCGGTAACAGCCGCAGTATGGTTGATGTTGTGGATGGTAATCGGTGGCGCACACCACCACGAAAGTAGAACTAACTCAACGGATCTGGAAATCGTTGCCGGTGAAGCGGCAACTTCGCTTGAATCGTCGCAAGTGGTCAGGGATCAGCTACCCCCAGACCATGCACACGCAAAAAGAGATTCGTCGACACACCACGACGACCAGTTCATGGCCGTCGCCTTGACACCGTCCGTGGCCGCGTTGGCGAGTTTCGGCGCCGCAGTCAGCCCAGTTGGGGGGGCGGGGTGGTTGGCTTATCCCGCGGCGGCGCCGGTGCGGGGTCCGCCCGCTGCGCTTGCAGTGCGTTGCGCCGGTCGAGATCTGTTGATCCGGCTCTGTTTGTCTCGTCGCTGATCAGTTATCGTCAGGCCGCTGCGCGCTTCGCTTGGCCGGCCGGTGAACGTTTCTTACCAATTGTCGCGTGTCGCGCGCTAATGGAAGTGACGATCAAATGACTGACGTTAATCCCTGTGGCAACGATCCATATTGCTGGCCAACTGTTTCCGCCATTCGGGCGCGGTCCTGCTGGCGGCGCGGGCCTGCCGCCCATGTTCGGTTGGGCGTCTTGGCGGGGCATGCGCCGGCGCTGAGCGTCGCGGCGTTGCAGGGCGTTTCGGACGCGTGGTTTCTGGGCGAAGCTTTTCAACTTCGACCCAGGTGACAGCATGAAAGAATTCGTTGTCATCCACAGGGTCGAAAAGGCGCGCCCCCGCGCCGCATTGCTACCTGCGGCGCGGATCGTTGAGTCGGCTTGCGGCAGCCTGGGTTTGAGACCCGCTTTGGCGGGCTGGGTATGTGGGGATCCGGTAACGGTTGTCGCCGATACCGCGATGGAACCGAGCATTCGGCGGATGCTTGCTGCCTGCGCCGCCGATGTTGTCCTTGTCGATGCACCGGACCCAGTTGATGGATGGCGGCAAGCCCGCAAAAGTCGTGTCTCGCAGTCGTTTGCTACCGATCCCGGTGCATGGAATGCGGATCAGTACAACAACTGTTGCACCGTCGCCGGGCGTCGATTGCGGGTCTTTGAATTGCGCGTCCAGCAAGGCGAGATCGATGTGGTGGTGTGCGCAGCGGGTACCGGCCGCGATCCGTCCGGAGTCCTGCGACTGCTACCTCACCAGAGTGAGCAGGCGCCGAAATGCACCTCGGTTTTGCACGATTGGCGGATCTCCCTGGACAACCCGCCTTTTCTGCTTCTTTGCCGCGGCGATGATCGGTTCGTATGCATCGATCTTCCAGGTCGACCTCGACCTGCGTCTGCAGGCTTCGGTACTGACACTGCGGTTCCAAACGTTGTTCGGCGCAGTGACATTCGTTATCTTAGGTGTAGTGGCCGTCGTCGGCGAGTTGCGGATCACCCGCTGGTTCTCCGACAGGTAAGGTTGCGGGCCGAGCTTGACTGTCGGTCTAGTCATACCTGCTGTGTCGTACGTGCCGCTGATGGTCCTGCCCGTCAGTCAGGGTTTAGCGACGTCAGCTGCCTTCGGAGCACTTGTAGTCTCCGCAGCGCTGCTTGTGCTCGGTTCCGCCGCGGTGATCCCACTCGAAATGCCCATCGTAGCTACTTCTGGCGGCAACCGTTTAGTGACAACACATTACAGGTTCTGCAACTCCATGCTCGGAATCTCGCCCTTGATCGGCAATTCCGCGACGAGGGTGATTTTCGGCGTGGTACTACGTTGGAACCGTACCGCAATACTGCTGGACAGCAGCGTTTTTTGTGGGCGTTGCTGCGGTATTTGCGCTCAATCGCCTTCGTCCGACCAGCGGTCATCAAACCGGCATCGCCTGAACCGCAACAGAGCCTGCCTTGCGGCGGAGGAAGTCAACACCGAAGAAAGAAAATGACGCAATTCATATCAGGAAGCGAAATGGAATGTCCGACAAAGCAATTGTAACCGGGGATCTAGTCCCCAGCCGTTTCGAAAGGATGCGATCATGAGCGGACACGGCCACGCCCACGGGCATGGACATGGACATGGACGTACAGCGGATGCTGACCGGCGGTGGCTGGTTGGCGCCCTGGCGGTGATTACCACATTTATGGTCGGCGAAGTGGCGGTAGGAATCGTTGCACGATCGCTCGCCCTGATCTCGGATGCGGCGCACATGCTTACTGACGCGGCCTCAATCGCGTTGGCGCTGTGGGCTATCGGTTTGGCAGCACGGCCGGCGGCGGGCCGTATGACCTACGGATGGCGACGGGCAGAGATCTTGTCTGCGTTGGCCAACGGCCTGACTTTACTAGTATTGGCGGGGTGGCTGGCCTATGAGGCGGCCCGTCGGCTGATGGACCCGTCGCCGGTCACCGGCAAGCTGGTGCTGATGACGGCGCTGGTCGGGGTCGTGGTGAACGTGGCCGCGACGTGGATGATCAGTCGCGCTAATCGCTCCAGCCTCAACGTCGAGGGCGCTTTCCAGCACATCCTCAACGACCTGTTCGCGTTCATCGCCACGGCAGTCGCCGGCGTGGTGATGGTGTTCACCGGGTTTGCGCGTGCCGACGCGATCGCCACGCTTGTCGTGGTGGTGTTGATGGCAAAGGCTGGCACGGGGTTGGTGCGTGCGGCAAGCCTGGTGCTCTTAGAGGCCGCGCCTTGCGGGGTCGAGCCCGAAGCAATCGGACAGGCGATGGCGGCACGCGACGCGGTGGTGGAAGTTCACGATTTGCACGTTTGGGAAATAACGTCCGGGCAACCGGCGCTTTCGGCGCACGTGATCGTGGACGCGGACCGTGATTGCCATAACACCCGGGCCGAGTTAGCGGAGTTGCTGGCGCACACGCACGGAATTTCACACATCACGCTGCAGCTTGAGCACGAAAAGTCAAACGGCCTCAACGAACACGATTTGGACGGAGCCTGCGCGCACTGCGCAGACCCGCACGGTCCCACGCACCGCTCGACTAACAGGCGGGCCCACGACACCGAGTCGGCCACCAGAGGCATCAGCTCTTCGTCGTTGTCGGATATTCGCGGTTAGGAATTGGGCTGTTATGAGGTTCGGGAGCGGTAGCGGGCCACGGCTGCGGTGTGTGGTGGCGGTCTGCTTGGCCGTGTGGGGGGTCCTGATTGGCGCCGACAGTGTGATCATGAATTCGCAGGCTTTGGCAGTGCATCCGGCACCTGCGGTGTCCTCGGCAAGTGGTGGCGGTCAGCCTGCTCTCAGCGTCGATCATCCGCATCTGGGCAAGGGATCGCCGAGCGAGCATCCCGAGCAGTTCACGACGGCGGTGTTGCCGCGCTCGGGCGCTGCGGTGGCGATGCTGATCGTGTTGGGTGTGGTGGCGGCCGTGGCGGTGGCCGGTGGGCTGGGCCTGCTTGGGGTGCCCGCCGGGCGGGGCCCACCGGGCGCCCCGGCTTTTGCGCTCACCGGTCAAGAGGTCTTGACCCGGTTCTGCTTGTCTCGTCGCTGACTGGTCAGCGTCAGGTCGTTTCTGCCCTTTGTGGCGGCGGCGGCCGGTGACCGCTGACCCATGTCAACTGCCGCGCCCTGGTTCGCGGCTCCCGCATGAAAGCGACGAAATCCCATGAACGAAGCTCTTTCTTTTGACAACACTGGTGTTCACTCCCTCGCAGCGTTGAAGGTTCTCGAGCCGCGCGACTGCAGACAGCCCGCCCCCGCCACTTCCCGGCGACCCGCCGCCCTGGTCGGCGATACGCCGGTGCTGCGGGTCTCGGCGCCGCTGAGCCCGCCCGATCGCGGGTTTTGGGCCAAGTTGGAGGGGTTTAACCCCGGCGGCAGCATGAAAGACCGACCCGCCCTGCACATGGTCGAAGCCGCCCGCGCCCGCGGCGAACTCACACCCGGGGCGCGCATCGTGGAATCCACCAGCGGCAGTTTGGGTTTGGGGCTGGCGTTGGCCGGCCAGGCCTACGGGCACCCGGTCACCGTGGTCACCGACACCGGCATGGAACCCATCGTGCGCCACATGCTGGCCGCCTACGGCGCCGACGTCGAGCTGGTGAGCCGGGCGCACCCGGTCGGGGGCTGGCAGCAGGCCCGCAAAGACCGCGTCGCCCAAGTCCTGGCCACCCACCCTGGCGCCTGGTGCCCCGACCAGTACAGCAATCCCTACAACATCACCGGCTACCAATCACTGGCGCTGGAGCTGCTCGATCAGCTCGGCGGCGTCGATGTGCTGGTCTGCTCGGTGGGCACCGGCGGGCATTCGGCGGGGGTGGCGCGGGTGTTGCGCCAATTCAACCCCGACATGAAGCTGATCGGGGTCGACACCATCGGCTCGACGATTTTCGGCCAACCCGTCGCCAGCCGGTTGATGCGCGGGCTGGGCTCGAGCATCTATCCGGCCAACATCGACTACGACGCCTTCGACGAGGTGCACTGGGTGGCCCCCGCCGAGGCGGTGTGGGCGGCTCGCGCCCTAGCGGCCAGCAACTTCGCCAGCGGCGGGTGGAGCGTGGGGGCGGTGGCTTTGGTGGCCGGCTGGGCCGCGCGCACCCACCCCAAAGACACCCGCATCGCCGCGGTGTTTCCCGACGGGCCGCAACGCTACTTCGACACCATCTATAACGACGACTACTGCCGCGAGCACCAGCTGCTGGGCTGGCAGCCCATCCCAGGACCGGCGGTCATCACCGACCCCAGGCAACGCGTGGTGACCTCCTGGACCCGCACCACCACCGTCACCAACCCGGCTTTGGTGTTGCGATGAGGGGCTTTATCGCACGCTTTCGCGGGTTCGACGGGCCCAGTCGGGTACTGATGCTCAACCAGTTCGGTATCAACGTGGGTTTTTACATGCTGATGCCGTATCTGGCCGGGTACCTGGCTGGCCCGCTCGGGCTGGCCGCCTGGGCGGTCGGGCTGGTGCTAGGGGTGCGTAACTTCTCCCAGCAAGGCATGTTCATCGTGGGCGGCACTTTGGCTGACCGGCTGGGCTACAAGCCGTTGATCGTGGCCGGGTGTGTGTTGCGCACCGGCGGATTCGCGCTGCTGGTGGTGGCCCAATCGTTGCCGGCCGTGCTGATCGCCGCCGCGGCGACCGGGTTCGCCGGCGCCTTGTTCAACCCGGCGGTGCGTGCCTATCTGGCCGCTGACGCCGGGGATCGCCGCGTGGAGGCCTTCGCCATGTTCAACCTGTTCTATCAGGCCGGAATCCTGTTGGGCCCGCTGGTAGGACTGGTCCTGGTGGCCGTCGACTTTCAGGTCACGGCCGCGGCAGCGGCGGCCGTGTTCGCTGTGCTGACCGCGGCGCAGCTGTTGGCGTTGCCGCAGCGCGGTGTCGAGTCGGCGCCGCGTCAGAGTTCGTTTCTGCAGGATTGGCGGGTTATCGCCGGCAATCGGCCGTTCCTGCTCTTCGCGGCGGCGATGATCGGCTCATACGTGTTGACCTTCCAGGTGTATCTGGCGCTGCCGCTGCAGGCGTCGATGCTGACACCACGGTCCGGAAAAGCGTTGGTTGCAGCGCTTTTCGTCATCTCGGGCCTGGTTGCGGTGCTCGGACAGCTGCGCATCACCCGCTGGTTCACCAAACGCTGGGGACCCGGACGTAGCCTGGCGATCGGTGTGGCCATCCTGGCGGCCTCGTTTGTGCCGCTGACGGTCATTCCCGACGGCCATCGATTCGGGACACCGGCGGCGGTGGGAGCCCTGCTGCTATCGGCGGCGATGCTCGCCGTCGGTTCCGCCGCGGTCTTCCCGTTCGAGATGGACACCGTGGTCTCCCTGGCCGGGGGCCGACTCGTGGCCACCCACTATGGGTTCTACAACACCATTGTCGGAACAGGAATCCTCGTCGGCAACCTGGCCACCGGATCGATATTCGCTGCGGCACAACGCCTGAGCGCCGACGCACTGGTCTGGGGCGGGCTCGTTCTCATCGGCATCATCGCCACGGTTGCGCTCAACCGCCTCCAACCCGCGGGCCGCGCGGGACCTGCGTTTCCTGATGCGCGGGTGGGGTCTTGTCCATCAGAAGAAGTCCAGGCGGAAACAGTCAGGAGCAGATCATGACGTTTGTGACTACCCAGCCGGCGGCTTTGACGGCGTTGCAGTTTGCCGCACACGCGCAGATGTATCAGGCCGTCAGCGCCCAAGCTGCGGTGATCCAAAAATTGTTCGCGAACACCCTTGGCATTAGCGCTGATTCGTATGCGCTCACCGAGGTTGCCAACGCGGTCGCGGCCGGCTAGGCACTGCGAGGTGAAATGATGGATTTCGCAGCTTTGCCACCCGAGATCAACTCGGCAAGGATCTATGCCGGTCCGGGCCCGGGCTCGATGGTGTCCGCGGCGGCGGCCTGGGAGGGACTCGCCGAGCAGCTATATTCGGAGGCCGCCTTCTATTCCTCGGTGGTTTCAGGGCTGACCAGCGGACCGTGGCTGGGTCCGGCGTCGGCGGCGATGACCGCCGCGAGCGCCCCCTACGTGGCGTGGATGGACACCACTGCCGAAATGGCCCAGCAGACGGCTTCGCAGGCCATGGCGGCCGCGGCCGCCTATGAGGCGACGTTTGCGATGACGGTGCCGCCACCGTTCATCGCGGCCAACCGCAGCCTGTTGATGTCGCTGATCGCGACGAACATCCTCGGGCAAAACACACCGGCGATCGCGGCCACCGAAGCGCAGTACGCGGTGATGTGGGCCCAAGACGCCGCCGCCATGTACGGCTACGCTGCCGCCTCGGCGAGTGCGTCGACTTTGATCCCGTTCACCCCGCCGCAACCCACCACCAACCCGGCCGGCCCAGCCGGGCAAGGGGCCGCGGTCGCCCAAGCCGCCGCCAGCTCGGCCAGCACCGACACGCAGGCGGTCCTGTCGCAGGTGACCTCCACGGTGCCCACCGCCCTGCAACAGCTCGCATCGCCGCTGTCGTCCACGTCCGAGTCGTCCACCGGGTCGCTGTCGTCGCTGAGTTCGTCGCTAAGTTCCATGAATCCCGCGTTGTCGATGACAAGCTCGTTCGCGTGGATATCGAGTGCACTCCTCTCGAACGCGAATCAGATGAAGTCTCTGATACCGGCCGTCAGCGCCGCCAGCACCGCCCCTTCGGGATCGGGGCTTACGGGCGCACTCGCTTCCGGCGCGCTGGGAGCACCCGGCTCAGCAGGACTCGGTGGAGCGGCGGTATCGGCGGGTGTGGGCCGGGCGGCCACGGTCGGGGCGCTGTCGGTGCCGCAGACCTGGGCCTCGGCGGCCCCGGCACTGAGTCCTGCCCCGACGGCACCGTTCAGCCCCAACCTGGCCACTGTCCCAGGAGCCACAGCAGGCGCTCCCGCAAGCATGCTCGGCGCGCCGATGGCAACGATGGCCGGGCGCGGCATAGGCAACGTCGTCGAAACCGACCTCCGGTTCATGCCCCGCCTGACGGTGGTCCCGCCCTCGGCGACCCTCGGATAAAAGGAGGAACACCAATCCCTAGCCGCGGACGCGTGACGTGGCCTCGCCCTATTGAAGCCATAGCCACAATCGGTCTGTCAGAATCAACGGTCGAGTTCATCTTGCTCGGACACGCCGAGCGTAAGCTTGGCGGAAGACTGACCATGTCCAAAGCATTCGGTTCAGCCGCGGTGGAGCTAGGTCGAAGACCAGGAGCCTTCGGTCGCGGTCTTGTGCCCAGGCGCAGCGCCACGCGGATCGCGATAAGCGCCGAAATAATCGACGCGGCGTCGGTGCATTAACACAAGAAGTTGGCGCCCAGCCCGACGATCACCACGGCGACCAACAATGCCAGGATCGCGCCTCTCTAGATCCCAGAGACCCGAAGCTGCAGTGGCGGCTGAATTGATCGATAAAAGACAACCCGGCAGCGCATCAGTCAGAGCGGCGCGACACTTACCGGTACCAAACCACGACCAATCCCGACCGCCTGGAAACAATCAATGTCAGTGGTGCCCGCCACGGTATCCTCCGTGGCGACCACCGTAATAGCCCTCCCCGAACAAGCCACCCAAAAACCCTCGCGGGCGCGGATTTTCGACGTACCCCGGCTGGGCCGCGTACTGCTGAGGCGGGTACCCTGCCGGCGGTGGCTGTGGGGGTTGTTGTGGGGCGGCGTAGAACTTGGCCTCGGCTTCGGAGAGCTGCTCGAGTTCGCCGCGGTCAAGAAAAACGCCGCCGCAACCGGTGCACTGATCGATGGTCACCCCGAAGCGCTGCACCGGCAACATCTGCGACACGCACCGCGGACACAGCAGCGTCGATTCGTTGGTCTGTTTTGATTCACGTTCGCCTGTCACTTGAACCTCCCTAAAGAGGCAACGGCAAATGCCTCACCCACCTAGGCTAACAGACATAAATGCATGCGCATGTACGAATGCGGGCGATTTGGGTGTGCGGCTAGCCTGCTGGTGCTCGGTCAACAAGGGGGGCGTGCGCGGGCTCGAGGGCCGATATTGCGCTGGCCATTCGGCTGCTGCGCCGGCGGCTATACCACAGGATGGCCATCGCGATGGCCAGGCAGGCGGCGGCCGGAAGGAGCAGCGCGTTGTGGCCCAACCGGCCGCCGATGAGCGCTCCCGTGGCACCGCCGCCGATGAACAGCACCACGGTTGTCGCGAGCACAGTGGCTTTCCATCTATCCACTCCATGGTGGCGGCTGCGGCCCAATATTAAACCGAGGTCGGTGATGGTGCCGGTGAAGTGCGTGGTGCGGATTGTCATCCCGGGAAAGTTTGAGGTCATCGCGTTTTGCAGCCCGCACGCGGCCGCGGCTAGCAGGGCCTTGAACCCGGGA
Source organism: Mycobacterium nebraskense (assembly GCF_002102255.1). Taxonomy (GTDB): domain Bacteria; phylum Actinomycetota; class Actinomycetes; order Mycobacteriales; family Mycobacteriaceae; genus Mycobacterium; species Mycobacterium nebraskense. The sequence goes on from NZ_LQPH01000180.1 coordinate 29,059, forward strand.
ATCTCGATGCCGGCGGCGGCTAGCAGCAGTGCGGCCTCGGCAAGCAGGACCGCGGCGTGACGCGCACTGGTGTGGGTCTGCACCGTAGCCAGTACCGCTCCGGCCCCAGCGGCTCCAGCCAAGAAACCCCCCACGATCAGCGCGATCATGCAGCTCTCGTATAGCAATGGGTTGGCCGAATCCATGCCGAGCTGGGTGCTCAGAGCGGTCAGGTTGCCAACGGGAAACGCCAAAACCAGCAGTGCGACCGAATTGATGAATCCGGCGATTCCGGCCAGAATCCCACTGTAGCCCAGCACCAGCACCCGCAAGCGCGTTCCGCGGGTTTGCATGTGCGGCATGTTTTTCCCTGTCCGGTGATCGGTGGTGGCACAACGCTACCAAGACCGCGTTAACAGACGTCGCCCCGCCAACCTGCTGCCTGAGAAAACTACGGAATCTCGGGTCGGCCGCACTGCTGGCATCACCACAACCGTCCAGTCGCCGTAGTTGTCTGACCCAGGCGTGCGCCCACACAGCGGACCCTGTGGTTAACGCGAGTACGTAGTCGCCCCCAAGGCGGGTGGCGTGATGATGGCGATACGGCGCAACCCCGAGTCGGGTAGCGGCGGTCACCTACGCCCGCTTGTCCTGATACCGCCTCGACTGACGGCGCCAGCTGGCGTGTCGTTTCTGATTCAACAGCCGCAGTCCTCGCCGCGCCAGGCTCGGACGCCTTGCCAGACGGCGACGGTGGCGATGGCAAGCCCGACCGCCGGGTCAAACCACCAGCTGCTCGGCCAGTGGGCAGTTACCGCCAGGCCGATCAACACCGCGGCGGCTTGGGCCGCGCAAAGGTAATTTTGGGTACCTTCGCCGGCGGTGGCCGCCGAGCCCAGCCGCGCGGCTAGTTGCTTTTTGGCCCGGCCAAGGATCGGCATCGCCAGCAAGGTGACGCCCGTCAACACGATACCGACCATCGAAGTCTCCGCATGGTGCTCACCAGCCAGATGCCGAATAGACTCAACGGCGATGTAGGGGGCCGTCAGCCAAAACGACACGGCAACACCACGTTGGGCGCGTCGTTCGGCGCTCTCGGACAGCATCCGCGCGCCGGTGAACCGCCATACCACCATCGCGCTGGCCAAGCCCTCGGGCGCGCTGCTTAGCGCCCAAGCAGTAAGTGCGATGGACCCGACCGCTAGGCCCTGCCACAGCCCCACCGCGCCCTCGGTAAGCATCGCGATCAAGCTGACCCAGGCCAGCCGCCGCGCCCAGCGAGCGGCCCCGCGCCATCCCGCGTCCCGCGTCACCGAATTCCGCGCGACCTGCGTGGACTCCGCGCAGCACGTGTCACCTACAAATTCGGTGGGATCGCCGACTGGACGGAAACTACTCATAACGTTGGCTCCGTTGGCCAGCCGTCGGCGCCGCAGGTTGGGCGCAAACCCACCCGATGGCCGATCGCCGACGACACGGCCGCGGAGCACACGAGCCCATCAACGAGTGAGTGCTGCGTCAACCGGGACAACGAAGCGCGCCCTGGTGGGTCGGCCACCGCCACGCCCCAGTGATGTAGGTCGACAGCGCATCTCGATATCACCGACCGCTCCGAAACCACCAGCTGCAACTCACTAAAAGACTGCAACATTTGCACTGGGCCATCTTATAGCCGGCGCGCAACCGCCCCGGCACCGCCACACTGTGACGACTTCTGTTGATCTGCGCAACATGGTGCGCGCACGCTCAATCCCACCCCGGGGGTTTTGCGGTGGTAAACGTCGAGATCTCAGATGCCAGTTGTGATCCCGGCACGGAGTTTTCAGCCCCGGCGCTCAGCGCGGTGGACCCCGATGAGGTGACGACGTGGCACACCCAACCATCACCCCGCCGTCTGCCCGGTTACAGATCCTCAAATGTAATCCTTCTAGCCGATGCGGGCATATTTATGACTTATCGGTAAGGTGACATCTGTGAGGCGGTAACCCCCCGGTCCACCGCCGCCCCGCAGGGCGGCACGACGTCGTGGCGCCGGCCCGATCGAGGTCCGCGCCGGAACCGGTCGAAGCGCGCGCGGAGGGCCTCTGGACGCGGCGACGGTCGACTCGGCACTGATGAATCGAGGCCGACGCAGTGAGGAAAGCTCGCCCGCGGGGACCGTTCCGGACGGTTCGAATAAGTGCTTTCTGCATGTCTGCGCCGCTGCCGTTGAAGTCGCTACCCAGGCGTGGTGGCAAACGGCGGCAACAGATCCTTGAACATGGGGAAATGGCGCACATTGAGGGTTGCCAACTCGAGTCCCTTAACGTCGACGGTCGCTGCAATGAGGTAGTCGCCGAGGCCGATACCGTTGTGGCTGCTGCGATATCGGCGCATCATGTCGCCCGCGCGACGGGCAATGATCTCGGTCGCGGGTTCAGCGCGAAACGATGTCAACAACCGCCATACCTCGCGACGCTCGGCTGATCGCATTCCACCGATCAGCTCGGTGACCGACACCACGCTAATCGCGAGAGGCCCGCGCTTTCGCGCACCGGTGAGCCAGTCTCGGGCGGCATCGACGCCGCGCAGATGCGCGATCAACACATCGGAGTCGACCAGAATCACGATGAGCGGCGCCAGATGCGCGCCAGGTGGTCCTCGCGACCGCTCTGGCCGCGCACCGGCACCTCGATGTTAGCTAGCGCGCCGAACGAGTCGTCGATTGCTTGAAGGTCCGACGCGAGGCTCTCGTCGGCATTCGCAAGAACGCGATTCAGCAGTTGGCGGATCAGTTCGGCACGTGACACACCCTGTTGTGTTGCCAGCCGGTCGAGGGTCGTCGTCTGCTCCTCATCGAGGTAGATGTTCGTGCGTTTCATACGCCGCATCATACATCACAGCGGTGGTTCCGACTCGTGCAGCGCAGGACTTTGAACCGTGCAAGACGCACTTTGTAGGACAGCCCGGCGGTCCCTGCGCGGTGCTGCTCAGAGGGCGGTCGCGCGCGACGCGAAAGCCAAGTGCTGGACGCGGCAACAAGGGGGTAGCTTGGGAACTTGTCAGCAACCTGAAATGCCTGTGCCGGCATCATCATTTGCTGAAAACGTTCTGGGGCTGGCGCGATGAACAATTGCCCGACGGCACCCTCATCTGGCGCCTGCCCGACGGGCACACCTACATCACCACCCCCGGCAGCGCGCTGCTGTTTCCCACGCTGTGCGCGCCCACCGGCCACCTGCCCGCACCCTCCGCCGCCGCCGAGCGCTGCGGCGAGCGCACGGCGATGATGCCCTTGCGTACTCGCACCCGCGCCCAGAACCGCGCGCAACGCATCGCCACCGAACGCCACCACAACCGCCAAGCCCGCTTAGCGACCCAAACCGCCCAAACCGGCCCGGCGCCACCGGACGACGACGGCGAACCACCGCCGTTCTGATGGGCGGCCGCCACGCTCAGACGGATTTGGTGACGCCGACGTAGGACAGCACCACGTCGGATTCGTCGGTCACTTGGGTCAGAGTCGCAAAGGACCGGATGAAGGACTGACCCACGCACCCGTCGATTTTGACGTGGAAGCCGGTGACGATGACCCGGGGATTCGGGCCCTTGAACTCTTTCTTGGCCACCGGTACGTCGATTACGACGCCGGGTTTGAGGCCCACGGTGACCACGCCGTTCATCGGCACGGTGACCAACGGCAAAATGCCCGGGGTACCGGCGAGCCCCGTGATTCCCAGGCCGGGGGTGACGCCGGCGCTGCCCCCGATGGTGACGCCGTTGGACGTGCTCATGTCGATTCCGCAGCCGATCTCGTAACCCACCTCGAGGACGCCGTGAGGCTGTTCGAGCCCGTCCAGCGAACCGACGAACGTTCCGCGGGCGAGGTATTCGCGAGACGAGACCGCGGTGGTCAACGGCGCTATGGGGACTTGCGACTCGTCCTTCGCTCCGAGGGTCAGGGTCCAGCCTTCGGGCGTCGTGAAGGTTACGGGATCGGACGAGGGCACCCGCCCCTCGTCCGATGCCACCGAAGCAGCGGCGGTTTCAGCGTCGGGATCGGCGGCCGTTGGGGGCGCCATGACCGTTGACAGGACGACGCACAACGCGAGGATCGCAGCGCGACGGACGACCACGGCTATCGGCCACACGTGCGACACCGTATGTACCGCTCGATTCCGATTGCGAAATTTGCCGGCCGCGTCGCCAAAGTCGTTGTGCGTTCGTAACCGTTCTGGGATAAGCGGGCGCTCTGGTTGGTGTGGACCAGAAATTCTGGGCTCGGCGCGGGACCCGGGTCGAAGGTCGACCTGCACGACTGCAACGGTTGACCACCCCCGAGCAAATTGCCTGGCCAGAACCGCCGAGCCCGCCGATGTGCCATGATGTCGGAGCTGTCAAGACATAGGGGAGCGGCCGTGGATCTCAACTTGTCGATTATCACGCGACCGGTCGAGCGCCTGATAGCTACGGCGCAGAACGGGCTGGAAGTCGTCCGGCTGGGGGGCTTGGAAACGGGTAGCGTCCCGTCGCCGTCGCAAATCGTCGAGAGCGTACCGATGTACAAGCTCCGACGTTATTTCCCGCCGGACAGCCGGCCGGACAAGCCGCCGGTGGGCCCGCCCGTGCTGATGGTGCACCCGATGATGATGTCGGCGGACATGTGGGACGTCACCCGCGAGGAGGGTGCGGTGGGCATCCTGCACGCCAACGGGCTGGACCCCTGGGTCATCGACTTCGGCGAACCCGACAAGGTCGAAGGCGGCATGCGCCGCACCCTGGCCGACCACATCGTCGCGCTCAGTCAGGCCATCGACACGATCAAGGACGTCACCGGCAGCGACATCCATCTGGTCGGCTATTCGCAGGGTGGCATGTGGTGTTACCAGGTCGCCGCCTACCGGCGTTCGAAAAGCCTGGCCAGCATCGTCACCTTCGGTTCGCCGGTGGACACCCTGGCCGCCTTGCCGATGGGCATCCCGGCAAACTTCGCCGCGCCCGCCGCCAACTTCATGGCCGACCACGTGTTCAGCCGGCTGGACATCCCCAGTTGGATGGCGCGCACCGGCTTTCAGATGCTCGACCCGCTCAAGACCGCCAAGGCCCGGGTTGACTTCGTGCGCCAGCTGCACGACCGGGAAGCCCTACTGCCGCGCGAGCAGCAGCGGCGGTTCCTCGAGCGCGAAGGATGGATCGCCTGGTCGGGCCCGGCGATCTCCGAACTGCTCAAACAATTCATCGCCCACAACCGAATGATGACCGGCGGCTTCGCCGTCAACGGGCAGATGGTCACACTCACCGACATCACCTGCCCGGTGCTGGCCTTCGTCGGTGAGGTGGACGACATCGGGCAGCCGGCCTCGGTGCGCGGCATCCGGCGGGCGGCCCCGGACGCCGAAGTCTACGAAAGCCGCATCCGCACAGGCCATTTCGGCCTGGTCGTCGGATCCAAGGCGGCACAGCAGAGCTGGCCGACCGTCGCCGAATGGGTGAAATGGCTCTCCACCGGTGGCGACAAGCCGGACGGCGTCGACCTGATGGCCGACCAACCCGAGGAGCACACCGACAGCGGCGTCGCGCTGAGCTCGCGGCTCGCGCACGGCATCGGGGAGGTTTCCGAGGCGGCGCTGGGCATGGTGCGCGGCGCGGCCAACACGGTGGTCGCGGCCAACAAGTCGATGCGCACCCTGGCCGTCGAAACGGCCCGCACGCTGCCGCGCCTGGTCCGGCTGGGACAGATCAACGACCACACCCGTATCTCGCTGGGCCGCATCATCGACGAACAGGCGCACGAGGCCCCGCAGGGCGAATTCCTGCTGTTCGACGGGCGCGTGCACACCTACGAGGCCGTCAACCGGCGCATCAACAATGTCGTCCGCGGCCTGATCGAGGTCGGCGTGCGGCAGGGCGACCGGGTGGGCGTCCTGATGGAGACGCGGCCCAGCGCGCTGGTGGCCATCGCCGCGCTGTCCCGGCTGGGCGCGACCGCGGTCGTGATGCGACCGGATTCCGACCTGGCCGCGTCGGTCCGGCTCGGGGGAGTGACCGAGCTGCTGACCGACCCCACCAACCTGGAGGCGGTGCTGGCGTCGGACCGCCAGGGGCTGCGGCAGGTGCTGGTGCTCGGCGGCGGCGAGTCGCGCGACTTGCACCTGCCCGACGACAGCGACGTCATCGACATGGAACGGATCAACCCGGACGCCGTTGAGCTGCCCGGGTGGTACCGACCCAACCCGGGACTGGCCCGGGACTTGGCGTTCATCGCGTTCAGTGCGGCCGGCGGCGAGCTGGTGGCCAAGCAGATCACCAACTACCGCTGGGCGGTGTCAGCCTTCGGGACCGCCTCGACGGCCGCCCTGGACCGCCGGGACACCGTGTACTGCCTGACCCCGCTGCACCACGAGTCGGCGCTGTTGGTGAGCCTTGGCGGCGCGGTGGTCGGCGGCACGCGCATCGCGCTGTCCCGCGGCCTGGACCGCGACCGGTTCGTGCAGGAGGTGCGGCAGTACGGCGTCACGGTGGTGTCCTACACCTGGGCCATGCTCCGCGAGATAGTCGACGATCCCGCGTTCGTGCTGCACGGCAACCACCCGGTGCGGCTGTTCATCGGATCCGGCATGCCGACGGGCCTGTGGGGCCGTGTCGTCGACGCGTTTGCGCCCGCCCACGTCGTCGAATTCTTCGCCACCACCGACGGACAAGCGGTGCTGGCCAACGTCTCCGGCGCCAAGGTCGGCAGCAAAGGCCGCCCGCTGCCGGGTGCGGGGCGCATCGAGCTGGCCGCCTACGACGTCGAGCACGACCTGATCCTGGAGAACGACCGCGGCTTCGTCCAGATCGCCGAGCCGAAACAGGTCGGGGTGCTGCTCGCCGTGTCCAATGGCCCGATCGACCCGACCGCCTCGGTCAAACGGGGGGTATTCGCCGCCGGCGACACCTGGATCTCGACCGAGTATCTGTTCTACCGCGACGACGACGGGGACTACTGGCTGGCGGGCAGGCGTGGCTCGGTGGTCCACACCGCCCGCGGCCCGGTGTTCGACGAGCCGGTCACCAACGCGCTGGGCTGCATCAACGGGGTCGATCTCGCGGTGACCTACAACGTGCCCGTGGGCGACCGGGAGGTCGCGGTCTCGGCGTTGACGCTGCTTCCCGGGGCCAGCATCACCGCGGCCGACCTGACCGACGCCGTCGCCAAGATCCCCATCGGCGTGGGCCCCGATGTCGTCCAGGTCTGCCCGGAGATGACATTGAGCGCGACCTACCGTCCGACCGTCAGCGCCCTGCGCGCGGCGGGAATTCCCAAGCCGGGCCGCCAGGTGTGGTACTTCGACGCCGACGCCAACTTCTTCCGGAAGCTGACCCCCGGCGTGCGGTCCGAGCTGAGCGGGCGCTCCAATGGTTGACGATGAACTGCTGAGCATCCTGGTGTGCCCGGCCGACCGCGGCCCCTTGCTGCTCGTGGACCCCGGCGATGGGGAGCTGCTGTACAACCCGCGGCTGCGGCGCGCCTACCGCATAGAAGACGGCATCCCGGTGCTGCTCGTCGACGAGGCCCGCGACGTCGGCGACGACGAGCACGCCCGGCTCATGGCACGAGGCCGTCCGGCAGATCCCCGGTGAGGTAGCGCTGCAGGTTGGGCGCGATGGTCTGCGCGACCTGCTCGGCCGGCAGCGACGCGAACGGCTCCAACTGCAGGATGTAGCGCGCCATCACCACGCCCACCAGTTGCGAGGCGACGAATTGGATGCGGATGGGGCCGCTGCCGGGCGGATTGTCGACGCGCGGACCCACTTCGACCGCGATGATGTCCTGGATGAACGTGCGGAACAGGTTGATCTCCGAGCCGGCCAGGATCGAGCGCAGCGTGGCGATGAAGCCCGTGCCTAAATCGGAATCCCAGAGCGGCAACAACATTGACGGCAATCGGTAACCGATCTCTTCGATCGGCACGTCGCGCAGCGGGCCGATGATGTCCATCGGGTCGATCGGGATGTGCACGGCGGCGGCGAACAGTTTTTCCTTGGTGCCGAAGTAATGGTGCACCAGCGCCGAATCGACGTCGGCCGCCGCCGCGACCGCGCGGATCGACGTGTTGCGAATGCCATTGCGCGCAAAGAGCTCTCGGGCGCTTGTCAGGATTCTGTTGCGGGTGTCGGAGCTTCCGGCAGGCCGTCCGGGCCGCCTTCGCCCGGCGTTGGTCGCCGTCACTAGGACCCTCCGTGGCGACCCGGCCCCCGCAAGCGGGAGGTACCCCCAGCGCCCGGCTCCGCCGCGCTTGCGATCGCCACTACGGCGTCCGTCGCCGCAGCGTCGCCGCCGCCAGGCACAGCGCCGCGAGCGCGAAGCCGAACACGACGACGACGTCGCGTACCGCGATGTACGTCAGCCCCGGATGCGTGCCCACCTGTTGCAGGGCTTCCAGTGCGTAGCTGGCGGGCAGCACATTGCTGACCCACTGCAGCCAGTGCGGCATCAGCGCCCGGGGCACGATGATCCCGGCCAGCAGCAGCTGCGGCACGACCACCAGCGGGATGAATTGCACGGCTTGAAACTCGGTGCGGGCGAACGCACTACACAACAGGCCCAGCCCAACGCCCAGCACGGAATTGACGATCGCGATCGCGAACACCCACACCGGGCTGCCGGCCGTGTCGAAGCCGAGCAACCAGAACGACACCATGCAGGCCAAGATGGCTTGCGCCGCAGCGGCAATCGAGAAGGCGGTGCCATAGGCGATCAGCAGGTCGAGCCGGCGCAGGGGAGTGGTCAGAATGCGCTCCAACGTCCCGGAGCCCCGTTCGCGCTGCATGGTGATGGCGGTGATGATGAACATCACGAAAAACGGAAAGAGGCCCAGCAGGATCAGGCAGGCGTTGTTGAACGGGGACGGCGTCCCCGGGCGGTGCGGGGCGTTTTGGAACATGAAATACATCAGCGTGATGACCAGGATCGGCACCATCAGGATGAGCGCGACGCTGCGGTGATCGGCAGCCAGCTGACGCAGGATTCTGGTCGTGGTGGCCGTGTAGTTCTGCGGGCTCAGCCGGCTGCGGGCATGGTGGTGGTGCGTCGGATGATCGACAGGAACGCTTCCTCTAGTGACGTGCATCCCGTTTCCTTCCGTAGATGATCTGGCGTGGTGTGCGCCAGCAGGTTGCCTTCGCGCATCAGCAGCAGATCGCCGCAGCGGTCGGCCTCGTCCATCACGTGGCTGGATACCAGCAGCGTGGTACCGCTCCGCGCCAGCGCCATGAACTGTTCCCACAGTTCCACGCGCAGCACGGGGTCCAGGCCGATGGTCGGCTCGTCGAGCACCAGCAGGTCGGGGCGTCCGACCAGTGCGCAGGCCAGCGAGACCCGGGCGCGCTGTCCGCCGGACAGATTGGCGCAGCGGGTGGTGCGGTAATCGGTCAGGTCAACCGATGCGATGACCTCGTCTGCGGCCGAACCGTCGGCCCCGCAGAGTTGGCCGAAATAGCGGATGTTGTCGATCACCCGCAGATCGTTGTAGATCGTCGGATCCTGTGGCATGTAGCCGACCCGCCGCCGCAGCTGACGTGACCCGGCCGGGTGGCCGAGCACCGTCACCGAGCCCCCGGCCACGATCTGGGTCCCGACGATGCAGCGCATCAGTGTGGTCTTGCCGGATCCGGAGGGGCCCAGCAGCCCGGTGATGGTTCCCCGGGCAATCTGAACGGAAAGTTCTTGCACCGCAGGCAATTTGCCGCGAACCACGCGGAGATGCTCGATGGTCACGGCCGGCTCGGCGCCGTCCCGCAACAATTCATCACTCGATGAACTCATCATATGATGAATATTCGTCCCCGGATGCGGGGTTGTCAAGGGTGCGCACCAACAAACATCGCGAGCGTGGGGTGGCGTCCCCGACTCGCTGGCTGCTCAGCGCTCGGGGAATCCGGGGCCGCGCAGCGGCAGGTGGCCGTGCACGCCCTCGGCGTAGGCCGTCTCGGCGTGCTGAGTGAGGTCCACGCCGGTGGTCTCGTCCTCGGCGCTGAGCCGGAAGCCCATCACCCGGTCGATCACCTTCGCGAGCACGAAGGACACCGTGAACGCATACAGCGCGACGACGACGATCGCGAGCGCCTGCTTGCCCAGCTGGGCGAAGCCGCCGCCGTAGAACAGGCCCCGCGGGCCCGACGTCATGACCGCCGTGGCGAGCAGCCCGATCAACGACACACCGACGACGCCGCCGACGAAGTGCACACCGACCACGTCGAGCGAATCGTCGTAGTTGAAGCGGAATTTCGCGCTGATCGCGAACGAGCACACGACGCCGGCCGCGAGGCCGACGACCGCCGCGCCCAGCGTGTTGACGGTTCCGCACGACGGTGTGATGGCGACCAGCCCGGCCACCACACCGGAGGCCGCGCCGAACGTGGTGGGCCTGCCATCGCGGATCTGTTCGACCGACAGCCAGCCGAGCATGCCGAGGCAGCCGGCGACGAGCGTGTTGAGGAAGATGGCCGCCGCGGTTCCGTTCGCGGCCAGGGCGGAGCCGGCGTTGAACCCGAACCAGCCGAACCACAGCAGACCGACACCGAGCAACACGAGCGGCAGATTGTGCGGCCGCATGGCGTCCTTCTTGAAGCCGAGGCGGGGCCCGAGCACCAGCGCCAGGGCCAGGGCCGAGCAACCGGACACGATCTCGACGACGAGGCCGCCCGCATAGTCGAGCACGCCCAGCTTGGCCAGCCAGCCGCCCGGGCCCCACACCCAGTGCGCGACAACCGAATACACGACGACCGTCCACAGCGGGACGAACACCATCCAGGCGGCGAACTTCGCCCGGTCGGCGATCGCGCCGCTGACCAGGGCGGCCGTGATGATCGCGAACGTGACCTGGAACGTGGCGTACAGCAATTCGGGCACCGCGCCGTGGACGGTGTCGGGGGTGATGCCCAGCATCCCGATATGCCTGAGGTTGCCGAGGAACCCGCTCGCCCCGTCCTCGGAGAACGCGATGGTGTAGCCGAGCAACAGCCACGCCACCGTCACCAGCGGTATGGAGATGAAGCTCATCATGATCATGTTGAGCACCCCGGTGGTGCGGACCATGCCGCCGTAGAAGATGGCCAGGCCGGGAGTCATCAGCAGGACCAGCGCGGTGCTGGCCAACAGCCACGCGGTGGCGGCGGGGTCGATCGGATGCATGATGCGCGCTCCTTCACAGGTCCCAAGACACCGGGATACTGCCATGGAAGTGCTGCCGGTAGGTTCGGTGGGTGGCCGCAAGCCAGCTGCTCGTCGACCCCGTCGCGGCCGCGCATCGGCTACTCGGCGCCACCCTCACCGGGCGGGGCGTGAGCGCCATCGTCGTCGAAGTCGAGGCGTACGGCGGGGTTCCCGACGGTCCCTGGCCGGACGCCGCGGCCCACTCCTATCGCGGCATCAGCGGGCGCAATGCGGTGATGTTCGGGCCTCCGGGCCGGCTCTACACCTATCGCAGCCACGGAATCCATGTCTGCGCCAACGTCTCCTGCGGGCCGGACGGGACCGCCGCGGCCGTCTTGCTGCGGGCCGCCGCCCTCGAGGATGGCACCGACACGGCGCGCGCCCGGCGCGGCGCGCTGGTCCGCGCGGCCGCGCTGGCGCGGGGCCCGGGCAACCTGTGTTCGGCCCTGGGAATCACCATGGACGACAACGGCATTGATCTCTTCGACCCAGCCAGCCCGGTAAACCTGGAACTCAGCGAGCCGCTGACCGCCGCGTCCGGTCCCCGCGTCGGGGTCAGCCAGGCCGCCGACCGGCCGTGGCGACTGTGGCTCGCGGGTCGCCCGGAGGTCTCGGCATACCGGCGCAGTCCGCGGGCGCCGGCCCCCGGAACCAGCGACTAGTTGGCGATCGCAAGCGCGGCGTAGCCGGGCGCTGGGGGTCGCCACTGTCGGATTAGGCGGGGGCGGGGACGACGGCGCGAAACGCGGGGTCCACGCGACGCGCGAGGAAGATGAACGTTAGTGCCAGCAGGGGTGCGACGGCACTGTATAACGCGGCCGGCGTGGCCATTTCGGCGCTGTTCAGCAACTGCGGACTCAACGCGACGCCCATCGCCACCACGGCATTGTGCATTCCGACCTCCAGGCTGACCGCCACGGCTTGTCGGGGAGCCAGACGCATCAAGCGCGGCGCCAGATAACCGACCGTCAGGCTCACAGCGCAGAAGGCCACGACGGCCCCGCTCAGCACGCCGAAGTGGTGCCAAAGCGTCGTTCGTCCTCCGGCGACGGCCGCAAGCACGGCGACAACCAGCAGCACCATCGCAGCGATCCGGACCGGCTTCTGAAGTCGCTGGGCCAGCTCGGGAAAGCGGTGACGGAATGCGACCCCGATCGCGATGGGGACGAGCACAAGGCCGAATACCGCGAAGAACTTGTCCAGCTGTAGCGGGAGAAACCGGCCTTCTCCGAGGAACCAGGTCATCGACACCGCCAGAATCGCGGGCAGCGCAATCACCGACAGCACGGCGTTGATTGCGGTCAGCGTGAGGTTGAGTGCCAGGTCGCCGTTGAACAGGTGGCTGAGGATGCTGGACATCGTCCCGCCGGGGGTGGCGGCCATCAGCATGAGCCCGACCGCCAGATGGGGCTCGAGATGGAAGGCCTCGGCAATCGCCAGACAGAGGGTCGGTAGCAGCAGCGACTGGCAGCTGAGTGCAACCACCAGTGGTTTTCGCAGCGTGGCGGCCCGCTTGAAGTCGGCGACCGTGAGCGTCAGCCCGAGGGCGAGCATCACCACCACGACGACCAACGGCCAGTATCGGTTGTCCATAACGCTCCACGTTGTTGGTGCGCTGACGGGGGAAGCTGATGACGCGGCGATGCGCCGCGCAGTTAGCTTGCCTTATCAAGCAGCGCATGAGCGAATCGTGGCCGCCGGAGCGACTAAAGTCGTCCGCGATGTCTTCCGGGATCCTTGACGAGCTGGGCTGGCGCGGGCTGATTGCGCAGTCCACAGACCTCGACGCGCTCGCCGCCGAAGCGCAGCGCGGGCCGATGACGGTGTACGCCGGCTTCGACCCCACGGCGGCCAGCCTGCACGCGGGGCACCTGGTGCCGCTGCTGGCGTTGCGTCGTTTTCAGCGCGCCGGCCACCGTCCGATCGTGCTCGCCGGCGGCGCCACCGGCATGATCGGTGACCCGCGTGACGCCGGGGAGCGCACCCTGAACGAGGCGGACATCGTCGCCGAATGGACCGAGCGGATCCGCGGGCAGCTGGAGCGCTTCGTCGACTTCGACGCATCCCCGACCGGCGCGGTCGTCGTCAACAACCTGGACTGGACGGCCCCGTTGTCGGCCATTGAATTCCTGCGCGACCTCGGCAAGCACTTCTCGGTCAACGTCATGCTGGATCGCGACACCATCCGGCGGCGGCTGGAGGGCGAGGGCATCTCCTACACCGAGTTCAGCTACATGCTGCTGCAGGCCAACGACTACGTCGAATTGCACCGCCGTTATGGCTGCGCGCTGCAGATCGGCGGCTCCGACCAGTGGGGCAACATCATCGCCGGGGTCCGGTTGGTCCGCCAGAAGCTGGGCGCGACGGTGCACGCGCTCACCGTCCCGCTGGTGACCGCGGCCGACGGGACCAAGTTCGGCAAGTCCACCGGCGGTGGCAGCCTATGGCTGGACCCGGCGATGACCACGCCGTACGCCTGGTATCAGTACTTCTTCAACACCGCCGACGCCGACGTGATCCGGTACCTGCGGTGGTTCACCTTCTTGTCGGCCGACGAACTCGGCGAGCTGGAACAGGCGACGGCCGAGCGCCCGCAGCAGCGCGCCGCCCAGCGACGGCTGGCCCGCGAACTGACCGTCCTGGTGCACGGGGAGGCGGCCACCGAGGCGGTCGAGCACGCCAGCCGGGCGCTGTTCGGGCAGGGCGAACTGGACCGCCTGGACGAGGCGACGCTGGCGGCGGCGTTGCGCGAGGCCTCGGTCGCCGAGCTCAAACCCGGTGGCCCCGACGGGATCGTCGACCTGTTGGTGGCCAGCGGCCTGTCCGAAAGCAGGAAGGCCGCGCGCCGCACCCTCGGCGAGGGCGGGGTGTCGGTCAACAACGTCCGGATCGACAGCGAGGAGTGGGCGCCGCAGCCCGCGGACTTCCTGCACGGCCGGTGGCTAGTGCTGCGCCGTGGCAAGCGCACCATCGCCGGGATCGAAAAGGTCTAGCACCGCATCCGCAAAACACGTTGGTGCGCAAATCTTTACCGCACCGTGTTGTGGCTGTGACCCGCATTCGCCAGGGTGGTCACGGTGATATCCCTCAGGCGTGTGGAATGGGCTCTGCTGCGTGTTCTGGGGGTGAGTGCGTGCGTGGCGGGGCTGGCCGCGCCGCTGGCCGCGCCCGTGCGCGCCGACATGCGGGGGAACGCCTTCCTGATGGCGCTCAGCAACGCCGGTATCACCTATCCCCACCCGGCCGGCGCCTTGGCGCTGGGCCAGTCGGTGTGCCCGATGCTGGTCACGCCGGGCCAGTCCTTCGACTCGGTCGCTGCCGAAATGTCCGCGCGCAGCGGCCTGGGCTACGAGTCGGCCGGCCTGTTCACCATCGTCGCCGTCGCCAACTACTGCCCGGCGGTGATAGCGCCGCTGCTGCAGAACCGGCTCGTGGCGTACTAGCCCGCCGCGCCCCCGTATCCTCGGCTGCGTGGTCGACGACAGGCAGCGGCAGCGGGGTGAACGGCGTCCGCGCCCATCCGGCAGCTGGTCCGGGCCGGGCCGCGCCCGGCCGGCTCAGCCCCAGAAGCCCGCCGCGGACGGCCACCGCACGCCGGACGCCGGGCCGCCGATACCGACGGGCGTGGAGGCCTGGCAGCTGGCACCCGAGATCCGGGGCGAGCTGAGCACCCTGGACCGCGCCACGGCCGACGCGGTGGCGCGCCACCTGGTCGCCGCCGGTGAGCTGCTCGACGAGGACCCGGAGGCCGCGCTGAGTCACGCCCGGGCGGCCCGCGCCCGGTCCAGCAGGATCGCCGCGATACGTGAGGCGGTCGGGATCGCCGCCTATCACTGCGGCGACTGGGCCCAGGCGCTGTCTGAATTGCGAGCCGCCCGCAGGATGGGCAGCAAGTCCAACCTGCTCGCCCTGATCGCGGATTGCGAACGCGGACTTGGCCGCCCGGAACGGGCGATCGAACTCGCACGCGGACCGGAGGCGGCTCAGCTCGAAGGTGACGACGCCGACGAGCTGCGCATCGTCACGGCCGGCGCACGCGCGGATCTCGGGCAACTCGAGCAGGCGCTGACCCTGTTGTCCACCCCGCAACTGGACCCGGGCCGCCAGGGCTCGACGGCGGCGCGGTTGTTCTATGCCTACGCCGACACGCTGCTGGCGCTTGGCCGCAACGACGAAGCGCTGCAATGGTTCCTGCACTCGGCGGCCGCCGACGTCGAAGGCATCACCGACGCCGAAGACCGGGTCAGCGAGCTGGGCTCCAGATGACAAGCGTTGCACGCCAATATGATTGCCTGCTACTCGACCTGGATGGGACGTTGTTTCGCGGTCGCCGGCCCACCGAAGGGGCGGTGGAGGCGCTGGCCGAGGTAAAAAGCCGCGCGTTCTTCGTCACCAACAACGCGTCGCGCAGCGCCGCCGAGGTCGCGGCGCATCTGACCGAACTCGGCTTCACCGCCACCGCCGACGATGTCGCCACCAGCGCGCAGAGCGCCGCCCGGCTGCTGGCCGACCAGCTGCCGGCGGGTTCCCCGGTGCTGATCGTGGGCACGGACGCACTGGCCGCCGAGGTGGCGGCCCGCGGCCTTCGCCCGGTGCGCCGCTATGACGACGACCCGGTCGCCGTCGTGCAGGGCCTGTCGGTGACCATCGGCTGGCCGGATCTTGCGGAGGCCGCGCTGGCCATCCGGTCCGGCGCGCTATGGGTGGCGGCCAACGTCGATCCGACGTTGCCCACCGAGCGGGGCCTGTTGCCCGGGAACGGATCCATGGTCGCCGCGCTGCGCGCGGCCACCGGCGCCGAGCCCCAGGTCGCGGGCAAACCGGCGCCCGGATTGCTCACGGACGCGGCGGCCAGGGGCGATTTCCGCGCGCCCCTGGTGGTCGGCGACCGGTTGGACACCGACATCGAGGGCGCCAACGCGGCCAAGCTGCCCAGCCTGATGGTGCTCACCGGGGTCAACTCCGCGCGAGACGCCGTGTACGCCGAACCCGTGCACCGGCCCACCTATATCGGCCACGACCTGCGCGCCCTGCACCAGGACGGCGAACAGCTCGCGGTGGGGCCCCAGTCGGGCTGGCGCGTCGACATCGGCGAGCGGGCGGTGACCGTCAGCGGCGACGGGCCCGACGACGGAGACGGGCTCTCGGTCGTGCGGGCGGTCGCCAGCGCGGTCTGGGGTGCTCCGTCGGACGGGCGCCCGGTCAGCATCCAGGCCGCCGACGACCGGGCCCGCGCCGCGTTGCAGCGCTGGTCGTTGGTGCGCAGCGACTGACGGGTGACTAGCGTAAGAGCGCAATGACTATCGATCCTGAACAGATTCGCGCTGAAATCGACGCCCTGCTCGCCCGGTTGCCCGAGCCTGGGGCCCCGGAAAGCCCCGACAACGAGCCGTCGCTCGCGGAGCTCGAAGACATAGCGCGCCGCCTTTCCGAGGCACACGACGTGCTGCTGGCCGCGCTGGAGTCGGCGGAGAAGGGCTGAGTGCGCGCATGTCTCGCCGCGCCCGCGTCGACGCCGAGCTGGTTCGGCGCGGCCTCGCGCGATCGCGTCAGCAGGCCGCGGAGTTGATCGGCGCCGGACGGGTCAGCATCGA
Organism: Mycobacterium nebraskense; assembly: GCF_002102255.1. Taxonomy (GTDB): domain Bacteria; phylum Actinomycetota; class Actinomycetes; order Mycobacteriales; family Mycobacteriaceae; genus Mycobacterium; species Mycobacterium nebraskense. The sequence goes on from NZ_LQPH01000180.1 coordinate 45,808, forward strand.
CGGGCTGCCGGCGCGCAAGCCGGGCACCGCCGTCGCCGTCACCGCGGCCCTGACCGTCGCCGACGACGGCGAACGGGGCTGGGTCTCCCGCGGCGCGCACAAACTCATCGGCGCGCTGGACGCCTTCGGGATTCCGGTGGCGGGCCGCCGCTGCCTGGACGCCGGGGCGTCGACGGGCGGCTTCACCGAGGTTCTGCTGGACCGGGGGGCCGCCGAGGTGGTTGCCGTGGATGTCGGATACGGCCAGCTGGCGTGGTCGCTGCGCCGCGACCCGCGGGTCGTCGTCGTCGAGCGGACGAACGCGCGCGACCTGTCCCTTGAGGCGATCGGCGGTCCGGTCGACCTGATCGTGGCCGACCTGTCGTTCATTTCGCTCGCGACGGTCTTGCCCGCGCTGGCTGGATGTGCTTCCCCCACTGCGGATATCGTTCCCATGGTGAAGCCGCAGTTCGAGGTGGGCAGGGGCCAGGTGGGTGCCGGCGGAGTCGTGCAGGATCCCGGCCTGCGTGCCGACGCCGTGCTGGCCGTGGCGCGGCGCGCCGGCGAGCTGGGGTGGCACACCGCCGGCGTCACCGCGAGCCCGCTGCCCGGCCCGTCAGGGAATGTCGAATACTTCCTGTGGCTGCGTGCCCAGACCGATCGGGGATTGGTGGATGACGAGTTGGTGGCAGCGGTGCAGCGCGCGGTAGACGAGGGCCCGCAATGACCGCGTCGACCGAGCACCGCACCGTGCTGATGGTGGTCCACACCGGCCGCGAAGAAGCCACCGAGACGGCGGCCCGTGTGCAGAAAGTATTGGGCGCCAACGATATCCACCTTCGTGTCCTGTCCGCCGAGGCGGTCGATCGGGGCTCGCTGCACGTGGCTCCCGACGACATCCGGGCGATGGGCGTCGAAATCGAGGTGGTCGACGCGGATGCGCATGCCGCCGACGGCTGCGAACTGGTGCTGGTGCTCGGTGGGGACGGCACGTTCCTGCGGGCGGCCGAACTGGCCCGCAACGCCGGGATCCCGGTGCTGGGCGTCAACCTGGGCCGGATCGGTTTCCTGGCCGAGGCCGAAGCGGAGGCCATCGACCGGGTGCTGGACCACGTCGTCGCCAGGGACTACCGGGTGGAGGACCGACTGACGCTGGATGTGGTCGTGCGCGCGGGCGGTCGTGAAATCAAACGCGGATGGGCGCTCAACGAAGTCAGCCTGGAGAAAGGGCCGCGGCTGGGGGTACTGGGGGTGGTCGTCGAGATCGACGGGCGCCCGGTGTCGGCCTTCGGGTGCGACGGGGTGTTGGTGTCGACGCCCACCGGGTCCACCGCCTACGCGTTCTCCGCGGGCGGCCCGGTGTTGTGGCCGGACCTCGAGGCAATCCTGGTGGTGCCCAACAACGCTCACGCGCTGTTCGGCCGGCCGATGGTCACCAGCCCCGACGCCACCATCGCCATCGAGATCGAGGCGGACGGTCACGACGCGCTCGTGTTTTGCGACGGCCGGCGCGAAATGCTGATCCCGGCCGGCAGCCGGATCGAGGTAAGGCGTTGTGACACACCGGTGAAATGGGCGCGGCTGGACAGCGCTCCCTTCACCGACCGGTTGGTGCGCAAATTCCGGTTGCCGGTGACGGGTTGGCGCGGGAAGTAACTGCGAGTGCTCACCGAAATACGCATCGAATCGCTTGGCGCGATCAGCGCGGCGGTCGGGGAGTTCGATCGTGGGCTGACGGTGCTCACCGGCGAGACCGGCACCGGCAAGACCATGGTGGTGACGGGACTGCACCTGCTCGGCGGTGCCCGCGCCGACGCGACCCGGGTGCGGTCGGGAGCCGACCGCGCGGTCGTCGAAGGCCGTTTCACCACAACCGATCTCGACGATGCCGCGGTGGCACAGCTGGACGACATACTGGACGCCTCGGGAGCGGAGCGCGACGAGGACGGCAGCGTGATCGCGCAGCGCTCGGTCAGCCGCGACGGGCCGTCCCGCGCCTATCTCGGCGGTCGCAGCGTGCCCGCAAAGTCGCTGGGTGACTTCACCACCGAGCTGCTCACCCTGCACGGGCAGAACGACCAGCTGCGACTGATGCGGCCAGAGGAGCAACGCGGCGCCCTGGACCGGTTCGCGAAGGCCGGCCCCGCGCTCGAGCGCTACCGCAAACTGCGCGACGCCTGGCTCACCGCCCGACACGACCTCGTCGACCGCCGGAACCGCATGCGCGAACTCGCGCTGGAATCCGACCGACTGAACTTCGCGCTCAACGAGATTGACACCGTCGACCCGCAACCGGGCGAGGACGATGCGCTGGTCGCTGATATCGTGCGGCTCTCCGAACTGGACACGCTGCGCGAGGCCGCGGTCACCGCGCACGCGGCGCTCTCCGGGGCGCCCGACGACGCGGAGACCTCCGGGCACAGCGCCGCCGACAGCCTCGGGCGGGCGCGCGCCGCCTTGGAGTCGACCGATGACCCGAAGCTACGGGCGCTGGCCGGCCAAGTCGGTGAGGCGCTCACGGTGGTCGCCGACGCGGCCGGCGAACTCAGCGGTTTCCTGGACGAGCTGCCGGTGGACGCCAGCGCGCTGGAAGCCAAGCTGGCTCGGCAAGCCGAACTGCGCACGCTGACCCGCAAGTACGCCGCGGACGTCGACGGGGTGCTGCGCTGGGCCGACGAGTCCCGGCAACGGCTGGTCCAACTCGACGTCTCCGAGGAAGGCTTGACGGCGCTGGCGGTCCGGGTCGACGAGCTCGCGCGTGAATTGGCCCAGGCCGCCGTCGATCTCAGTGGCATTCGGCGGAAGGCCGCCAAACGGCTCGCCAAGGACATCACCGCCGAGCTGTCCGGACTGGCGATGGCCGACGCGCAGTTCACCATCGACGTGAGCAACGACGTCGCCGCCTTCAAGGACGACCCGGCCGCGCTCGCCCTACCGTCGGGCGAACTGGCCCGGGCCGGCGCCGACGGCGTCGATCAGGTTGAGTTCGGTTTCGCGGCGCACCGCGGGATGGACCAGCTGCCGCTGGCGAAGAGCGCATCCGGCGGCGAGCTGTCCCGGGTGATGCTCGCGCTAGAGGTCGTGCTGGCCACTTCCCGTAAAGAGGCGGCAGGGACCACCATGGTGTTCGACGAGGTCGACGCCGGCGTCGGCGGCCGGGCCGCCGTGCAGATCGGGCGGCGGTTGGCGCGGTTGGCCCGCACCCACCAGGTCATCGTGGTCACGCATCTGCCGCAGGTCGCGGCTTACGCCGACGTCCACCTGGTGGTGCATAGCGCCGGGCCCAAGGGCACCAGCGTGGTCCGGCGGGTCACCGGTGACGAGCGGGTCGCCGAACTGGCGCGGATGATGGCCGGGCTGGGCGAGTCCGACAGTGGCCGCGCGCACGCCCGCGAACTGCTCGAAGCGGCCCAAAGGGATGAGATCTAGCGCAAGGTCTTCGACCCGCGAGCGTCGACCCGTCGTGGCCATTACGGCTCATTTCGCACAACAAGTCCACATTCGAGACGGTTTCGGCACCGGCTTGTGACTAATGAGACTCTAGATAACTTCTGAGGCTGGTGTTACGGCGCGCCTCCACGCCTCGCCCGCGCATCACCGACAGAATCGCCCCCATGAAGATGTCAGGCCTGCTTACCCGTAACGCCGCCCGGCCGGGCCTCGTCGGCACCGCCCGGGTGGACCGGAATATCGACCGATTGCTGCGCAGGGTGTGCCCCGGCGACATCGTGGTGCTCGACGTCCTGGACTTGGACCGCATCACGGCGGACGCCCTGGTGGAGGCCGATATCGCCGCGGTCGTCAACGCCTCGCCGTCGGTGTCGGGCCGCTATCCCAACATGGGCCCGGAGGTACTGGTCAACAACGGGGTCACCCTGATCGACGAGACCGGACCCGACATCTTCAAGAAGGTCAAGGACGGCGCCAAGATCCGGCTGCACGAAGGCGGGGTCTACTCCGGAGACCGCAGGCTGGTCCGCGGCACCGAGCGCACCGACCACGACATCGCCGACCTGATGCGGGAGGCCAAGAGCGGCCTGTCCGCGCACCTGGAGGCGTTCGCCGGCAACACAATTGAGTTCATCAAGAGCGAGAGCCCGTTGTTGATCGACGGCATCGGGATTCCGGACATCGACGTCGATCTGCGGCGCCGGCACGTGGTGATCGTCGCCGACGAGCCCAGCGCCGAGGAGGACCTGAAGTCCCTCAAACCGTTCATCAAGGAGTACCAGCCGGTGCTCTTCGGGGTGGGCAGCGGCGCGGATGTGTTGCGCAAGGCGGGTTATCGGCCACAGGTCATCGTGGGCGACCCCGACCACATCAGCGCCGACGCCCTGAAGTGCGGCGCGCAGGTCGTCCTGCCCGCCGACGCCGACGGCCACGCGCCCGGCCTGGAGCGCATCCAGGATCTCGGTGTCGGGGCGATGACCTTCCCGGCCGCGGGTTCGGCGGTCGACCTGGCCCTGCTGCTGGCCGATCATCACGGCGCCGCGCTGCTCGTGACCGCCGGCCACACCGCCAACATTGAGACGTTCTTCGACCGGACGCGGGCTCACAGCAACCCCTCGACGTTCCTGACCAGGCTTCGGGTCGGGGAGAAGGTGGTCGACGCCAAGGCCGTGGCCACCCTGTACCGCAACCACATCTCGGCGGGCGCCATCGCGCTGTTGGCGCTGACGATGCTGATCGCCGTGATCGTCGCCCTGTGGGTCTCCCGCACCGACGGCGTGGTGCTGCATTGGGTCACCGACTACTGGAACCACTTTTCCCTCTGGATTCAGCACCTAGTGTCCTAGGGCACTCATGATCTCGTTACGCCAACACGCGTTGTCCCTGGCCGCCGTCTTCCTGGCGCTGGCCGTGGGAGTCGTGCTCGGTTCCGGCTTCTTGTCCGACACCCTGCTGTCCAGCCTGCGTGACGAGAAGCGGGACCTGCACACCCAGATCAACGGGCTGAACGACCAGAAGAACGTGCTGAACGAAAAGCTCAGCGCGGCAAATAACTTCGACACCCAACTGGTCGGCCGGATCGTGCACGACGCGCTCGGCGGCAAGTCGGTCGTGGTGTTCCGCACCCCGGACGCCAAAGACGACGACGTCACCGCGGTGTCGAAGTTCATCGGCCAGGCCGGCGGCACAGTGACCGGAACCGTGTCGCTGACCCAGGAGTTCGTCGAGGCCAACTCCGCGGAGAAGCTGCAGACCGTGGTCAACTCGTCGATCCTGCCGGCCGGTCAGCAGCTGAGCACCAAGCTCGTCGACCAGGGTTCGCAGGCGGGTGACCTGATGGGCATCGCCTTGCTGATAAACGCCAATCCCGCGGTCCCACCCGTCGATGAGCCCCAGCGCGATACCGTGCTGGCGGCGCTGCGCGACACGGGTTTCATCACTTATCAACCGACCGACCACATGGGCGCGGCGAACGCCGCGCTAATCGTCACCGGCGGCGCGTTACCCCAGGACGCCGGCAATCAGGGCGTCAGCGTCGCCCGGTTCGCCGCCGCCATGGCGCCGCACGGCTCGGGCACCCTGCTCGCCGGGCGGGACGGTTCGGCGACCGGGGGCGCGGCCGTCGCCGTGACGCGCGCCGACGCCGGGATGAACTCGGCGATCAGCACCGTCGACGACGTCGACACCGCGCCGGGCCGCATCACCGCCGTGCTGGGCCTGCACGACCTGATCAACGGCGGCCATGCCGGTCAGTACGGCACCGGTCACGGCGCCACATCGATCACGGTGCCCCAGTAGCGGGCGTGTTCCCCACGCCACTGCGGTCGTGGATGTTAGGGTGGATTTCCGTGGGTCGGCAGGCCCAACTAGTTATTCGCTAGCAAAATTCGACGCCCTGCCCGTCTTCACGGAGGCCGCCTGTGCGAAAGCACCAGCAATCCGCCACTAAGCACCTCTTCGTCAGCGGGGGTGTCGCTTCCTCGCTGGGTAAGGGTCTTACCGCCAGCAGCCTCGGCCAACTCCTGACGGCCCGCGGGTTGTACGTGACGATGCAGAAGCTCGATCCGTACCTCAACGTGGACCCAGGCACGATGAACCCGTTCCAGCACGGCGAGGTGTTCGTCACCGAGGACGGCGCCGAGACCGACCTCGATGTAGGTCACTACGAGCGGTTCCTGGATCGCGACCTGTCCGGCTCGGCGAATGTTACGACGGGGCAAGTGTATTCGACCGTGATCGCCAAGGAACGGCGCGGCGAATACCTCGGCGACACCGTTCAGGTCATCCCGCACATCACCGACGAGATCAAGCGGCGGATCAAGGCGATGGCCGAGCCGGACGCCCAGGGTAACCGCCCGGACGTGGTCATCACCGAAATCGGCGGCACCGTGGGCGATATCGAGTCGCAGCCGTTCCTGGAGGCGGCGCGGCAGGTCCGCCACGACCTGGGACGGGAAAACGTCTTCTTTCTGCACGTCTCGCTGGTGCCGTACCTGGCGCCGTCGGGCGAACTCAAGACCAAGCCCACCCAGCACTCGGTGGCCGCGCTGCGCAGCATCGGTATCACCCCGGACGCGCTGGTCCTGCGCTGCGACCGGGACGTCCCCGAAGCGCTGAAGAACAAGATCGCGCTGATGTGTGACGTCGATATCGACGGCGTCATCTCCACCCCGGACGCGCCGTCGATCTATGACATCCCGAAGCGGCTGCACCGCGAGGAACTCGACGCCTATGTGGTCCGTCGGCTCAACCTGCCGTTCCGCGACGTCGACTGGACCGAGTGGGACGACCTGCTGCGCAGGGTGCACGAGCCGCACGAGACCGTGCGAATTGCTTTGGTGGGCAAGTACGTTGAGCTCTCCGACGCCTACCTGTCGGTCACCGAGGCGCTGCGCGCCGGTGGCTTCAAGCACTACGCCAAGGTGGAGATGCAATGGGTCGCCTCCGACGACTGCGAGACCGCGGCGGGCGCGGCGGCGGCGCTGGGCGACGTGCACGGCGTGCTGATTCCGGGCGGCTTCGGCATCCGCGGGATCGAGGGCAAGATCGGCGCCGTCCGGTACGCGCGGGCGCGCGGGCTGCCGGTGCTGGGGCTGTGCCTGGGACTGCAATGCATCGTGATCGAGGCCGCGCGCTCGGCGGGGCTCACCCAGGCCAACTCGGCCGAATTCGATCCCGACACACCGGATCCCGTCATTTCCACGATGGCCGACCAGGTCGACGCCGTGGCGGGCCAGGCCGATCTGGGCGGCACCATGCGGCTGGGTGCCTACCCCGCCGTGCTGCAGCCGGGATCGATCGTTGCCGAGGCGTACGGCGCCACGCAGGTGTCGGAGCGGCACCGGCACCGCTACGAGGTCAACAACGCCTACCGCGACAAGATCGCCGAGAGCGGCCTGCGGTTCTCCGGAACCTCGCCCGACGGGCATCTGGTGGAGTTCGTGGAATACCCGCCGGAGGTGCACCCGTTCATCGTCGGGACCCAGGCCCACCCGGAACTGAAGAGCCGGCCCACCCGACCGCACCCGCTGTTCGTCGCGTTCGTTGGTGCGGCCATCGACTACAAGGCCGGCGAGTTGTTGCCGATGGACATCTCCGAGCAGTCGCCCAACGGCAATCACCAGGACAGCGCGGAGCGGACGCTACCTGAGCCCGCGACCCGTGGCTGAACACCTTTTCGAGACGGCGGCATCCGAAACCCTGTACGCGGGGAAGATTTTCGCGCTGCGCAGTGACCAGGTCCGCATGCCGGGCGGTTCCACCGCGGTTCGCGAGGTCGTCGAGCACTACGGGGCCGTCGCCGTTGTGGCGTTGAACGCGGACAACGACATCGCGATGGTCTATCAATACCGCCATGCGTTCGGTCGGCGGTTGTGGGAGCTTCCGGCCGGGTTGCTCGATGTGGTGGGGGAGCCACCACAGGAGACGGCGGTCCGGGAGCTCCAAGAGGAGGTCGGCCTGCAGGCCGGCACGTGGCAGGTGCTGGTCGACCTCAATTCCGCACCGGGCTTCAGCGACGAATCGGTGCGGGTGTATCTGGCCACCGAGCTGACCGAAGTGGCGCGGCCGGAGGCGCATCACGAGGAAGCCGACATGACCATGCGTTGGTTTCCCGTCGCCGAGGCGGTCCGCCAGGTGTTCAGCGGCGAAATCGTGAATTCCATTGCCATTGCCGGGATTTTGGCCGCTCACGCGGTAACCGAAGGGGTCGCGGAGCCGCGGCCGGTGGACAGTCCCTGGCCCGACAAGCCCACGGCGTTCGCCGCGCGCAAGGCCGCGCAATGACCACGGTGGCCCTGGACTCACAAGTGCAGGGCTACCTCGACCACCTCACGATCGAGCGGGGCGTCGCGGCGAACACCCTCAGCTCCTATCGCCGCGATCTGCGCCGCTACACCAAGCACTTGTCGGACCGCGGAATTCACGACCTGGCCAAGGTGGGCGAGGACGACGTGAGCGAGTTCCTGGTCGCGCTGCGCCGCGGCGACCCCGACTCAGGGACCGCGGCCCTGTCCGCGGTATCGGCGGCGCGGGCCCTGATCGCGGTGCGCGGCCTGCACCGGTTCGCCGCCGCCGAGGGGCTTGCCGAGCTGGACGTGGCGCGGGCCGTGCGGCCGCCCACACCGGGGCGGCGGCTCCCCAAGAGCCTGACCATCGACCAGGTGCTCGCCCTGCTGGAAGGCGCGGGCGGCGACAGCGCGTCCGACGGCCCGCTCACGCTGCGCAACCGGGCGCTGCTGGAACTCCTGTACTCCACCGGGGCGCGTATCTCCGAGGCCGTCGGCCTCGACGTCGACGACATCGACACCCGGGCCAGGTCGGTGCTGCTGCGCGGCAAGGGCGGCAAGCAGCGGCTGGTGCCGATCGGGCGGCCCGCCGTGCAGGCGTTGGACGCCTATCTGGTGCGCGGCCGCCCGGACCTGGCCCGTCGCGGCCGCGGGACACCGGCCATCTTCCTCAATGTGCGCGGCGGGCGGCTGTCGCGGCAAAGCGCGTGGCAGGTGCTGCAGGACGCCGCCGCACGCGCCGGGATCACCTCGGGTGTGTCGCCGCACATGCTGCGGCACTCCTTCGCGACCCACCTGCTCGAGGGCGGCGCCGACGTGCGGGTGGTTCAGGAGTTGCTGGGGCACGCCTCGGTGACGACGACGCAGATCTACACGATGGTCACCGTGCACGCGCTGCGCGAGGTGTGGGCCGGAGCCCATCCGCGGGCGCAGTAATTGGGATTGGTAGCAAAGCGACGGCGACAGAGTCGTCAACATGGCACAGGACCACTCGATGAAGAAGAAAATTGCCGGGGCGCTGCTATCGGGCGGCCTCGCGATCACCGGATTGGGGTTCGCCGCGGCGACCGCTCACGCGGACAACGGTCCGCACCATTGGTGCCCAGGGCAACGTCACGATCCCCCCACGGGGCCGGGCGACGTCGTTTGGGACTGGAACGTCTGCCACACCTTTTACTTCACCAACTATGGGATGGGCAACGTCGTCACCTCTTACAACGGCAAGATTGCTCCCGTTTGGGACGGCGACAACCCGCCGCCGGAAGCCATTACGCCCAGACAATGCCCACCGATCGCGTTCATGTGCCCGTAGGCCCGTCAACCCAAGCGCTCGGACTCCAGCACCAGGTCCGCCACCAGCGACTGGTATTCCAGGTGCGTCTTGTGCTCGACGGTGTTCCATTGCTTGCCCTGCTGCTGACGCATGTACTCGCGGTACCTCGGCGCGCCAGGCACGCGGACGTTGTCGGCGACCACGATCGCCCCCGAGCGCAGCCAGCCGCGCGCCATGATGCTTTGCAGGTCGTCCAGGTAGGCGTCCTTATCGTGGTCGAGAAACGCGAAGTCGAGGGTGCCGGACGCGAACCCGTGCTGACTGCCCAGCGCTTCCAAGGTGCGTCCGCCGTCACCGATGGTGCCGACAACACACGTCACCCGGTCGGCCACGCCCGCGTGGGCCCATATCCGGCGGGCGTTGGCGGCGTTGGCCTCGGCCAGTTCGACGGAATACACGTGCGCGTTCGGGGCGGCCCGGGCGATGCGCAATGCGCCGTATCCGACGTAGGTGCCCAACTCCAGCGCCACCGCCGGGTCGGCACGGCGCACCGCGGCGTCGAGGAGCTGCCCCTTCTCGTCGCCGACGTTGATCAGCATCGACTTCTCGTAGGCGAACTTGTCGATGGTGGCCAGCACATCGTCGGTATCGCCGGCCTTCGCGTTCCGCAGGACATAGTCCACCGCTGCGGCTTCGCGTCCGTCGCCGATCTGACCCGTCGTGGTGATGTTGTGCGCGCCCGTCGCCATTCGCCAGACCGACCATCGCAGCAGGGGAATCCGTCGCTTGAGGTCCATAGGAACCCACGATAGGCCTGGGCGGGGCCCGGGCTCCATGGTGCTGATGAGGCTGGTGTGACGGGGCTTGCGAAAACTGGCCGCCACAAGGAATTTCCGCGCATATTGGCTGGTAAATTGCGTGCGGGTCGCCCGGTTTCCGCGCGCGTACCCGTTAGACTTTCGGTCGATGTTCACCTCCCGAACACCCCCGCCATGACTGAGCAGCCGGACAGCGGCGTCGAGCTCGGTCTGACCGGACGGCCGCCGCGGGCGATCCCGGAACCGCAGCCGCGCACCTCGCACGGCCCGGCCAAGGTCGTCGCGATGTGCAACCAGAAGGGCGGCGTCGGGAAGACCACGTCGACCATCAACCTGGGTGCCGCCCTCGCCGAATACGGCCGGCGGGTGCTGCTGGTGGATATGGACCCGCAGGGCGCGCTGTCCGCGGGGCTCGGCGTCCCGCACTACGAGCTGGACAAGACCATCCATAACGTGCTGGTCGAGCCGCGGGTGTCGATCGACGACGTGCTGCTGCCGACGCGGGTCAAGTACATGGACCTGGTGCCCAGCAACATCGACTTGTCGGCAGCCGAGATCCAGCTGGTCAACGAGGTGGGCCGCGAACAGACCCTGGGCCGGGCGTTGCATCCGGTGCTGGACCGTTACGACTACGTCCTGATCGACTGCCAGCCATCGCTGGGCTTGCTCACCGTGAACGGGCTGGCCTGCTCGGACGGTGTGGTAATCCCCACCGAATGCGAGTTCTTCTCGCTGCGCGGCCTGGCGCTGCTGACGGACACCGTCGACAAGGTGCGCGACCGGCTCAACCCGAAGCTGGAAATCAGCGGCATCCTGCTTACCCGGTACGACCCGCGCACCGTCAACTCGCGCGAAGTGATGGCCCGGGTGGTGGAACGGTTCGGCGACCTGGTCTTCGACACCGTCATCACCCGAACCGTCCGATTCCCCGAGACCAGCGTGGCCGGCGAACCGATCACCACCTGGGCCCCACGCTCCACGGGTGCCGTCGCCTACCGCGCCCTGGCCCGCGAGTTCATCGACCGATTCGGCGCGTGACGGCCAGCGCGAACGGTGAGGCGCCACCCAAGAACGGTTTTCACGTCCGCCTGACCAACTTCGAGGGGCCGTTCGATCTGCTCCTGCAGCTGATCTTCGCCCACCGCCTCGACGTCACCGAGGTGGCGCTGCACCAGGTCACCGACGACTTCATCGCCTACACCCGCGAGATCGGCTCCCAGCTGGACCTGGAGGAGACCACCGCGTTCCTGGTCGTCGCCGCGACCCTGCTCGACCTCAAGGCAGCCCGGTTGCTGCCGGCCGGGCAGATCGACGACGAAGAGGACCTGGCGCTGCTTGAGGTGCGCGACCTGCTGTTCGCCCGGCTGCTGCAGTACCGCGCGTTCAAACACGTCGCGGAGATGTTCGCCGAGCTGGAGGCCACCGCGCTGCGCAGCTATCCGCGCGCCGTGTCGCTGGAGGACCGGTTCACCGAACTGCTGCCGGAGGTGATGCTGGGCGTCGACGCCGAACGGTTCGCCCAGATCGCCGCGATCGCATTCAGCCCGCGTCCCGTGCCGACGGTGGCGATCGGTCACCTGCACGAGGTGCAGGTCTCGGTGCCCGAGCAGGCCAAGAAGCTGCTGGCGATCCTGGAGTCCCGCGGCAGCGGCCACTGGGCCACGTTCTCCGAGCTGGTCGCCGACTGCGAGGCGCCGATGGAGGTAGTCGGGCGCTTCCTGGCGCTGCTCGAGCTGTATCGGACCCGGGCGGTAGCATTCGACCAGTCGGAGCCGCTGGGTGTGCTCCAGATTTCTTGGACCGGGGAACGTCCGGCCAGCGAAGCTTTGGTAGAAGTGCGGGACGAGTAGATGAGTGAAGAGATGCCGGACGTCGACCTTGACGTCGGCATTCCCGACATCGCCGAGGCCGCGCCCATGGACGCCGAGGAACTCGGCTCCGTGCTGGAGGCGCTGCTGCTGGTGGTCGACACCCCGGTCACCGCCGAGGCGCTGGGCGCGGCTACACAGCAACCCGTCTACCGGGTCACCGCGCGGCTGCAGCAGATGGCCGACGAACTCACCGGACGGGATAGCGGCATCGACCTGCGCCAGAACAGCGAGGGCTGGCGGATGTACACCCGCTCGCGGTTCGCGCCGTATGTGGAGAAGCTGCTGCTGGATGGCGCGCGGTCCAAGCTGACCCGGGCCGCGCTGGAAACGCTGGCGGTGGTGGCCTACCGCCAGCCGGTGACCCGGGCGCGGGTCAGCGCAGTCCGCGGCGTCAACGTGGACGCCGTCATGCGCACGCTGTTGGCGCGCGGCCTGATCACCGAGGCCGGGGTCGACGACGACACCGGCGCGGTGACGTTCGCCACCACGGAGCTGTTCCTGGAGCGGTTGGGGCTGACGTCGCTCGCCGACCTTCCCGACATCGCCCCGCTGCTTCCCGACGTCGACACGATCGAGGACCTGAGCGAATCCCTGGACAGTGAGCCGCGTTTCATCAAACTCGCGGGCGGTCAGTCGTCCGAGCAGGCGCTGACGTTCGACGTGGACCAGGATTGATGGTCGAGACTGAAGGGATCCGCCTGCAAAAGGTGTTGTCCCAAGCTGGAATTGCGTCGCGGCGGGCCGCCGAGAAGTTGATCATCGACGGCCGTGTCGAGGTTGACGGGCAGGTGGTGACCGAGTTGGGCACCAGGGTGGACCCCGACGCCTCGGTGATCCGCGTCGACGGCGCCAGGGTGGTCCTCGACGAGTCGCTGGTGTACCTGGCGCTGAACAAGCCGCGGGGCATGCACTCGACCATGTCGGACGACCGTGGCCGGCCGTGCATCGGCGACCTGGTGGAACGCCGAGTGCGCGGCAACAAGAACCTCTTTCACGTCGGACGGTTGGACGCCGACACCGAGGGGCTGATCCTGCTGACCAACGACGGCGAGCTGGCGCACCGGCTGATGCATCCCTCCCATGAGGTACCCAAGACGTACCTGGCGACGGTGACGGGGTCGGTGCCGCGCGGGGTGGGCAAGAAGCTCAAGGCCGGAATCGAATTGGACGACGGTCCGGCGCGCGTCGACGAATTCGCGGTGGTGGACGCCATTCCGGGCAAGACCCTGGTGCGGGTGGTGTTGCACGAAGGGCGCAATCGCATCGTGCGCCGGCTGCTGGCTGCCGCCGGCTTCCCCGTGGAGGCGCTGGTGCGCACTGACATCGGACCCGTGTCACTGGGCAAGCAGCGGCCGGGCAGCTTCCGGGCTCTGAGCCATGGCGAGGTCGGGCAGCTCTACAAGGCGGTCGGCCTGTGAACGCTGTGACAGTGGCCATAGACGGCCCGGCGGGAACCGGAAAGTCTTCGGTATCAAGGGGATTGGCGCGTGCGCTGGGTGCGCGCTACCTGGACACCGGGGCGATGTACCGGATGGTGACGCTGGCGGTACTGCGCGCGGGCGTCGACCCGGGCGACGCCGAGGCCGTCGGGCAGATCGGGTCTACCGCGCAGCTAGCGGTGGACTACCACCCCGAGGGCGACCGGTATTTCCTTGCCGGAGAGGATGTCTCGGCCGAGATCCGCGGCGACGAGGTGACCCGCGCGGTCTCGGCGGTGTCATCGGTCCCCGCCGTGCGCGCCCGCCTCGTCGGGATGCAGCGCACCATGGCCGAGGGACCCGGCAGCGTCGTCGTCGAGGGCCGCGACATCGGAACCGTCGTCCTGCCCGACGCTCCCGTGAAGATCTTCCTGACCGCCTCGGCCGAAACCCGCGCGCGGCGCCGCAACGATCAGAACGTCGCGGCCGGGCTGGCCGACGACTACGACGCGGCGCTGGCCGACGTAGTACGCCGCGATCATCTGGATTCCACCCGAGCGGTATCGCCGCTGCGCGCCGCCTCGGACGCGGTGGTCGTCGACACCAGCGAGATGACCGAGGCGCAAGTGATCGAGCACCTGCTGGAGTTGGTCGAGCAGCGAAGCGGGGCGGTGCGGTGACTCAGGACGGCACCTGGACCGACGAAAGTGATTGGGAATCGGTCGAATCCGAGCTCGACGAGCTGGCCGAGGCCGGCGCCGCGCCGGTCGTGGCGGTGGTCGGACGGCCCAACGTCGGCAAGTCGACGTTGGTCAACCGGATCCTGGGCCGGCGTGAGGCGGTGGTGCAGGACGTTCCCGGCGTGACCCGCGACCGGGTGTCGTATGACGCGCTCTGGACCGGCCGCCGGTTCGTGGTGCAGGACACCGGCGGGTGGGAGCCGGACGCCAAGGGGCTGCAGCAGCTGGTGGCCGAACAGGCGTCGGTGGCCATGCGCACGGCCGACGCGGTGATCTTGGTGGTCGACGCCACCGTCGGCGCCACCGCCGCCGACGAGGCGGCCGCCCGGATCCTGCTGCGCTCGGGGAAGCCAGTCTTCCTGGCCGCCAACAAGGTCGATAGCGACAAAGGCGAAGCCGACGCGGCGGCGTTGTGGTCGCTGGGACTCGGTGAGCCGCATGCCATCAGCGCGATACACGGTCGCGGCGTCGCCGACCTGCTCGACGAGGTACTGGCCGCGCTGCCGGAGGTGTCCGAAGCGACGCCCGCGCCGGGCGGCCCCCGACGGGTCGCGCTGGTCGGCAAACCCAATGTGGGAAAGAGCTCGCTGCTGAACAAGCTGGCCGGGGACGAGCGCTCGGTGGTGCACGATGTCGCCGGCACGACCGTGGACCCGGTGGACTCGCTGATCGAATTGGGCGGCAAGGTGTGGCGCTTCGTCGACACCGCAGGCCTGAGGCGCAAGGTCGGCCAGGCCAGCGGGCACGAGTTCTACGCCTCGGTGCGCACCCACTCGGCGATCGACTCGGCCGAGGTGGTGGTCGTGCTGATCGACGCCTCGCAGCCGCTGACCGAACAGGATCAGCGGGTGCTGTCCATGGTCATCGAGGCCGGCCGGCCGCTGGTGCTGGCCTTCAACAAGTGGGATCTGGTGGACGAGGACCGGCGAGAGCTGCTGGAGCGCGAGATCGACCGCGAGCTGGTGCAGCTGCGGTGGGCCCAACGGGTCAACATCTCCGCCAGGACGGGCCGCGCGGTGCAGAAGCTGGTGCCCGCGATGGAGACGGCGCTCGCGTCGTGGGATATGCGCATCCCGACGGGCCCGCTGAATTCGTGGCTCAAAGAGGTGGTGGCGGCGACGCCGCCGCCGGTACGCGGGGGCAAGCAGCCGCGCATCCTGTTCGCCACCCAGGCCACCGCCCGCCCGCCGACGTTCGTCCTGTTCACCACGGGTTTTCTGGAGGCCGGCTACCGGCGTTTCCTGGAGCGGCGGCTGCGGGAGACCTTCGGGTTCGAGGGCAGCCCGATCCGGATCAATGTGCGGGTGCGCGAAAAGCGGGGAGCCAAACGGCGCTGAGCGCTCTGAAGCTCTGGGATGCATTCGGCTTTCCCGGGCCAATCGGCGATTCTTGAATGTGATAGCGCAGGCGATATCGCGTTTGCGAATCGCCTAATGGTCGCCGAGCGATACTGATGTGGCTCATGAGACCACTGACGCAAGGGGCTCAAGCGCGTCCAGCCGACCGCGTCCGCTATGACCGACGAGCAGACCGACGGCGCCTGCGTAGTGTGGGCGGAATCCGAACTTGCCAGGGCCCTGCTGAACTGGGTCGAGAAGGTGGCCACCTCGTTGGGGAAGGTCGATTAGCGGGGTAGCGGGTCCTCTGCGGTAGGCTTTCGACCTGCTGCCGGTGATCGAGGCGGCACCGGGCTGTGGCGCAGTTTGGTAGCGCACTTGACTGGGGGTCAAGTGGTCGCAGGTTCAAATCCTGTCAGCCCGACCAAGAGAAAGTGCCTTTGACCTGGCGCGATGTTTTGGTACTTAGTCAGACGACGCGGAGCTTGGGACCATTTTGGGACCACAAGTGCTTCGACAGCAGGTCACCGGCACTCGCAACAGACTGGCGATCGGGGTGTAGGTAACGCTGCGTCGTGCTCAGATCAGCGTGGCCGGCGATCTTGCGGAGAACATGCACGGGCACGCCGGCGTCGGCCATCCACGTCAGCCCGGTGTGCCGCAAGCTGTGGCGCTTGAGCTGCTCATAGCCGAGTTTCGCGACGACCTCGTCCCAGGAGGTTGCATCCCGGAGCGTGGCGGTGCTGATCCGGCCGCCCCTCGGGCCGGTGAAAAGGCGGGCGTTCGGGTCGCCACCTGCTAGGTCGATCCGTCGCTGAACCAGCTCGCGGATGGCGTCGATCAACGGAACCTGGCGCGCCCGCCGCCCCTTGGTGTTCTTGTCCACCAGGCCGCCGCCGGATGCCGTGGTTCGTCCCTCTTCCAGCTCGCCGGGCGATGGCGTTGTTTGGCGACGCACGGTCCATATCCAGTCATCGGTATTGATGTCGCGGACCAAGCAGCCCGACACTTCGCCGATGCGCGCGGCGGTACAAGCCTCGAAGATGACAGCATCGCCCCAACCTTGGTACTGGTCCGCCGACTCCGCGACGAGAGCGTCTGCGAGAGCCATCAGCGCAGCCCAGTCAGAAAGTGCGAGCGACCGCGGGTTGTCGAGCTCATCTTCGGCGAGCTTGTACTCGCGCTGCCACCCGCTGATGCGTGCGGGGTTGCGGTCGATCAGCCCGTCGCGTACCGCCTGCTCCATCACGCGGACAAGTACCGCAAGGCTGTTCTTGACGGTTGATCGACTGCAGTCATCCGAAATCCACGCGTGCACAGCTCGGTCGACGGCGCCGTTGGTGATCATCGTGATAGGCAGGTGCCCGAGGGTCGGCCCAACTCGCTTGCGCCAGCCGGCTAGATACGGATCGGTTGTCTTGCCCTCCAGCCCCCGCAGGGCCAACTTCATGTTGGCTTCGCCATAGGCGGACAAGGTTGTGGTCGCAGTGTTCGGATCTATGCCGCGACCTGCCAGTTGTCGGGTCCGCCTTATCCAGTCCTCCGCATCAGCGCGCGTCGCGAACGTTTCCGACTTCGAAACGCGCTTCTTGGTGACAGGGTCGAACCACCGCACCCTGGCTCGGTGAGCTTCGACGGTGCCTTTTCGCGACTCGATATCTGCGGACAGTGAAATGCCCAGCGGCAGATCGAGTCCGTCGGCCATTACGCTGCCTCACCGGGATCCACGCGACGACTGGCCAACCAGGCCTCGACGTCGTTGGAGCTGTACACGTACACCCGATTCGATACTCGTACGAACGCCGGCCCTTGCGGCGGATTCGATGTGCGCCATCGGCGGATGGTCGATGCATCGACGTGCAGAAGTTCGGCGAGTTCCTTCGAACTGTACCAGTATCCATCTGGCGGGTTCATCGCGTTACGGCCCCTCTCGCAATGCATCTCGCGCGGCGAAGCGCTGTTCTTGAGCGCGGGCGAATCCGGATATGACGAGGACACGGTCACCCAGGCTGCTGTGGCCCAAGCGCTCGAATTCCCACTGCATTGACGCGTTCGGCTCGTCTTGCGTAATCGCTGTCGGAGCGCCGGCCCGGGCTTGGTCCTTGCGCCAAGCCGCACGGCGTTCGCGCAGCGCAGTCATCGTCGTCGAGAATTGCCGGGACTTGCTGATGACGTGGCCTCGATAACCGAGGGTGTGCACCCAGGACAGCATGTCTTCGTATGGTTCCTGCTCAGCCAGGTCGACGATTGTTCTCATGATTCCGCGGACATGTTCGGTTACGTCGAGTTGATCTATCGCGGCGGGGCTAAATCGGCGGGCGAGGACGCCGAAGTCTGCGACCGATTTGGTCACGTATTTCGCCAAATATGCCGCGATCTGCCGGCTCGAAATTCCTGCGTCTTGAACTTCTCTCGTCCCGCCGCATCGAATGATTTTGATATCGAGTTGATCGCCGAACCGGAGCACCTTGTCCCCGCTCGCCGTCATTTCGATAGCGACGGCTGCTTGGCGAACCAGTGCAGCGAAGTCACCCGCGCTGATGCTCGTATCCGGCGGCGAGGGTGGTCGGCCAGGCTCTGAGGCGGCGTCCAAGCGTATGACAGCGTGGAAGTGGGGGAGCGCGCGCCGTTGGAGTTCAACAACTTTCATAAAGGACACGCGGGTGCCCCTCGGGTTCTCTGCTCGGTCTCGCAGCTGACGGCTCAACAAGCGCCGAAGCTGAATCGTAAAGCGCCGCCACAGTTCTGGGGCATGCCAGGAGAACAGGACGTGTCCGACGTAGTCGTAGCAGTCGCGGCACAAGGGCTGCCCGAGCCTAGGGTCGTCGTGGTCGTGTGCAGCTTCGCACCGACGCGGACTCCCGTGCATGCATTGGTCCCATTGGTCGCGCGACGGATGACAAGTGCCCATAGTACGAGTCGTGTGGACCGCGCCAAAGCTGGGAGCGGTCAGCGTCACGAAGACCTGGGGATGCTCAGCAACGGTGGTGGGAATTTCGTGATGTCCGCCGCGAAGGCCGGCGTGGATGAGTTGCCAAGTATCACGGGCATATAGGTCTGAGCATGATGGACACACGATCGCGCGGCGATTGTTGCAGCGGGTGAGTACCCGATGATCCCGACCGAGTCCGTCGCCGCCGATCAAGTGGATAGGGTTCGCGCAGAATCCCACTTCATCGACCTTCTTCCACCAGGTTTCGAACGTGGCCGAGGCAGCCCGCCGGATCATCTGTGTCACCACGTCGTTGAAATTCACCTCGGGCGGCACACCCGGTAACTCGACCGTCATCGGTCGGTCGTCCTATGCCCAGGGGCGAACTGCGCAGCCAAGTAGTCGATGTCGGCATCGGTGACATGGAATGCACGGACCCGCAACGGTTCGGCGGTGCCGTCTTGGCAGACGTACCCGACGCCGGGAGTGGTGATTGGAATTTGGTCGCACACCGCGCCGGCATCACGAGCCGCTGCGCCCAGGACCATTGCGGTCTGCGACGACTCGGCCATCCGCATCCCGATCCGGATAGAAAACAGTTGCCTGATGGGCAGCACCTCTTTCGAGGGGTCTTGTACCGCCGCGATCACGGAGACCCCGACGGCGCGGCCTTGGGACAGCAGCAGTCCGAGGAGTTGCTCGGCTTCGGCGCGGACCTTGCGATCGCCGATATACGCCGTCAGGGAAGCGATTTCGTCCACGATCAGCACGATCAGCGGCTCGTCGACCGATGGGTCGTGTAGTCGGGTGTGCCCGCGCAGTCGCCGCGCCCGCTCTTGCATGATATTCGTCGCGGCCCGTAGAAGCGCGACCGTGTCGTGGCCGTTGTCGTAAGCGGAGCTGCCGAATAGTTCTTGCCCGCGGCCAAATTCCATGCCGCCCTTCGGGTCTACGGCGAGTACGCGGATCCATCCCGCTCTAATTCCCGGCGCAAGGCCTGCAATCAGTGACCACAGGACAGAACCCTTGCCGGAACCGGTCGCGCCGGCGACCAAGATGTGATGTCCCAGGACGGGGAGCCGCCACCATTTGCCTCCTTCGGTCCCGCCCACGCCGATCTGGGCTGGGTTCACCAGAGCATCGCGGGTCGGGCGGGGCAGGGCGATGGGCTTGGCAAGGGCGTCCCGGTGGTGGGCGGTGATCGTGATTTCACGGGGCTTGGCCGCCCTGATGGTCAGACGCTGAGCCTGGAAGGCTTCAGTAAGTGCGGCTGATTTGTTCTGCCAGTCAGCCACGGATTGGCCGATAAGAATCTGCACGGCAATGACATCGCAGGTGGCGTCGATGGTTACTGATTGCAGCGTGGGCACCAGGGTGCGTTCACCGATGGTGGCCGTAAGGCCGTGCAACGTACAAATCGTCGTCCAGGGGTGGCGATAGGTACGCCATATTCGCCACCTGGACCTCATCGGTGCCGTGACCCATTCATCGAAAGATGCGGGCCAGACTAGCCTCGATTTTGCATGGTAGTTGGTGTGGGCTGGGTCTGATGCCGAGTTGTGGTGCGGGGTGGTGATTTTCGTGTGGC
>NZ_LQPH01000181.1 GCF_002102255.1 Mycobacterium nebraskense
GCTCCTTCCATCAGACTTGCCGGTCTTCGAGGGAACCTACGTCCGGATTCTTTTACACCGCGGCAGGGACACGACCCCCGTGCTCGAGCGAATCGGGAATGTTGATCAGGTGGGATTTATCCAACTTGAGGATGTACGTGCTGACCACCGTGCCGGCTAAGAACACCCAGACCGGAGGCGGCATGATCTTCAGCAGCCGCCAGGGCACGACCGCCAGCGCGAACAGCGCCACCAGGCAACCGACCCCCAGGGCGCAGACCTTGGGGCTCATCGACTGGACATGGCTGGGCACTTCGCCCAGAACCGCCCAGAATTCGTGAGCCTCGAACTTCACTCCCATGAAGAGAGGAATCTGCTTGACGATGATCATCAGGCCGATCGCCGCCAGCATGCCCTGGATGGCCGCGGCCGGGAAGATGGCGCTCAGGCGCGCCACCTTCAACTTGGCAAGGACCACTTGCAGCACGCCCGCGATGGCGATGGCGACCAGGACCAGGGGGTATCCCACGGCGAGCAACTCGGATGTAGAGCCGCCTCGGCCCAGGCGGGCGTGTCCCAGTGCGATCATGCCAGCGAATAGGGCCGGCGCCAGTCCCGCGGCCGGGCCGCTGATGGTCACATACGAGCCGCCCAAAAACGGCAGGACGAAACCGGCGATGATTGCCGACATGATCCCGCAGATCGGCGGCGCTCCCGAGGTGATCGCGATTCCCATCGAGAACGGCAGCGAGATCATGGCCACCGTGAAACCCGAGCGAAGGTCATAGCGCCAGTGTTTGAGACCGGCCAGGCCATTGCGGGGTTTTTCGGTCGGAACGGTTGTCGGAACCGTTATAGCCTGTTGCATCGATGAGCCCCTCTCGACAGCGGCTCTAATACGTTGTGGGTCAAATTCTCCCGGGGACTCATGCAGCATCCTCCCCGTGGCGCCCATGGCGACCTGAGTTAAGTGGGCTTTACGAACAATTGACACCACTTTTACGAACAGTTGACACCGCGGCTGCCGCAGCACGGAAACATCCAGTCAGCTTCCGGGTGTCGGGGTGGGTACTACGTCCGGCTGGCAAGCGTCGCGACGAGTGGCCGAATTAGTGCTCACGGTCACCGGCGTTAGCCGGAGCGAGAGCCTGTGCGGCTAGAACTTTCAGGACTACCTACCGAAGACGTCTCTGAGGATTACCCACCGTGGCGTGCACGCTGCTCGGGTAGCGCCGTTTCAGGTGATCGCGAACCAGGGCCCCACCATGCGGGGCGATCTCGATGTAGAGCGCGATCGCGATCCTGACGTTTGTCAGGTAACCGGGAACCAGTGGCCGACCGCGCGGGCGATCTCGATGTAGAGCGGGATCCCGATCGTGACGTTGTAGGAAAACGTCAAACCCAGTGATGCGGCCAAAGGCAGGGTTGGGCTGGCCTCGGGGATCGCCAGCCGCTGGACGGCAGGGACGGCGATGTAGGACGCCGCGCCGCAAAGCACTGCGAACAAAACGTAAGTTCCCATCTTGAACTCAGCGTGGGTGAGGTAGGCGTAGGTATGGGCGACGATGATCCCCAGCGGCGCAAAGATATTCGGTGCCAGCACAGCAAAGAAGATGAAACCGGGGCCCGCCGTTCGCAGGTCTCGCAGCTTCCGGGAGGCCGTCATGCCCATCTCGAGCAGGAACAGGCACAGCACGCCCTGGAATGCCAACACGAAGAACCTGTCGTCGTCTGCAACGACCTTCTGTCCCTGCAGCCCACTGACGAGGCCGATGATGATTCCACCGAAGAGGAGGACGAGCCCAGGGTTGAGGAACACTTCCTGCAGGAGCTCACGGTTGAAGATCGACATCTTCTTGCGACTCAAGGGGATCTCGTCGGGCTCCCAGCCGGGATGCTCCCTTTTTTCCATCGAGAACTCCAGCTCCTGCTCGATCCCGCGTTCGTGCTGGTCCTCGAGGCTCTCGCCGTACGCGGGCTGCTTGGCCGTACCGGGCCCGAACCCGACCTTGACCGGCGGGGTGTAGCCGGGCTCGTCGGCCATGTTCCCCGCCGAGTCCATCCCGCGGTGGCGCAGTCGCGCCACCAGGTACAGCGCCACCAAGCAGCCGGGGATCTCCATGACGGCCAGCATCACGGGCATGTAGGCGTTGAAGGCGATGCCAACGGCGCTCAGTACGGCCACGCAAGTGGCGAACGTTCCCGCCGAGTCCGACCCGTAATAACCCGCGACCGTGGCTCGGTCGATTCGTCGAAGGGAGGTAAGCCAATTCAGCAGCAGGTAGGCGATACCGCCGATGACGAAGTTGAGCACGAAGCCCAACACCATGAAGCCCACGATCGACCCGACGCTGCCGGCGCTGATCTTGGCGAGTTCTTCACCGCCGTGCCAGCCGATGGCCAGCAGCAGGTACATGGTCAAGCCCTGATAGATCACATAGGGAAATTCGAAGCGCACCTTCAGGATTGGAATGAGGAATCCGAAGTAGAAGAACAGCAGGAGCGGCTTGAACAGGTTGTGGGTGAAGTTCTGCCAAAACTCTTGCAGCATTCGATGCCTTCCTCGATAAGCGTGGCGATCAGGGAAAGCACCGTCCGCAAGCGGAGCCACCACGAACATCCCGACGACCGTGGAAAACTTATCCTCGCGGGTGTCAATCCGCCACTCGGATGCGAAGCGGCGTGTTTAAGCGATGCCGGCGGCTGGCGCCCGAAAAATCCCTGGTCAGACGCTTGTGACTGGCCGATTTTCGGATTGGGGACCACGCCGCGGCAGGCGTGGATTTGGTGTGAAAGTGCTGTGTATTCGCTGTGGGGCTAACGCCGGGATCAACGTGCCGACGAAATAACCGATGACCTGACCCCGACGCCCTTCTTACGGTGTGTCACCGACAGCCATGCCATTGGCGAATAATGGGTGGTGATTTCCTCGAAACCGTCGACGCGTGAAACCGTGAGCACACCGGTCTCTTGGTTGATTTCGAGCTCGTCACTTTCGCCGCCCTGGACCTCTTCGCCGTTCGCAAGCCGGATTACGAACATGACGTTGCTCTCCAATTGTGCGGCGGTAGGCACCGATCAGTCGGGTCTATTCGCGATGCGCCTCGCGCCGCCCGGCACGGGCTGACGCCGTCACAAACGCCCTGACAGGAGTTCACACGCGACTCCTTTGCACAGATGGATCTTGCCGAGCCACCGTGCCCAACCAAGTCGCCCGGTCGGCGGGCTGGCACGGTTGACGGCAATTCTAGGGCGCTGCTGTTTTAGTAACTGAGTTTCGGCGTGGCTGAGCGGGTTTGGCGCAGGTGGGCGGCGAGGATCTGATGTGTGGCTTTGGGACGGGAGAATCGGCAAGGCCGGTTCGATGACGTGATGGTGCTGGTCGGTGACCAGCTGCCGGCAGGCAGTATCTATCGGCTGCTGGCCGAGCACGGTGGTGCGCTGTTCGGCGACGACTATTTCGCTGATTTGTTCAAGCGTTCGGTGCTGGGTCGACCGACGGTGCCGGCACGGGTGATGGCCACGGTGATGCTGCTGCAGGCCTACGAGGGACTCTCGGATCGGGAGGCCTGCGACCGGTTGGCCTTTGACCTGCGTTGGAAGGCTGCCGCGGGGTTGACGGTGGACGCTGAGGCGTTTCATCCCACGGTGCTGGTCGGGATGCGCAACCGGCTACGTGCATCGGATCGGCCGCGGCGGTTATTCGAGGATGTCAACACCACTGCGCGGGCGGCGGGGCTGTTGCGGGGACGGCGCCGGGTGCTGGATTCGACCCCGCTGTTGGATGCGGTGGCCACCCAGGACACGGTGATCCAGCTGCGGGCCGCGATCCGCAAACTGCTGACCGTGACCGATCGGGCCGATCCGGAGGTGGCCGGTGCGCTACGCACCGTGCTGACCCGCGATGATGACTACGCCAGCCTGGGAAAACCACCGTGTGACTGGGATGACCCCAAAGCGCGTGAAGCCTTGGTCGATGCGCTGGTGCGCGACGCCAACGCAGCACTGGAGGCCTTGGATGGCCGCAAGCTCGATGGAGCACTCGGTGAGGCGGTCGAGTTGCTGGCGCTGGTGGCCGGCCAGGACGTCGAAGCTGGCGACGACGGGATCTTCCGCATCGCGCGGCGGGTGGCCAAAGACCGGATGATCTCCACTGTTGATACCGAAGCCCGCCATGGGCATAAGTCGCGGGCGCGAACCTTCGATGGCTACAAGTCCCATCTAGGTATCGACCCCGACGACGAGCTGATTACCGGTGTTGCGGTCACCCCGGCCAACGCCGCCGACCGTGAGGTCATCGACGAGCTGCTGGGCAACCCGGTCACCGACACCGCAAGTGGTGTATCCGATACCGTCACCGACGCGACCGCCACCGCCACCGCCACCGCCACCGATGCCGATGCCGATGCCGATGCCGATGCCGATGCCGATGCCGATGCAACGATCACCGACCACCGACAGCACGTCAACGAAGATGTGGAATCGAAAGTCTATGAGGTGTACGGCGATTCGGCGTATGCCGATGGGGCCACCCTGGATGAGCAGACCCAACGCGGCCATGACATGCGCGCCAAGGTTCCCCCAGTGCGCAACGCCAACGGCTATTCCAAAGACCAGTTCGGCATCGACCTGGCCGCCGGTACCGCGACCTGCCCGGCCGAGCACACCGTGGCCATCAGCACCGGGCGGCGTCAGCAGGTCGCTCGCTTCGGCGCATTCTGCGGGTCGTGTCCGCTACGGGCGGAGTGCACCAAAGCCCGTCGCGGGCGGATGATCACCATCCATGCCCATGAGGCCGCCCTGCAGCTCGCGAAGGCCCGCCAACGTGATCCGGCCTGGCAGCAGGATTACCGAACGTATCGCCCGGTCGTGGAACGCAAGATCAGTCACTTCACCCGCCGCCCCTGGGGTGGCCGCAAAGCCCGCTGCCGCGGACAAAAGCGCATCCTGACCGACATCCTCGCCCGAGCCGGCGCGATCAACCTCGCCCGATTGGCCACCCTGGGCCTGCACCCAGCCTCCGGAGGGTGGGCCATCGCCTGACCCGGGACCACCGGACCACCCGGCGGCCGGTCAGGCCGGCCTCATATCAGCCAGCACATCCGACTACCGCCGTCGAATCTCGGTACCGCCGAATCGCCCCCGTCGGAGGCCACTACATCAGCGCCGTCCTAGGAGAAGTCCCGTTACCGGGCCCGGTCGATGCGCGGCCACGACGTAAACGGCTGGGAAATTTGGGGCGCCGATGTTCACAGACGGGGCCTCGGCTCGGCGGCCACAGCCTTGTGCCGCGCGTTCTACCTGTGGAAACGGGGAGCCGGATGGGCGCAGTGAGTTCACCCGGCGACGCGGGTTCGGGATGGCCAGCGCTTTAACTCCAAGGGAGTTTTGGCCTGGACGGCCGGGTTTGCCGGGACGCAGGGGGATCGGTTGCGCGTTCTTACATAGGTTAGGCTACATTTACTAACCGTGACCGAGGTCAGCGTTCAGACGAGTTCCGCCGGCTCCACGTCCTCACCCATTCCGCTTCCCGCACATGTCGACCCGGCCGACCTGGCCGCCGAGCTGGCCGCGCTGCTGCCCGAACAAGTCGGCGAGGAATACGTGCTCTACGAGCGGGCCGGTCAATGGGTGCTGGCCAGCGGTGTGGGCGCGATGATCGAGCTGGACAGCGACGAAGTGCGCGTGATCCGGGACGGCGTGACTCAGCGGCAACAGTGGTCGGGGCGGCCCGGGCCCGTGCTGGGCGAAGCCGTTGACAGGCTTTTGCTGGAGACCGATCAACTTTTCGGCTGGATCGCCTTCGAGTTCGGTGTCTACCGCTACGGGCTGCAGCAGCGGCTGGCGCCGCGAACGCCGCTGGCCCGCGTGTTTTGGCCACGCACCCGCATCGTGGTGACCCGCGGGGCGGTCCAGCTGTGGGGCGCGACCGCGGTTCATCGCGACGCAGTCCTCGGCTTGCTGGGCGGGGGTGTGCCCGAGGTCCGCCGGGCTCGCGGTGTCGACGTCGTCGCCGACCCCTCTGGCTATCGCGACCGGGTGGCGTCGGCCGTCGCCGAGATCGCGGCGGGCCGTTACCACAAGGTGATCCTGTCCCGTTCTCTGGAAGTGCCTTTCCCGCTGGACTTCCCGTCGACCTACCGGCTGGGCCGCAGACACAACACTCCGGTGCGATCATTCTTGTTGCGGCTGGGCGGGATTCGCGCTGTCGGCTACAGCCCCGAACTTGTCGCGGCCGTCCATGACGACGGCATCGTGGTGACCGAGCCGCTGGCCGGTACCCGCGCGCTGGGCCGCGGAATGGCGCGCGACCGGCAGGCCCGCGACGATCTGGAGTCGAATTCCAAAGAGATTGTCGAGCATGCGATTTCGGTGCGAAGCTCGCTGCGGGAGATGACCGAGATCGCCGAACCGGGTAGTGCGGTGGTCACCGACTTCATGACGGTGCGGGAGCGTGGGAGCGTGCAGCACCTCGGCTCCACGGTCAGCGGGCGGCTAGGTCCGTCGAACGACCGGATGGATGCGCTGGAAGCGCTATTCCCCGCGGTCACCGCGTCGGGCATCCCGAAAGCGAGCGGCGTGGAAGCGATCCTGCGCCTCGACGAGGGCCCGCGTGGACTGTATTCCGGAGCGGTCGTGATGTTTTCGGCCGATGGCGGCATGGACGCGGCGCTCACGCTGCGAGCGGCCTACGAACGGGACGGCAAGACATGGTTGCGGGCTGGGGCGGGCATCATCGAAGAGTCCACGCCTGAGCGTGAATTCGAAGAGACCTGCGAAAAGCTGTCCACGCTCGCGCCGTATCTGGTTGCGCGCCCATAGCGCGCGCTCGACCGATTGGTACCCGGCCGAGGCCGCAGCGGTGTGGTGGGCGCCACTACCGGCGTAGGGACCTTTGGCCCTAGTTCGCCCAGTTTTCGGCGTGTCATCTTTATGTAACCGCATGACACAGATACATTGTGCGTTACTTGACGCCACACATAACTGGAGGGCTACGTGTCCAACGACCTGACCAACCTGCAGCTACTCCATGAGCTCGAGCCTGTGGTCGAGGGTCTGCTCAACCGCCACCTCTCGATGTTCAAGGAGTGGAATCCGCACGACTACGTCCCGTGGTCGGACGGCAAGAACTTCTACGCGCTGGAAGGTCAGGATTGGGAGCCCGGGCAGAGCCAGCTGCCCGACGTCGCGCAGGTGGCGATGGTCCAAAATCTGCTGACAGAGGACAACTTGCCGTCGTATCACCGCGAGATCGCGATGAACTTCAGCATGGACGGCCCGTGGGGGCAGTGGGTCAACAGGTGGACGGCTGAAGAGGCCCGGCATAGCACGGCACTGCGCGACTACCTGGTGGTCACCCGGGCCGTCGACCCGGTGGCGCTGGAGAAGTTGCGCCTGGAGCAAATGACCAGGGGCTTCAGCCCGGGGCAGAATCAGCAGGGCGACATGTTTGCCGAGAGCTTGTTCGACTCGGTCATGTACGTCTCATTCCAGGAGCTGGCCACCCGGGTCTCGCACCGCAATACCGGCAAGGCCTCTCAGGACCCCATCGCGGAGCAACTGATGGCCAGGGTGTCCCACGACGAGAACCTGCACATGATCTTCTACCGGGACGTCAGCGCGGCGGGTCTGGACATCGCCCCGAACCAGGCGATGAAGTCGGTGCACCGGATCTTGCGCAACTTCAAGATGCCCGGATTCACGGTGCCGGAATTCCGGCGCAAGGCAGTGATCATCGCCGTCGGCGGTGTTTACGACCCGCGCATCCATCTCGACGAGGTGGTGATGCCGGTGCTCAGGAAGTGGCGCATCTTCGAACGCGAAGACTTCAGCGGCGAGGCCGCCCGGATGCGCGACGATCTCGCCGTGTTGGTGAAGGAGCTCGAGCAGGCTTCCGACAAATTCGACGAATCCAAGCAGCGCTATCTCGAGCGCGAAGCCCGAAAAACCGAGAGAATTACCGCCAGCAAAGTGCTTCAAACGGAAGGCACGCTGACCTTCAGCGGGCACTGAGGGGACCGGACGCAGCTGGTAACCGATCGCTGACCCAATTCTGGGGACCGGTCAAGCGGCGTCAGCCCAAAATCGCCCAATCTCGTGTTTTATCGCGTAGCTGTGCTTACCATTCCTCCCATCTTCAACGGGATGGAGTGGTCTGTGTCTGGTGTCAAATCCAAAGTGGTCCTTGCGCTGATGCTCGCGCTGCCGTTGACCACGATGTCGGCGTGCGTCACGCCGGTGACGGTCGACTGCACCCCGTACACCTGCACCGGGGTTTAGCGCTGTCACGAAGGCGACGGACGCAAGGGTTCAGGCCGAAGAACTGGACTCGAGATAGTCGGCGAGGATGCGACTCACGAGCGACTCGATATGGGACTCGATCGACGACGCGAGCGTCGCGGTGACCGTAGCCACGGCTTGAGTCCGGAAGCGCACCAGCATGGTGATCAGCTCGGCGATCTCGGCATCCGCCGGCAGGGGCTCGCCCGGCTTGATGCGGTCCAGCACGTGTTCGGCGCCGGCGCGCACCAGCATGTCGCTGATCTTGTCGACCTCCGGCACGATTTGCTCGTGTAAGGCGACGAGCTTTTCCAATTTGACGCCGTAGCCGCGGATTTCGTTGAATGCTTCGATCAGTTTCGGACGCGTAACGGTGGCTCGCGCACCGTCGACCCGGATTACCTGCAGTACCACCAGGCGCTCGAACGCGTCCGGGTCGTCGACGAGGCGCTGCGCGTCGGCCAGCGGCATGGTCTCTGGTTTCTCGGTGGTCCAGGTGCCCGCGATGGCGTTCTCGAGGCCCAGCACGTCGCCGAGATTCTTGCCTTCCTCCCAGGCGCTGAGCATTTCGCGCACGTGCGCGATGGTGTATCCGCGGTCGAGCATCGAGGTGATCAGCCGCAGGCGGGTCAGATGGGTGTCGTTGAACAATGCGATGCGGCCGACGCGCAACGGCGGGGGGAGTAACCCGCGGTCGCGGTAAACCCGGATGTTGCGGGTGGTGGTGCCGGCCAGCCGGGCGAGGTCGTCGATCCGGTACTCACCGGATGCGGCGACGCCGTGGGGGTGGCGGACCGCCGCGTCGAAAAGCTGCGAGACCGCCGTCTCGATCAATTGCCGGTACTCCCGCGACTGGCGCCGAACGCGCTTGGGCGCGCGCCGCACGTTGTGCAGCACGCTGGCGATTGTGCCGGGTTCGGGTCTTGAAGAACGGTCGAGCGGGCGGTCCGGTGCCATGTGTCAGCCCGACGAGGCGGCAAGCGCCCGGGTTCGGCGCGCCACCGCTTGGTAATCCTGGTAGCGGAAATCTCTCATCTGGCGAAGATACTGCGTCGCGAAACCCGGGTACATCGACCCGTTGTATCCGTCCTTGGTGAGGTACCAACTGCGGCAACCGGACATCCACGTCGTCTTGGTAAGGCGGCGCTGGAGGGTGTCGTTGTGGCGGTGCTGAACCTCTTCGCGCACATCGAGATAGCGTAGGTCGTTGTCGAGGATGGCGGTGATGCCGCGGACCGCGTACTCCAGCTGACCCTCGATGTACACCAGCAGCGAGTTGTGGCCGGGCCCCGAGTTGGGTCCGGTCATGACGAACAGATTCGGATATCCATGCACGTTGATGCTCTTGTAAGCCTGTGCGCCACCGGACCATTCGTCGGCCAGCGACCGGCCACCGAGCCCGGTGACCGCAAAGGGAGGACCGGTCAGGTGAACGTCGTAGCCGGTGGCGAAAACGATGCAGTCGAGGTGGTGCTCGATGCCGTCGCTGGTGCGAATGCCGACCGGGCTCAGGGTGGCGATCGGCCAGTCGATGAGTTTGCAGTTGTCGCGCTGGAGGGCGGGGTAGTAGTCGCTGGAGACGAGCATGCGCTTGCACCCTGGCCGGAAGTCCGGCGTCAGCTGGCGCCGCAGCCATGGATCCTTCACCTGAGCCCGCAGGTGGGCCCGCCCCAGACGCGCGGCCAGCGAGGTCAACGGCGTGTCCCATACCAGCGCCGTGGCGCTGGCCTCGTGGCCCCAGAACAGGGCCTGCCGCGCAAGTTGCTGGGCGGCGGGGACTTTGGTGAACAGGGTTTGCACGGCCGGCGGTGTCGCGACGTCCAGGCGCGGCAGCACCCAGCACGGGGTGCGTTGGAACACCTTGACGAACTTGGCCTGCTTCACCAACTCGGGGATGATCTGGATCGCGCTGGCGCCGGTGCCGATGACGGCGACCCGCTTGCCCGCGAAATCGAAGTCGTGGTCCCAGCGGGCGCTGTGAATCTTGTGTCCGCGATAGCTGTCCAGGCCGCGAATGTCGGGGAAGCTGACGTCCGACAGCGGTCCAGAGGCCAGCACGACGGTGCGGGCACGGAATCGCTTGCGGCGTTTGATTGTTGCGGTCCAAACACCGTTATCCTCGTCGAAGGTCAAGCCGCTGACCTCGTGGCCGAATCGGATGTGGCGACGGATGTCGAATCTGGTCGCCATGTCTTCGAGGTGGCGGCAGATCTCCGGGGCGGGGGAGTACGTACGCGACCAGGTGGGGTTCTTGACGAAGGAGTACGAATACAGCAGCGAGGGGACGTCACAGCTTGCGCCGGGATAGGTTGTGTCGCGCCAGGTTCCGCCGACTTGGTCGCCGCGTTCCAGGATCACGATGTCGTCGACTCCGTTGTCGGCCAATCGGATCGCCGCTCCCAGACCGGTGAAGCCGGCTCCGATGATCAGCACCGCATAGACGTGGTTTTCCCCCATGGTCACGCCGCCGGCTTGTAGCTGAGTTCCTTGAACCAACTGGGCACCGGTCTCAGCAGCGGTTTGGGATAGCGGTCGGACAGCCACACCATGGAGCTAGCCAGGATCTGGTAGGGGTGCTGCGGATTGACGACCATGGCGGCGTGCCTCTTGAGCAGTTGATAGGTGGGCACGCGCCAGGTGTGTTCGCCACGCTCGCCGAGCTGCTTGAACCGCTTGACCGCATTGTTCAGCCGCTCCGGCTCCAGTCCCATCTCGGCCATTTCACCGTAGATGCGTTTGAGTAGCGGAACGTACATGAGCATCCCGACAATGAGGCCCGGGGATGCCATTCGGCCGACCAGTTCGATGGCCAGTCGGCGCGCCTTGGCGTGTCCGATCAGGTCGAGCACCTCGAAATCGACAGCGATGTGCCGTGATTCATCATTGTTGATCTTCTCGAAAACTTGGTGGCACACCGGGTCTTCCACGGTGTCCAGCAGAAACTTCAACAGCGCCCCGTCGAGGGCGACCTCCAGCATCGGGATGACGGTGCCCAGCACGGACAGCGGCATGCTGTCGGAGAACGCATCGAGCCACTCGATGGCCAACCGGATGTTGATGTTCGGCTCGGGCAGTTCGCCGTCGTCGAGCATTCCCCAGCGCTTCATCAGCGCCATCTCGGCGTTGGCGTGGCGCTGCTCCTCGGCGTGGAAGTAGCGGTAGATCTCCGCCAGCGTCGGGTCAGGCGCCTTCTTGGCCAGCGCGGCGAATCCGCGGGCGCCGACGTTCTCGATCCAGCACAGGTCGGCCATGAATGCCTTGAGCTTCGGACGGAATTCGGGCCGGATGGTATCGGCGCCGGGCGCGGCCCAATCGATATCGGCGAGCGCCCACTGGCGATCCTTGATCTTGGCGAGCATAGCTTCCATGTCGATGGCCACCGGGAGCTCCTTTGCGTTGGGTGATCAAGGCAGGTTGATTCGG
Source organism: Mycobacterium nebraskense (assembly GCF_002102255.1). Taxonomy (GTDB): domain Bacteria; phylum Actinomycetota; class Actinomycetes; order Mycobacteriales; family Mycobacteriaceae; genus Mycobacterium; species Mycobacterium nebraskense. Next base: position 11,683 of record NZ_LQPH01000181.1, read on the forward strand.
GACACCAGGCCGGCCGCACGCGTATAGGCCTGCGGGGCCAGGCGTTTGATGCTCCAGCCGATCTTGGCGTCGAGTTGCGGCATGCAGTACAGCTCGCCGCGGTCGTGTGCGTCCAGGCAAATCCGCGCGACTTTCTCCGCCGAGAATCCGGTCCAGCGCATCAATTTGTTGGCCAGCTCGCTGGACTCCTCGCTGATGCGGCCGGACTCGACGATGTTGGTCTTCACGAAAGTCGGGCACAGCACGGTGACTCTCACCCCGGTGCCGGCCAACTCGGCTGCCAGGGTCTCCGAAAGTGACAGCACGCCGGCCTTGCTGACGTTGTAGGCGGCCATGCCCGGAGCCGCGCCGAACGCCGCCGCCGAGGCCACGTTGATGATTCCCCGGGGGGCATGCGACCGACCGGCCTCCCGCAGGATCGGGGTGAACACGTGGCAGCCGTGAATGGGTCCCCACAGGTTGATGCCCAGCGTCCACACCCAATCGTCCAGCGGCGCATCGCCGATGGCCGCGCCGCCGGCGCCGACGCCGGCATTGTTGATCACCAGCGTGGGCGGCCCGGAAAACCAGGCCTGCGATTGCTCGGCCAGCGCCTGGACGTCGTCGAATTTGGAGACGTCGCAACGGATGGCCACCGCTTTGCCGCCCCGCTCGGTGACCGCGTCGGCCGTCCGCCTTGCGGCGGCTTCGTCGATGTCGCTGCAAACGACCGCGCCGCCGCGACGGCCGAGTTCGACGGCGAAGGCGGCACCGATGCCACTTCCGGCGCCGGTCACCACCGCCGATGCACCGCGGCTGGTCTTCGACCTGCCCAGTAGCCTGTCCAACATTCCTCAGTGCACCTCCTGGGTCATGGCGCGCGCATCCTGCAACGCGTGGGCGATGAATCGCGCGACATAGGCCATAGCCTGGGTGGCTTCGGGTGTCACGCGGGGCAATGCCTGAAAGACGTGCACCTGGTGCGGCCAGATCTGCAGTTCGCATCGGCCACCCGCGGTTAGGATGTCGGCGGCGAGCTGACGCGCGTCGTCCTGGAGCATTTCGGCTCCGCCGGCCTGAATCAGGGTCGGCGGAAGCGGCGGGCCGCCGGCCACATTCAGCTTCAGCCGCTGGTGGGTGGGGTCGACGCCGGCGTGGTACATGCTGACCAGGCGGGCCGCGTCGGCCGCCCGGATCGCCGGATCGCGACGCATCCGTTCCCGGGCGATGCAGAGCGCGAAGGTGATGTCGTACAGCGGGGAGAACAGCGCCAGCGCGGCGGGGTGATTGGCGCCGAGCTCGGGTTGCAGCATCATGTCGACGGCCAAATGACCGCCCGCCGAATCCCCGGCCACCACAATTTGTTTCGGCGATACACCGCGGGTATCCACCAGCCAGTCCCAGCCCGCCCGGACGTCGTCGGCCGCGGTGGGGAAGCGGTGGCGGGGGGCGAGTCGGTAATCGATGCTGAACACCGGCAAACCGGTCAACGACGACAGCCAGGATGTGAACCGCCGGTGGGTCTTTGGCGAACACACGGCGTAACCGCTGCCATGCACGTAGTAGATGGCCCCCACGGTTGGGGACGATCGCGGGGCGTCGCTGGTTGGCGTGCGCGGTCCGTAAACCCATTCGCCCTTGACGCGACGGCCGTCGGGCAGCCTCGTGTCAAGGTGTTCGACGTGGGTGCCAGCCAGCGAAGGGCCGAACGTTCCCATGATGCCGGCGATGATCTGGCGCGATAGCCATAAGCCCCACGCGCGTTCGGCTGGTATCAGGCCGGTGACGGGCCGCAGGGTGTAAGCACTTACCGCTGCCGCGCCGCGGGACCGCAATGACCCACGGGCCGGGACGCCGTCCGCCATGCAACGAAGTCAATAACAAATGGTGACATTAGTCAATGGCAGCTTTGAGGCAGTTTTGCGCCAGCTTCGACGCATCGCGCTACCCCGGGAATCTGCGCCGCAGGCCGGCGGATGACCGCCATGGCTACCAGACCGTCTGCGCGCACGTCGCAAGAGTTAACCGACGGCGTCAACACGTCTTGGGTCGTTGAGCGTGCTGGTGCCGCAGCGTATTTGGCTGCACGACACCACCTCGGCTTGGGACTTTCGGCCCTGCTGCCGCTGCCGCCCACAGCGGAGAATTGTGTTACCGCTAGTTGCATATAAAGTTCGGAGGTGGCGGTCGTGGATCAATTGACAACCCTCGACGCGGGTTTTCTCAAGGCGGAAGACGCCGACCGGCACGTGAGTTTGGCGATCGGCGGTCTCGCGGTCATCGAAGGGCCGATCCCGGACCGTGGTTCATTGATGGAGATACTTGCTCAGCGGATCCGCGTGTGCCCCCGGTTCGGGCAGCGCCTGCGAACGCGCTCGTTCGACCTCGGTGCACCCGAATGGGTGGACGATCCAAACTTTGATCTCGGCCGTCACGTACGGCACATCGCCCTCCCGCGGCCCGGCGACGACCGGGAGTTGTTGCAGCTGGCCGCCGACGTGATCTCCCGGCGCCTCGACCGGGATCGACCGCTGTGGGAAATCTGGATCATCGAAGGCCTCAGCGACAACCGGTGGGCAATGCTCACCAAGATCCACCACTGCATGGCCGACGGAATTGCTGCCACCCACATGCTTGCCGGCCTATGTGATGACGGCATCGGCGAGAGCTTCGCAAGCCATATCCGCGCCACCAAAGCGACTAAGGAACAAGAGCTTTCGCAGAGCTTATGGGGTGTAAGTCCACTGAGCGTGCTGGGCGGCCTGTGGAACGCATCGGCTGCCATCACGGCGACGGCCGCCCGCACGGCATTGGGTGCTGCGGAAATTGTCGCCGGTTTGCTGCGTCCCACAACGACGTCGCTGAATGGGCCGATCACAACAATGCGACGCTACGGTGTCGCGCGGGTGCCCCTCGCCGACATCGCGCAGGTGTGCCAAACCTTCGACGTCACCATCAATGACGTTGCGCTGGCCGCTATCACGGAGAGTTACCGCAACATCCTCGTTCAGCGGGGCGAAGCACCGTTGCCGGATGCGCTTCGCGCGCTGGTGCCGGTGTCGATGCGGGCCGTCGACGCGTTGGATAGGACGGGTAACCGCGTGTCGGTGATGCTGCCGTACCTACCGGTCGACGAAGAGCACCCGATAGAGCGACTGCGGACCGTTCATTCCCGCTTGGACCGTACGAAGTCTCACGGTCAGCGCCAGGCGGGTCACGCATTCGTGTCGATGGCCAATCACCTTCCATTTCCCCTGACAGCATGGGCGGTCCGATTGTTGACCCAGCTACCGCAGCGCGGCGTCACCACCCTGGCGACGAATGTTCCCGGCCCTCGTCAGCCACTCCGACTCATGGGCCAACGGGTGCTCAGTGTGTTTCCAGTCCCGCCGATCGCGATGCAATTGCGAACCGGGGTGGCGATGCTCAGCTATGCCGAGGACCTGTTCTTCGGTGTCCTCGCCGACTACGAGGCCGTGGCCGATATCGACGCCTTGGCCCGTGGAATCGAGCTGGCGGTGGCGCGCCTGGTGGCAATCAGCAAGCAACGCAAGAATATACGTGGTCGTCGAGGACTGTCACTCGTCGTCAATAACTAGCCAGGCCCCTGACCGCAGTAACCCAGCTAGCGCGTCGATTGCCCGCAGCGCTTCTGCCAAGCCGCCGCCGTGCGGCATATGATTTGCGACGAGGAAGGAGCCTGCCTGATGGATAAGATCTCGCTCACAGCACTCGCGCGCGAGCAGTTGGCGGCCGCGCACCGAGCCTCCAGCGGCCGTAGCGCACACACTGTGTACGGCGGTCACCAACACACGCTGCGGCAAACCATGGTTGCCCTGACCGCCGGAGCTGCGCTGCATGACCACGACAGCCCGGGCGAGGCTACCTTGCATGTGTTGCAGGGGCGCATCCGGCTGACAGCGCCCGAGACTAGCTGGGACGGCGCCCCGGGCGATCACCTGGTGATCCCGCCGAGTCGGCATGGTGTACAGGCCGTCGAAGACTCCGTCATCCTGCTCACCGTTGCCAAAAGCGTTTAGCTGGGGCAAGGACCGGGCGGAAATGGTGACAATCCCGTTGCGATGGGTTACCGCCCGGCCACCTCGATGATGCCGTGGGCGCCGCGTTCGGCGTCGACCATCGCGTGTGAGACGAACGGGTATCGACCGGGCTGGCCGAAGGTCAATTCGACGAAACCGCCCTGGGCCGCAAACAATCCGAGTGTCTGCGCACCGCCTGCGCCCGGCCCTCCTGCCTTACCTCCCAGTCGGTAGTCGCCCTCGGACCATACGGTGTCGAACTGGCCACCGACGACGTGGAACGAGGTGCCCCGGTTCGGTCCCGCGGCGAGCACCCAGATGCGAACGCGCTCGCCCACTCGCGCGGCTAATGGCGCATGGTCGTATTGGCGGGCGTAGCCGTTGAACACCACGAGGTCGGGCTTGTCCGCGGCGACCTTGTCGGCGTCGGCGTCTTCGCCGGGCGCGCCCAGGTACATCTCGGACTGGACGATCACATACTCGCGGTCGACGCGCGGCAGGTCTGGCGGGTCGATGATCACCGCCCCGAACATGCCGTTGGCGATGTGCAGTGACATCGGCATCGTCGAGCAGTGGTAGAGCCAGATACCCGCCCGCGTCGCGGTGAACCGGTACACCAGGCGCTGGCCGGGTTGGATGGTCCGCATCGGTTCGTCGGGAGCGAGCGCACCCGCGTGGAAGTCGATCGAATGCCCGGTGCTGCCGTCGTTGACGAGGGTGATCTCGAAGACGTCGCCGACCTTGCCCCGCAACGTGGGTCCGGGGGCGGTACCGCCAAACGTCCAGAGCCGCTGGATGATTCCGGGGGAGACCTCCCGTTGGATCTCGGTCACCGGCAGCGTCACACGGTGCTCGGCCGTTGCCGGGGGCAGCGTGGCGTCGCGTGCGGTGAAGCCCGCAGCCGGGTCTGCGCTGAGGCTGCGCGCGATATCGCGGGCGGAGATCGGCGCGGAGTGCACCGGGTCGTGGTGGCCTGTGTGTGTGGAAGGCATCGGCGCGCCGGTCACCCGGACCGAAAACGTCATGCCCATCTGCCGGTGTCCGGCCACCGCGCACCAGCCATCGAGGCTGGAGCCGATCACCCCGGCATTGAGGACGGCCGACTCGCCCGGCGCGATCCGTCCGGTGCGGGTGCCGTTGGACAGCACCAGGTCGTGTTGGTCGGTGCCGGTGTTGGCCAGGGTGATCTGCAGCCGGTCTCCGGCGGGAACCTCGACCGTGTCCGGCACGAAACGCATGCCCTCGATTCGGACCGACGCCGTGGTGGTGTGGCCCGTGGCGGCCACGGCCACCTGCGGCGAGGTGCCGATTCCGAGCGACGCGGGGTCCGCGGCCACGGCGGCCGCGGTCGCCAGCACGACGACCGCGAGTCCCGCGGCGGCGATGCCGAGCCGTCGCCGCGGTGGTGCCACCTGTGGTGGGCCCGGAGCCGCGGGCTTGTCGCGATCGCGATGGGCCCGCCACACCGCCCGAACCAGCAGCGGCAGGAAGGCCGCGTAAGACACCAGCACCAGCATTGATGCCGCGACCCGCACCAGACTGGGAGTCGGAAGAACGCAGAGCAACAGCCCGGTGTTGGCGACAGTGAGCCGCCACGGAGCCCCCCGCTCGAGCTCGGCCCCGGCCGCCAGCGTTGCCGCACGCCCACCCATTACCACGGGCGCCAGGTAGGTCAGTGACCCGAGCAGCACCTGCACCAGGAAGCCGGCCAGCACCGGCGCGGTGAGTTCGCCGGCCGCCGCGACCGCTACCGGCCAGGTCGGCGAGATCGCCAGTGCGACGGCCGCGAAGGCCAGTGACCCGATCAGCCAGGCGACGCCGGCCAATACCGACAAGGTCGCAAAGTCGTTGGGCCGCTTGCGGCGGACCTCGTCGAGGTGCGGTCGCAGCACGACCCCGGCGGCACACAGATACCCGGCGGCGCCCAGGCCGGCGATCGGGGGCGATCCCACCACCGCACCACCGGCGGTCACGGCCAGGGCGGTCAGCAGCGCCGGCAGGCCGTGGCGAGCGGCCACTTCGACTCCGTTGGCCATCCGGGTGCGCAGCATCGTCGGCCACAGCGTGACCAGCGTGCCCAGCACCGTGAGCCCCACCCAGCCGAATAAATTCAGCGCCGCATGCGCGATGACGAACCGCTCGTGGATGTTGCCGGGGAGCTCCGGATTCGCTATCGCCACCCCAAGTCCCGCGCCGATCGCCAGACACCCCGTCGCGGCGACGTAGTAACGCACGGTGACGCCGAAGCGGGCGGGCAACGCGGTGCGCAGCTGTCGCAGAAGTGTCGCCCCGTGCGCCAGGGCGACGACGCCGACCACGACACCGCCCGCCAATACGACCGGCCACCACCGGCCCAGCATGCCGGTGACGACCGTGGCGGCGCCGGCATTAAAGGCCGTGAGGCGCAACACTTCCGCCGTCCGTGCCGGATCGGGCGGCCGGCGCAGCAAAGCATCGGCGAAATGCCGGCTCCAGATCAGGATGGCGTTGCCGGCCGCGCCGAGCGCCAACAGATGAACCAGCAGCCAGCCGGACAGTGGAAGAAACCGATGCGCGACCGCCACCACGACGAGCGCGGCGAGCCAGGCAAACACGACCGCCCCGACACGCAGATGCCATCGCGAGCGATTCATGCCGGCACCCGACCGGCTGCTCGCGTCACCGAATAACCGGCAACGGCAATGAATCCGAGGACAGCCACGATGTTCAGCACACCACCCGCCTGGAGTGCCCAGTGGACGCCGCGCGCGTCACCGACCGCCAGCCGCAGCAGCAGCGAAAGGTGCAACAGCGCCGCCGGACCGTACATCAAAGGGGTGTAGGGCAGCGGGCGGCGCAACACGGCGGGCAGAATCACGGGTGCATGCGCCATGATCATCGACAGCACAAAGCCCAGCATCATCGCGTGCACTACCGCGTCATAGCCGGGACCGGAAAGGATTTGGCCGATTAGCAGCCAGGCCGACGCCGGCACCAGCAACCACACGTAACCGGCAAGCAGGCACACCGCCATGTATCGGGTCAGGCCCGTCGCGCGCACGGTGTGGCGCGCGACATCGAACCGGCCCAGCCATACCACCGTCGCCAGCAGCGCCGCGCCGAGCAACGGGTAGCCGGGCACCGGCCACAACAAGGCGGCGACGGTGCCGGCGACCATCGCCACCGCGACGACGATCAGCAGCGTCTCGGCGGGGGTACCGAGCATCGTCACGCGGGCGAGCTCGAGGCGCTCCCCGACGATCGTGAGGATGAGGAAACCCGACAGCCAGGGCAACAGGCTGGGAACCGGCACACCGCCCAGCCACAACAGCGCCGCGCCAGTCGCCAGCACCGCGCCTGCCACCTGGACCAGAACCGCCACATCGGCAGACCGCCGCCACAGCGGCACGTACACCGCAACCAGCGTCGCGGACCCGGCGAGCAGCAGCGCGCCGCCAAGGTTTCGGGGTGCCGGTCCGACCAGCAGCACCGCGCCGGCGCCAAGGAATGCCGGGGCCAGGTAGGCCCACCATCGCCGCGCGGCCACCGCTCGCTCCAGCGCAACCACCGTGCCGACGAACCCGAGCACCAGCAGGACGCCGTGCACTTCGGCCAGCCGTGTCGTCGTGATCGGCGCAGGCAGGCCAAGGAGCGCCAGCGCCGCATCGAGTCCGGCCAAAAGCGCGAACCCGCCGGGAACCAGCAGCAGCGCTCGGGGTGGGATCCGTCGGTCAGTCACCATGTCGCACACCGGGATCGGGCAGGAACAGCCGACAGGCGCCGGGTTCGGCGAATGGAATGAGATCGAGCCCACGGCCGCTGGGGGCGCCGAGGCGCTCCAGCATTCCTTCGACGATGCCGAGGTGGACCTGACAGACGACGGTGGGGTAACGGCGGGCCGCGTCCAGCAACGGGCAGCGGCGCAGCGCGATGCCCCCGATACCTTCGTGGGCGCCCGGGATGCCTTTTTCGTCGTCGGGTGCGAAGCCGAGGCGGGTCAGCGCCTCGAGCACGGACTGCCGCGGATCGCTGCCGGCCTGGTTGCCCTCATCGATGAGTTCGCGTCCCCACTCGATGCCGGCCGCCCGCGCATCGCGCTCGGGGTGGGCACTGGTGCGAGCCAGCTGACCGGCCAGTGCGGTCGCCAGACCCGCGTAATCGCGGACCGCTACGGCGGGGTCGGCTGCCGACACGCGATACAACGTGGCCGGACGTCCGCGTCCGAGTGCGGTTGCCGTGGAGCGCTCCACGAGCCCGAGCCCAACGACCGCATCGAGGTGTTCGCGAACAGTGTTGGGGTGCAGGTCAAGAGCGTTGGCGGCGTCGGCGACCCGGACGGGGGAGTGCGCGCGCACGTATTCGAGCACCCGCAGCCGCTGCCCGGACAGCGCCACCGGGGACCGGGGCACCGGCGTCGGTTCGGGACCCAGAACGGCTAGGTCTTTTTTCACGGAATTTATTGTAGTAAATTATTGAGTGATGCACATAGGGCAACGAGTCACATTCGCTCAGCGGGGCGCTCGACTCAACGGAAAGGAATCAACATGCCAGCCAACGATGTGATCGTTGCGTCCACAGCTGCTGACGCCGAGGCGGTCGAAGCCATCAAGGGTCATCACGCGCAGCTCGCGGGGCGGCTTGCGGTGCTCACCGATGCGATGTTGTGGGCGGTCGAGCGCGGTGCGGACTTCGAGCCGGCGCGAGCCGCGGCCCTGGTCTTCCTGACCGGCGAGCTGTTGCCGCACGCCGCCGCCGAAGAGGAGCGCCTGTACCCGGCCGCCACCCGCGCCGAGCGCGCGCGGCCGCTGGTCGAATCGATGATCGCGGTGCACCGCATCATCGGCGCACTTGTCGAGCGCGTCCGCATCGAGCCACCGGTGCGCGCGGCCGCGTCCGGCCACGCCCTGCGGGTGTTGTTCGACGCACACCTGACCGACGAGAACGAGCGGATCCTGCCGATCGTGGCCGCCGATCCGGAGGTCTCCCTCGTCGAGGTGACCCACGGGATGCACGAACTCCTCGGTCATCACCACTCCACCAATGGCGCCGAGCCGTCACACAGCTGCGGCTGCGGCGAATCCGATGCCGACGATCCTGTGCTCGACGTCCGCGAGGTCCCGCACTCGATCCGGCATGCCACCGTGTTCGGCGCGTTCGACGCCGTTCCGGACGGCGGCACACTGGTGCTGGTGGCTCCCCATGATCCAATCCCGCTGCTGCACCAACTCGACCACCGTGCCTCGGGCCGGCTCGAGATTCAGTACGAGCAGCGCGGGCCGGAGGCCTGGCGGCTGCGGCTGACGAAGCGGTAGGCGACCACAGCCGGCACCACGGTGACGGCCGCCGGGATGGCCGCGGAGTCGGTACGGATTTGACCAAACCGGCTCTATGGCAAATGCTTTCGATCAATGGGTGTGCCGCGGTCGGTGACGGGTAGGAGCAAGAGCGACCGCTACCTTCAAACAAGCACCTCGGAATCCGCTGTAACGCAGCGGGCTTGACGACTCGGCGTCAGCCGAATACTAGTCTTCGCGGGATAACGCCGCGCGAGGGCACGCTTCGATGGCCTGCTCGGCAAGCGTCTCCTGCTCGACGGGGACGGGGTCGGTGATGACCACGGCGTACTCGTCGTCGTCGAGTTGGAACACCTCCGGGGCGATATTCACGCAGAAGGCGTTGCCCTCACAGCGATCACGGTCTACCACGACGCGCATGAGAATCCTCCTTTAGTCTGACTCGGGTCGTCGTTTTGGGCCGGGAGAGCACAACAGTCGAGCCTCGCCCACCCGCTTGTTGGCATGCCCATCCCTCGGGGCGCGGCCGGTCTCGATGAACCTGCTCAGTTCCGCACTCGTTTGCGGTGGCAGCTTGGTGTCGGCCTTGGGATAGATGACCGGCTCCTCTTTGGAGTTGTGCTGGTGGAGCTGGTCCAGCAGCTGCGTGCACGTATCCCTCAGCCGCCGGTCGTCGTTCCCGTCAGCGAGCTGATCGGTCAGCGCGCCCATGGTGTTCCACAGCTGACCGTGCTCGCGCATCATCACGAAGATCGGCATCACAATCCCGGCGTCGCGGAGCGGTGGGAACAGAAATACCTCTTCGAGGTAGATGTGCCGGCGCAGCGCTTCCAACGTCTCGGTTAGTAGCTCGTGCTGGATGCTGCCGCTATCGAGCTTTTCAATGAAAGTCTCTATCGCATCATCGATCTCGTGGTGTTCTCGCGTCAGCTCAGCAGCTAAAGTTAGCCGGGGCATCGTGTGCTCCTCTGCGTCAGCCCGCGGGGCGGGAAGATTCGCCTTTGTCGAGCTCGGCATCGACACTGATCCTGGCGCCAGCGAACAATCGCGATACCGGACACAAGGCAGCAGCCTGGCCCACCACGGCGGCGAACGCTTCGTCGTCCAGGCCCGTGACCTGCGCCCTGACTTTCAATTGCGAGGTTGTGATCGTCGGGACTCCGTCGACCGCGTCCAGGGTGACGGTGGCCGTGACATCGAGTCGCTATGGCGGCGTGTGGTTTTCGCCCAACTTCAACGCCAACGCCATCGCGAAACACGACGAGTGGGCTGCCGCCGCGAGCTCTTCGGGGCTGGTCTTGCCGCCCGGGTGCTCAGTCCGGGAGGCCCAGGTCAACGGCAGGCCATCCAGAGCTGCACTGCTGCCTCGCGACAGTGTGCCTTCGCCAGAGGCCAGCGGGCCTTCCCACGTGGTCTGCGTGGCCCGTTCGGCAATGCTCATACTTCTTGACGGGTAACCGACACGCTTGAACTCGATGTGCTGGTCTACGTGAGACAGGCTGGATTGGCCGCTGGTCGGGGCATCGCGAAATGAGTACCTACAGGCGGCGCCGTTAGACCATCCGCGGTCCGCCGAACCCCGGAACCGTGCCTACCGGGATCAGCGCGAGCACGATGGCGAGAATAATGAACAGCCGCAATGCTTTCGGCGAGGGCTCCTGTTCGATTTCGGGCCTCCGCGCCGCGAAGAGGATGAACACCACCGCGACATCGAACGCCACGATCGTCAGCCAGCGGGTCCAGTCATAGCCGGTCAGGAAAACCGGGCAGATCAACAGCAGCCCGGCGATAACCCAGGTCATTCGGCCCCGCAGCGTCTCGGCGAACGCGCGCAGCGGCACGCCCGAAACATTGCTGAGCCCCCACGTCGTCACCGCCACGGCAAAGACACCGAACACCAGGGACATGGTGAGGCCGACTATTCCGATGTGGCCGACGGTTCGGACGGCATCCGCGATCCTATTGTCGTAGTTCGGCATCACGTTGCGGCACACCCAGTCGTGATAGTCGGTTTGCCTCGGTTGACCGTCGATTACATAGTGCAGCAACGTGGTTGGCGACCTGACCGTGGCAAACGGATTGGGCATCAGGTGATGGGGTACCGATGCGCACAGTTCAGCGGCGACGTCGTGTCGACCGAACGTCGCCACGCCGGCTGTCGTGGCGACACCCGGCATGACCGCTAGGAGCGCGCCAAGGCCCTGGGTGTCTTTCAGCGCACCGCCCAGGACGATGATCGCCAGCACGGCCCCCAATGCGAATTGCAGCCCTATTGCCTCGTGCACGAGCGTCAATGCCGCGATCGCGATGCCATAGGCCACGCACCATGCCATCGCGATAGCGCGCGAATGTGCGAGCACCAACGCTGAGGAGAACAGCGCCAGGGCCGCCCCGCCGAACAGGTCCGGCCGGGCCGAATATGCCGCGAACGGAACACCGAACGGCAGCAACGGAATCAGCATCGCGACCATCAGCCTGCGTTCAGACCGATGGCGACCGACGAGCACGCCCGCGACCGTCGCCAGACCGCACAGGTAGACCGCCGTCGACAGCCACCGCAGACCGAGCGTGACCGGGAAGTAATGTCCCGGGACCGAACGAACCAGTTCACCGGCGAGCCCGCGACGGACGAAGCCATGTGTGTAGTCGGCGGCGTAATACGACATCCAGTACACGTCGAGTGGAACGATCTTGATCGCGAACAACAGCACGACTACCGCCCAGGCCGCAATCGCGGCGGCGATACCGGCGTACCTAAGGTGGCGTGCGTGTTCAGCCGCCCTGAGGTCCAGGTTCACGATCAGATCCGGCCCTCGTAGACGGTGGTGGAGGACAGCTGCAGATCCGCCAATGCGCTACACGCGAGTTCGCGGATTTGCGCTGCGGTGTTGTCGGCGCCGCTCTCGCACACAATGACATTGAGAAACCGGCTGCCGTTGATTGTTCCCGTGCTGCAGAACAATTGGCCTTGAGTCTGCTCGATGCGGCGGCGGGTGATGCCCTGCTCGGCCAGTCGGATTGAGACCTCGGCGGCATCGGCACCGTCGACGCGGCCAACGGCGAGATCGAGGTTTCCCAGGTTGGAGCAGCCGACCGGAAGCTGGCCGGTCGACATGGCAATGCCTTCGGCGTGCCGGACCAGCCAGCGTGGCGTGAACGGTACGAGTGGCAGTCCCGCGAGCATCTCGTGGGGTTGTTGTTGCAGCGACGTCAGCAGCCTCTTGACATCCGCACGCACGCAACTCAAGTCGTTGGCCACCGCTGCTCCATCGACGGTTAGGGTGATTGAGGTCAATGCGTTGGCGCGGTCGTCGTTGCTGGCGCGATCACTGACCGGAAGCACGACCGTCACCGAGTTCCCGTCCGGAAGAACCCTGCCTATTCGGTGAGCCAGGCGAGCCACGAATGCGACGAACAGGGTGTTGCCGCTTCCGTTGAGACTGCGCGCACGTGCTTCCCATGCCGCGGCGTCGGTTTGCATCGTCACCGACGGCAGTGCCGTCTGGTCATCATCAGTCGGGGAGAGCGGCTCGGGCTGCCGCGCCCCGGGCGGAACCCGTGGACCAGACAAGGCCTTGAGCAAGATCACCAGAGTCGCGATCAGCGCGCGGATGACGGCCGGGAGGGCGAGAACGGCATCGGCCAGGTCCTCGCAAATTGCACGCACCCGGCTACGCGAATTCGGCTGTGGGTAGCCGTGATTGCGCCTCTCTCCCTTGACCGCCTCGGTTACAGCCGCTATCAGCGCGAGTCCGTCGACAACGCAGTGTGATGCCACCAGGGTGACCACTGCGCCGCCGTCGTCCAACGGCAGCGCACCAAGGTGAAACGTCGGGCCCCACTCAGGATCGACGGGCACCCGTGCGCGTCCTTCGATCCACGCGCCGATCTCCGACCGTGGTTGCTGCGGCTCTATCGCGATATCGGGTGTGCGGCTGTCGAGTATCCAGCGATGACGGCCGAACGGCAGCGCCGAGCGCTCGATCCGCCGTCCGAGAAGACCTGCACCGAGATTGTCTTTGAAGGTCCGCAATTCTTCGATGTTCACGTGGCGGTCGTACACCCACGTGCACTGCACCGTACTGCCCTGACCGGTCGCCCGCAGCCGTAAGAAGGCGGCCTGGTCCAGAAGCGCCAGTCTCGTCACTGGCACCCTGCTTCGGCCGCGGCGCTACGTGGAGAGTAGGTCGGCATCGTGCACCAGGTGAGTGTCGCCTGGGCACTCATACCGAGACCTTCGGCAGGAGAACGGAAATGCATCAGGAATCGTTGTGCGGCCCGGTGTCGGACACCCGCGTGAACTCGGCACGCATCGTCTCGACGTAGCGCAGGACGGACCTGCGCGCGACGTCGGTACCCGGGTAAGCGACCACTAACTGCGTTCCGCCGTGCATGCGATTGACCCACATGCATACCGTCTCCGACAGCCGGTTATCACCCCAGATGCCGGCACGCAATCCGTCGAAGTAGTCGCCGAACGGGAGTTTGCGGATGTCGATGTAGGACAACATCGGGACCGGTCGGTCCGGAACCTCGATGTGGCCCAATGATTGGTTGGGTCTCTCGAGCAGGTGGTAATAGGGCACGGAGCCGAGGGCCGTGTTCGCGTCGAACGACGCCTGGGCGGCGCTGACCACCTCGTCGAATGACGCACCGGCAGTCGGAATCGCTAAGGGAACGAAGCTGGCCAACCAACCGACCGCGGTGGCGTGGGCGGGATCTCGCCGGTTGTCGAACGGAGTGAGGCCGAAGTATGTGGCCGCGCCGGTCAACCGATGTTCGGTCAGTGCAGCGCAGGCGAACACGCCACCGCTGAAGCGTGCTCCCGCGGCGCGGCACGCCGCCTCAAAACGCCGGCCCTGGTCAGCATCGATCAGGTCGAACACGTCGATGGCTCCCGGGGTATCCGCGGACGCCTCGCCCAGTTCCAGTGGAAATCTCGGCAGCGCACCATTGTTCGCCGCGAGGAAGGCGCGCCAGCGCTGGATCTCGGGCGCGTCGTCACTCAGGCTCGCCGCGTAGGCACGCTGATTCGCGCTGTAGTCGCGATGACTGGCCGCGGGTGTCAGCGCAACTTGCGCCTTCTCCAGCGCGCTGAAGTACGCCGTCTGGATGTCCAGGAAGATCACACCGGCCGACATACCGTCCGCTCGCAAGTGATCGACGGCAATGTAGATTGTGAACCGGTCTTCGCCCTGGATGATTCCGAAGCTGAAGCAATCCCATTGCAGCGGATCGGGGGTATCGAGGATCAGTTTGCGGATCTGAAGCGGAGCCATCTCTCCGAGATCCGTTGGCGCCAGCGTGATGTTCTCCGGCTCGGTGATAACGTAGCGGAGGACCTCGTCACTGTCGCAGAAGGCAAATCGGTCGTGGTAGGCGTCATGGCGCCGCACATGGTTATTCAGTGCCTGAGTCATCGCGTCGATATCGCAGGTGCCCCTGATCTCCCAGGCTCCGATGCACAACCGCGGGATGTCACGGCCGAGGCTGACCTGGCGTCGGTAATATCGAAGATGTTGCGACTGCTGGTAACTCACCGGGGCGGGGTGATATTGCGCTTCGGCAGCGCGCGCGTAGGTGTTCGCGGTGGGGTACCAGGATACGACCGTGCCCTCGGCTGTCCAGTCGTCCACCCTGCCCAGGAACATGCGCTTACCTTTCGTTTGTCAGCTAGCGACGCCACTCCCGACGACCTTAACGCCATCGCGCATAGGTCGCTGAATGATGTTCAGTGTCAAGGAAAGCCCTGCTCCGCGGAGCCGATCAAGTGCCTCACGCTAGCTGCATTGACCCCTGCGCACAAAACTGTGGTTTAAGGTCGCGTTCGGTGTGCTGGCACACAGCGCAAATAGGCTGGTCGTG
This sequence comes from Mycobacterium nebraskense, assembly GCF_002102255.1. Taxonomy (GTDB): domain Bacteria; phylum Actinomycetota; class Actinomycetes; order Mycobacteriales; family Mycobacteriaceae; genus Mycobacterium; species Mycobacterium nebraskense. Next base: position 26,840 of record NZ_LQPH01000181.1, read on the forward strand.
ACGGTTCACGCGGCGCAGACATAGACCCCCCCTCTCGGGCTCTGAGAAATTTCCCCGTGAATGGCTGATGATCCTATCCGACTGCCAAGGTGTGCTCGTGTGAGGTCGTCGACGCGACGATTCGTATGTTGACGCGCGGTTAACTCCGAATTACATACCTAAACCAACATTTATCTCGACGCGAGAACCCATCTGTCGATTCCTCAACTCCTACCCGCGTCACACGCCCTGAGGCAATGGATCACTCTGATGCTCGCGGGAGTTGCCCGCCGGGAATTGTCCGTAATGTCGAAGCCGATGAGGGGCGATGCCCAGTCGTGTCGCTAGCACGCTGGCCGCGCGGACCCTTCGCGAGATGAACGGCGGAAACAAGGTGCGCACGAGTGTGCGATTGAAGTGGTCATCGAAATCCTTGAATACCTTCCGGAAATCCTGTGCACCAGACTGATACGCCTCGAAGATGCTATCTAGTGCGGATGTGTCGAAGGGCTCGTCCCGCGCGGCCGCACCCAGGGCTTGATAGACGGCGGACAACCAGTCTGTGCCGAACAGGTCTGTTACCGGGCCGAAGTAACGCTGGCGTCGAAGATTCGGCTTGAGAAACTCTTCGACTGCGGCCTCGTTCGGGGCGCTGAGGTCGATTGGCAGTGCTCTGGAAATCCGTGTCGTTTCCCGGCGCCAGTCGTCCAGAAGATTGGCGTAGTCGACGAATACGCGCGGCAGGCCGCGCGTGCATCTCTCGGCCAGCAGACAGTATTTGAGCCACAATGCACTAGCGAGTTCCGGCGAGGTACGTCCGTGCGTTGCAAGCGAAGCGGCGACCTCATGCGGGTGACGCACCGCGATTACGGCCGCTATATCGAGTTCGGCTCGACGCGCCGCCTCGAACCACACTCCAGATAGCACCGTAATTCTTGGTTCCTTGATGATGAGCAGCGACGCTGCCGGCAGCTTGCTAAGAAAGGCATCGATCTGGGAGACGCTGGCGGTGTTCTGAGCGCTCAACGGACCGTCGTCCGGCAGGCGCAGTATCGGATCGGCCCAATTGCTGCCCAGGCGGTACAGGATTGCTTCGTTGAGATCGACAGCTTTGCGCGGCTCCCAGAAACCGGCCGGGTTGGCCAGGTCGGCGCCCAAGAGTGCAGAGGGGAGGGCACCACCGCACAGCGAGAGCACCCGCGTGATCGCTGAGGTTCCAGACCGTTGCGCGCCCAAGACGAACACAGCAACTGGCCGGGCCGCCGCCATCGTCATTGCGGCAGGTGTGATCACGGACACAACTCCGTGTTCGACGCCTCGGCGGCCGTGGCAACGCCATCTTTCGTCATGCGTAGATTCGGTGGCAGGCCGACATGGGGCCAGTTGTACGGCTGTTCGAAAAGCCATTTGTAGAAGAGCATTTGGATGTCCCGGGTGATTCTACCTTCACCCGAAAACGACCACTTGGCGCATCGGGACGCAAAGAGTCGGTTGACTTGCGTTGCCGCGCAACAGCACGACCAAAATCCGGCGATGCGTACTTGGGCCGTGGGTCGCCTTGCGGAACTCATGGCACGTTTGGTACCGGCACCACTCGCAGGAGCTATGGTCGCCGGTTCGGCGACATGAAATCGGGGATCGCTGACCGTCGTGGCAAGTGTGCTCGGTGTTGGTTGCATGTGGGACATAGGTGCCTTCCATGTCTGGCCCAATGTAATGCCGGCGGACGGTGACTATAGGAAGCGAATCTGAAGCCGACCTGAAGACATCGTCTAGGCGATAATTCCTTCATGTTGATTTCAGCAAGGTGTCGAGAATATGAGGGATGAATAATTCCCCTCGCGGGTCGCGGTACATGGGAAGATCTGGGGCACGCCCAGGCACTGCGGCGCGGATATTGGTGGTGGAGGATGTCCGGGCGATCCGCGACATGGTCAGCGAGGCGTTGACCGACGTCGGGTATCTGACCGCGACCCGGCCCGATGGTGCCGGGCTGGAAGACGCGCTCGACGCGTTTCGGCCGGATCTGGTGGTTCTGGATGTGATGATGCCCGGCCGCGATGGGTTCGACTTGATTGATGTCATCCGCGACTGGGGCCCTGCCGGAATCGTATTGCTCACCGCCCGAGATGGGTTGCCCGACCGGCTGCGGGGGCTCGACAGCGGCGCGGACGACTACGTGATGAAACCTTTCGAAATGGCCGAGCTGATCTCCCGTGTGGCCGCGGTACTGCGCCGTCGCGGCCAACTACCAGCCGTCGTCCAGTACGGAGATCTGACTTTGGACTTCGACGCCGCAGTCGTCGTACGCGATGGATCACCGCTGGACCTGACCGCCACCGAGCTTCGCCTGCTTGGATTCTTGGCTGAGCAGCGCGGCCGCATCGTCAGTACCAGCCAGATCCTGAACGCCCTATGGGGCTACGACGCCTACGACGCCAACCTGGTGCACGTTCACATCAAGAAGTTGCGCCACAAGCTGGAGGCCCACGGACCCCGTATTCTGCACACTGTGCGTGGCATCGGCTACCGTCTGCAGCCAATCCGGCCGTGAGCGATCAACCTGCCCCGGCGTTGCCGCATACCCCGACACCGTCGTTGCGCCGGCGGGTAGCGCTGATGGTCCTTGGTGTCCTCACCGTTGTGTTGTTGGTGCTGGGCATCACCATTGATCTGCTGTTGGGCGTGCAGGCTCGGCGCGACCTCCACCATCGAGTGATGGCCAGCGCCGCTCGCGCCGACGCGCTGGCCGCCGCCAACACCCCACCCGATCAGCTGGTGAGGGAGGTCGGTGGTGGGGGAATCCGCGCGCTCCTCGTCGCCGCAGACGGAACCACCTACGGTGACAGTGCCATCCGGCCCGACACGATCAGCGGGCCTACTATCCCTCCACCTCCACCGCCGCCACCGCCGGGCTGGCCGTCAAAGTTCCCGGACTGGCTGACACCACCTCCGCCGGGCTGGCCATCAAAGCTCCCGGACTGGCCGCCACCACCTCCGCCGGGCTGGCAAGCACCGTCAAATTTGCCACCACCCCCGCCGGGTTGGCCGGGGGATGCTACTGCCACTGCTGTAGTGCACCAACTGCAGTCGGGTGGGCGGTTGATCCTGGTCGCCGACACGACTGAAACCACTGCGTTGATCCGGCGGCTGCGTGAAGTTCTGGTCGCCGGCGGCCTGATCACCCTGGCAGTGGCCGGTCTGCTGCTGATCGCCGTCACCCGCTCCGCGCTGCGGCCGCTGGATCGGCTGACCACCCTGGCCCGATCGATCACTACCGGCGACCGCGGCCAGCGGCTACGACCCGACCGTGCCGGCACCGAACTCGGCCGCGCAGCAGCAGCATTCGACGGCATGCTTGATGCTTTGGAAGCCTCCGAACAACGCACCCGACAGTTCCTCGCCGATGCCGCTCATGAACTGCGCACACCCATCACTGGTATCCGTGTCGCTGCCGAGCAAATACTGAGCGCTGCAGCCGAATACAGTGACGATGAACACACGAATAACCAGTATCGGCGTGCAGCACTGCTGCTCGATGAATCTCGGCGGGCCGGTCGATTGGTCACCGACATGCTCGATCTCAGCCGCATCGACGCAGGCGTGGCCCTGGATCTCTCCGATGCTGATCTCGTTGAAATTGCCGAAGTCGGACGAGAACGCGGAGCGCTGCTCTCACCGGCGATCACCGTCACCCTCACCGGTGAGCCGACTGTGCCTATCCGCGCCGACCGGGACCGAATCGCACAAATCGTATCGAATCTCGTTGACAACGCGCGCCGACACACCCCGCCCGGCGGGCACATCGTAATCGACGTACGCGCCACCAAACACTTGGATCCGGCCGGTGACACCGAGCCTCGCGCCCAGTTAACCGTCACAGACTCCGGGTCGGGCATCCCAGACGCCGACCGCGAGCTAATCTTTGACCGACTTGTCCGCCTCGACACGGCCCGCGATCGCGACCACGGTGGTGCTGGGCTTGGCCTACCCATCGCCCGCGCACTAGCGCGTGCCCACCACGGAGACCTGATCTGCCTGCCGCATCAACCAGGAGCACGCTTCCAGCTCAGCCTGCCGCTGCATCCCAGCGCGTTATACGCAGGTTCCGTGTAGTTGCAGGCTAGGCCCCGGGAGGGACGGTTCGACATCGAGCGTGCCGTGGGGTTCTGCTGCTTCGGCGATCTTCACCGGCCGTGAAAACCCCGATGGCCCGGTTTGCTTTGCGGGGGTGCTTGCCACGTCATCTATGGCAAGCACAGCACGACCGTTGGCGCAGGGGTTTCGCGGGACGCTGCTCAAGTCCGTGGCCACGTTGAGGATTTGATCATATCGCCGGGCGATCGCTTCGTGATCGGTGGAGCAGGTGCCGCGCCATTGATTCTTGGCGGAACCTTCGACGAGCGATCGTACGCAGCAACAGCATGTGGGTCGATGGCGAAATATGCTGCCTCGGAAGCGATCCGGGCCGGCGGTTCCGGCGCGTGTCGGCGGCTATCCGGCTGACGGCGGCCGGCCAAGCACGCGTTGCTTGAGGCCGTATTTGTTGCTGAAGCCCTCGGTGGCGCGGCGTGCAGCCCTGCCACCCATGGGCATCCCGCCCAGCAGGGCATTTGCTCCACCTTGTTGTCCGGCAGCGTAACTGACGGCCGCTGCCTGGATGGCCGGTTCCTCAAGCGCTCTCGATGCAGTTCCCCAACTCGAGGGCACCGACAGGCCTCCGACCTTGCTGGCCGATGCCAAATTCGCTGACACGGCTTGGCCGCCAAGGTTACCCAGACCTAAGTGCGCAAACTGCGGTGTCGGAAACCACGCCCCGCCCGCCCCGGCCGTTGTTCCACCTGGCCCGGTTGTCAACTGCTGCCCGATTGACATCCCGAAATTGGACAGACCCGCCGAAAAATAGGCCAGGCCTGTGGTTTGTTTGAGAAGCGTGCTGTAGTTCGCGGAAGTGAGTCCGAACAGCCCTGATCCCGATGTGGACGACGTGGATGATGTAGTGGATGTCGTGGACGACGTGGATGTCGTAGCCGAGGACGAGACCTGTTCCACGGCTTGCGATGTGGTGGATGTGGAAGTCAGTTGGGTGGTCGTGGCCGCTGTGGTCTGCGCGGAGTTGCCCGCCGGCGTGGAGGTCGCTTGGGTAACCGCGGCGGATTGTTCGGTCGCCGCGTCCGAGGTGGCGGTGTTTGGCGGTGATACGAACGGGGATAACTGCGATGCGGTCGCCGAAGAGGCGGCATAGCCATACATGGCGGCGGCGTCTTGAGCCCACATTTCCATGTAATGGGCTTCGGTTTCCGCGATTGCCGGGGTGTTTTGTCCCAAAAAATTGGTGGCGATCAGCGTGGCCAACAGCACCCGATTGGCTGCGATCACCGGCGGGGGCACCGTCGACATAAACGCGGTCTCATAGGCGGCGGCGGCCGCTCGGGCCTGGCTAGCGGCTTCCTCGGCCTGGGTGGTCGCCGCGCCGAGCCAGGTCATGAACGGGGCTACCGCCGACACCATCGAGGCGGCCGCGGGCCCGACCCAGGGCGCGCTCGTCAGCTCGGAGATGACCGAACTGTAGCCGCTCGCCGATGCGTCCAGTTCTGCTGCGACTTCGTCCCAGGCCGCAGCCGCGGCCATGATCGGCGCCGATCCCGGACCCGTATACATGCGGCCGGAGTTGATCTCCGGTGGTAACGCTGCGAAGTCCATAGTATTGCTATCCTCCGAAAGGGGGGCGGGCCATGACGGTGGGGCGGACTCCGTATCGGGGACCACGGCCGCCCCCCTCAGCGCCGAGGCCGGCAAATGGCATGCCGCCGAGCAGGTTTCCGGCTCCGCTGGGGTCGGGGGCGGCGCTGACGGTACTGACCGGTATGGCATGGGTGAGCGCCGGTGCCGCCCCCGTCCCCGCCCATACTGGAGGCACCGACAACGGGCCAACCGAGGTGGCATTGCCCAAAGCCGCCGCGACGTGCGCGCCGCCACCCAGCAATCCTCCCAGTCCGCCGAGCCCAGGCAGTGCCTTGGCCGCACTCGCGGCACCGCCGATCATTCCTAGGCTCTTGGCGATCTGAACACCGCTGTTGCCCATGCCGACACCGAAGTACGGCAAGCCCTCGGTGTTATAGAAGAGGCTCGCGAAGGGGCTGTAGCCGTTGACGAGCGAGCTCAGGCTGGTGGGCAAGCTGGTCTGCCCGGTCAACAGGGACCAGATCTCGGTGAGCAAGTTTGAGGACGAGCTGCTCGACGAACTCGACGAGCTGCTGGACGAACTGCTCGTAGTCGCGTTCGACGAGGTGCTCGACGATGTCGTTGACGATGCCGACGACGCGAGGCTTTGCAGGGTGCTGGGCACCTGCGACAGGGTGGACTGCGAGCTACCAGCCGAAGTGCCTGTCGCCGACGTCACCGCGGCGCTCTGGGTGGCTTGGGCGCTTGAGTTGGTGATCTGTGGGGCGTCGGTAAAACTCGTCACCTTGGTGGCTGACGAGCTCTGGCCCGCATAGGAATACATCGCGTTGGCGCTTTGGGCCCACATCTCGCCGTATTCGGCTTCGTTGGACGCAATGGCGCCGGTGTTTTGTCCCAACACGTTGGTTGACACCAGCTGCGTCAACTCGGCGCGGTTGGCCGCGATCAGTGGTGGAGGTGTCACCGAAGAAAGCGCGGTCTCATAGGCCGCGGCGGCCGCGATGGCCTGGCTGGCGGCCTCCTCAGCCTGAGAAGCGGTGGTGCTCATCCACTCCACATACGGACTAACCGCGTCGGCCATTGCCGTCGAGGCCGACCCGAGCCACTCCTCGCTGGACAACTGTGTTACTACGCTTTGATAGCCTAATGAGGCTGAATTCAGCTCGGAGGCAAGAGCATTCCACGCCGAGGCCGCTGAGGTCAGCGATGTCGACCCCGGACCGGCATACAGCCTCGCGGAGTTGATCTCCGGTGCTAACGAACCGTAATCCACCATGGTGAACCCTTACCCGACCTCGGCCGCGCGGGCTATCATGGTCGGCGCTTCCGCAGCGACGGTGGCACCCAAGACGCGCGCCAGTAAGTCAAGAGCGACGGCGGCCTGGCTGTACACCGTCTGGTACGCCTGTCCATGGGCGCTGAAACGTGCCGCCGTTACCGCAGATATCACGTCGCCGGCAGGAGGGACGACTCCCACCGTCGGGACGGCTGCGTCGGCGTATTGGGCCGCCAATGTCGAATTGACGCCCGGCAAATTGCTCACCGCCTCCACCAACTGCCCGAGCTGCCTTGTCTCAAATGGCATGTCGCCTCCCCAATGGTCACTAGTCGCACTGATGCCGGGACCGTATGAGGCGAATCTGAAATCAAACTGAAAAATCCACTGCAGCAGCTTGTTTTAACCTTGCGTTTCCCTACAAGTTGCAGCGGCAAGTCAAGAATCACGATGAAAAAAACCCACTGGCAGGGTGTTTCGCTGCTTCCGACTTGACGGCGCCATAACTGCCAAATGCCATCCAGAACTAACCACCCCAACTGCACGCGCGCCGCTCGTCCTGTCGCCCTCTGTCAGCGCATCAGCGGGAGGCCATGGCGAGGCCATGGCGGCCAGTCACCTCGGAGGTCCCACAGTCACCCTTGTGGCATCTCGTTTAGATCCGGTCCGATTCAACATCAACCCCTCGCGCCCAGCGGTTTTAGCTGTGGGAAGTCGCCAGTGCGTGCCACCCGACCGCAGGGTCGCGGGTCTCCGGCGCGGTCCGTGCGTATGGCTGCAGACAGGTGCATCCGCGTGATCGGCTGGCGTGGGTGCCGAAAACTGTTTTCCTGCCGCACAGTTGACTATCGCGCATCCCGGTGCAACTATTGCCGACGCAAGCACCTCGCTAGGTGAGGCGTCTGTACGGACAAAGGCCACTGACCCCGAACGTCGAAAGACGCCTCCGGTCAGGACAGCTCTTCCCGGACTAAGGGTTGAGCCCAAGTGGCTTTCGGCTGCAGTCAGGGCCGGATACGCCGTGTAGTGCCAAAGCTCTGACGAGAGGGGTGCCGCGACCCGCCGCCGCGTCGGTCCGTTTCATCCCGCCTTTGCAACAAATTGGCGACCCCGTGCGCCACGGCCGTAAGGAGGTGAGCGAACTGAGTCCATGTGGTAGACCCTGCCCGAGACCCAGGACCATTTCACCCCGTGCCGGCCTAGGTTCATCCTAACGACTGAATTATTCTGCGCCGCTTGGGATAATGCCCGGCGCAGCGCACCGTGATGCGTGTACATCGGTTCGTGCCCCCGACCCGTCAATCGTGAGTTCCCCCTGCTCTGCGTAAGGAGATGTCCAATGTCTTGTAGGACCGCGCACCCACTGACCCTGGCAGCTAGAGAAGGACAGTTGCATGATGTCGGCACGACGCGGACCACAAAGGAGGCGGCGTCGGCCGGCCTAGCGACCGGTGTCGTACCGGCTAGCGCCGACGCGCAAACTAGCTTGACTGCAAGGCAGTTCGAATCTGTAGCTAACGAATTAGCAAGCGGGGCATGTCGGCACACACGCGCCGCGGTCCGCGTGCACCAATGCGTACGGACCGTAGGCGCCAGCTCCGGCTTATCCACGAGCACTGACGCCGCCGGCGCGGCTCCGAGGTGTTAAGGGGTCACCATGGTTGACTACGGTTCGTTGAGGTTGTCCCGGTCTTCGTGGAATTTGAGGTGGCGGTCCCTCACCTGAGGCCTGCCTGATGGTAGGTCTTCGGGTGAACGACCAAGAACACCCACGAAGGAAGGGACCGCCATGAAAACCGTACCTACTATTCGCGTTGCTGACACGGCCGATGCCGTGGTGTTGGCTGATCTGCCGGAGGAGATCGCACTGGCGTTGACCGATATCGCTGGCGTGGCGCGGGAGGGGCTGTTGGCGATGAGCGTGGCCGCCGGGATGGCGGTGATGCAGGCACTGTTCGAGGCCGAGATTGCTGAGGTGGCCGGACCGAAAGGCAAGCATGATCCGAACCGGGCCGCGGTGCGCCACGGCACCGGGCGCGGCTCGGTCACGCTGGGCGGGCGCCGGGTGGCGGTGGATCGGCCGCGGGCGCGCAGCCTGGATGGGCACGAGGTGCCGCTGGCCAGCTACACCCACTTCGCTGCCGAGGACGTGCTGACGCGGGTGGTGATGGAGCGGATGCTGGCCGGGGTGGCTACCCGCCGGCACGCGCGGGTCGCCGAGCCGGTCGGCACCGTGGTGGACAAAGAGGCGAAATCGACTAGCCGCTCAGCGATTTCGCGCCGGTTCGTCAAACAGACCGAGACCGCGCTGGGTGAGCTGATGGCCCGCGACCTGACGGGCGAGGACATCAAGGTGCTCATGCTCGATGGTGAGCACATGGCCGAGCGCTGCGTGGTGGTGGCGCTGGCCATCACCGCCGACGGAACGAAGAAGCCGATCGGGCTGTGGGATGGCTCCACGGAGAACAAGACCGTGGTGCGCTCGCTGTTGGCCGATCTGGTCGACCGTGGCTTGACGGTCGATGATGGGCTGTTGGTGGTCATCGACGGCGCCAAGGCGCTCTCGGCGGCGGTGCGGGAGGTGTTCGGCGCCAAGGCCATCATCCAAAGATGCACCTTGCATTATGCCGATGTCCGGATTATGCCGATGTGGGTGGCGGATCCCTTGCAGGGCAACCTGTTTGTGGCAAAGAGGTC
>NZ_LQPH01000182.1 GCF_002102255.1 Mycobacterium nebraskense
GCTACAGTCAAATACTGCTGAATGGCCGGTGGGTCAAGGCCACACCGGCATTCAACCGCGAGTTATGCGCGCGCTTCCGCGTCGCTCCCATCGAATTCGACGGTCAGCGAGACGCCATGTTGCACGCCTACACAGGCGATAGTTCTCAACACCTGGAATACCTCCATGACCGTGGTGTTTTCGACGACCTTCCCCTCACGGAAATCATCGACGCGCTGCGCGACAATTACGGCGAACTCATCTACGAACCTCCTCCAGTGCCGGACTCATTCACCAACTAGCAGTTTGAAGGATTGTGCCTGTGCAAAGCACCATGCAGGATATCCCCTTGACCGTAGCCTCGATCGTCAGGCACGCGACATCCATCCACGCTGACAGCCAAGTCGTCACGCCGACCGGATCGGGCTACCGCACAACGACCTACGGTGCGCTCAAGCGGCGAATCAGCCAGTTGGCCAACGCACTACGGAGTCTGGGCATAACTGACGATCAGCGCGTGGCCACCTTCCAATGGAGCAATCAGGAACACCTGGAAGCCTACTGTGCGGTGCCGTCGATGGGCGCGGTGCTTCACACCCTCAACCTTCGACTCACCGCAGAACAACTTGGCTACATTTCAGATCACGCCGACGACAAGGTCATCATCGCGGACGTCTCTGTGGCACCGCTTCTAGCGAAGGCACTGCCGACGATGTCGTCGGTGCACACCGTGATCGCAGCGGGCGACGGCGACCTGGAGCCGCTGCTGGCCAGCGGTAAAAACGTGCTGCGCTACGAGGACCTGCTTGCTGATCAAGACGGCGAATTCGACTGGCCAGAGCTCGATGAGAGGTCGGCCGCGGCGATGTGCTACACCAGCGGCACTACCGGAAACCCGAAAGGTGTTGTCTACAGTCATCGTTCCACCTATTTGCACTCGCTGACTGGCTGCACACCCAACGTGCTGTCCATCGGTGAAGAAGACCGCGTCTTGGCGATCGTCCCGATGTTTCACGCGAACGCATGGGGGCTGATCTATTCCGCGCTGATGTGTGGAGCCGACCTCGTGCTGCCCGACCGATACCTGCAGGCGGCACCGTTGGTTGCCATCATCGAGGACACGCAGCCGACCGTGGCCGGTGCGGTACCGACGATCTGGAATGACGTGCAGCATTTCCTGGAATCCGAACCGGAGCACGATATTTCGTCGCTACGCCTGGTCGCCTGCGGCGGGTCGGCCGTTCCAAGGTCACTGATGGAGCACTTCGAGAGTGAATTCGGTGTCCCGATCCTGCAGGCCTGGGGGATGACCGAAACCTCGCCGCTGGCAACCGTGGCGCGCGCGCCGAAGGGGACCAACGGCGAGCGCCAATGGGAGCTACGCGCTTGTCAGGGTCGTCCCGTCTGCGGTGTCGAGATTAGGCTGCGTGGCGACGATGGCCGTACCCTGCCCTGGGACGGACGGTCTATCGGCGAGATCCAGGCCCGCGGACCGTGGGTCACCGGCTCGTACTTCGGCGACAACGACTCCGACAAGCTCGACGAAGGATGGCTGCGCACCGGCGACGTGGGTCGCATCGATCAACACGGCTACCTTACGCTTACCGACCGGGTAAAAGACGTCATTAAGTCAGGTGGCGAATGGATTTCCTCGGTCGACTTGGAGAATGCGCTCGTTGCCCATCCAGCCGTGCATGAGGCGGTGGTGATCGGCGTGCCCGACGAGAAGTGGCAGGAAAGACCCTTGGCGTTGATCGTCACGAAGACCGAAACCAGCTTGGATATCAACGAATTGCGGGTCTTCCTGGACGGCGCGGTCGCCAAGTGGTGGATCCCGGAGCGCTGGGCGTTCATTGCTGAGGTTCCCCGAACCAGTGTGGGCAAATACGACAAAAAATTGCTGAGAGCACGCCACGGCGCCGGCGAATACCAGGTCGTGTACTGCGGCTAACCCGAAAAGCCGCCAACGTCGTCAGCAGCACCTAACCGAAAGGACACCATGACAGTCGCCTCACCTTGGCTCAGCCCGGAATTGGAAGCGCTTCGTGATCTCGCCGCAAAGTTCGTTGCCACTGAGATTGCACCCCACTCAGAGCGCTTCG
>NZ_LQPH01000183.1 GCF_002102255.1 Mycobacterium nebraskense
GCTCCTTCCATCAGACTTGCCGGTCTTCGAGGGAACCTACGTCCGGATTCTTTTACACCGCGGCAGGGACACGACCCTGAAGGATTTCGACGATCGCCGGTTTGTGCCGCCGAGCGGGCTGGGCCTGTCCACCCGGGGATACACGCGACTCGGTGCGCCACTGCGCCACTTGACGAGCCGGCTCCTGGCGCAGCCCTCCGAGCGGCGGCTGCTGATCGTCATCGGCGACGGTCTCATCTCCGACGAGGGTTACGAGGGCCGTTATGCCTGGGCGGACGTCGCGCACGCTGTCGAGGAGGCGAACGACGCCGGTGTGTCGATGTACTACGTCGGCGTCGGACCGACCCGTGTCGATCCCCTTCCCGAGGTGTTCGGGCCCCGACGGTCGCAACGGATCCGACGCGTAGAGGAGCTCCCGAGGGTGTTAGCTCACGTCCACCGTGAACTGGTCGCCGCATGAACGCCGCCACCGACATATATTTCGCGAACGGCAACGAAGTTCAGCTGTTCGAGCAGGCCTTCCGCCAGCACATGCCCGTGATGCTCACCGGCCCGACCGGTTGCGGCAAGACCCGTTTCGTCGAGCACATGGCCCTGCTGTTGCAACGACCGGTCGTCACCATCAGTTGCCACGACGACCTCACCAGTTCCGACCTCGTCGGCCGCTTCATGGTGACCGGCGGCGACGTGGTCTGGACCGACGGCCCGCTGACCCGGGCCGTCAAAGCCGGCGCGATCTGCTACCTCGACGAAGTCGTCGAAGCCCGCCACGACTCATTGGCCATCCTGCATTCGCTCACCGATCACCGCCGGTCGCTGTACCTCGACCGAGCCGGCGAAGTCGTGACCGCGCCGAACACTTTCATGCTGGTGTGTTCCTACAACCCGGCATATCGCAGCTCGCTCAAGGAGCTCAAACCGTCGTTCCGCCAACGGTTCGTCACACTCACGATGAGGTATCTGCCGCCCGAGCGGGAGGCCGAAGTGATTGTCACCGAAGCCGGGATTCCCATCGCAACGGCACGGCGGTTGGTCGAATGCGCGGTTGCCATCCGCACTGCGGACGAAGCCTTTCACTTCGAGCCGCCGTCGACCAGGGTGCTGGTCACGGCCGCGCACTTGATCGCCGCCGGCGCAACCGAACTGGAAGCGGCCGACGCGTGCATACTGGCGCCACTGAGTACCGACGGCGCGGTCACCGACGGTCTACGCGAAGTTGCGGCAGCCAGCCTGGCCGCCATCGACGCCCCGAGCGCAACCCCCTAAGAAAGGAGTCCGGCATGGACCAACAGGAACAGAAGCGCAAACGGGCGCTCATCGTCTTCCAAATCTTCATCTACGGCTACCTGCTGGTGATGTTCGGCATCCAGCTGTACATGTCGTTCGCCCGAGGGTGGTGGGATTTGTGAATCTGCCTCTGCTCAAACGGCATTCGGAAGCGGGACCGGCCGGCACCGACGGGTCGGTCAGCCTCGAGGATCACCACGACGAGTCCCGCCAAGCGCAGCGCCGCGCCGACAAGTGGATGATCATCGGCGCCGCCCTGATGGGCATGTGGGCTCCGGGGCTCATCGGATTCCCAATCTTCATGCGTGGGGTGTGGCTGCAGCGCCAAGCACTGCGAGCCGGCTTGTCGGTCCGGCCCATGATCGTGACCCTGATCGGTTATCTGGTGCTGATCGACGGAATGCTCAACAGTCTCGGCTGGGCCCTGGACCTGGTCGCCAACCACACCTTGATCAACCGGGTGCTGATGGTTGGGTGGGGCAACATGTTTGATGCCGGCTACTTCTGGCACTACAACGAGCTCTGGATCGGCGGTGCGGCGGGACCTGGCGAAAAGGCTTATGTGGCAGGGCTGATCCTCACGGTGTTCTCCATGCGCGTGGCAGCGGCGATCGGGTTTCTGCAGATGAAACGCTGGGGCCATCAGTGGATGGTCGTCACCTGCTGGATGGGCGTGGTGATCTGGTCCGCGTATGTGTTCAACATGACGATGTTCGCCGACGTGCGGTACGCCGGTGTGGTGTTCCCGGTCATCGGCTGGTGGCTCTACGACATCTTCTACATCACCCCCTTCCTCGCCATCCCGTACCTGCACACCGTCAACCGCGAAATCTTCTCCGACTGAACAGGTTTAAGGAGCAACGCCATGACCGCACCGACACCCACCGACGAGCAAGATCCCACCGCTGGTCTCGAGCCGGGGACTACGCCGTACTACGCGCGAATGCACAAATGGATCAAACGGGCCGTGCTGGTATGCCTGGTCGCCCTGGTCATCGAAGGTGCATTCACCTTGCCGTTCATGGCGGTCTACTACGGCTACCCGACCCTGAGTCTCACGCAGATCTGCAGCGAGCTGCTCAAGATTCGATACTCCAACGACACCCTGGAGTGCAAGTACCCGTACCCGCCCTTCGGGCCGCCCGAGGGCGCCGAAGGCAAGGCCACCGCACAGGACGTGTGGGGGATCCAGCCGATACCGAAGTACCACAGGCTCGGGTTCCGCGAATTGGTCAGGATCCACAACGAACGGCTCGCTCGCCAGGCGGCCCAACAGCACGCGGCGCCGCACCCGTGACCTATCGGGTCGTTCAGTGGACGACGGGTAACGTCGGCAAGAGTTCGGTGCGGGCGATAGCCACAAACCCCACACTGGAGCTCGTCGGATGTTACGCCTGGTCGCCAGAGAAGGTCGGCCGCGATGCCGGTGAGCTGTGCGGGATCGAAGCGCTTGATGTGAAGGCCACCAACGACATTGACGCGCTGCTCGCGCTCAAGCCGGACTGTGTGGTCTACAACCCGATGTTCGCCGATGTCGATGAGCTGGTCCGCATCCTCGAAGCGGGTATCAATGTGGTGGGCACGGCAGGGTTCGTCACCGGCCACTTCCTGGGCACGGGACGCGATCGCATCGCCGAGGCCTGTAAGCATGGCGGGTCGACCATTTTCGGCAGCGGCATCAACCCCGGTTTCATCCAACTGTTCGCAATCGTGTCGGCAGGCCTCTCGGACCGGGTGGACAAGGTGTCAATGCTGGAATCCGCTGACACCACCATCTACAACTCCCCCGAGACCGAAATGCCGATGGGCTTCGGCTATCCCATTCACCAGGCAGATTTGCCGGCCATCACCGAGAAGGGGTCCGGTGTCTTCCGGGACGCCGTGCTGCTGATCGCCGACGCCCTCGGTGTGGAGCTCGACGAAGTGCGTTGCGAGGTCGAGTATGCCCAGACCACCGAGGATCTTGAGTTACCCGGCGACTGGACGATTGCAAAAGGATGTGTCGCCGGCGTAGACGTCCGTTGGAAAGGTGTTTTCGGCGGCCGCGAGATCATCGAGATCCGTGGCCGGTGGCGCAAGGGTCAAACGCTGGATCCGGATTGGCCGCTGGACATGGGCTACACCATTGAGGTGCAAGGCCAACCGACGATCAAGACGACGCTGAGCTTCCTTCCGCCGCCAGACTTTCAGGGCGAGACGTTGGATGACTACATCATGTTGGGTCTCACCATCACCGCCATGCCGGCGATCAACGCGATACCCGCCGTGGTCGCCGCTCCACCCGGCATCGCCACCTACAACGACCTGCCGCTGCTCCTTCCGCGGGGAGTACTGGCACGGAGCTGAGAGGACGTGCGTCTGATGACCGCAACAACCGGTGCGCCCAGTGTCTTTGAGGCGGGACTTCCGGTGCTCGAGTACGACATCACCGAGTCACCGCACGAGGTCTGCGCTCGCATCCGGGCAGCGCAGCTACGCGGCCCAATCGCACTCGGCCCATTCGGACCCGAGATCCTCTCTTACGAGCTCGCGCGCACCGTCCTCCGCGACACCCGATTCATCATTCCCCCGGGTCTTCACCTGAGCGCGCAAGGCGTGACCTCGGGCCCGCTTTGGGACAGAGTCGTCGGAAGCATCATTTGCGCGGAAGGCTCCGAACATCATCGGCTGCGAAGCTTGGTATCGAGGGCGTTCACCCCACGGGCCACCGCGCGTCTGCACGACACCATCGGCGAAGTCGTCAACGAACTGGTCGATGGCGTCATTGACGCCGGCCGCTGCGACGTTGTGACTGACATTGCCCGCCACTACCCGATCCCGATCATCTGTGCATTGCTCGGTGCGCCACGTGCAAGCTGGGCACAGTTTTCACGATGGGCCGAAGCCATCTTCAAGATGGCCAACTTCTCGGTCAATCTCGCCGACGAAACGCCCGCGATCCTGCGCGGTTGGGCCGAGCTCGACGCCTACGTCGATGAAATGGTCGCCGAGCGACGACACCGCCTGACCGACGACTTGCTCTCTGACCTCATCCGCGCCGAGGACCCGACTTTTCAAGGCGACCGCCTCAATGCGGACGAACTTCGCATGACGGTGGCCGGATTGTTGCTTGCCGGAACGGATACCACGCGCAACCAGCTGGCCGCGTCCTTGCAGGCGCTGCTCGATCACCCGGAGCAGTGGGCGATGCTGCGCGAGCGCCCCGAACTCGCCATGTCAGCGGTCGAAGAGAGCATGCGCCACTCGCCCGCCGTGTGCAACACGGTCCGCACCGTGAACGAAGACGTCGAGTTGGACGGATACACCTTCCCGAGTGGCACGTACATCTTTGTGAATTCTTTTGCAGCCAACCGCGATCCGGACATCTACCAGGACCCCGACCGCTTCGACATCACCCGCAAGGAGGCGCCGGCGGTACTGACATTCGGCGGCGGCGTGCACTATTGCCTCGGCGCGAACCTGGCCAGGCTGGAGCTGGCCGAAGGACTCAAGATCCTGGCGCACCGGCTGCCGGACGCCCGACGTGCCGGACCGGCACCCTGGAAGCCGATGCTCGGCATGAGCGGGCCGACAAGTCTGCCTGTGGAGTTTGGCGCCCGATGACGCAACCTGCGACCATCCCGCTTCCCGACCCGTCTTCCCGATCGTGCCTGGAGGTTTCGGATGACTGACTCATCGTCGCGGTTGCATCACGTCGTCTTCGCGGTAGCACGCGAACGACATGAAGCCGTGGGACAGCTTTTTACCGAGCTGGGGTTCAGCTTCGATGAGATCAATTTGGACGAGCTCGGGCTCCGGGTGCTCCTGGATTGGAATCGAGGCATCGAGCTGATCAGTCCCAACCCGGGGTCCACCGCCGAGGTGGCCACTTCGGTGACCGAATTCCTGGCCGGTCATGGTGATGGCGGCGTATTCACGGTGGTGGTGCAGGTTCCCGGAGCGTCGGAGGCAGAGGACATCGCCAAGCGCTACGGCTCGACCACACGCTTCCGGCAAGGCTTCGAGGGCGAGGGCAACTATCTCGAGGAAATCGACTTGTCCGTGTTCGGGTTGCCCCTGACATTCCTGTCGACCAACCTGCCGTAAGAAGCCACGAAAAGGATTGCCATGAGCGAGCTTCGATTCGACGGCCGGGTTGCCATCGTCACCGGGGCCGGCGGCCAGGACCCGAGTTTAGGCCGGTCCCACGCGACTCTGCTCGCCGAGCGCGGAGCCAAAGTGGTGGTCAATGACCTCGGCGTGGGCCCCGACGGGCGAGGAACCATGCGGGCAAACGCGGAGCAGGTCGTCGAACAGATCCTCGCCGCGGGCGGCGAGGCGGTCCCCGATCAACACAGCGTTGCAGAGGAAGACGGTGCCCGCCGCGTCGTCACGACGGCGCTGGACACCTGGGGACGCCTGGACATCGTGGTGAACAATGCCGGGGTCTGCTTCATGGCGCATTTCGACGAGATTTCCAGTGCCGATGTCCGCACGATCATCGACGTGCACCTGATGGGAACGGTGTGGATGTGCCGGGCGGCATGGCCGCACATGCGCGAGGCGGGGTATGGACGGATTGTGAACACGACGTCGGGCGCGATGTTCGGGATCGAGAACCTTTCCATCTACGGTGCGGCCAAGAGCGGCATCTTTGGATTGACCCGCGGGCTGGCCGTCGAAGGCGCGGCGTTCGGTATCAAGGTCAACGCGTTGGGACCGGCCGCCAACACCACCGCTATCCGGCACTTCAATGAGACTTCGCCGTTTACTTCGTTGATGGAAGCGCATTTCCCCACCAGCCTGGTGTCGCCCGCCGTCGCTTACCTGGCTCATGAGTGTTGCGAGCTGTCGGGAGCCAACCTCGAAGCGGGCGCCGGCAACGTCGGCCTGCGCGTTTTCGGCCAGACTGCGGGATACACCGACACGGACCTCACCGTCGAGAAAGTGCGCGACCACCTCTCGACCATCATCGACAAGCGTACGGCGACGATGATCCCCGACCCCGGCGAGATACCGGCGGCGCCCACCGGCGCGGCCCAGATCGGCGTCGTTCTGAAGCCCTACCAACCGATTTGAGCACATCGAGACCGCGACAGGGAGACATCATGACCGTCGGTACGGCGAAGCCCAGTGTCTTTGACGCCGATCTACCCGTGCTGAACTACGACGTCACGGACACACCTCAGGAGATCTATCCGCAATTTCGGGCTGCCCAGGAGGTAGCACCGATCGCGCTGGGCCCCGTGGGCCCGGAGGTGCTCTCCTACGAACTTGCTCGAACCGTGCTCGGCGACCCGCGGTTCGGCATTCCGCCGGGCATTCACCTCACCGCGCACGGAGTGACGTCAGGCGAGCTGTGGGACCGGGTCGCCCGCAGCATCCTCTGCATGGAGGGTGCCGAACATCGGCGGTTGCGCGGCTTGGTGTCGAGGGCCTTTACCCCACGGGCAACCGCCCGCATGGACGAAACGATCCACGCCGTCATCAATGAACTCGTCGATGCCGTGGTCGCGCGGGGACGTTGTGAGTTCGTCGAGGAGATCGCCCGGCCGTACCCCATCCCAGTCATCTGTGCACTGTTGGGGGCGCCACGGCAAGACTGGCAGCTGTTCTCGAAATGGGCAGAGGACATATTCAAGATAGTCAGCTTCGACTGCAACCTTGCCGAGGAAGAGCCCCAGGTACTGAGGGCTTGGGACGCTTTCGACGAATACATCGACGGGATGATCGCCGATCGGCGCAAGACCCTGACAGGCGACCTACTCTCCGAACTCATCCGGGCAGAAGATCGCGGCGACCGGCTCGACGCCGGTGAAGTCCGGATGCTGGCGTTCAGCATCCTGGTGGCCGGAACCGACACCACCCGTACGCAATTGGCGGCCTCGATGCAAGTTTTATGTGAGCATCCGGAACAATGGGCCCTGCTTCGCGACAGGCCCGAGCTCGGAATGAAAGCCGTCGAAGAAACCATGCGCCACTCCCCGTCGATGTGCAGCACCCTCCGCAGTGTCACCGACGACGTCACGATTGACGACTACACATTTCCGGCGGGCACCTTCATCATCGTGAACACTTATGCCGCCAACCGGGATCCGTCCATTTACGACGAACCCACGCGTTTCGACATCACTCGCGACGATCCGCCGCCCATCCTTACCTTCGGCGGGGGAACTCACTACTGCCTCGGTGCCAACCTCGCCAGGCGAGAACTCTCCGAAGCACTCAAAATTCTCGCCCACCGCCTGCCGCATCCACGGTGCACCGAGAACCCGCCCTGGAGGCCGCTTCTCGGCATGAGCGGACCCACGCGGCTTCCGCTCGAGCTCGTTGGATCAGACGCCGCGGTATAGACCGATGACGTAAAACCGCATTCCCCATTTCGGGCTTTCGCCCGGATATCTGCCCGAGATCACCTGGCCATCCCCCACCTCCACATTGCCCATGCTGCCGCTGAGGATTCTCGCAACGGACGCGGCGTGACCGTCGATATCATGCGCCCAACGCCCGCGCGCATGCCCGCGACAATCCGGCGAGCCGAGCGGGTGGATCCTATTAACGCTTTGGCTCAGATGATTTCAGTGGGTAGGGCGCTTCGCCGGAAAGCGGCGGGCGGTCCGCAGACGCCAGTTCCAGCACATGAATCTCGCCCGAGGCGCCGTCGACCTCGACGAGGGCGCCGGGCGGCAACGACTGGGTAGCTCCCTGCACGTCCACCACACAGGGAAAGCCGAATTCGCGGGCCACCACGGCCGCGTGGGACATCGGGCCGCCCAATTCGGTCACCACGGCCGCGGCGTAGCAGAACGCGGCGGTGTATCCGACGTCGGTGACCTCCGCGACGAGGACTTCGCCCGGTCGGAGGTCATCGATCGTCTCGGGCCGCACGATCCGCACCCGGCCGCGCACCTTCCCCCCGGACACGCCGACACCACGCAGAGTTTCCCCGCTACTGAGCACCGCCGACGTCGTTGTGGTTGGTTGCCAGCTTCCGCTGAACACCATCGGCGGAACCACGGCGACCAGCCGGCGTTGTTCGGCACGGCGCCGGGCCACCAGCCCCCCGACATCTGCCGGGAGTGCATCAAGCTCGTCGACGAGCAGATAGAACACATCATCGGCGGTATGGAAGATTCCGGCCTCGAGCAACCTGCGCCCGTACTCGCGCATCAGGTTGCGTAGCACCCAGTTGGCCCGCACCACTTTGTCGCGACGGACTTCGCGGTCGCGGAGTTGCCGCGCTGCCAGCTGCGCGACAGGCTTGGCGTGCAATGGAATCCGAGGGCGCTGTGGCTGGCGCGCAGGGGGGACGCTCATTGCTCTGGTCACCATCCGGACGAGCAACTCGGGATCATCGGCATAGCTGATCGACAGCATCTCGAGCTCGGCCGGGCCACGATGCCCGATCAGCGCCAGCTCGGCCAGTACGGCGGCGTGAAACTCCGGCGCCTCGACGGCCAGCTTGCCCAGCCGCTCCCCCGGTTCGGCCAGCAGCGCTGTCACTTTCGGGTCGCGCTGTGCGGCAACCACCAACCGCTGCATTGCCTCGACCGATCGCGCACTGACCAATTCCGGTCCCGCCGGCGCGGCGGTGTCTCGCCCACACAAACCGCGCAGCAGGACGTTGAACGCGGCGCACAGCATGAACGACGCCGACGCCAGCACCCAGCCGTGCACCACATCATCGCGCGCCAACGAGATCAGGCTGAGCAGCCGACGATCGTCCAGCCGGGCGGCGTCGTCGGCCAGGCGTTCCAGGCGATCGACATCGGCAACGAACTCGTGGGTGTCCCTGGACGACCCGGCGCTGAGGCCGATCAGGTTGACGCCGAATACCCCGATGTTGCGAACGGTCCGGAGTTGCTTTCGGATCCGGCCGGTTTCGGAACGTGGACGCTCCTCACCGAAGATCGGCAACGACGCCATGCTGGGGCCGAAGAACCCGCTGTTGCTGACGATCGTCGCGGGCTTGGCAAACGGTACGGTTTCGGCCATGAAATGCGCCGAGGTGATGGCCCCGTAGAGCCGGTGGGCGAAGACGGCGACGGTCCGCATGGCGATTTCACGCTGGATGATGCCGCCGGGCCGCAGCCGCTCGGCAATGGCCACGCCGCCGGCACGCAGCCCGCGCACGGTCACCGAGGCCGACGCCGGCGAGAACGGGCCAGGCAGCGCCTCCGACAAATTGGTGGCCAGAAAAGTCGGAAAGCGCGGGTCGATCGGGGTATCGAATTCTCCGTTATCTCCATCTGGGCCAGCCCAATTGGGCTTCACCCCGTCCTCGGACGGTGCGTCAACGGAAGGAAGGTCGCCGATGCTGGCCATCCGCCAGGGTAGCGAGACCACCCGCTTACCCACGGTGACCCGGCCGCGCACCGCGAGCGCGAAATCTTCGACACATTCACCGGAGTTCCACGCCGGCCGGAATCCCCACTGCTCACGCATCCTCGCGGTATCCATGAACGCGGCGCTGTGCACCAGTTGCAGTTCGGCCAGTCCAAAGCCCAACCGCACGACCGGGCGTCCGAGCGCCGCAGCGACGCGCCGGAAAGTCAGCTCGCCCGGGGCGGCGAGATTAACGGGGCCGCTGCCGATTTCGGTGTCCACGATCGCGCGGTTGAATAGCCGAAGGACGTCGTCGACGTGGACGACCTGCATGAGACGGTCGGCCGGCCCGTCGAGGAATACCGGCAGCGCCAGCAGCCGACGCACCCAGTTGTCGACGCTTCGGCCGAGAATCAGCGCGGAGCGGATCGCGACCCATTCCAGGTCCGATTCCTCAAGCATCTGCTCCACCCGGGCCTTGTGCTGGCCGTCGGCACTGACCGGCGTTCTCGCGTCGTGCTCGGTCTTCGGCGCATCGCCGCCGCCGTAAACATGTGACGACGATGCGAAAACGATCCTTCTGGCTCCCGTCTCAGCCATCGCCGCCAGCACGTTGCGGGTGCCCTCGATGTTGACCTGGTGGCTCACCGCGTCGCTATCGGCGAAACCCTTTGCCCATGCGCAGTGCGCGACAACGTCCGCGCCGGCCAGAGCGCGGTTGACCGCATCGGTGTTCCGGATGTCTGCTACGACGAAATCGGCTGCACTCGGCCAGCTTTCGGGTCGGTGCCGGGCGATCCCCGCCACGTCGTGGCCCTGGCTGAGCAGTCGGGCGGCGAGGCCGCGGCCCAGCACACCGCTGGCCCCGGTGACGGCGACTCTCACTGACTGCCCTTGCGCACGCTCACGGTTACTCGTCGTCGTCCATCAGTGCAGCGTTGACCAGATCCTCGAGGTCCATGTCCGCGATGTCCTTCTCCGAGGACACCGCGGCGGCCTGCGACCGTCCGTCCACTCGGCTGCCGTCGGCTTCATTCGCCAACGCCAGCAACAGCTCCAGCACTCCGGCCTGTCGCAGGCGCTTGACCGGAATCGATCCCACAGCGCGCTGGATTTCGGCCTCCCCGGGCGCGGCGGCGGGACTCTGCTGCTCGGCTGCGCCGACGAGTTCGCGGTGCATGTAACCGGCCAGCGCGGCGGAGTTCGGGTAGTCGAAGATCAGCGTGGGTGACAGGGCCAGGCCGGTAGCGGATTTCAGCCGGTTGCGCATCTCGACCGCGGTCAGCGAGTCGAAACCCAGCTCCTGGAAGGCCCGGTCCGGATCGATGGACTCGGGGCTGGAATTGCCGAGCACGGTGGCGATGTTGGCACGTACCAAGTCCAGCAGAACCGCCTGCTGCTCGTCCTCGGGCAACCCCTCGAGGCGTTGCAGCAGCGCCGATTTCGACTTCGCCGCAGCCAGGGAATCGTCGACCTGACGCCGGGTCGGCGCGTTGATCAGATCGATGAACATCGGCGGCAACGTCCCGCTATCGAACTTGACTCGCAGTGCGGCAAGGTCGATGTGGGCGGGCAGCAGGAACGGCTCGTCGACGATGAGCGCGGTGTCCATCAGTTCCAGCGCCTCGTCGGAGGACATCGCGACAATTCCGTCGCGGCCGAACCGGGCACGATCGGCCGCACCGAGCGCGCCGGTCATGGCGCTGGCCTGATCCCACAGACCCCAGGCCAGCGACATCGCCGGCAAGCCATGCGTGCGCCGGTGCACGGCCAATCCGTCCAGGAACGAGTTCGCCGCCGCGTAGTTGGCTTGACCCGAGGCACCCGCCAACCCCGCCATCGACGAAAACATGACGAACGCAGACACATCCAGGTCGCGGGTCAGCTCGTGCAGGTTCCAGGCCGCATCGACCTTGGCCCGCAACACCGCCTCCACCCGCTCAGGGGTGAGCGACGAAATCACCGCGTCGTCGAGCACGCCGGCCGCGTGAATCACTCCCGACAGCGGCCGCTGCACCGGGATATCGGCGATCACCTTGGCCAGCGCCTCGCGGTCGGCGGCGTCACAGGCCACCACCTGCACCTGGGCGCCGGCGGCGCTGAGCTCCGACACCAATTCCGCGGCCCCCGGCGCGTCCAGGCCACGCCGGCTCACCAACACCAGGTGCCGCGCGTCGTGGCGGGTCACCACGTGGCGCGCCAACGCCGAACCCGCCATCCCGGTCGCACCGGTGATCAACACGGTGCCCGCCGCCCAGGCGTCCGGCATCGTCATCACGACCTTGCCCACGTGGCGGGCCTGACTCAGATACCGCAATGCCGCAGGCGCGCGTCGTACGTCAAACCTGGTCACCGGCAACGGGCGTAGCACGTCGTCGCCGAACAACGCGGCCAGCTCGTCGAGTATCTGCTGAAGGCGGTCCGGCCCGGCCTCGAACAGATCGAAGGCGCGGTAGCGCACACCCGGGTGTTCCTCGGCCACCGCCCCGGGCTCGCGCATGTCGGTCTTGCCCATCTCCAGGAACACGCCGCCGGGCGCGACGAGTCGCAGGGAAGCATCCACGAAGTCGCCGGACAGCGAGTCCAGCACCAGGTCCACGCCACGCCCGCCGGTGACCGCCCGGAACTTGTCCTCGAAGTCCAGGCTGCGGGAATCCGAGATGTGATCCTCGTCAAAGCCCATGGCCCGCAGCGTGTCCCACTTGCCGCGGCTGGCGGTGGCGAAAACTTCCAGGCCCAGGTGGCGCGCCAGCTGCACCGCGGCCATTCCCACCCCACCGGCGGCGGCGTGCACTAGCACCCGCTGGCCCCGCTTGGCGGCGGCCAGGTCCACCAGCGCGTAGAAGGCGGTGGCGAACACCACCGTGGTCGTGGCGGCCGCTGTGTACGACCACCCGGCCGGCATCTTGGTGAGCAGCCGCTCGTCGGTCCTGGCGATCGTGCCGGTGCCATCGGGAAACAGGCCCATGACGCGGTCGCCGATCGCGAAACGTCCCTCGCCCGGTGCGGTTTCCGGGCCAGTTTCCAAGACCACACCGGATGCCTCGATGCCCATCACGGCATCCGGATCCGGGTACAGCCCCAGCGCGATCATCACGTCGCGGAAGTTGGCGGCCAGGGCCGACAGCGCAACACGAACCTGCCCGGGTCCCAGCGGGACGTCGGCGTCCGGGATGCGCTCCAACCGCAGGTTCTCGAAGGTGCCGGAACTGCTCATGCCCAGTCGCCACGGCCCGCCAGCCGGGGGCACCAGCAGACCGCCTACGGCGCGACTGCCGTGCACCCGCGCGATGTACACCGTTGAGTCGCGCAGCAAAACCTGCGGCTCACCGACCGACAAGATCGCGGCGACGGACTCATCGTCCAACCGACCATCGGTGTCGACGAGCACGATCCGGCCGGGGTGTTCGGTCTGTGCGGAGCGCACCAGTCCCCACACGGCCGCGCCCGCAAGATCGGTGACGTCCTCCCCCGGCAACGCCATTGCACCGCGGGTTGCCACCACCAGGGTCCCCGCCCCCTCACGGGCCAGCCAGGACTGCAGCACGGGCAGTACCGCCCGGGTGGCCGCGTATACGTCGGCCACGACATCGTCGACCACCGGCGCCGACTCGAACACCACCGCCGACGGTTGCGCGTCGGGGCTGTCCAATTCGGTTGCGCCCCAGTAAGAGACCGAGACGGGCTGCACCGACGTCGACCGCTGCGCCGACCAGATGACCTCGAAGAGCCGGTCCGGTCCAGAATTCGACACCGCCGCCAACAGCTGCTGGTCGGTCACCGGCCGGGCCACCATCGACGCCACCGAGAGCACCGGCAGCCCCAATCCGTCCGCGAGTTCGATCGACACCGCCGAATCACTCACCGGCACGATCCGCGCCCGCACCGCCGTCGCGCCCGCGGCGTGCAACGAGACTTGCTGCCACGAGAACGGCACCAGCATCGAACCTTCGGCGAGTTCATCGCCGTCCGAGGCCAAGATCACCGCGTGCAATGCCGCGTCGAGCATCGCCGGGTGGACGCCGAACCCGGCCGGCGAGACCCCGGTGTCCGCGGGCAGGGTCACCTCAGCGAACACTTCGTCACCGCGGCGCCACATCGAGGTCAGGCCGCGGAATGCGGGCCCGTATCCATACCCGCGCTCGGCCAGCCGCTCATAACCGTCACCGACATCCACCGCGGTCGCACCGATCGGTGGCCACACCGACAGGTCCGCGCTCGGCTGCACCGAGCCCGCACGCAGCACACCCTCGGCGTGCAACGACCAGGCCGAATCCGCGCCGGCGCGCGAAAAGACCGACACGGCACGGGCGCCCGATTCGTCCGCGCCGCCGACCACGACCTGCACCGCGACCGATCCGGAGCCCGGCAACACCAGCGGCGCCGCCAGATTCAGTTCATCGACAATCCCACAGCCCACCTCGTCGCCGGCGCGGATCGCCAGCTCCACGAATCCCGCTCCGGGGAACAGCACCACGCCGCCGACGGCGTGGTCGGCCAACCAGCCCTGCGCACCGGGCGACAGCCGACCGGTCAGCACCACCCCGCCGGAGGCCGGCAGTTCCACCACGGCACCGAGCAGCGCGTGCTCGCCGGGTGCGAGCCCCAAACCCGCGGCGTCGACCGTGGCGCCGTCGCCGCACAGCCAGAATCTCCGGCGCTCAAACGCATAGGTGGGCAGCTCCACGAAATTGGCTTTGAAGCCGGCACTGCCGATTGCGCCGCGCCAATCCACGTCCATCCCGGCGACAAATCCCTGCGCGACCGCATTGGTCAGGGTCACCGGTTCCGGGCGGTCCTTGCGCAACGCCGACATGGTGATGATCGGAGCGTCGGCAAGCGACTCTTCGATCGATGCCGTGAGCCCGCTGCTGGGGCCCACCTCGAGGAAGCGGTTACCGCCGCCCGCGTGCACGAAGCGCACGCTGTCGGCGAACCGCACCGCTTCGCGAATGTGCCGTTTCCAGTAGGCCGGCGAAGCGAAGTCGTCGTCCGCCAGCTGCCCGGTCAGGTTGGACACGATCGGTATCGTCGGTTTACCGACGGCGAGTCCGGCTGCGACCGTGCCGAATTCGTCGATCATCGGATCCATCAACGGCGAGTGGAACGCGTGGGACACCGCCAGTTGGTGGACGCGGCGACCGTCGGCGCGGAGTCGGGTCGCGAGCGCGGCCACCTTGTCCTCGGCGCCCGAAATGACCACCGACGTAGGCCCGTTGACGGCGGCGATGCCGACGCTGGCTTGGTCGGAGGGCACCAGCAGCGGCCGCACCTCGTCTTCGGCGGCCTGCACGGCGACCATCGCCCCGCCCTCCGGCAGGGCCTGCATGAAGCGGCCGCGAGCGGCGACCAGTACCGCCGCGTTCTCCAGCGACAGGACGCCGGCGACGTGCGCGGCCGACAACTCTCCGATCGAGTGGCCCAGCACGAAGTCGGGGTGGATACCCCAGGATTCGAGCAACCGGAATAAGGCGACTTCCACCGCGAACAACGCCGGCTGGGCGAATTCGGTGGTGTTCAAGAGGTTTTCGTCATGTCCCCACATGACTTCGCGCAAGGGCCGCAGCAGATGCCGGTCGAGCTCTGCCACGACGGTGTTGAACGCCTCGGCAAACACCGGGTAGGCGGCGTGCAAGCCCATGCCCATGCCGAGGATTTGGGCGCCCTGGCCGGGGAAGACGAACACGGTCTTGCCGCCGGGCGTCGCCGCGCCCTGGACGACTGATCCGACTTCACCGGCGGCCAACTCGTCGAGGCCGGCCAGCAACTGCTCGCGATCACCGCCGACAACCACGGCCCGGTGCTCGAAGTTCGATCGGCCCGCCAACGACCACGCCATATCGCCGACGTCAAGCTCGCTGCGCCGGCGTAGGTGCTCGGCGAGCCGCGCCGCTTGGGAGCCCAACGCCGGCAATGACTTTGCCGACACCACGCACGGCACGACCGGCGATTTGGCGCGTTCCACCACAGGCACGGACGCGGGCGGTGCGGCCTCGATGATCACGTGCGCGTTGGTGCCGCTGATGCCGAATGATGACACGCCGGCCCGGCGCGGACGATTTGCCTTCCAGGGCCGCGGCTCCGTGAGCAGCGACACCGATCCCACCGACCAGTCGACGTGCGGACTGGGTTCGTCGACGTGCAGCGTTGCCGGCAGCAGATCATGGCGCATCGCCAGCACCATCTTGATCACGCCGGCCACACCGGCGGCGGCCTGCGTGTGGCCCATGTTCGACTTGATCGATCCCAAGAGCAGTGGCTCGGCACGGTCTTGCCCGTAGGTCGCCAACAACGCCTGGGCCTCAATGGGATCGCCCAACGTGGTTCCCGTGCCGTGGCCTTCCACCACGTCGACCTCGGCCCCGGACAGTCCCGCATTGGCCAGCGCGGCGCGCACCACCCGCTGCTGGGACGGACCGTTGGGCGCGGTCAGCCCGTTGGAGGCGCCGTCCTGATTGATCGCCGAGCCCCGCATCACCGCCAGCACCGGGTGCCCCAGCCGCTGCGCATCCGACAAGCGCTCGACGACGAGCATGCCGCCGCCCTCGGAGAATCCTGTGCCGTCGGCGGCCCCCGCATACGCCTTGCACCGGCCATCCGCGGAGAGCCCGCGCATGCGGCTGAACTCCACGAAGATGTCCGGTGTGGCATTGACGGTGACGCCGCCGGCCAGCGCCAGATCGCACTCCCCCGAGCGCAGCGACTGCGCCGCCATATGAAGCGCCACCAACGACGACGAACACGCCGTGTCCACCGACACCGCCGGGCCCTCGAGCCCCAGCACGTACGACACCCGGCCCGACGCCACACTCGACGACTGCCCGGTCAGGCGGAAGCCTTCCGCGGCCGGGGCGGCGCCCATGCCGTAGCCCTGGGTGTACACCCCGGCGAATATGCCGGTGGCGCTGCCCCGCAACGCGCCGGGTTCAATTCCGGCTCGCTCCAAGGCTTCCCAGGAGAGTTCGAGGAACATTCGCTGCTGCGGATCCATGGCCAGCGCCTCGCTCGGCGCGATGCCGAAGAAGGCGGGGTCAAAGTCCGCGACACCGTCCACGAAGCCGCCCGTGCGCGTGTAGCAGGTTCCCGGGACGTCGGGGTCCGGGTTGTAGATGCCGGCCAGGTCCCAGCCGCGGTCGGTGGGAAACGCTGAGAGCACGTCGCGGCGTTCGATGAGCATCTGCCATAGATCGTCGGGGGAATTCACCCCGCCCGGATAGCGGCACGACATGCCGACGATCACGATCGGGTCGTCGCCGACGGCGCGAACCACCGGGGCGGGCGTGATTTCTTGTGGCACTCCGGCAAGTTCGCTACGGATGTAGCCCGCCAGGCCGTTCGGTGTCGGGTAGTCGAAGATGAGGGTGGGCGAAAGCGCCAGTCCGGTAGCGGTTTTCAGCCGGTTACGCATTTCGACCGCGGTCAGCGAGTCGAAGCCCAAATCCTGGAACGCCTTGTCCGGGTCGATCGCCTCCGGCGTGGTGTTACCCAGCACCGTGGCGATGTGCGAGCGGACCAGGTCCAACAGCACGGCGTGCTGTTGGGGTTCGGGGAGCCCGTGCAGACGATGCGCCAGAGCCGATTTCGACTTGGCGGCCGCCAGCGACTCGTCGACCTGGCGGCGCGCGGGCGCGTTGACCAGGTCGGCGAACATGGGTGGCACCGCGGCGGCGTGGGCACGAAGGGCGCCCAGGTCGATGCGGGCGGGCGCCATGAACGGCTCATCGACAATCAGCGCGGTGTCGAACAAGTCCATCGCCTCGTCCGACGACAAGGCCAAGATCCCGTCGCGCCCGAGCCGGGCGAGGTCGGCGGCGTCCAGCCCACCGGTCATGGCGCTGGCCTGGTCCCACAGACCCCATCCCAGCGCGATCGCCGGCAATCCATGGCTGCGCCGATGCGCGGCCAACCCGTCCAGGAAGGAGTTGGCCGCAGCGTAGTTGGCCTGGCCCGACGATCCCACCAGCCCGGCCATCGACGAAAACACGACGAACACCGACAGGTCGAGATCGCGGGTGAGCTCGTGCAGGTTCCAGGCCGCATCCACCTTGGCGCGCAACACCGCATCCACTCGCTCCGGCGTCAATGAGGTGACCACCGCGTCGTCGAGCACACCGGCGGCATGGATCACCCCGGTCAGTGGATGGCTCGCCGGGATATCGGCGATCACCGAGGCCAACGCCTCCCGGTCGGCCGCGTCGCACGCGACCGCGCGCACCCGGGCTCCGGCTTCCTCCAATTCGGCGATCAACTCGGCAGACCCCGGCGCATCGGGACCGCTGCGGCTCAGCAACACCAAGTTCTGCACACCGTGTTGCGTCACCAAGTGGCGGGCCAGCGTCGAACCCGCCATTCCGGTTCCACCGGTGATCAGCACGGTGCCCGATGCCAGCGACGCGTCGGGAACCGTCATGACGACCTTGCCGATGTGGCGGGCCTGGCTCAGGTACCGCAACGCCGCGCGAGCGCGTCGAATATCGAAGGTGGTCACCGGCAACGGCCGCAGCGCACCGGCGTCGAAAAGCCCGGCCAACTCGATCATCCATTGGTGCATCCGGGGACGGCCGGGCTCGAAGAGGTCGAAGGCGCGGTACCGCACGCCCGGATATTCCTGGGCGATCACACCGGGGTC
This sequence comes from Mycobacterium nebraskense, assembly GCF_002102255.1. GTDB lineage: Bacteria > Actinomycetota > Actinomycetes > Mycobacteriales > Mycobacteriaceae > Mycobacterium > Mycobacterium nebraskense. The sequence goes on from NZ_LQPH01000183.1 coordinate 18,221, forward strand.
GCGGATGTCGGTCTTGCCCATTTCCAAGAACACGCCACCGGGGGCCACCAGCCGCAGCGAGGCATCCACGAAGTCGCCGGCCAGCGAATCCAGCACCACATCCATGCCGCGGCCACCGGTCACCGCCCGGAATTTGTCCTCGAAATCCAGGCTGCGGGAATCCGAGATGTGATCCTCGTCGAAGCCCATGGCCCGCAACGTGTCCCACTTACCCCGGCTGGCCGTCGCGAAAATCTCGAGACCCAAATGCCGGCCCAACTGGACCGCCGCCATTCCCACCCCACCGGCGGCCGCATGGACCAACACCCGTTGACCCGGCTTGACGTCGGCGAGGTGCACGAAGGCCATGTACGCGGTGGTGAACACGGCCGAGATGGCGGCGGCTTCGGCGTATGACCAATCCGCCGGCATCGGCTGCAGCAGGCGGACATCGCCGGCGACCAGCGTGCCGCTTCCGTCGGGGAAGAACCCGTAAACCGAGTCGCCGACGGCGAAGTCGGTGACGCCCGGGCCGACTTCCACCACCACGCCGGCGCCTTCACCGCCGAGCAGCGCGTCGTGGGTGAACATGCCCAGGGTGATCATGATGTCGCGGAAGTTGGCGGCGATTGCGCGCAGCGCCACCCGAACGTGACCGGGCTCCAATGGAGCGTCGGCGTTGGGAACCGGCTCAAGCCGCAGGTTTTCGAACGTGCCGGCGGTGCCGATACCCAGTCGCCAGGGCCCGTCGCCCGGAGGTACCAAGAGGTCGTCGACGGCGCGGCTGGGCCGCACCCGCGCCGTGTAGACCTGTCCGTTGCGCAGCAATATCTGCGGCTCCCCGACCGCGAGCGCCGACGCGGCTGCCTGATCATCCAGCGGCACATCGGAATCCACCAGGACGATGCGGCCGGGATGCTCCGTTTGCGCCGAGCGCACCAGACCCCATACCGCTGCGCCGGGCAGATCGCTGATGTCTTCTCCCGCCAATCCCACGGCGCCGCGAGTCGCCACGATCAGCACACCGGAGTCGTGTTCGGTCAACCACGACTGCACGGCGGTCAACGCCTGGTGGGTGCGCTCATAGGTTGCGGTGACCGGATCCTGTTCGGTGACAACCGATTCCAAAAGCTGGTAAGCGGTCGCCGGGTTGGCGTTGGCCGCCGCAGCCGCCGGCGACCACACCACCTCGAACAGCCGCTCGGGGCCCGAGCTCGACACCGCCGCGCGCAGCTGCCGCTCGCTCACCGGGCGGGCAGCCATCGCGCCCACGGACAACACCGGCAAGCCCAGCCCGTCAGCGAGTTCGATCGAGATTGCGCTGGTGCCGTTGGTCGGCGCTATCCGCGCGCGGACCGCGGTCGCACCCGCGGCGTGCAACGAGACGTCCTGCCACGAGAACGGCAGCATCACTTCGACAGGCTGGCCCGCCGCCAGCCGGGCCATGATGACGGCGTGCATCGCCGCGTCGAGCAACGCCGGGTGCACTCCGAACCCGCCGACGCCTCCCGCCGCGTCCGGCAGCCGCACCTCCGCGAACACCTCGTCGCCGCGGATCCACGTCGCGGTCAATCCCCGGAACGCCGGGCCGTAGCCGTATCCGTGGGCTGCCAGCTGGTCGTAGCCGTCGGCCACGTCCACGGCGGCCGCACCCTCGGGCGGCCACACCGACAGATCGGCGCTGGGCGCAATCGAACGCGAGCTCAACACCCCTTCCGCGTGGCATACCCATCCCGAACCGGCGTCCGCGCGGGAAAACACCGAGACGGCGCGCCGGCCCGATTCTTCGCTGGGACCGACAACCACCTGTACGGCAACCGAACTGGAGGCAGGCAGCATCAGGGGCGCCTGCAGCGTCAGTTCGTCGACCACCGAACAGCCGACTTCGTCACCGGCCCGGATCGCCAGCTCGACGAACCCAGCGCCCGGGAACACCGCGGCACCGGAGACCGCGTGATCGGCCAACCACCCCTGCAGGCTGGGCGACAAACGACCCGTCAGCACCACCCCGTCCGAAGCCGGCAGCTCCACGACCGCGCTGAGCAACGCGTGCTCGCTGGTGCCCAGCCCCAAACCCGCGGCGTCGGCCCCGATACCCTCACCGGACAGCCAAAACCTGCGCCGGTCAAAGGCGTACGTCGGCAGCTCCACGTAGCTCGCCCCGGCCAACACTCCACGCCAATCGACGCTCACGCCCGCCACGAATGCGGCAGCGGCCGACGCCAGGAACCGCTTGAGACCGCCGTCATCACGGCCCAGGGTGGGAACCACGATGGCCTCAGAGTCGCCGGCGGTGCAGTCGTTGCAGGTGTCTTCGATTCCGGCGATCAGCGCGGGATGCGGACTGGATTCGATGAACGTGCGGTACCCGTGCTCGCATGCGGCGCGCACGGCCTGGTCGAACTGGACGGTCTGCCGGATGTTGCGATACCAGTATGCGGCGTCCAAACCGGCGGTGTCCAAACGATTTCCGGTCACCGTAGAGAAGAAGGCGATACGCGAGGAACTCGGTTCGATACCGGCCAGAGCCTCGGCCAGCTCGTCACGAATGGCCTCGACCTCGACCGAGTGCGACGCATAGTCGACGTCGATCCGGCGGGTGCGCAGCTCGAGGTCGGCGCAGAACCCGACTAGTTCGTCGAGGGCGGCCACTTCACCCGATACCACCACCGCAGAAGGGCCGTTGACGGCCGCGATGCTGACACGATTGCCGTAGGGCGCTAACAATTCCCGTGCGCGCTCTGTGCTGCATGCGATCGACAGCATGCCCCCGGAGTGGGCCAGCGAACGCAGCAACTTGCTGCGCAGCGTGACCACCCGAGCGGCGTCGCGCAGCGAGAGAGCACCCGCGACATACGCCGCGGCGATCTCACCCTGTGAATGGCCGATCACCGCGTCTGGGCTGACTCCGACCGATTTCCACAGTTCGGCCAGCGACACCATCACGGCGAACAGCACCGGCTGCACCACGTCCACGCGATCCATACCCGGCGCCCCGGGGGCGCCACGCAGAACGTCGATCAGCGACCAGTCGACGAATTCCGCGAACGCTTCCGCGCACGCGTCGATCTGCTGTGCGAATACCGGTGCGGTTTCGAGCAATTCGATGCCCATGCCCAGCCATTGGGAACCTTGGCCCGGGAACACGAAGACGTTCTTGCCGGCCGGTAGCGCGCCGCCCTGGATGACGGTGCCGGTCAGGTCCTGAATATCGGGGCCGGCCAACTCATCCAGCCCGGCCAGCAACCGGTCGCGATCGCCACCGATGACGACGGCCCGATGCTCGAAGGTCGCGCGACCCGCCAGCGACCAGGCCACGTCGGCGACATCGAGCTCACCATGGCCGCGCACATGCCCGGCCAGGCGGGCAGCCTGAGACCTCAACGCCGGCAACGATTTAGCGGACACCACCCACGGCACCGCCACGGGCTTCGGGCGGTCCTCCGGCGGCTCGGGCGCCGGGACCGCCTCGACGATCACGTGTGCGTTGGTGCCGCTGATCCCGAACGACGACACGCCGGCCCGTTGCACCCGGCCCTGTTCGCGAGTCGCCGGCCAGGGCTGCGCCTCGGTCAGCAACGACACCGATCCCGCCGACCAATCGACATGCGGGCTGGGTGCGTCCACATGCAATGTCGCCGGGAACATTTCGTGGCGCATGGCCTCGACCATCTTGATCACACCGGCCACGCCCGCCGCGGCCTGCGTGTGGCCCATGTTCGACTTGATCGACCCCAGCCATAGCGGCTCGGACCGATCTTGACCGTACGTCGCCAACAACGCCTGGGCCTCGATGGGGTCGCCCAACGTGGTGCCCGTTCCGTGGCCTTCCACCACGTCGACGTCGGCCGGCGACAAGCCGGCATTGGACAATGCCGCACGCACCACCCGCTGCTGTGACGGACCATTCGGCGCGGTCAACCCGTTCGACGCACCGTCCTGATTGACCGCCGTGCCCCGCACCAGAGCCAGCACCGGATGACCCAACCGCCGCGCGTCCGAGAGCCGCTCGACGACCAGCATCGCGCCGCCCTCCGACCAGCCGACGCCGTCGGCGGCTCCGGCGTAAGCCTTGCACCGGCCGTCTGGGGCCAGCCCGCGGTGGCGGCTGAATTCGACGAAGACCGTCGGGGTGGCGTTGACGGTCGCGCCGCCGGCCAGCGCCAGATCGCACTCCCCCGAACGCAACGACTGCACCGCCATGTGCAACGCCACCAACGACGACGAGCACGCCGTGTCCACCGACACAGCCGGGCCCTCGAGCCCCAGCACGTACGACACCCGGCCGGAGGCGACGCTAGAGGTCATGCCCGTCAGGCGGTAACCCTCGATCTCCTCTGCGAGCATGCCGTAGCCCTGGACGATGAGGCCGGCGAACACACCCGTCGCGCTACCCCGCAGCCCGCTGGGGTCGATCCCGCCCCGCTCCAGCGCCTCCCACGACAATTCGAGCAACATGCGATGTTGTGGGTCCATCGCGAGCGCCTCGCTCGGAGCGATGCCGAAGAAGGCGGCATCGAAGTCGGCGACACCGTCCACGAAGCCGCCGGTCTGCGCGTACGTCTTGTGGCGCGCGTCGGGGTCCGGGTCGAACAGGCCGGCCAGGTCCCAGCCGCGATCGGTGGGAAACTCCGTTATCACGTCGCGGCCGTCGGCGACCATCTGCCACAGGTCTTCTGGCGTCTCGACTCCGCCGGGGAAGCGGCAGGACATACCGACGATCGCGATCGGCTCGCTCGATCGCTCCAGCAGCGCACGGTTGGTGCGTTTCAGGCGCTCGACCTGGACCAGCGCTTTTCGCAGCGCTTCGGTCGCATGCTGGAGTTGATCCACCATCACTACCTCTCGCCTAACTTGGCCGTCAGCTGTCCCGATGCGACTCTCGCCGAGTCACGGAAATTGCTGCACGATGCGATGTCGTGCCGCTCTCCGGCCCAAGAATGTCGCTGGTGAGTATGGCCAACTCTGACGGTATTTCAAAACGTCCGATGCTCCCGGCTGCTACAGGAAGACCGGCTTCGGCGTGAGGCACGCCCTGTCCAAGGGGATCCGGAACGCGCCGTTGCGCCCGCGGGTATCGGGGCCTCTCAAGACCCAGGTACGCAGTGATACAACTGACGCGCCTTCCATGGCGCGACTGTACCCGGCTATGCATCGATAGTGGTCAGGACGGGTCAGACACCCGCCCGGCGCCAGCCATCGGCCGCCCGGGCGGCCCGGATCAGCACGTCGCACAATTCGCGCAGTTCGGTTGCCTGGGCTCCTTCGTCGAGCGCGGTGGCGACATCCTCCGCCGCGCACCGCACCTGGTAGACCCGGTCGGACAGGTCGACCGCGTCGTCGGCCGACAGGACCACCGCGTCGGGAGGCAACTCCAGTGAGGTCCCGGCGCCGCCCCGGGTCATCGACGCGCGTTGTTCGTACGCCCGCTGCCGGCACGACTGCCGGCAGTACTGGCGGCGACGTCCCATCCCGGCGTCGGACACGTCTCGACCGCACCAGCGGCAAGGCTGTGGGTGGGTGCGACGGCTCACGCCTGCCGACTTTAGTCGGGATTGCGCGGCGATCCCGGTATCATTGAAGGTCGCGTCGCGTACGCCGGCCGCCAAACCCGGGAACTACGCAGAGCGCCGCAACGTTTGCCAAGCGGACAGAATTGCACCACAGCAGCCCGACAGTTCACAGGACCTAGAGGAGTAGCAACATGGCTGATCGCGTCCTTAGGGGCAGTCGCCTCGGAGCCGTGAGCTACGAGACCGACCGCAACCACGACCTCGCGCCGCGTCAGATTGCGCGGTACCGCACCGAGAACGGCGAGGAGTTCGAGGTTCCTTTCGCCGACGACGCTGAGATTCCCGGCACCTGGCTGTGCCGCAACGGCATGGAAGGCACCCTGATCGAGGGCGACCTGCCCGAGCCGAAGAAGGTGAAGCCGCCGCGCACGCACTGGGACATGTTGCTGGAGCGGCGCAGCGTCGAAGAACTCGAAGAGCTGCTCAAGGAGCGGCTCGACATCATCCGGTCACGCCGCCGCGGCTGACCCCGACCGCTTAGGTGCGGTTGTCGGCGCGCTGGGTGCCGGCGCGGTTCTTGCGGCCCTCGACGCCCCACCGCGTGACCTTGACCAGCGCCTCGCGGATGTTCGAGCCACTCATCTTCGAGACGCCGAGTTCACGCTCGGTGAAGGTGATCGGCACCTCGACGACGACGAACCCGTTGCACACCGTGCGCCAGGTCAGGTCGATCTGGAAGCAGTAGCCCTTGGAGTCCACCGCCTCGAGACCGATCGCCTCGAGGACTTCGCGGCGGTAGGCGCGGTAGCCGGCGGTGATGTCATGGACACCAATCCCCAGCGCGAGCCGTGCATAGGTGTTGGCCGTCCACGACAGCGCCCAGCGCCGCCAGGGCCAATTCCGCACCGTCCCGCCCTCGACGTAGCGGGACCCGATGGCCAGGTCGGCTCCGGCGTCGACGGCGTCCAGCAGCCGGTGCAGCTGTTCGGGCGCGTGGCTGCCGTCGGCATCCATTTCCACCAGCACCGAGTAATCGCGGCTCAGGCCCCAGGCGAAGCCCGCCAGGTACGCCGCGCCCAGGCCGTCCTTGGCGGTGCGGTGCATCACGTGGGTGCGACCGGCATCGGAGGCCGCCAGCTCCTCGGCGAGTTCGCCGGTGCCGTCGGGGCTGCTGTCGTCGACGATGAGCAGGTGCACGTGGGGGCAGGCGTCCTTCAGCCGCCGGTGGATCACCGGCAGGTTCTCCCGCTCGTTGTAGGTGGGGATGATCACCAGGACGCGCTCGCTGGGACGACTTCCCGGGTCCCGGGGCGCCTGCTGGCCGGTGGTCATGTAGCTCCTCTGTGTCGCCCGAAATTACGCGACGGTCGTCGGCCGCCCTCGTGGAGCGGAGTGTAGTCACCGCCGTCGTCCGGCGGCGTCTGGTTCCCGCCCTCGTCGGGCGGACTGTCCGAGTCAGCCTCGTCGGGCGGGGTTTCGCCCGTGGGCGTACCGGCGTTTGGGGATTCGACCGGGGCCTCGGACCTCCGACGAATCGGACGCGGGAACCATCTATTGTGCCGTATCCCGGCCAGGATGGCCGCTCCGGCCGTCGCGACCAGCAGCCATTGCAGCATCGGGCCCCAGCGGGTCGCCGGCGTCAGTTTGGTCTTCAGGCGCACCTGGATGTCCAGGTAATCGGGCTGGAAGAAGTCCGTGCGCACCAACTCGGCGCCGTCCGGCGCAATCACCGCGCTGATCCCGGTGGTGCCGGCGACCACCACGTATCGATCGTGCTCGACGGCCCGCACCTTGGCGAATCCCAGCTGCTGCTCGCTCATCGTCTTGTTGAACGTGGCGTTGTTGCTCGGCACGGCCAGCAGCTGGGCACCGTTGAGCACCGCTTTTCGCGGGACGCGGTCGAAGATCACTTCCCAGCAGGTGGCGAGCCCGACCGGCACCCCGGCGATGTGCACGACATCCCGGCCCGGGCGGGGCACCATGTTCCCGGCGCGGTTGGCGTACCCGGAAAGACGCTTGAACAGCCACGGCATCGGCAGGTATTCGCCGAAAGGCTGCACGATCTCCTTGTCGTGCCGGTCGGCCGGCCCGGTGGACGGATTCCACACGATCATGGTGTTGGTGTACTGGGGGTTCTCCGGCGGGCTGCCGGGCAGTTCCGACACGGTGCCGATCAGGATCGGCGCGCCGATCGCGGTCGCGGCCTGCGATATCTCCAGCGCGGCGTCGACATTGGCCAGCGGGTCGATGTCCGAGGAGTCCTCCGGCCAGATGACGAATTGAGGTTGCGGCGCCTGTCCCGCGCGCACGTCCTCCGCCAGCCGCAGCGTCTCGCGGACGTGGTTGTCGAGCACCGCCCGACGCTGCGCGTTGAAGTCGAGGCCCAGCCGCGGCACGTTGCCTTGCACCACCGCGACGGTGACCGAGGGCTCGCCGCCCGATCCCGTGCCGGCGTGGCGAACCTGCGGCCAGACGATGACGGACGCGAACAACACCAGACATATGCAGACGCCCGGCAGCACCACTGCGGGCGGCGCCGTATCGGCGGTCGCCGGTTCGTCGTCGCCGACCCCGCGATGGACGCGACTACCGGTGCGCCACCACTTCACGATCTCCAGCTCGATGGCGGTCGCGCTGAACCCAACCAGCACGATCGCCATGGAGAGCAGCGGGGCGCCCCCGAGCTTGGCCAACGGCAGGAAGGGGCCCTGCGCCTGGCCGAATGCGACCGACCCCCACGGGAAGCCGCCGAACGGGACGATCGATTTCAGCCACTCCTGGGCCGTCCACACCAGCGCGAACCACACGGGCCAGCCCGGCAGCTGGCGCACGAGCACGGCGCACAGGCCGAAGAGGGCCGGAAACACCGCACACGTCATCGCCAACACCGTCCAGGGCACGGCGCCAACGAGCATGCTGATCCAGGGCAGCAGCGGCAGATAGAAGGCCAGCCCGAAGAGGAACCCGTAGCCTAAACCGCCCGCCGGCGTCGTCGCCGGATGCTTGAGCACCCAGGCCAGCAGGGCGGCCGCGACGACCGCGCCCCACCACCAGTTCAGCGACGGGAAGCTGGTGAAGAGCAGTACACCCCCTGCCACGGCGCACACCAACCGGGTCAGCCGTGGCAGCATGGCGGCCCGGACCGCGGGCAGCCGCGCGAGCGCCGCCGCGCCAAGTCCCGCGACCACCCGGCGTCCCACGGCCCCCAGGCGATCCGTCAGTGGCGGGGCGGCGGGTTGCGGGTCGGGTTCGGGCTTCAGGTCGACGCCGGCGGGCTCGTCGTCGCGCTCCGATTCGGCTTCGTCGCTTATCGGGTCGCTGTCCGGGTGCGCCGGTTGGCCGGCGTCCGGGTCGGGCTCGTCGGTGTGGCCGGGACGGTCCTTTCGGCCGAACCATTCCCTAGCCATGGATGACAGCGCCCCGATGCACCGTCCGTCGGCAACGCGGCAGGGCGTCGTTCGGGCCCAGGCGCGGTAGGGCCGGCACCCGGGCGCGTGGGTCGGTCGACCAGCGCTGAACGGCGTCGCGAGGGGCGTGGACGTCCAGGGCCCCGGACTCCCAGACCGCGTAGGAGGCCGGCGCGCCGGGCACCAGGGTTCCCGTCTTGCCGTCGTGGACGCCGGCGGCCCTCCAGCCGCCGCGCGTTGCGGCGGCGAACGCGGCGCGCGCGGAGACCGCGCTGCCGGGGGTGTGATGGTTGACCGCCGCGCGCACGCTCCCCCACGGGTCGAGGCCCGTTACCGGTGCGTCGGAACCTAGCGCGAGGGGCACGCCTTGGGATGCTAACAGCGCAAGCGGGTTCAGCCGGCTGCCTCGTTCGGCGCCAAGGCGCCGCGCGTACATGCCGTCGGTGCCGCCCCACAACGCATCGAAGTTGGGCTGCACGCTCGCGATGACGCCCCACCGACCCAGTTGGGCGGCCTGCTCCGCGGTCACCATTTCGACGTGCTCGAGGCGGTGCCCGCACCGGGCGACGGCCACCGCCCCGAGCTGCGCGACGACCCGTTCGAAGGCGGTGACCACCGCCGAGACGGCGGCGTCACCGATGACATGGAAGCCTGCGGTCACCTCCGCCTCGGTGCACGCCCGCACATGCGCCTCGATGGCGTCGGGGTCGAGGTAGCAGGTGCCGAACCGGTCCGCGGCGTCGGCGTACGGCTCGTGCAGCCAAGCGGTGCGCGAACCCAGCGCGCCGTCGACGAAGAGATCGCCGGCCAGCCCGCGGGCTCCGGTCTCCTCGATGAGCGCGCGCGCCCGTGCGGGCGTGCTCACCGCCTCGCCCCAGTAGCCGGTCACTTCGACGCCGTGATCGAGGGCCCGCAGCTGCAGCCAGTCGTCCAGCCCGCCGATCTCGGGCCCGGCGCATTCGTGGACCGCGACAATGCCGGCCGCCGCGGCGGCCCGCAGGGCGGCCGTGCGGGCGTCGCCGAGCTGCTCGGGCGTCAACAGGTCACGGGCGACGGCGCGGACCAGGTGGTGAGCGTTGCCGGTGAGCGGCCGGTCAGGGGCGAAGCCGACCGCCGCCGGTAGGTCCGCGACCAGCCGGCGCAACCCCGTCGAGGCGAGCGCGGAGTGGACGTCGACCCTGGACAAATAGGCGGGCCGGTCACCGAGGACGGCATCGAGGTCGGCGGTGCTCGGCGGGCCGTTCTCGGGCCACGACGACTCGTCCCAGCCGTGCCCCCACACGGGCCGGCCCGGGTGGGCGGCCGCATAGTCGGTGACCAGCTGGATGCACTGCGCCCGCGAGCGCGCCGCACGCAGGTCGAGCCCGCTGAGGGTGAGACCGGTCGCGGTCAGATGGATGTGGCTGTCCACGAATCCCGGCGCCACGAAAGCACCGTCCAAATCCTCGACGTCAGCGCCGGGAAAAAGGCTGCGGCCGACGTCATCGCTGCCCAGCCACGCGACGACGTCGCCCCGCACCGCCATGGCCGTGGCGTCCGGATGGGTCGGGCTGTGCACCCGGCCGTTGACCAGCAACGTGGTGGACGTGTCGCTCACAGGGCAAAACTACGTGTGATGGCGGGCGGGTGTTCAGTCCCAGCCGGGCCGCCCCGGAAATCCGCCACGCACCGGCTCGTTCGGTAGGGCGGGCGGCCTGAAGTCCCGAACGTCCACGACCTCGCCGTCGATGTAGTCGTCACCCGCAGCGCCGCCATCACGCACGCCCACGCCGAACAACGTCGTGTCGGTGAGCAACGGCATCCGCCGCCGCAGACCGCGCATCGCGATCGCGGCCAAACCGGGGCCGACGGCCGACCTGACGGGCCGCACCAGCAGCAAAAGCCCCAACGCCGTGGTGACCAGTCCGGGCACCAGCACCAGGGCGCCGGCCAGCGTGACCAACGTCCCGTCTCGCACCGCGGTGCGCGGTTCGGCAAGACCGGACCGGAGCTGGCCGACCTGGCGGACGAGATGAGAGCCCATCACCGGCACCAAGAGGCCCCAGCCGACCAGGAAGGTGCCCACCAACGCCAGCAGCGTCCAACCCCACCCGATCGTCGAAACCAGGGCGATGATCGCCGCCAGCTCGACGACGGCGTAGACCAAAAACAGCCGTGACAGCATGCCTCGCCAACGTCCGTGCACCCCGCGGAAGTTCCCCTGGTGGCGCGCGCCGAGGCTGCAGTTAGATGACGCTATGACAACGATTGAGATCGACACCCCCGACGGACCGATCGACGCGCTGCTGGACCTTCCCCCGGGCCAGGGCCCGTGGCCCGGGGTGGTCGTGATTCACGACGCGTTCGGATACGGCAGGGACAAGGAGTCGACGAACAAGCGCATCGCCCAGGCCGGCTACGTGGCCATCACCCCCAACATGTACGCGCGGGGTGGCCGCATCCGCTGCATCACCCGGGTGATGAAGGAGCTGCAGACGCAACGCGGCCGCGCCCTCGATGACATCCTGGCCGCCCGCGATCACTTGAAAGCCATGCCCGAATGTTCCGGCCAGGTCGGCATCGCGGGCTTCTGCATGGGCGGCCAGTTCGCACTGGTCATGTCGCCCAAGGGTTTCGGTGCCTCCGCGCCGTTCTACGGCGCTCCCCTGCCCCGCAACCTCGACAAGACGCTCGAGGGGGCGTGCCCCATTGTGGCCAGCTTCGGCGGCCGTGACCCACTGGGACGGGGCGCGCCCGAGAAACTGCGCGAGACCATCGCAAGTAAGAACATCACCGCCGACGTGAAGGTCTATCCCGGGGTCGGGCACAGCTTCGCCAACGAACTGCCCGCCCAGCCCCTGCTTCGGATTACCGGTTTCGGCTACGACCGGGCCGCCACCGAGGACGCGTGGAGCCGCGTTTTCGCGTTCTTCGGCGAACATTTGGCGGCGGGCGCGACAACGTAGTTGCGTCATAACAACTTTCGCGACAAGACCGTCGCGAACGTGTGGGTGTCACCCGGCCATCGCGCCGACACGTAGCTGCCGTCGTCGACGACGAACGCCGGCCGCGAGTCGGTCGCGGTGTCGCGCGCCATGCCGGAGGTCTTGCGCCGCCAGCCCGGCGAACCGCGCACGACGTCGCGGAAATCCGTCGGATCCTTCAGTGCGCGAGTCACTTCCGACTGCACCGACATGTAGCCGCCTGGCTGGCCGGGCCGCTCGGTGTAGGTCCGGTAGTAGTTTCGATCCCAGAACCGGGTGACCCGCGTCAATCGCCACGCCAGGCCCTCCATCGCCCACGTCAACGCCGTGGTCTTGTGCCCGTAGAGCACCGAGTGACCCGTCGCGGGGTCGACGCTGCGCGCGGCGAGCAGCACACCATGACAGATGGCGGCGACGATTACCCCGCGGGCGAATGCGTCCACGACGAGCCGGTGCAGGATGCCGCTGTCGATGTAGCCGCGCATTCCCCGGGCGCGATGTCCGCCGGGCAAAAGCAGTGCGTCGATGCCGTCCAGGCCGGCTTGGGCCCACGTAATTGGGTGCTGAAACTCGTTTGATGCCAACATGTCCCGGTAGGCGCTGCGCCCGTCCTTGTTGGCGCGCAGCATCAGCCCGATCATCGGGATGGCGCCCAGCACCGGCAGGGCGGACCACACGTCCAAGCCGCGGCCGCTCACCATGATGCCGTCTGCCGCACCGGGCGATCCACTCTCGGTGGCGAACACCACCCGATGACCGTTGCTGGTCAGGACGCGCCAGCTGACGGCGACCTCGGTCGGGTCGAAGTCGCGGTCCGGGATCGGGACGAGGACTGTGCCCATGCGGCCCTAGGCCTGCGCCACCCTGAGCTCGAGACCAACATTGTTCTCCATGCCGCCGCGCAGCTTGCTGAAGAAGTTGAACACCTTGCCCACGATGCCGTAGCGCTTTCGGATCGCGTCGTAGACCGCGGCGGTTTGCGACTTGTCGAGGATGGCGGCGGTGCCTTCGACGGTCTCGCTGGTCGGGCTGCCCTGCATGGTGCAGGTGGCCAGCGTGACCCGCGCATTATTGCGGATCCGCTTGACCTTCCACGACTTTTCCTGGGTGATGACCAGTAGCCGTTCCGTGTCGGCCGCCGCCCAGATCGGCGTCGGCTTGGGCTTGCCGTCCTTGGTGAAGGTGGTCAACAGGATGTATTGCGCCTTGGCGAGATCGGCAAAGGTGGGCGTCACGGTAACAACCTACGCCGCACCGACCCGACATTGACATCGTGAGCGCTCAGCTGCGATAGTCAGGACACCTTAAGCGAAAATATGATTTTCATTTAAGACCGGTGGCACCGACGAAGCGGGGAACCGTGAGCGATCCAAAAGCACCGCTGGCGTGGCTGCCGTTTTCGATCGCTGAGGCGGCGTTGTCGGGGAAACCCGCCAATGCCGACCTATTGCAGGCATGGTCACACCTGTTGACCCGACTCCGCGAAGCCGCACAGGCCGTCGAATCCGACCCGGCGGGTCGAAATCGAATCGACCTTGCCGCCGGCATCCGGCATCTGTTGGTGTTGCTTACCGCAGGTATCGACGAGGTGCTGCGGTTCGATCCGGACCCGGTTCTGAGCGTGCGACGTACCAGCACCGACGACATGGTGACCTGGGGCATGGAGTGCCCGGACTGCCTTTACACCCGTGCCGTGCTGCGCGGCGGGGAGAGTTACCGGTTGTTCGGCAATCGCGGCACCGCACGATACGTCGGGCTGCAGACGATGAACGGCATTGTCGCAACCGCGAACGAACTGGTCGACGAACTCGAGATGGACGCCGACGGAAACTTCGAGGTCATGCTGTCAGCCGACGAACGACCGGGCAATTGGATGCGGATCGAGGGTGACAGCCCCACGTTGACGGTGCGGCACTTCTTCTACGACTGGGACACCGAGGTCGCCTCGTCGCTGCGCATCGAGCGAGTCGGCGAGGCAGTGGAAACGAAAGGCCCTTCGGTCGAACCGGACACGGTGGTCTCGCGGCAGATCGTCGCTCTCGGTGACTTCGTCGGCGACAATCTGGCGTTCTTCCTGCAATTCGGTGCTGCGGCACCGCCCAACGGATTCCTGCCGCCGATCGACCGCACCGATATGGGCGCGGCGGCGGAGAACAGGCCGGTAATCGGTCGGTGGGAGCTGCGCTCGGACGAGGCGCTCATCGTGGAAGTGGAGCCGCCCCAGGGTCTTTACTGGAGCTTTTCCATCGGCAATCCGTGGTGGGAGACGATCCACTACGGGCGCCACCAGTCCAGCCTGAATGCCCATCAGGCCGCCGTGGACGCCGATGGTGTGGTGCGCGTGGTGCTGTGTGAGCGCGATCCCGGTGTTGCGAATTGGCTCGACACCGCCGGCCACACCAACGGCCCCATCATCCTGCGCTGCGTCCGGACCGAAACCGCACCGACGCCGTCGACACGAGTGGTGGCGTTCTCCGACGTCCGCGCGGCGTTGCCCGTGGACACCCCCACGGTCACTCCCCAGGAGCGGACGGCCATCCTGGCGGCACGCCGTCGCGCCGTACAAGAAAGGTTTGGGCGGTGACGTTCGATCCCGACGAGTTGGAAGAAGGCGCTTGCACCGCGACAGGTTTCGATGATTTCGGCTCGCCATACTATCGCGAGGGGCTGGAACGCATCGTTGATGCGCTGAACACCGAGGCCGATCTCAACGACATGGGTCGCGTCATCCAGCACGCCACCATCAGCAATGCCCTGATTCAACGCCTCAAGATCGAGGACACCTACACCCGGCATCCCGAAATCGATCGGGAGGAGATCAGCGGTCCCGTCTTTGTGATCGGGCTACCGCGCACCGGGACCACGGCGCTGAGCCAACTGGTGGCCGCCGATCCGCAGTTCCGGTCGCTACGGATGTGGGAATCCCAGGCCCCCACCCCGCCGCCGGAAGCCGCTACTCAACATACCGATCCGCGGATCGCGCAGGCCGAGGCCGGACTGAAGATGCTCAACGACATGTTTCCGTTGATGAAAACGCTGTACAACTCCGAGCCGACGGCCGCGACCGAATGCCAGGACTTGATGGGCATGAGTTTCCGGACCTTCCACTTCGATGGCGCCGTACGCGCGCCAGGGTATTTGGAGTGGGTCATGCAGTGCGACATGCGTGAGACCTACGTGTACCACCGGCGAGTGCTCAAGTTGCTGCAATGGCACTGCCCACCCGTTCTGTGGCACCTCAAGACTCCCGTGCACATGTTCGCTCTCGATGCGCTCGTCGACGCCTACCCGCACGCGAAATTCCTTTGGAGCCACCGTGATCCGGCTAACGTGATGGGCTCGGTGTGCAGCCTCATCCAGTATGTGCGCAGCTGGAGCAGCGACCGCAACGACGCCGACGAACTCGGCGCCGAGCAGCTCGACAGCTGGGTTGAAGCTGTGCGGCGGGCAATGGATTTCCGGAGCCGGGTGGGTGACGACCGATTCGCCGACGTCTCGTTCGCGGATTTGCAGACTGATCCGGTAAGAACGCTGCAAGCCAGCTACGAGTCCCTCGGGTTGACCTTTTCCGACGCCACCCTGCTTTCGGTCAACCGGTGGGCGCAGGAGCACCGACCCGGCTCCCGCGGTGCGCACGAGTACGACCTGGCCGACTTTGGCTTGTCACCCGAAGGTGTGCGCGAGCGGTTTGCCGACTACCTCGCCACCTATGATGCAACCGGCTGACGACGTGACTGCTCCTCGTACACGGCGACGCGACAAGCTGGGTCCGGATCCGGCGGTACGCCGCGAAATCCTCAACGCCGCGTCGATCACTCTGCGAGAGTACGGAGTTCGCGGCTTCGGTGTCGCCGCTGTGCTGGAACGAGCGGGGCTGAGCACGCGCGCTTTCTATCGGCACTTCGCCTCCAAAGACGAACTGATCGCCGCGGTCTTTTTGGAGACCGCCCGCGTCGAGAAGCGGCGGCTTCGACGCCGAATGGGCCGTGCCACCACGGAGATCGAGGCGGTGGCGGCGTGGATTGACGGGCGGCTCGACTTGGCGTTCGACGACAGCATCGGAGCCGACTTGCGGCGGCTGTCGCAGGAGGCTCAATCACAGATGTTCGCCTCCCCCGTTCTCGTTCAGCCCGCATACGCGGAAATCCTCGAACCCCTCAGCCACGCACTTGAGCGCGGTCTGGACAACGGGGTGTTCCACCACATCGATCCGGTGACCGACGCCCGATTCATCCATGGCGTGGTCTGGGCCGGCATTGACCGGCAATGGACGGCGAGCGATTGTGACCGCGACGACCTCCGCCGGCGCATTATGCGTTTCTGCTTGGGCGGGCTGGGCGTGGCACCGGAAGCGATCGAACGGATCTGCTTCACCAACTCGTAGCGAAGGAGTCGACGATGGATCTCGGTTTCGCGGGATCGACTGCCGTGGTCACCGGCGGCAGTAAGGGTATGGGACTGGCCATCGCCGAAACCCTCGCTGCCGAGGGAGCCAGCGTGGCCGTCATGGCCAGAAGTCCCGAAGCACTCGATGCCGCCGTGACATCGCTGCGCGAGGCCGGCGCTCCGGACACCATGGGCATCAGCGTGGATATGGCCGATGCCGAGTCCATCTCCGATGGCTTCGCCGCAGTCTCGCAGCGGTGGGGGCGACTCAACTGCCTCGTTCACACGATCGGACCCGGCGACGGATATTTCGAGCAGATGGACGACGCACAATGGGAAGAGGCGTTCACCCTCGGCACGATGTCGGCGGTGCGATCGATCCGCGCCTCGTTGCCGATGTTGCGCTCCGCGGATTGGGCCCGCATCGTGACGCTGTCCGCACACTCGATTCAACGGCAGAACCCGCGCATCGTCGCCTACACCGCATCGAAGGCGGCGCTGGCCAGCGTCACCAAGAACCTATCGAAAAGCCTTGCCAAGGACGGCATTCTGGTCAACTGTGTGTGCCCTGGAACCATCGTGACGGCCAGCTTCACCGAGGCACTCAAGGACATCCTGGCCGCCGATGGCCTCGACGCAACCGATCCGGTCGACGTCATGACCTGGATAGACAACAACTTTCACCAGCCCTGCGACCTCGGCCGCGCCGGGCTTCCCGAAGAGGTCGCTTCCATTACCGCCTACCTGGTGTCGCGTCGAAATGGTTATGTCACCGGGGCCACCGTCAACGTCGACGGCGGATCGGACTTCATCTGACGCCTCAGCCCTCTAGGTCACCCTCGGTTTCCAGCAGCGCCTGGCGCAGCCCGTCGAGGGTCTCCGCCTGCGGCTGTTCCCACATGCCGCGACCGGCGGCCTCCAGCAGTCGTTCGGCCATGCCGTGCAGCGCCCAGGGGTTGGATTCGGCCATGAACTTTCGGTTCTCGGGATCCAGCACGTAGCTCTCGGTGAGCTGCTCGTACATCCAGTCGGCCATCACCCCGGCGGTCGCGTCGTAGCCGAACAGGTAGTCCACGGTCGCCGCCATCTCGAACGCACCTTTGTAACCGTGCCGGCGCATCGCCGCCATCCAGCGCGGATTGACGACGCGGGCGCGGAACACTCGGGTGGTCTCCTCGGACAGCGTGCGGGTGCGGATCGCGTCGGGTCTGGTGTTGTCGCCGATATAGGCGGCGGGCGCCTGCCCGGTCAACGCCCGGACGGTGGCCACCATGCCGCCGTGGTACTGGAAGTAGTCGTCGGAGTCGGCGATGTCATGTTCGCGGGTGTCGGTGTTCTTGGCGGCCACCGCGATGCGCCGGTACTGGCGGTTCATGTCGTCAACCGCCTCGCGGCCGTCCAGGTCGCGGCCATAGGCGAATCCGCCCCACGCGGTGTACACCTGTGCCAGGTCCGCGTCGTCGCGCCAGTTGCGGCTGTCGATCAGCTGCAGCAGTCCGGCACCATATGTGCCCGGCTTGGAACCGAAAATTCTTGTGGTGGAGCGTCTTTGATCGCCGTGCTGAGCGAGGTCGGCCTGGGCGTGCGCGCGCACGTAGTTGTCGTCAGCGGGCTCGTCGAGGCCCGCGACCAGCCGCACAGCGTCGTCGAGCATGGTCACCACGTGCGGGAAGGCGTCCCGGAAGAACCCTGAGATCCGCACGGTCACGTCGATGCGCGGGCGGCCCAGCTCCGTCAGCGGAATCGGCGTGAGGTCGACGACGCGCCGCGACGCGTCGTCCCAGACCGGCCGAACACCCAGCAGCGCAAGCACTTCGGCGATGTCGTCGCCGGCGGTGCGCATCGCCGAGGTGCCCCACACCGAAAGTCCAACAGACTGCGGCCACTGCCCGTGGTCGTTGCGGTAGCGGGTCAGCAGCGAATCGGCCAGGGCCACACCGGCTTCCCAGGCCAACCGGGACGGCACTGCCTTGGGATCGACGGAGTAGAAGTTGCGGCCGGTGGGCAGCACGTTGACCAGGCCGCGCAGCGGGGATCCCGACGGGCCGGCCGGGATGAACCGGCCGTCCAACGCGTTGAGCACCTGGTCGATTTCGGCGGCGGTGCCGGCGAGCCGGGGCACCACCTCGGTGGCCGCGAACCGTAGCACCGCAGCCACCTCGGGATTGTCGGTAATGCTTTCGGCAACTTGGGGATCCCACCCGCTGGCTTGCAGCGCGGCGACGAGTGCGCGCGCCGCGGCTTCGGCCTGGTCGACCGACGCCCGTTCGTCGGTGCCGTCCTCGGCCAGGCCCAGCGCCTGCCGCAAGCCGGGGATGGCGTGCTCGCCACCGAACAGTTGACGGGCCCGCAGGATCGCCAGCACGAGGTCGAGTTCCACTTCCCCCGACGGCTTTTGACCGAGTATGTGCAGGCCGTCGCGGATTTGCACGTCCTTGATCTCGCAGAGCCAGCCGTCGACGTGCAACAGCATGTCGTCGAACGAGTCCTCCGGGGGCCGCTCGGTCAGCCCGAGATCGTGGTCCATCTTGGCGGCCCGGATCATCGTCCAGATCTGTTGGCGGATGGCGGGCAGCTTGCCGGGATCCAGCGCGGCGACGTTGGCGTGCTCGTCGAGCAGCTGCTCCAGCCGGGCGATGTCGCCGTAGGTTTCGGCGCGCGCCATCGGCGGAATGAGGTGGTCGACGAGCACCGCATGCGCTCGCCGCTTGGCCTGGGTGCCCTCGCCGGGGTCGTTGACCAGGAAGGGGTAGATCAGGGGCAGATTGCCCAGCGCGGCGTCGGATCCGCAGGCCGCCGACATGCCCAGCGTCTTGCCCGGCAGCCATTCCAGGTTGCCGTGCTTGCCCAGGTGCACCACGGCGTCGGCTTTGAAGCCCGCATCGATCCAGTGGTAGGCGGCCAGGTAGTGGTGGCTGGGCGGCAGGTCCGGGTCGTGGTAGATCGCCACCGGGTTCTCACCGAAACCGCGGGGCGGCTGCACCATCAGCACCAGGTTGCCCGCTTGCATTGCGGCGATGACGATTTCACCGTCGGGATCTCTGGTGCGATCCACGAAGAGGTCGCCGGGCGGTGGGCCCCAATGCTGTGTCACCACGTCGGTCAGTTCGGCAGGCAGGGTGGCGAACCAGTCACGATAGTCCTTGGCGGACAACCGGATTGGGTTGCCAGCCAATTGCCCTTCGGTGAGCCAGTCAGGGTCCTGGCCGCCGCGCTCGATCAGGGCGTGGATCAATGCGTCACCGTCATTGGCATCGACCCCGGGCAGCTCGCCCACCTGGTACCCGCGCTCGCGCATCGCCCGCAGCAGCGCGACCGCGCTGGCCGGGGTGTCCAGGCCCACCGCGTTGCCGATCCGCGCGTGCTTGGTCGGATAGGCCGAAAACACCACGGCTACTCGCTTTTCGGCCGGCGCGACGTGGCGCAGCTGCGCGTGCCGGACCGCCAGGCCCGCGACTCGCGCGCATCGTTCCGGGTCCGCGACGTACGAGATCAGCCCGTCGTCGTCGATCTCCTTGAAGGAGAACGGGACCGTAATGATGCGGCCGTCGAACTCGGGCACCGCCACCTGGCTGGCGACGTCGAGTGGGCTGAGCCCGTCGTCGTTTTCGCTCCACTGAGCCCGAGAGCCGGTCAGGCACAATCCCTGCAGGATCGGAATGCCCAGGGCCGCCAGGTGTTCGACGTTCCAGCTGTCGTCATCGCCGCCGGCGGAAACCGTGGCCGGCTTCAGTCCCCCGGCGGCCAGGACAGTGACCACCATGGCGTCGGCGTCGCCCAGCCGTTGCAGCAGTTCGGGTTCGGCGGTGCGCAGCGACGCACAGTACACCGGCAGCGGCCGTCCGCCGGCGTCCTCAATGGCTCGGCACAGCGCCGCGATATAGCCGGTGTTGCCGGCCAGTTGCTGCGCGCGGTAGTACAGGACGGCGATCGTGGGGCCGTCCGCGCCGCTGGTGGACCGCTCCAGTTCGCCCCAGGTCGGCGTGACCACCGGCGGACTGAACCCGAACCCGGTCATCAGCACGGTGTCGGACAGGAAGGCGTGCAGCTGGCGCAGGTTATCCACGCCGCCGTGCGCCAGGTAGATGTGCGCTTGCACCGCGATGCCGGCGGCCACCGTGGACAGGCCGGTCAATTCGGCGTCGGCGGCCTGCTCGCCGCTGACCAACACCGTCGGCACACCGCTGGCAACCACCATGTCGATGCCGCTCTGCCAGGCGCGGTAACCGCCGAGAATCCGGACGACCGCGATCGAGGCGCCGGCCAGCAGGTCCGGCAGCTCGCTTTCATCCAGGCGTGACGGGTTGGCCCACCGATAGTTTTTCCCGCTGGAGCGGGCGCTGATCAAGTCCGTGTCGGACGTCGACAGCAGCAGGATGGTCGGCTCAGCCACCCGTCATTCGTACCCCAGCGTCGCTGCGATCCGGGCGGCGACCTCTCCAGCCACCCGCAAAGCCTCCGCGCTCTTGCCCGGCTCATAGCGATCCGCGGCGGCGTCGAGTCGGCGCCGGCGATGGACCCGTGGTCGGCGGCCAGCTCGACCAACTCGACCGGCCAGCCGACCCGTCGGAGCGCGGCGGCGAAGTCCCTGCTGGCCGACACGGGCACGACGTCGTCGGCCAGGCCGTGCAGCAGCGTGAAGGGCGTTCCGACGCGGTCGGCCGCCAATGCGTCGGCCGGGACCTGACCGGTGAGCGGGTCGGGAACCATGAACGCGCCCGCCAGGCAGACGGTATGCGCCAACTGCAGTTCGGCGCTCAGCGTCAGACTCGCCGCGGCGCAACCTCCCATCGACCACCCGACGAGAACGATGCCGTCGGGATCATCGGCGCGCTCCCTGGTGAAGTCGAGCGACCCCAACAGATCCCCGCGGCCGCCGTCCTCGGTGTGGGAGTTCCAGTCCGGCGCCACCACCGCCGCGCCGTGGCCGGCGAGCACGTCCGCGAGGGGACCGAAGGCCGCGCGCGCATCCGTCTGCATGCCGTGCCATAGCAGGACGGTAGGTTGCATCGGATCGCCGCAGACATCGGCCAGACGTCCCGGGGCGTACTCCACTGTCTGCATGCGAACGGGGGTGCCCAGCGCGAGAGGTGTTCAATCCGCGAATAACGCGGCGATGCCGGCGATAGGCCATAGCGGCGCGCTGACTCGCGAAAAATTTGGTGCTCATCGCATACCGCAGCCGATGTTAGCGTTGACCAAAGCCGAACAACGGCAAGATATCCAAGGACGCCCCCATGTCGATTCTGGCCGATGCTGCCCGAATGCTTACCAACCTGGCCAACTTCGGATCACAATTCATCGGCCTGGATGCGAACCTCACGCCTCCCACTTCCGGTTCGGCAGGCGGCGGTGAATACCTAGCGGCCAGCGTGACCGGCATGACCGGCGGCCTGGGAAGCAGCCTGAACTCGCGGCAAATCATCACGGGGATAGCCAAAGGGGGCGGTTCTCTCGCGGAATGGGACCGCGACTTCATCACAAAAAAGGGTACTGTCGATCCTCCCGAGTGGAGATCGCGGTTCCACAGCAAGGTCATATACGAACCTGCCGATAAGGCAAAAGTCGCCAGATACGGCCGAAAAGTCGGCGACATTGAATTAGTCAAAAGCAACACGGGCGCAAGCGTCAACATTCTCCCGTGGACTGCCAGCGTTGTCGGGTATTTGGAACTGTTGACCGGATTCGGGCCCCCGAACGAGGGGGACGATCTGAAGGTCAGCGCGGAGCAGTGGAGCGCGCTGCAGGAGTACCTCGAGGCGGCCCTTCCGAACGAGGACTGGCAGGGCGAAGCTTCAGGGGCCTACGCAGCCCAGGTGGTGGCATTGCGGGACATCGCGCAGACGCTTGCCGACCTGGACGGTCAACTGGCCGATCTAGTCGAGAATCAAGCGGAATGGGTGACCCACATTCGCCTCGGTTTCGGGATTTTGCTCAACCTACTTACCGTGGCCATCGCCATTGAAGCCGCTCTGCGAATAGCCCTGGTTGCCGTCCCGGGCGGACCGGCCTGGGCAATGGGTTGGGCAATCCTGGCTTCGTCGCTTGCAATGGCCGCCGCGCTCGGCATGCTCGGCGCCCTGACCGGCTTGTCGGTAGAAAATGGCAAAAAGGCAGACGATGTGACCTCCGAGATCGATCGCTTGGGTGCGGCCGCGGCGCAATTTGGGATCGAATCGACGACTCACAGCGAAGTTTCGGCGGCACCTGAGTCGCGAGTCTCCGAATTCCAAAGGCTTTCCAATGCTCCGTCCGCGACGATCGCCGCACCCAGCCGCCAGCAATCAGCGCAGCGAAAGATGGCTGAGAAACAGTCCGAACGCAGGCAGACAGGCACGACCGAGGCACCGGAGAGCCCCCAGGACGCTCAACGCGACGACAAGCAGAACGCCGCGATGCCAACGCTCGGCACGTTGATGCAAATGTCGAATCAAGCAGGGAATAACTCCGCGCAATCTTCTCGTCGCGCCGACCCGCTTAACTCTTTGATCGGACGAGGACGCCAGCCTGACCCGATGGCTGATCAAGACCCGGCGGCGGAGGCCGTCCAAGCCCAGGGGGCGGGCGCGGGCTCGGATGCCGCCGACCGTGCACCTATCGAGGTCGGCGGTGAGACCGAGCAGACCCTCCAAAGAGAGCTCGGCAAGTAACTTCGGTTCAGCACCTCGACTGACGTTCCGCGGGCACCCTGGCCGTACCGTGGACGGGGTGGCCAGGACGCGCGACACCGACGCCTGCCCCGGTGCGCTGCAGGTGCACCGCGCGGCCGACGGCGCCCTCGCGCGGATCCGGCTGCCGGGCGGCGCGCTGACCGCCGCCCAGCTGGCGGCGCTGTCGCGGGTGGCGAGCGAATACGGCTCGTCGACGCTGGAGCTGACCGCGCGCGGCAACGTGCAGGTGCGCGGGATCACCGATGTGACGGCAGTGTCCGAGGCGATCGCCAACGCCGGGCTGTTGCCGTCGGAAACGCACGAGCGGGTCCGCAACGTCGTCGCGTCGCCGCTGTCCGGCCGGGCCGGCGGCAACGCCGACGTGCGGCCGTGGGTTGCCGAACTGGACGCGGCGATCTGCGCCGAGCCGAGTCTCGTCGACCTGGGCGGCCGGTTCTGGTTCGGCTTTGACGACGGGCGCGCCGACGTATCGGGCTTATGCGCCGACGTCGGCGTGCACGCGTTCCCCGACGGCTGCGCACTGCTGCTGGCCGGACGCGACACCGGGGTCCGACTGAGCCCCGGCGAGGTGGTCGAGACGCTGGTCATCATCGCGACACGTTTCGCAACCACGCGCGGAACCGCTTGGCGTATCAAGGAATTGAGCGAGATTGAAAGCTTGCTGCCTGGCGTGGAACTCGGTGCCGCGCCCTTCGCCGCGGTCACCAGGCCGCCGGTGGGTTGGATCAACCAGGATGACGGCCGGGTGGCGCTCGGCGCCGCGGTGCCGCTGGGGGTGCTGCCCGCGCGCGTCGCGGAATACCTGGCGGCGATCGAGGCCCCCCTGGTGATCACGCCGTGGCGATCGGTGCTGGTGTGTGATCTCGACGAGGCCGTCGCCGACGTCGCACTGCGGGTGCTGGCGCCATTGGGCTTGGTCTTCGACGACAACTCCCCCTGGCTGACCGTCAGTGCGTGCACCGGCAGCCCCGGGTGCGCGCACTCAGCCGCCGACGTCCGGGCCGACGCCGCCCACGCGCTGGACGCCGACTCGACGATTCATCGCCACTTCGTCGGCTGCGACCGCGCCTGCGGCAGCCCGCTTGCCGGTGAGGTGCTGGTCGCCACCGCAGACGGATACCGGCGGCTGTAGCCGGGGGCAGCGGGTCGCCACCCTGACGAGCCTTAAAGTGGGCGGGTGCTCGACTACATCCGCGACGCGGCGGAGATCTATCGCCAGTCGTTCGCGGCCATCCGCGCCGAAGCCGACCTGACCCGGTTTCCGGACGATATAGCGCGGGTGGTGGTCCGGTTGATCCACACCTGCGGGCAGGTCGACGTCGCCGAACACGTCGCGTTCACCGACGATGTCGTCGACCGCGTCGGCGCCGCCCTGCGCAGCGGCGCGCCGGTGCTGTGCGATTCCTCGATGGTGGCGGCCGGAATCACCGGCGCGCGGCTGCCGGCCGCCAACGAGGTGGTGTCGCTGGTGGCCGATCCGCGGGCCGCGGAGTTGGCCGCGCGACGGCGCACCACTCGATCGGCGGCCGGGGTCGAGCTATGGGCCGACCGGCTGCCCGGCGCGGTGCTGGCGATCGGCAACGCACCGACCGCACTCTTCCGGCTGCTCGAGCTGATCGACGAAGGCGTTTCCCCGCCGGCGGGCGTGCTGGGCGGCCCGGTCGGCTTCGTCGGGTCGGCGCAGTCCAAGCAGGAGCTCGTCGACCGTCCACGCGGGATGTCGTATCTGGTGGTGCGGGGCCGCCGCGGTGGCAGCGCCATGGCCGCGGCCGCCGTCAACGCGATCGCGAGCGACCGCGAATGACCGGCGGCGCCAACCAGAGAGGCACGCTATGGGGCGTCGGGCTGGGGCCGGGCGACCCGGAACTGGTGACCGTCAAGGCGGCCCGGGTGATCGGCGAGGCCGACGTGGTGGCCTACCACAGCGCCCGGCACGGGCGCAGCATCGCGCGCGGCATCGCCGAACCGTACCTGCGGCCCGGCCAGATCGAGGAGCACCTGATCTACCCGGTGACCACCGAGGTGACCGACCATCCCGGCGGGTACGCCGGGGCGCTCGAGGACTTCTACGCCGAAGCCACCGAACGCATCGCCGCCCACCTGGACGCGGGCCGCAACGTGGCGCTGCTGGCCGAGGGTGACCCGCTCTTCTACAGCTCGTACATGCATTTGCACACCCGGCTGACCCAGCGGTTCGATGCTGTGATCGTGCCGGGTGTGACGTCGGTGAGCGCCGCCTCGGCGGCCATCGCGACGCCGTTGGTGGCCGGTGACGAGGTGCTCTCGGTGCTGCCGGGCACCCTGCCGGTCACCGAGCTGACCCGCCGCCTCGCCGACGCCGACGCCGCGGTGGTGCTGAAACTAGGTCGTTCGTATCACGCTGTGCGCGAAGCGCTTTCGGCATCCGGACAGCTTGACGACGCGTATTACGTCGAGCGGGCCAGCACCGCCGGACAGCGCATCTTGCCCGCCGCCGACGTCGACGAGGCCGGCGTGCCGTACTTCTCGCTGGCCATGCTGCCCGGCGGGCGCCGTGGACGGCAGTCGCCCACGGCCGGGACCGTCGCGGTGGTGGGTCTGGGACCCGGCGACGGCGACTGGATGACGCCGCAGAGCCGGCGCGAGTTGGCCACCGCCACCGACCTGATCGGCTACGGCGGCTACCTGGACCGCGTGCCCGTGCGCGACGGCCAACGGCGGCACCCCAGCGACAACACCGACGAACCCGCGCGCGCCCGGCTGGCCTGCACGTTGGCCGAGGAAGGCCGGGCCGTAGCGGTGGTGTCGTCGGGCGATCCCGGGGTCTTCGCGATGGCCACCGCCGTACTGGAAGAGGCCAAAGAGTGGCCGGGAGTGCAGATCCGCGTCATTCCGGCGATGACCGCCGCCCAGGCCGTCGCCAGTCGGGTCGGCGCTCCGCTCGGCCACGACTACGCGGTGATCTCACTGTCCGACCGGCTCAAGCCGTGGGAAATCATCGCCGAGCGGCTGGCCGCCGCGGCCGCCGCCGATCTCGTGCTGGCCATCTACAACCCGGCGTCCAAGTCGCGAACGTGGCAGGTCGGCGCGATGCGTGACCTGTTGCTGGAACACCGCGAACCCGGCACGCCGGTGGTAATCGGCCGCAGTGTTTCTGGGTCGGCATCCGGGCCCGACGAGGACGTCCGCGTGGTGCGGCTGGCCGATCTCGACCCTGCGGAGGTGGACATGCGTTGCCTGCTGATCGTCGGTTCCTCGCAAACCCAGTGGTACTCAGGCGATTCCGGCGACCGGGTGTTCACGCCTCGGCGTTACCCGGTCGGCTGATCGTCGTTGCCCCAGCTGCTGGGCATCATCGGCAGGGTGGGGCCGTCACTCAACCCGTCGGGGGTCAGCGTCGCCAACCCGGCCGGCCGGGCGATACCGGATCTCGCTGCTGCCCCGGCGAATCCGTGCGGTCCCCCGCCCTGGTCGGAGCCGCGCACGTCGTCCGGATCTTCGGCGTCAAAGCCCAAATCCTGGTCCAAATCCATGAATTCGTAGCGGTACGCGCGGTCCGGCGCGGTCCCGGCGCGGCGCCGTCGGGCCCGAGCCTTCTTCTTGGCCGCTGCCGCCGCGGTGGCCGCGGCGGGCGCGTCGACGTCGTCGGGCGCCGGCTCCCCCGACTTGCGGCGCGACCGGCTGCTGGCGCTGCCGCGCGCCGCCAAACCCGACAGGCCCACGGCGTACAAGGCGTCGGACATCGCAGCGCCGATGCCGTCCGTGGCCGTAGGGCTGAAGCCGGCGCCCGGCCCGCCGCCGACCGGTCCGCCGCCAGCGGGTGTGGCCACGGTCGATGCAGGGGCGCTGGACATCGTCGGGACATTGCTGACGCTTGCCGGGGCCGTGCTGATAGTCGGAGCCGGCGCGGATGCCATCGGCGCGGCGATCGAGAGCGGGGCCGCGACGCTGACCGCGGTGACCGCCGCCGCCGCACCCCCTGCCGCCGCGGCGCCCAGTGCGGCAACGACCATCGGTGCGAGCACCACGGCCATCTGGATCGCGGCCTGCATGAAGGGCCAGAAGATCATCAGGGTGTGAAAGATGGCCCAGCCGAGGGCGCTGGAGAGGGCCGGCGAGAACCCCAATTGGCCGAAGAACGAGGCGAGGCCGTTGACGAAGGGCACCGGAGGGAACGGCCAGCCACCGGGATTGAGATCTTTGGACACCGGCCAGGCGAAGTTTCGCGTGTACTGCTGCAGCCAGGCCGTGAGCTGGTCCTGCCACGACGGATAGGTCTGTGTTGCTTGCTGCTGGGTGTCGGCGGCTTGCACCGCCGCGATGCTCGCCTCCGCGGCCGGGGCGACGATCGAGGGTGCGGGCGTGGTCGTCGGGACCGCGGCGAGGGCAGATTCGGCCACCACCTGGTAGGTGGTCATGGTCGTGGCGGCTTGCACCCACATGCGCGCGTAGTCGGCTTCGTTGACGGCGATGGGAATGGTGTTGATGCCGAAGAAGTTCGTCGCCACCAGCGCCGCGTGGGTCGCATGATTGGCGGCGAGTTCCGGCATCGTCGGCATGGCGGCCAGCGCCGCGGTGTAAGCGCCGGCCACCGTCTCGTGCAGCGCGGCGATGGCCGTGCTCTTGGCGGAGCTCTCCAGCAGCCAGGTCAGATACGGGGCGTGGGCCGCGACGTACTGTTCGGCGCTGGGTCCCTCCCATGCACCGCCTTGCACGTCACCCAGCAGGCCGGTGAGTTCGTCTGCGGCCTCGGCGTATTGGCTGCTCATCGATGACCATGTCGCGGCAGCGGCGAGCAGCGGCCCGGGTCCGGGGCCGCTGCTGAGCAAGGTCGAGTGCACTTCAGGCGGGGAGGCGATCCAGATCGGGGCGGTCATCGTCGGGGGCCTTCGGGCACGAACACGAATACCCCTTCGGGGATGGGCTGGCGCTGCTGACGTTCAGTGGTCGGTTTGCCGGACGGATTAGTTCCCGCCGTTTGATTTCGCGCGTTCTTTGCACGCGGACCGGGCATGCGCAACGATGCAGGGATGCGGTGCGACGCGGCGCGTGAGGCGCTTTCGGCTCGACTGGACGGCGAACGTCCCCAGGTGCTTGCGCAGCAGGTCGACGCCCATCTCGAATCGTGCCGGCGTTGCCGCTCCTGGCTCATCGGCGCCGCGGTGCAGACCCGCCGAATGGCCACGGTTGAGCCGGGCGACGGACCCGACCTGGTCGCGAAAATCATGGCGAGCATCGGCGAGGAGTCGTCCGGGCGTCAGCGCAGGGCGCGTTGGCTGCGCTCGCACTACCGGCGCTGGGGCCTGATCGGTGTCGGTGTATTCCAGGTGGCGATCGCCGCCGCGCAAATCAGCGGCATCGATTTCGGGATGGTGTCGAGCCACATGCACGGCGCGATGTCCGGAGAGCATCTGATGCACGAGTCCACCGCCTGGTTGCTGGCGTTGGGTCTGGCGATGGTTGCCGCCGGCGTCTGGCCCGTCACCGCGATTGGGGTGGCGGCGATTACGGGCGTCTATTCGGTCGCGCTGTTGGGTTACGTGGTCGTCGACGCCTTCGACGGCGACGTCACATCAACGCGTATCGCCAGCCACATGCCGTTGCTGCTGGGCCTCGCGTTCGCGTTGCTGGTGGCGCGCGAACGGGTGAGATCCGACAGAGCCGGCGCCTC
Source organism: Mycobacterium nebraskense (assembly GCF_002102255.1). Taxonomy (GTDB): domain Bacteria; phylum Actinomycetota; class Actinomycetes; order Mycobacteriales; family Mycobacteriaceae; genus Mycobacterium; species Mycobacterium nebraskense. The sequence continues at coordinate 46,790 of NZ_LQPH01000183.1, forward strand.
CGACGTATCGGGCAACGCCGCCTGGCGGGCAGAGTCCCCCGCTGCACGACGACGTGGCCACCTCTGGCCGATCAACCGTTCCGCCGTCGACCCCGCCGTGGCCGCTACGACAGGCCGTCGTAGACTCAGTCAGCCCGCGAGACAAAGGTGGTTCGCCATGATCGCGTCAAGCGATGACGAGGCCGTTACCGAGCTCGCGTTGGCCGCCGCGCGTGGGAATGACCGGGCGCTCGAGGCTTTCATCAAGGCCACCCAGCAAGACGTGTGGCGGTTTGTCACCTACCTGTCGGACGCGGGCAGCGCCGACGACCTGACCCAAGAGACTTTTCTGCGCGCGATCGGTGCCCTCGAACGGTTCTCCGGGCGCTCGAGTGCCCGGACCTGGCTGCTTTCCATTGCGCGCCGCGTCGTGGCCGATCACATCCGCCATGTCCAGTCGCGGCCCCGCGCCGCCACCGGAGCCGACCCGGAACACGTGCTGCGGGGCGACCGCCACGCTCGCGGATTCGAAGACCTGGTCGAGGTCACGACGATGATCGCGAACCTCACCGTCGAGCAACGAGAAGCCTTGTTGCTCACCCAGTTACTCGGGCTGCCCTACGCCGACGCCGCGGCGGTGTGCGGCTGCCCGGTGGGCACCATCCGGTCCCGCGTCGCGCGGGCTCGTGACGCCCTGCTGGCCGCCGACGCCGAGCGCGACGACCTGACCGGCTAATCCAGTCTCATTACCCATTCGGCGGCCTGTTCTACGCCGTCCACCGCCGTCACCCCGGCCGGTAGCGGCGGCCGCGCCACCATCACCACCGGAATGCTGAGTGCCGCAGCGGCATCCAGCTTCGCCCGCGTCATCTCCCCACCGCTGTTCTTGGTGACCAGGGCGTGGATGCGGTGTTCCCGCAGCAGCGCGAACTCGCCGTCGTAGCGATACGGACCGCGCGATAGCACCAGCTGGTGACGGTGCGGCAACAAGGCAGGGTCAGGTTGGGTCACCGCGCGGATCAGAAACCACGCGTCGCTATGAGCGAAGGCCTTCGTCCCTGAGCGGCCGGTGGTGAGGAACACGCGCGAAAAACTCTGTTTTGCAACGACTTCCGCCGCTTCCGTGTCCGATTCGACGACGATCGCGGAGCCCGGATCCCACGCCGGACGGGCCAGCACCAGATGCGGGATCCGCAGTTCACCGCAGACTTGGGCGGCGTGCGCTGTCATGGCCGCCGCGAACGGGTGGGTCGCATCGACGACGGCGTCGATACGTTCGTCGAGCAGCCAGCGTCGCAGCCCCTCGGCGCCGCCGAAGCCGCCGATGCGAACCGGACCGACCGGCAGCGCGGGGTCGGGGACCCGACCCGCCAGGGAGCTGACGATGTCGATGCGCGGATATAAGGCTTTCGCCAGCGCGCGTCCTTCGGCGGTGCCGCCGAGCAACAGCACCCGCATCAGTGCCTGCTCCCCCGCGTCCGCCCGGTCGAATACAGATAGCTGTCGGTGAATCCCTCGGCGGCCAGCACGTCGCCGACGACGATCACCGCCGTCTTGGTGACGTTGGCTTCGTGCATCTGCCCGGCGATGTCGGCAAGCGTCCCGCGCAGCACCACCTGTTGCGGCCAGCTCGCGAAAGCCACGACGGCAGCGGGCGTTTCGGGCCGATAGCCGCCTTCGAGAAGTTGCGGCACGACGGCGTCGATCTGCGCAGCGGCCAGGTGCAGTACCAGCGTGGCGCCGGATCGGGCGAGCGTGGCCAGGTCTTCCCCGGCCGGCATGGCCGTCGACAGGGTGGCGACCCGGGTCAGTGTCACCGTCTGCGCGACGCCGGGGACGGTGAACTCGCGCTTGAGCGCGGCCGCTGCCGCGGCGAAAGACGGTACGCCCGGTACGATCTCGTAGTCGATTCCCAGCGCGTCGAGCCGGCGGCATTGCTCGGCCAGCGCGCTGTAGAGGGAGGGGTCACCGGAATGCAGTCGTGCCACGTCATGGCCGGCGGCATCGGCGTCGGCCAGTTCGGTGATGATCTGCTCCAGCTTCAGCGGGCCGGTGTCAATGACTTTCGCCCCGGGCGGGCACAGTGCCAGGAGGTCGTCGGGCATGATCGAACCCGCATACAGGCACACTGGACATGTCTCGAGGAGCCGCTGGCCGCGGACCGTGATCAGGTCGGCGGCGCCCGGGCCAGCGCCGATGAAATACACCGTCATTTCCTCACCGTCCACTGGGTGACCGGCATCTGCGGGCGCCATCCGGTGAAGCCGCCGAGCGGCTCGCCCTGATAGTGCTGGAAGCGTCGCAGTTCACCTCCGAGGCGCGAATATGACTGCGTCAAAGCCGATTCGGATTCGGCGGTGACCGCGTTGACGACGAGGTGTCCACCAGTTGGCAAGTGGTCGAGGCAGGCGTCGAGCAGGCCGGGTTGGGTGAGGCCGCCGCCGATGAAGATCGCCGACGGTGGCTTGAGCCCGCCGAACGCCTCTGGGGCGTCGCCGCGCACGTCGATGCTGGCGCCGAAAGCCGCGGCGTTGAATCGGATGTTTTCGCGGCGTCGTTCGTCACGCTCGAACGCGACTGCGCTGCAACCCTTCCAGCTCAAACACCACTCGACGCTGATGCTGCCCGAGCCCGCGCCGACATCCCATAGCCGCTCGCCCGGACGCGGAGCCAGCGCCGCCAGCGTCACCGCGCGGATTCCGTGTTTGGTGATCTGCCCGTCGTGGACGAACACTTCGTCGGGCAGGGGTGACAGCCGCTCGTCGGGCAGGTACCGGATGGCGATGACGTTGAGGTCATCGACGTCCTGCGGCGCTTCGGCCCAGTGGCGCGCCGTGCCGTCACGACGGTGTTCGTTTGGGGCACCGAGGTTTTCGAGGACACTGAAGGGGGAATCGCCGCGGCCGTGTGCGCTGAGCAGTGCGGCGAGTTCGTTCGGGGTGGCTCCGTTTTTCGACAGTACGATCGCTTGGCCGCCGCGGCGTATCGCGGTGTGTGGCTGCGCGGTGACCAGGCTGATCACCTCCGTGTCGTGGGCGTTCCAGCCCATCCGCGCGCACGCCAGCGTCACCGATGACACGTGCGGCAGCACCCGGACTTGTTCGGGGCCGTACAGCCGGATCAGCGTGCCGCCGATGCCGTGCAGCAGTGGGTCACCGCTGGCCACCACGTGGATGTCTTCGGCGTGGTCGTCGAGCAACGTCTGCAGCGCGGGCAACATCGGTGAGGGCCACTGCCGCCGGGGCGCGGCTAGGGTGTCGTCGAGCAGGTCGAGCTGCCTCTTCGAGCCGTAAATGACGGTGGCCCTTTGTAACTCATCGCGCGACGTTTCGGCGAGCCCGGCCATCCCGTCGGCTCCGATGCCGACCACGATGATCATCGCGGCATCCTGCGCCAGACGAACTGCGGCAGCAGTCGCATCACGGCAGACGCCGGCCCCAACGCCCACGGTATCCACACCGTGCGCCGGCCCTTCGCCAGCGCACGCGCGGTCGCCGCGGCCACCTGCGCAGGTGTGCTGGCCAGCGGCGCCGGTGTCATCCCCTCGGTCATACGCCCGATGACAAAGCCCGGGCGGGCGATCAGCACCCGAACCCCCGTGCCGTGCAGCGCGTCGGCCAACCCGCTGGCGAAGCCGTCCAGGCCGGCCTTGGCCGAGCCATAGACGTAGTTGGCGCGACGCACGCGCGCGCCGGCGATCGAGGAGAACACCACCAGCTGGCCGCGGCCGGTGGTGCGCATCGCGGCGGCCAGGTGGGTGAGCATGCTGACCTGGGCGACGTAATCGGTGTGCACGACGGCCACCGCATGCGCGGCGTCGGTCTCGGCGCGGGCTTGGTCGCCGAGGATTCCGAAGGCCAGCACCGCCGTGGCGATGGGTCCGTGAGCGGCGACGACCGAGGCGACCAGCGGGCCGTGCGACCCCAGATCGTCGGCGTCGAACTCCTTGGTGTGCACCGTCGCCGCGCCGGCGGCTTTCAGCGTGGCGACCTGGTCGCCGAGTTGATCGGCCTTGCGCGCGGCCAGCACCACCGTCGCCCCGGGCGCCAGAAGCCGCGCCAGCTCGATGCCGATCTCGCTGCGGCCGCCCAGGATTAGTACTGGTCCCGCGCCCGTGTCATCCACGGCTGCGATTATTGCCTGCGCTAGCGTGAGCGGTGATGGCGAATACCACTACCCGGCTCACCGACGATGCGCTGGCGTTTCTGTCCGAACGGCATCTGGCCATGCTGACCACGCTGCGAGCCGACAATTCCCCGCATGTGGTGGCGGTGGGATTCACCTTTGACCCCAAGACGCACATCGCGCGGGTCATCACCACCGGCGGCTCGCAGAAGGCGGTGAACGCCGACCGTGGCGGGGTGGCGGTGCTCAGTCAGGTCGACGGCGCGCGCTGGCTGTCGCTTGAGGGCCGGTCCAAGGTGAATCGCGATGGCGACGCCGTCCGCGATGCCGAGCTGCGGTACGCCCAGCGGTACCGGACCCCGCGCGCCAACCCGCGGCGAGTGGTCATCGAGGTGCAGGTGGAGCGGGTGCTCGGGTCGTCGGACTTGCTGGACCGAGGCGAGCAGTAGCGCAACTTGCATCAGTTCGGCGCTTCATCGAGCTATCGCGGCTCGAAGAGCGGTTTGCCGTCGGGATCGTCAGCTGACGCTTCAATTTGGTCAATTGTCGCCGTTAGATACAGCGCCAGTTTTCTGAGTTCCGCTGTTGCAGTCACTCTGTCAGCACTGCTGACAGCTACCGTTGAGCCATCGGAGGCAATCAAGGCAAAGCGCTGAGTACCTTGAAAATCGCGAGTTTCAATACTGTACGGAGATAGCAGACCATTGTGCGAGGCCGGCACACCTACTCGGGGCAAACCTCTCGCGCTACGGATGTGCAAGCAGAACCTTCCGAAGAGGTACTTCTCGATCGTGTCCATGGACGGAGCCGCTAAAATGAAATGCTCGGGCCCCATTCGGTCGGAATCGGTAACAACAAACCAGCCGTCCTGGCTTTTTCCTATAAAGAGTCGGATTTCGCCTAGGGCTGCCCAGAAAAGGGCCCGCCCGTCATCCGTACATTTGCCAGGCGTGAGTGTGTAACCAGCTAGCTCGGCCCACTGCTCGAGGCGCGTGGAAATTCCTATGCTGCTGTCGGTCATTTCAACACTCCGATTTCAGGGTCAGCGAGCTCTTCAACCGTCATCGGCCTGCCTTCGGAGTTAAATATGCGTACCTGGATAGAGCCACCGGGTTGACCTACCCCGGGCGCGACTTCCGATACTTCGATGGTCCATCCGTCGGGTAGGTGATCAAAAGTATAGGCGTTGTAGGGTTCACGAAGGGAATTGACGTGCAGGGCCCGTTCCTCCCATGATGCCGGTTGGCCATCTTCCATAATGGCCAAGTACTTACCATCCGTTCTGCCAACCCGATCGACTAAAGAGCCATAATCTCGCAAGTAAGACTCAGGATCTGTGTAGGCGACACGTGTATGCGGCACAGCGCCATCGTTAAGCGGGAAATTCGCCCAAGGTTGACCCTGATCCCCAACCTTGTTAAAGCGTTCTGCATATTCCGCTTCGGCATAAGGGCGTCCAAGGGGATCGCGACCATACGGCGCTTCGGGATCACGAACAAGCTTGGCGACGTCACCGTCGACCTTGGAAGGATCGACCGGATTGTCGGTGAAATCCCAGTGGTCACCCAACGGATCCCCGTAATGCGGGTCAAGTGGTTCATCCGGCAACCGATGCCATCCGTCACCGGCGGGCTCGTGTGAATGCACAGGATCCTGGCGCTCGCCCCCCGGCGATTCACCGTTGCCCGGCCCCGGCGGACCATCGCCGTCGGCCGGTAGTTTCTCTCCGCGGCGACCGGAGGAATCTCCGTCGCCGTGCCCGCGCGAATCGCCCGGCCGATCGCCGTCGCCAGGCCCGCGCGGTTCTCCGCCATGCGGCGGCTGTCCGTCTGGCGGGCCACCGTCGCCGGGACTGTGCCATGCGCGACCCGGCGGAGGCATTTCCGCCGGGCGACCGCCTAGGGCTGTGAAATGCGGCGCAGAAGCCGTGGGTGAAGCAGCGATCGGGGCGGGTGCCGGTCTTGGCGCGCTCGCACCGACCTGTGCGGGCTCGATCGGCGATCCGTTAGGCGCTACCGGCGCACGCGCCGCCGAATGTTCGACTAGTTGCGGAACGCTCGACGGCACACGCTCGCCGGCGGCGGGTACGGCTGGCGGAAGTGACCCCGGTGCTGTAGCCGGTATCGGTTCACGCGGTTCGCCCACGGGCGTGGGTACCGATTCATGGGGGCGACCCGAAGGCACCGACACTGGGTCATGGGCGCTACCCGCAGGAACCAACCCCGGATCGTGCGGACCACCACCCGCCGGCGCGGGAGCGGCCGCCGGCCCACCTCGCGGGTCCGGAACACCACCCGCAGGCGCTGACCCTGCTGCCCGAGCCCCCGCCGGGTCGTGCGGACCACCCCCGGCCCCAGGTCCGGGAGCCTCCGGCGGCGTTGGCCCGGGGGCGGTAGATGGGCCTTGCGGCGCACCCGGTGCAGCGTCGGGTGGGTGTGGTGTCGCCTCGACGGGCGCCTCTAGGGGCTTGCCGGGCGGTAGACCCACCGGCGTACCACTAGCGGTCGGGGCTTCGATCTTGGGCAAGTCCCCGGTAACGCCTTCGAGGTTTTTGCCTAGGTCGCCGCCTGTCTTCGAGATATCAGCCAAGGCGCCACGAGCGCCCGTAATCCCGCGCAGCCCGCCGGCCGCTCCCTCACCGGCACGCCCTGCCGCGCCAGCCGCCTCAGCGCCTCGTGCAGCGGCCCCAGCACCGTCTGCCGCCGCACCTGCTTCTCCAGCACCAGGGGCGAAGAGCGTCGCGACGTCGAAGACGTTTTCGCCGAATCCCAATCCTGGTCGAGCCTTACTCCAATCATCAAGGTGCAGCAGTGATTTGAGCATTTGCAGGTTTGTTTTCCCAGCCTCCTCGGGGTTCAGGAAGGAATTGACCAGGCTTCCCTTCCACATGGTTTTGCCCAAGGCGGACCATGTAGACGCTGCACCCTGTGGATCGACAAAGAACCATTGTGGGTTGAGGTCGACCAGGCCTTCCAACATGCCGACAGCGCCCTTGGCGACACCCTCGTTCGTATTAGCCCACGTATCGAACGCGGTCGCGACCGGGTTCCCTACCTGTTCGCCTAAGTATTGAACGAGCTTGCCGCGGACAAACTTCTCGGACTTGACGACCAGGCCGTCGCCGACCTGCATCACGATCTTGATTCCCTGCTCGAACGCCCGAGCTTCGCGGCCCAATTGGTGGAGCACGGCGTTGATGTCCTGGGCGATCTTCTTGATCTCGTCGATCGCGTCACCTTCGAAGATCAAGATCGCGTCATGGACTGGATCAGCCAGTGATCCCAACCGGTGCAACAGATCCCGAATATGGTTCTGGGCCTGATCCACCTCGTTCGCGAACCCGTCGAGGCTGCTGGCCAGCTTCCCGCACTGGCCGCCGATCTTCCCCAAGCAATTGCCGATCTGGGACAAGGCCTCATCGACCTTGTCGCCCTCAGGGATCTGCTGACCATCGAACAGCGACTTCGAAGCGTTGAGCGCGTCCCGCATCCCGCTCGCGGCCCCTCCGAAGCTTCGCCACCGAGACGCTGCCGCATGCAACCCCGCCACGTCGCCGTCGGGCCACACACCATCGACGAACGACTGCACCACTTCCCAAAGCACAGGCGGGGGCGGCCCGGGACCCAACGTCCCCGGCGGCCCCGGCGCTGAGATCTTGACCGGTTCGGCCGGCGCCTGCAACGCGCCGCCACCGCCGCCCAGCGTCGACGCCGCTTCAACGTGTGAATAGTTGGCCGCGCCTTGCTGGATGACGGCTCCGCAATGCCGGCAGGCGTTGATAGCCGCCGCCGCGGCGTTCAGCAATGACCCCGCGGCGTCCTGGTACGCCAGTCCGAACACCTCACCAGCCAAATCATGGCCGGTGTTGGCCGCAAAACCTGCCGTCAACACCGTCAGACCCGCGGCCACCCCGTCGCCGGCGGCCACGACGGCGCTGCCCGCAGCGAACATCGCCTCGGGATCGACCGCTAACGGAGCCACGCGCGAAATTCTCGTCGAGACTGCGCGTCGCCGCTATTCACCCAATGATCGCTCCGCCAAGCTAGCCACAACCGTTGGGCGCCACAACTCATTCATCCACAGCTCCCCGTGCGGTCAGCGTGATTTGGTGCCGCCCCGCCGACATCGTCACCGTCGCTTCAGCCGGCTGACCATCGAGTCGCACATCAACTCCGGGAGGCACACCGCCGAGCGTGATCCGCGTAGCGGTATCGGTGGCCACGGTGATCGTCGCCTCTGGCAGTCCGGCGAGCCCGGCACGGCGGACGTCCATGGCAAGGCTTGCGACCCCGGTAAGCCGCAGCGTCAGATACGGCAAAGCACCAACGGGCGGTCCGACCTTCCAGTCCAGTTCGCTATACCCCCCGGGAGTCGGTTCAAAGGTCGGGATAACACCGCGATGATGCCGAACGGTGTGTGTCGGGTCCGGGCGCGCATACGATCGCGCGTCGACTTCGGCGACGGCCCCGCGCCGCGCCGTCACTGCGGGATCCGCGGTCAGGCCCGACAACCACCACACCTGATGCGGCCCGATACCCAGGTCGTCGCGCACCAGTTGCGGATACCACGCGAACGTGATGTGTCCCGGATCGGCTTGCCGCAGGGCGGTTTCCATGTGTTTGACGGAATCCTCGAAATTGTCCTGCAGCACCCAGACGAGGTGGTCCCCGGCGGGATACACGGTGAACCGGTGCCGGTAGCCCAGCCGGTCTAGCTCCAGCACCTGCTCGAGGGCCGAGGGGAACGGCACCAGTTCGTCAACGAGTCCGTGCGCGATGACGTAGGGAAGCCACCGCGCGTTCACCAACAACTTCCAGGTATCGCCCTCGCGTGCGCACGGCGAATCCGGGTCGAGGTCGGCCGGGATGTCGACGTCGGGAAGCAGCCGCACCCCGCACGTGGGCGGGCCGGCCAGCACCACCGCCTGGGAAAACACCTCCGGATAGCTCAATCCGAGCTTGTAGGCCGCATAACCGCCCATCGAATAGCCCGAGATCACGGTGCGATTGGGATCGGTGCCCAGTTGTTCGGCCACCCGCGCCCACACTTCCCAGACGTCGAGTTCCCCTGTGTCGAAGTACCAGGTCGACGGTCCACGGGCCAGCGGCGTGACCACTACCGAGTCTCGCCCTTCGCAGACCGCGTGCAGAAAGTGCGGGTCGATCCCGGCGAACTGGCTCTGCCCCAGGGCGAGCGAATGCAGCAGCAGAGTCAACGGCAGCATCCGGCCCGGCTTGAAACTCGACGGCAGGCACACCGAATACGGCTGCACGCGACCGAGGAACTGCGGCTTGGTGCTCAAAATGTCGTCGCCGGCGATCCCCTGTCCCAGCTCGATCGAGGACACGTACCACCGCGTCGTCGGGCCGGTGATCACCGGCTCGGGCGTGGTATCGCCGGCCGCCAGCCGATCCCACTCCACGGTCACCGCAAACTTCGATACGTCGCCGCGGGTCAATGCCTCCGCCTGCGCCATGTCCGACCAGAAGTTCAGATGCGGCGGCTCCTGCTCGTTGGTGCGGAACGCGACGTTGTAGACGTTTGGTTGCCCGGGCAGCGCGCCGTGCTCGGCGGGCACGTCGGCGAACCCGTCACCCGCCGCGTTTGCCAGCCCCGCCGCCAGCCGCACCGTCCAGCTGCCGGCCGGCTCCAGCAAGGTCCGCGGCACCTGCGCCAGAAATGTTCGCGATCCCATGTCGACGCTGTGCAGTACCGGCGTCGTGGACTGGGTGGTCAGGTCGATCAGTGTGGCGCCACTGCCCGAAACCAGCAGAGCCATGTCGATTCCGGCCGAGCGCACCCCGGCCCCGGCGGGCCACTGCTCTGGCGCAGTCCGGGCGGGATCGGTGTCGAGGGTGAACAGCGCGATGGGGACCGACGCGTCCAGCAATGTGTTCCAGTCGATCCGCCACCACGTGTGGGTCGCGGTGAGCCCGATCGCGACACGGAAGATGTCGGCGCCGTTGCGGGCCGCGGGGCCGTCCGGATAGATGTAGGTGCCGCGTGGGGGCGCCTGAACTTTCAGGTCGCCGATTGGCAGGCCCGTCGCGCCGTGGTCGTCGTAGAGGAAGTCGGTCCAAAACAGGGCACCGCCGGACACGCGGCCTGCGCCACAGGTGCGTGGAAACTCCTCGCCGAAAGGCCATCCCGACGGCACCGGAAGTTGCGGCTCGGGGCGTAGCGCCGCCGGCGGCACCCCCTCGGGCATCCCGCCGACTACGACGAGCTCAGCGGGTGGCGCGGGCGCCGTTGCGACGGGATGCACCAGCGTGTCAGCGATGTGGCGTGCGATGCGAATCGGAAGCAGAGTCAAATCCACAAGTGACATCAAGCCAAACGTACGCGCCAGTGGGCCCTGGGTGCTACGCCACGGGCACCACGATCAGTTCGTGCGGCCGATTGTTGACGGCCAGGCCACCGTCTTCGGTCACCACGACGATGTCCTCGATGCGGGCGCCCCACCGGCCCGGGAAGTAGATGCCGGGCTCGATGGAGAAGGCCATGCCCGCGGTCAGCGGCAGGTGATTGCCCGCGACGATGTAGGGCTCCTCGTGGACCGACAGCCCGATGCCGTGACCGGTGCGGTGCACGAAAGCCTCCGCAAGCCCGGCGTCTGCCAGCACATCGCGGGCGGCGGCGTCGACCTGCTCGGCCGTCACGCCCGGACGAACCGCATCGACGGCCGCACACTGCGCCCGCTGTAGCACCGAATACTGCTGCGCCACTTCGGGGTCCGGCTCGCCGATACTGTAGGTGCGGGTCGAGTCGGAGTGATAGCCGGGCTCATAGGCGCCGCCGATATCGACGACGACGATGTCACCGACTTGCAGTTCGCGATCCGAATAGCCGTGGTGCGGGTCGGCGCTGTGCGGCCCGGAGCCGACGATGATGAACGCCACCTCCGAATGCCCCTCGGCCACAATCGCTTCCGCGATGTCGGCGACCACGTCGGCCTCGGTCCGGCCTGGTACCAGAAACTCCGGCACGCGGGCGTGCACGCGATCGATGGCAGCGCCGGCTTTGCGCAGCGCGTCGATCTCGCATTCCTCCTTGACCATCCGCAGCGTGCGCATCACGTCGGTTGCCAACACGGGCAACACTCCAAGCACCCCGGCCAGCGGCAAGAGGTGCAGCGCCGGCATGGAATCCGTAACGGCGGTCGCGGCGGGAGCACCCCCCAACGCCACACCCACCAATTGATAAGGGTCGTCGCCGTCGACCCAATCCCGCACCGCGAGCCCCAGTTCCGCGACCGCCGACCCCTTGAGCGAGGCCAGTTCCAGCCGCGGCACCACCACCGTCGGGTCACCGGACGCCGGCAACACCAGCGCGGTGAACCGCTCGAGCGTCTGGGCGCGCGACCCGACGAGATAGCGCAGGTCGTACCCCGGCGTGATCACCAGCGCGGACAACCCCGCGTCGGCGGTCGCGGCGGCGGCCGCCGACAGCCGCCGGGCATACACCCCTGCGTCGAACCGATGAGATTCCATGGCAGCCAGGCTAACCCGCTCGGCCCAACGCCGACTTGTCGCGCCGATTGGCCTGGGTAGTCAACAACAAGTCGACGCTCGGCAACGTGAGACGATAGCCGCATGCCCGCACCGCTACTGCTGCTCGACGGGGCCAGCATGTGGTTCCGGTCCTATTTCGGGGTGCCGTCGTCGATCACCGCCCCCGACGGCCGGCCCGTCAACGCCGTGCGCGGATTCATCGATTCAATGGCCGTGGTGATCAACCAGCAACGTCCCAGCCGGCTGGTGGTGTGCCTGGACCTGGATTGGCGGCCGCAGTTCCGCGTGGACCTCGTCCCGTCCTACAAGGCCCATCGCGTCGCGGAGCCCGAGCCCGAGGGCCAACCGGACGTCGAAGAGGTCCCCGACGACCTGACGCCCCAGATCGACATGATCATGGAGCTGCTGGACGCCTTCGGGATCCCGACCGCGGGCGCCGAAGGGTTCGAGGCCGACGATGTGCTCGGCACGCTGGCCGCCCGCGAACGCCGTGACCCGGTGGTGGTGGTCAGCGGTGACCGCGACCTGCTGCAGGTGGTGTCCGACGATCCGGTACCGGTCCGAGTGCTCTACCTGGGCCGCGGGCTGACCAAAGCCACCCTGTTCGGGCCGGCGGAGGTCGCCGATCATTACGGCGTGCCGGAGCATCGGGCCGGGCCGGCCTACGCCGAATTCGCGCTGATGCGCGGTGATCCGTCCGACGGCCTGCCGGGCGTGCCGGGTGTCGGTGAGAAGACGGCGGCGACGCTGCTGGCCCAGCACGGGTCGCTGGAGCAGATCCTGGCGGCCGCCCACGACCCGAAATCGAAGATGGCGAAGGGACTGCGCTCGAAACTGCTGGGTGCCACCAACTACATCGAGGCCGCAGGACAGGTGGTGCGGGTGGCCACCGACGCGCCCGTCAGCCTGTCGACCCCGACCGACGCGCTACCGCTCGCGGCCGACGACCCGCACCGCACCGCCAAGCTGGCGACCAAACTGGGCGTCGGGTCCTCGATAGCCCGGTTGCAGAAAGCGCTCGACGCGCTCCCCGCATAGCCGACTACTGCGGGCGGCCGACCTCGTAGGTGCCCTTGTTGTCCTGGAACGTCACCGTCACGTGCTTGGTGGCGCCGTCGATGCTGACGTCGCAGTCGAACGTGGCGCCCTTCTTGACGGTGGGATTCTGGCCATGGTTGCACTTGACGTTTTGGACGTTCTTGGCGCCGTAGCCGTTCGTCTCGTCGGTCAGGACCTGCTGCACACCGGTCTGCGCCTTATTGACGTCCAGCTTGGTGGTGACGAAGAACCCGGGCTGCCAGAACCCGAGCACCAGCACCACCGCGATGAGCAGAAACGCGATCGCCCCGCCCACGCCCGCGATCAGGCCGACCGACCGCTTCTTGGCCGGTTGCTGCTCGTAGGGCGGGTACTGCTGCGGGTACTGGCCCGGCTGCCCGTACTGACCCGGCTGGCCATACTGTCCGGGCTGACCGTACTGACCCGGCTGCGCGTACTGACCGGGCTGCGCGTACTGGCCCGGCTGCCCGTATTGACCGGGCTGCCCGTACTGGCCGGGCTGCGCATACTGCCCGGGCTGCCCGTAGCCGGGCTGCTGCGGATATTGCTGCGGGTAGGCCTGTTCGCCCGGCTGCTGATACTGCGGGTACTCGGCAGGCGGCGTGTACGCCGGGGCCTGCCAGGTCGCCTCCTGGCCCGGCTGCTGCTGCCACGGCGAACCGACCTGGGTCGGTTCGGAGGAGTGATCGCTACCTTGGCCGGGCGGTTGCCACTGCTGCTCCGGTCCCTGCGGTCCGCTCATCGTCTCTCCTCAGCCCCTTGTGTCTCGGCATGAATTATCGGCGTAATGCTTTCCCGGATCTACGGTAGCTTCGGCTCAGCCTACCCGGCGTCAACAGCGACGACGCCGCGCCGAACGTCATTGATGGCGCGCTTGGCGGTGGCCCGCAGTTCCGCATCCGGGGCGGCGTTGCGGACCTGGTCCAACAGATCGAGAACCTGGCGACACCAGCGCACAAAATCCCCCGCCAACAGCGGCGAGCCGGTGCCGACCGGGTCGACGGCCGCGAGCGCCGCGGCCAGGTCGCCGGTCTCGGCCCAGCGATAGATGACGCTGACGAAACCGTCGTCGGGTTCACGGCTGGGCGCGATCCGGTGCGTCTGCTCGTCAGTGCGCAGCGCATACGACAGCCGCGACGTTTGCTGCAGCGCCTGCCGCACCCGCTGGGTAGGCGCCTCGGCGGCGAACGCCCCCCGCGGGCCCTCACCGCCCCTGCTCTCGTACAGCACCGCCGAGACCACCGCCGCCAGCTCGGCCGGCTTCAGATCGGACCATGCGCCGGTGCGCAGACATTCGGCGACCAACAGGTCACTCTCGCTGTAGATGCGGGCCAGCAGCCGGCCGTCGTCGGTGACATGTGGATCGGTGTCCGGGCCTTGGATGAAGCCGCGCTCGGTGAGCAGGCCGACGATCCGATCGAACGTCCGCGCCAACGAATTGGTCGCCGCGGCAACCTTTTTCTCCAATTGCGCGTTATCGCGTTCGATGCGCAGGTAGCGCTCGGCCTGCCGGACTTGGGACTCGAGGCCGGGGCTGTTGTGCGACGGGTGCCGGCGCAGCTCCTCCCGTAACGACACCAGCTCCGGGTCGTGGAAAGCTCCATCGTGGTCGCCGCCCCGGGCGCTGCGGCGCCTGGCCGGAACGGCCAACCCGGCGGCCGCCGACCGCAGCGCCGACGCCAGGTCACGCCGGACCCGCGGCTGGCGGTGCTCGACCCGCTTGGGCAACGGCATCGAACCGACCGGAGCCGACGCTCCGGAGTAGTCGGCCGTCGAAATGCGCCCCGCCCAGCGGTTTTCGGTGAGCACCAACGGGCGCGGGTCTTCGCCGTCGCGGGCCGATTCCAGCACCACCGCCAGCCCGCCGCGCCGGCCTTGGGTGATGTTGATGATGTCGCCACGCCGCAGCGCGGCCAGCGCGTCGCTGGCCGCCTGCCGACGCTGCAGCCGCGACGCGCGGGACTGCGCGCGCTCCATGTCGGAGATGCGCGCCCGCAGCCGGGCGTAGTCGAGGATCGGCGCCTGCGGGCCGCCCAGCTCGGCGGCGATCTCGGCGAGCATCGCGTTGCCGCGCTCGATACCGCGGACCAGCCCGACGACGGAACGGTCGGCCTGATACTGGGCGAACGACTGCTCCAGCAGCCGATGCGCCTGCTCGGGGCCCATCTGGTGCACCAGGTTGATGGTCATGTTGTAGGACGGGGCGAACGAGCTGCGCAGCGGGAAGGTGCGGGTCGAGGCCAGGCCCGCGACCGCGGACGGTTCGGTGGTTTCTTCGGCGGGATTCCACAGCACCACCGCGTGGCCCTCGACGTCGATGCCGCGCCGGCCGGCGCGCCCGGTCAGCTGTGTGTACTCCCCCGGCGTCAGCGGCACATGCTGCTCCCCGTTGAACTTCACCAGCCGTTCGAGCACCACCGTGCGGGCGGGCATGTTGATGCCGAGCGCCAAGGTCTCGGTGGCGAACACCGCCTTGACCAGACCGGCGGTGAACAGCTCCTCGACGGTGTGCCGGAAGGCCGGCAACATCCCGGCGTGGTGAGCCGCCAGACCGCGCAGCAGCCCCTCCCGCCACTCGTAATAGCCGAGCACCGCCAGGTCGGCGTCGGCAAGATCGCCGCACCGGTGCTCGATCACCTCGGCGATCTGCGCTCGTTCCTCCTCGGTGGTCAATCGGAGCGGCGAGCGCAGGCACTGCTGGACGGCGGCGTCGCAGCCGGCGCGGGAAAACACGAACGTGATCACGGGCAAGAGGCCCTCGGAGTCCAGGGTGGCGATCACGTCGGCGCGCCCCGGCGGCCGATAGAAGCGCGGCCGGCCGGGGCCACCGCGGCCAGTGCGTCCGCGGCGCGGCTGCCAGTCCGACATGCGGTCCGCTTCCCGGCGATGCGTGATGTGACGCAGCAGGTCGGGGTTGACGCGGGCCTCGCGGATAGCGGCCGGTTGCTCGCGGGCTGCCGAATTCCCGTAGTCGAACAGGTCGAAAAGCCGCTTGCCCACCAAGACGTGCTGCCACAACGGCACCGGCCGGTGCTCGTCGACCACCACGGTCGTATCGCCCCGCACCGTCTGGATCCAGCCGCCGAATTCCTCGGCATTGCTCACCGTCGCCGACAGGCTGACCACCCGCACCTCGTCGGGCAGGTGCAGGATCACCTCCTCCCATACCGGGCCGCGCATCCGGTCGGCCAGGAAATGCACCTCGTCCATCACCACGTAGGAAAGCCCTTGCAGCGCAGGCGAATCGGCGTAAAGCATGTTGCGCAGCACCTCGGTGGTCATCACCACCACGGGGGCGCCGGCGTTCACCGACATGTCACCGGTCAGCAGGCCGATCCGGTCGCGACCGTAGCGAGCGGTCAGGTCGGTGTGCTTCTGGTTGCTCAGCGCCTTGAGCGGGGTGGTGTAGAAGCACTTGCCGCCGGCGGCCAGCGCCAGGTGCACGGCGAATTCGCCAACCACCGTCTTGCCGGCGCCGGTCGGCGCGCAGACCAACACGCCGTGGCCTCGTTCCAACGCGGCGCACGCCTGCTGCTGGAAACCGTCGAGCGCGAAGGGCAATTCCGCGGTGAAGCGGGTCAGTTCGACGAGCTCCGTCAGGTCCTTCGGCACCGACGGTTTAGGTGACATCGTCATGCTGGCCGACGGTGAACGACGGCTCCCGTACCGGCTCCTCTATCGGCGCGGGCGGCTCGATGACCGATGCCTCGTCGTCGGGGATCACGGCCTGGGCTTCGCGCTTGGCCTTCCGCCTGTCGTGCAGGCGGGCGATCTGGATCGCGAACTCGAGGAGTACCGACAGCGCCACGCCCAGGGCGGTCATCGAAAACGGGTCGGACCCGGGGGTGAAGACGGCCGCGAACACGAACATCCCGAAGATCAGGCCGCGCCGCCAGGACTTGAGCCGCTCGTAGGTCAGCACACCCGTCATGTTGAGCATGACGATCAGCAACGGGAACTCGAAGCTGACCCCGAAGACCACCAACAGGTTGATCAGGAAACCGAAGTAGCGGTCCCCGGACAGCGCGGTCACCTGCACGTCGCTGCCGACGGTCAGCAGGAAGCCCAGCGCCTTGGCCAGCACGAAGTAGGCAAGCACCGCACCCGCGACGAACAGCACGGCCGCAGGGACCACGAACCCGACCGCGAAGCGGCGCTCCTTCTGATACAGCCCCGGGGTGATGAACGCCCACAGCTCGTAGAACCACACCGGACAGGCCAGCACCACCCCGGCCGTCAGCCCGACCTTCAACCGCAACATGAACTGGTCGAACGGCGCCGTGGCCAGCAGCCGGCACTGACCATCGGCGCTGATGCTCGCGCGCGCGGACTGGGGCAGCGAACAGTAAGGATGGCGCAGCCACTCGCCGAGGCTTTCCAGCCCGAAGATGGAATGCGAGTACCAGACGAACCCGAAAATCGTCGTGACCAGGATGGCGGCCAGCGAGAGCAGTAACCGGGTACGCAGCTCGGTCAGGTGATCGACGAGCGACATCGTCGCTTCGGGATTGGTGCGGCTGCGCCTGTTACGCGGATTGAGGCGCTTCAGCACGCCGGCCGTGCGCGCTGAAACCTTGAAAAATTTCACGACGCTCGTTCAGTGGCGTTCGGGCACCGCGACGATGATGGCGGGCTAAGCGGGACGTGCTTCGGAGTGCCCCTGCTCGGGAGCCGGCGGAGCGTCGACTCGCTGCGACTGCACGGGAGTGGGGTTCGCCGCGGAGGGCGCGCTGTTTGTGTCCAACGCGGACGGTTCCGCTTTGGTCTCGCTCTGCATTTCGCGCAGCTCAGACTTGAAGATGCGCATCGACTTGCCCAACGAACGTGCTGCATCGGGGAGCTTCTTGGCACCAAAAAGCAGGATCACCACCACAGCGAGGATCGCCCAGTGCCACGGACTAAGACTGCCCACTTTGATTACCTCCAGACGTCTACCCGATGCTACCGCAGTGCAGCGATACACCGGGCGGCCCGCGCCGTGGCCTCAAGGGGTAAGCGCCTGATAGGACTCGCACGCCGCCGCCGCGGCATCCCGTACACGTGTTGCGAGTGGCTCCGGTTCAAGCACCCGCACGGCCGACCCGAAGCCCAGGACCAGGCGGGTCATCCAGTCTTCAGACGCATAGGTCATTACCGCCTCGCAGGATCCGTCCGGCAACTCCCGCACCTCGCGCATCGGGTAGTACTCGAACATCCACGACGCGGAGGGCGCGACGCGGAGCTTGGCCGACGGCAGCGACGGGTCGCCGTCGAACAGCGACGTGTCCGGTGGCGCCTGCAGCGCCAGTTCGGGCGGAGCCGCCGGCTCGCCCAACTCGGTGGCATCGACGATCCGGTCGAAGCGGAACAGCCGCACCCCTTCGGCCTCGCGTGACCAGGCCTCCAGGTAGCTTTGGCCGCCGATCAGCAGTACCCGGATGGGGTCGACGATCCGGCTGGTCAGGGTGTCATGCGACGCGGAGTAATAGTCCATGGCCAGCGCGTGTTTGTACTGCACCGCCGTGCGCACCGCGGCCGCGGCCCGACTCTCCGCGGGTGCTTGCTCATCGACCGCTGCCGCCGAGCCGGTGGCGTCGTGCCCGACGGCGCCGGCCGCGGCTTCGATCTTGGCGATCGCGCTGCGCGCCGCTTCCGGATCGACAACGCCGGGAATGTCAGCGAGCGCCCGCAGCGCCACCAGCAGACCGGTCGCCTCCGGCGAGGTGAGCTTGAGCGGCCGGTCGATCCCCGCGGAGAAGGTCACCTCGATGGTGTCCCCGGAGAACTGGAAATCGATCAGGTCGCCTGGGTAGTAGCCAGGCAGCCCGCACATCCACAGCTGGTTGAGGTCCTCTTCCAGTTGCTTGGCGGACACCCCGAGATCGGCGGCCGCCTTGGCCCGGGTGACCCGCGGGTTGGCCTGGAAGTACGGCACCATGTTGAGCAGCCGGATCAGGCGGGTGGATACGGAAGTCACGGCCGCTCTCCCCCGTCCATGTGAGCGCGCAGCCGCGCCAGCACGTCCTCGCGCAGTACCTGCGGCTCGAGCACGACGGCGTCGGCCCCGTAACCGGCGATATCGCGCGCCAACCGGTCGCTGGATCCGATGTCGATTTCGATCACCTCGCCGTCGCGGCCGCCCAATTGCCGCGTGCCGGTGGACCTCCCGGCGCGCCGCAGCGCAGTGGCCCGCCCGTCGGCGACCCACACCCGCGCCTGCCCACCGGTCGGGGTCTCCGCAACCGTGCGGGCGACGATCTGGCGCAGGTCCGCATCTTCGGGCACGACGACCGCCCCCGGAGGGCCGATCGGGCTGACCTCGGCGCCGATCCGCGACAGCCGGAAGGTGCGGGTGGCGTCGCGGTCGCGGTCGTGGCCTACGAGATACCAACGGCCCTTCTGGGTCACGACGCCCCATGGCTCCACGGTGCGCATGCTGTACGGCTCGGCCCGCGACGGCCGGTGCGGGAACTGCACCGCCTGCCGGGAATCGATGGCCGACAACAGGATTCCGAGCACCTCTTCCGAGCCGCGCAAACCCGGCACGCCGGCCGGGGAGGCGATGGCCACCGGCGCCCCGATATCCAAGGGGTCGACGTCCACCCCGGCGGCGCGCAGCTTGAGCAACGCACCCTGGGTGGCGGTGATCAGTTCGGGCGACTCCCACAGTTGCGTCGCGACGGCAACCGCGGCCGCCTCGTCCGGAGTCAGCTCGACCGCCGGAAGCGAGTAGGCGTCCCGATTGATTCGGTAGCCCTCGATCGGATCCCAGGCCGACGCCCTGCCGACCTCGAGCGGGATGCCGAGATCGCGCAACTCGTTCTTGTCACGCTCGAACATGCGGGAGAACGCCTCGGCGCTGGGGCTGTCCGAATACCCCGCCACGCTCGACCTGATCTTCTCCGCGCTGATGTAGCCGCGGGTGGACAACAGGGCGATGACGAGATTGACCAACCGCTCGACTTTCGAGGTCGCCATTCGCACCAGGTTATAGCTGGCGCTCGCCCCGCGCGTGCACCGGCTGGCGAGTCGCAGCATTCACATTCGCCACATTAGTCACGGGCTGGCGGGCACCACTGCCGTTGGAAAGTTGATAGCGCCAGCGCTACTACGTTTGCGACTTCAGCATGGGCAGCCACGGCGGGGCTGGTGTGACTGATGCGACGGATGGTGAACGGTCGAGCTATATGGCGAGCTACATGCTGGCGATCAGCCGCTTGACCCGCTCGTCGACCGCCCGGAAGGGGTCTTTGCACAGCACCGTGCGCTGCGCCTGGTCGTTGAGCTTGAGGTGCACCCAGTCGACAGTGAAGTCACGGCCCGCCGCCTGCGCGGCGCTGATGAACTCGCCGCGCAGCCGGGCGCGGGTGGTCTGCGGCGGATGGTCGACCGCCTCCGCGATCTCCTCGTCGGTGGTGACGCGCGCCGCCAGGCCCTTGCGCTGCAGCAGGTCGAACACGCCGCGCCCGCGCTTGATGTCGTGGTAGGCCAGGTCCAGCTGGGCGATCTTCGGGTCGGACAGCTCCATGTCGTAGCGGTCCTGGTAGCGCTGGAACAGCTTGCGCTTGATCACCCAGTCGATCTCGGTGTCGACCTTGGCGAAGTCCTGGCTTTCGACGGCGTCGAGCTGACGCCCCCACAGGTCGACGACCTGCTCGATCTGGGCGTTGGGCTCCCGAGTCTGCAGGTGCTCGACGGCGCGGCTGTAGTACTCGCGCTGGATGTCCAGGGCGCTGGCCTGTCGGCCGCCGGCCAGCCGGACCGGCCGTCGGCCGGTGACGTCGTGGCTGACCTCGCGGATGGCACGGATGGGGTTGTCCAGCGAGAAGTCGCGGAAGGGGACGCCGGCCTCGATCATCTCGAGCACCAGCGCCGCGGTGCCCACCTTGAGCATGGTGGTGGTCTCGCACATGTTGGAGTCGCCGACGATCACGTGCAACCGGCGGTACTTCTCGGCATCGGCGTGCGGCTCGTCACGGGTGTTGATGATCGGCCGGCTGCGGGTGGTGGCCGAGGAGACGCCCTCCCAGATGTGCTCGGCACGTTGAGACAGGCAGAACGTCGCCGCTTTGGGCGTCTGCAGCACCTTGCCGGCCCCGCAGATCAGCTGGCGCGTGACCAGGAACGGCAGCAGCACGTCGGAGATCCGGGAGAACTCACCGGCCCGCACGATCAGGTAGTTCTCGTGGCAGCCGTAGGAGTTGCCCGCCGAATCGGTGTTGTTCTTGAACAGGTAGATATCGCCGCCGATGCCCTCGTCGGCGAGCCGCTGCTCGGCATCGATGAGCAGGTCTTCCAGCACCCATTCGCCGGCTCGGTCGTGGGTGACGAGCTGCACCAGGCTGTCGCACTCGGCCGTCGCGTACTCGGGGTGGCTGCCCACGTCGAGATACAGGCGGGCGCCATTGCGCAGGAACACGTTGGAGCTGCGCCCCCAGGACACGACGCGCCGGAAGAGATAACGGGCGACCTCGTCCGGGGATAGGCGGCGGTGGCCGTGGAAGGTGCAGGTGACACCGAACTCGGTCTCGATGCCCATAATTCGCCGCTGCACGTAATCGAGGGTACTTGTTGTCTGACCGGGAGGGTGCGGAAGCCGCGCCTGTGGGTTCCGAGGAGTTTCGCGCGGCTCCCTAGCGCGTCACGAGGAGGCGGCCGTCACGGCAGCCTGAGGGCTCACCAGCACCCAGGGCACCCGCGGCCCCAGAACGGCCCGACGCGGCTTGCGCTCGGCGTTCTGCCGATAGCGAACACGCGTCGGCGGCCGATGCGGCCCGATTCAGCCCGCGGATTCGCCGTTGGAATCCGGCGCTTCACCGTTGGTTTCCGGCTGCTTCGAATCCCCCTCGTGCAGCAGGCTTTCCAAGGTGGCTCGGTTGATCCGCCGGAACGCCCGTCGCGGCCGGCTGACGTCGAGGATGGCGACCTCCAGGCTGCCCACGTCCGGGGAGGGCTGATCCCCACTGGAGCCCTCCGCGCTGCCGGCGCGCAGCGCCTTCACGGCGATCTGCGTCGCGTCGCGCAGGTCGGCGTTCTCGGCGTAGGACTCTTTGAGCGCGGTGGTGATCGGCTCCGTGGTACCGCCCATCACCACGAAATGCGGCTCGTCGGCGATCGACCCGTCGTAGGTGATCCGGTACAACTCAGGCGGTTTCGTCTCGCCGTAGTGCGCGACCTCGGCGACGCACAACTCCACCTCGTATGGTTTGGCCTGCTCGGTGAAAATGGAGCCCAATGTCTGCGCGTAGACGTTGGCCAGCTGGCGCCCCGTGACGTCCCGGCGGTCGTAGGCGTAGCCCCGGGTGTCGGCGAACTGGATTCCGCCGCGGCGCAGATTATCGAACTCGTTGAACTTGCCCGCAGCCGCGAAGCCCACGCGATCGTAGAGCTCGCTGATCTTCTGCAGGGACCGCGACGGATTCTCCGCCACAAAGAGCACACCACCGGCGTAGACCAGCGCCACCACGCTCTTGCCGCGCGCGATGCCCTTGCGGGCGAGCTCGCTGCGCTCGCGCATCGCCTGCTCGGGCGAGATGAAATATGGGAAGCTCACTTCTCACCGCCATCGGGGCCGAAAGTATCTGCGCGCGAGCGGCTTTCGATGACTTCGCGGGCCAGTTCGGCGATCCGCCGCTCGGGCACTTCGACCGCGCCGTCGGCGCCGATGGTGACCGCTGAAGGGTAGATGCCGCGGACCAGGTCGGGTCCGCCGGTGGCGGAATCGTCGTCGGCGGCGTCGTAGAGCGCCTCGATGGCCACCCGCAGTGCGGAATCGGCGTCGGTCACCTGCGAGTACAACTTCTTTATCGACGACTTGGCGAAGATCGACCCTGAACCGACCGACTGGTAGCCCTCCTCCTCGAGGTTCCAGCCGCCGGCGGCGTCGAACGAGACGATCCGGCCGGCGCCCTCGGGGTCGGCCGCGTCGATGTCGTATCCCGCCAGCAGCGGCAGAGCCACCAGTCCCTGCATCGCGGCCGCCAGGTTGCCGCGCACCATGATGGCGAGCCGGTTGACCTTGCCGGCAAAGGTGAGTGGTACCCCTTCGAGCTTCTCGTAGTGCTCGAGTTCCACGGCGTAGAGGCGGGCGAACTCGACGGCGATCGCGGCGGTGCCCGCGATGCCCGTGGCGGTGTAGTCGTCGGTGATGTACACCTTTTTCACGTCGCGCCCGGCGATCATGTTGCCCTGGGTCGAGCGCCGGTCCCCGGCGATGACGACGCCACCGGGATATTTCAGGGCGACGATGGTGGTGCCGTGCGGCAGCTGCGAGCCGGCCCCACCGGCTTGCCCGGCGCCGAGGCTCGCCGGCAGGAGCTGCGGCGCTTGACGGCGCAGGAAGTCAGCAAACGACGACAGGTCTACGGCGGGATTTGCCGGGAGTGCGGAGTTAGTGGACAGGCGATCAGAGAAGGGCCAGGTCACTGTCCGCCCTTTTGGACGTATGCCCGGACGAAGTCTTCGGCGTTCTCTTCGAGGACGTCATCGATCTCGTCGAGCAGATCGTCGGTGTCCTCGGCTAGCTTCTCGCGGCGCTCCTGGCCCGCGGCCGTGCTGTCGGCGAAGTCGTCGTCGTCGCCACCACCACCGCCACGCTTGGTTTGCTCCTGAGCCATCGCCGGCCTCCTGCTTCATCTGAACTTGTTCAGCGGCTTGCTTGGTTCCGAAGAGCCGCACTGCCCCGCTGGTATTTCTCTACCCTACCGGGCAACGGCGACGTTCCCCGGTTAACTTGGCTTAGCTCGTGAGTTGTTCCACCAGTTCGGCGGCGCTATCCACCGAGTCCAGCAACGCTCCGACGTGCGCCTTGCTGCCGCGCAGCGGCTCCAGCGTCGGAATGCGCACCAGCGAATCGCCGCCCAGGTCGAAGATCACCGAGTCCCAGCTGGCCGCGGCGATGTCGGCGCCGAACCTGCGCAGGCACTCACCGCGGAAGTACGCGCGCGTGTCGGTCGGCGGGTTGTCCACCGCCTCCAGCACCTGGTGTTCGGTGACCAGACGCTTCATCGAGCCCCGCGCGACGAGCCGGTTGTACAGGCCCTTGTCCAGCCGGACATCGGAATACTGCAGGTCGACGAGATGCAGCCGCGGCGCCGACCAGCTCAGGTTCTCCCGCTGCCGGAACCCCTCCAGCAGGCGCAGCTTGGCGGGCCAGTCCAGCACCTCAGCGCATTCCATCGGATCCCGCTCGAGTTGGTCGAGCACGTGCGCCCAGGTCTCCACGATGTCGGCCGCGCGGGGATCAGGGTCGCGGCTGTCGACCAGCTTCGCCACCCGATCCAGGTAAATCCGTTGCAACGCAAGGCCCGTCAATTCGCGGCCGTCGGCCAGGGCCACGGCGGCCCGCAGGGACGGATCGCGACTGATCGCGTGGACCGCATGCACCGGCCGGGCCAGCACCAGGTCGCTGAGGTCTATCCCGTGTTCCGGGCCGACTTCGATCAAGTCCAGCACCAGCGCCGTGGTGCCCAGCTTCAGATAGGTCGACGTCTCGGCGAGGTTAGCGTCGCCGATGATGACGTGCAGCCGGCGGTAGCGGTCGGCGTCGGCGTGCGGTTCGTCGCGGGTGTTGATGATGCCGCGCTTGAGTGTGGTTTCGAGGCCGACCTCGACCTCGATGTAATCGGAGCGCTGCGACAGCTGGAAGCCGGGCTCGTCACCGGAGGGCCCGATGCCGACTCGGCCGGAGCCGGTCACCACCTGCCGGGAGACCAGAAAGGGGGTCAGCCCGGCGATGATGGCCGAAAACGGCGTCTGCCGAGACATCAAGTAGTTCTCATGCGCCCCGTACGAGGCGCCTTTGCCGTCCACATTGTTCTTGTAGAGCTGCAGTTTCGCGGCCCCGGGCACGCTGGCGACGTGCCGGGCGGCGGCCTCCATCACGCGCTCGCCCGCCTTGTCCCAGATCACCGCGTCCAGCGCGTCGGTGCACTCGGGCGCGGAGTATTCGGGGTGTGCGTGGTCGACGTAGAGCCGCGCTCCGTTGGTCAAGATCATGTTGGCCGCACCGACCTCGTCGGCGTCGACCACCGGTGGCGGCCCGGCCGAGCGGCTCAGGTCGAAGCCGCGGGCATCCCGCAGTGGCGATTCCACCTCGTAGTCCCAGCGGGTGCGCTTGGCGCGCTGAATGCCGGCAGCGGCGGCATAAGCCAATACCGCCTGTGTCGAGGTGAGGATCGGGTTGGCGGTCGGGTCCGACGGCGACGAAATGCCGTATTCGACCTCCGTCCCGATAATCCGTTGCATGGCGCAAGCGTAGGCCCGCCGACGATGCACCCCGCGCGGCGGGGCGAGAAGGAGGCGGGCAATCGGGCTCTGCCCGCCGACGATGCGCCCCGCGCGGCGGGGCGGGCAACCGGCGGATGTCTGTAGTCGCTCAACCACCAGCGCGGGCGACTTGCCCGTCGTAGGGTGACCCGGCATGGACCTAACTCTGCGCCGCACACCACGCCGCCGAGGTCCGGCGAGCGGTGCGGCTGAAAGCTGGTTCCTGGAGCGGGGTTTGCCGTCCGTACTCACCCGGCGCGCCCGGTGGCGGCGGCTCTGGCCGCGCTCGGCGCCCATGCTGGCGGCCTACGCGACGCTGCAGGCGTGCATCCTGCCGGTGTATCTGGTCACCGGCGGCCACGATGTCGAAATCACCGGAACGCCAACGACTTCCGAATGGGTCGTGCTGGTGATCGTCGGCGTCAGTCTCCCGCTGATGGCCCTCGTGGGCTGGCTGGTGTCCCGGTCACGAAACGGGTGGGCGCGCGCGACGGTAGCCACGGCGTCGGTTCTGGTCGTGGCGTGCGTCTCAGTGGCGACGGCGGACGCCGCGCAACTGCCGCAACAGGCTGCCGTAGTCGCCGTCGTGCTGATCCTGACGGGATTCGGCGTCGGTTCGGTGGTCGGCTGGGCGGTGCGCATGATGCTGTCGCATTTCGCGATGGTGGGCGCGCTGGCGGTCCGGGCGTTGCCGGTCGTGCTGCTGACCGCGTTGGTGTTCTTCAACACCTACGTCTGGCTGATGGCCGCGACGATCAGCGGAAACCGGCTGGGGCTGGCCATGGCGTTCCTGGTCTCCATCGCGGCCGCCTTCGTCATCTCCGCCACGGTGGAACGGGTCCGGCCGATGCTGAAGTCGACGGCGGCCCTGCCCGAAGAGACCGAGCACCTCGCCGGCACACCGTTCGCGGCCATGCCGGACGCCCCGGACTGCGCACCCCTGAAGAAGACGGAGCGCCTCAACGTCGTCTTCGTTCTGGCCGCCTCCCAACTGGCGCAGATCCTGGTGGTGGCGGTGGTCACCGCCGCGATCTACCTGATTCTGGGGCTGATCGTGCTCAGCCCCGGTCTGCTCAACGAATGGACCCACACCGACAAGAGCACCGCGACGGTGTTGGGATTCACGCTGCCGGTTCCGGATTCGCTGGTGCACATGACTCTTTTCCTCGGCGCGCTGACCTTCATGTACATCAGCGCCCGCGCGGCCGGCGACGCCGAGTACCGCTCCACCTTCCTGGACCCGCTGATCGGCGACCTGCACACCACCCTGATCGCACGCAACCGCTACCGCGGCGTCGCCGCGCTGCCTGCGCGTGCTGTTGACGGCACCGACGGTAGTGACTAACTTCACCGTGTGTCCGCCCCCGAATCCGACCACGTCGTCGGTAAACACGCACTCGACCTGGCAGGAAAACGCTACGGCGAAGTGCTGCTCGTAACCTCCGGCGAGGCCGGCCCGCAGGCAACGGTCTACAACAGCTTCCCGCTCAACGACTGTCCCGCCGAACTGTGGTCCGCGCTCGACCCGCACGCCATCGCCGCCGAAAACGGAGTGGCCGCAGCCCTACTCAACGGTCCGCGGTACTGGCTGATGAACGCCATCGAAAAAGAAGCCCAGGGCCCACAGGTGACGAAGACCTTCGGCGGAATCGAGATGATCCAGCAGGCCACCGTCCTGCTGTCTTCGATGAACCCGGCGCCCTACATCCCCAACAAGGTCAACCGGCACACCGTGTTCGTCTTCAACGCCGGCCAACAGGTCTACGAACTCATCGACCCCGAGGGACAGCACTGGGTGATGCAGACGTTGAGCCAAGTCTCCGACCCCAACCTGTCGCAAGCCGACTTGCCGCGGCTGGCCGACCGACTCGACCTGCCGGCCGGGTGGACCTACCAACCGCGGGTGCTCACCGACGAGTTGCGCGTGGACACGAGGACCCGGGCGGCCCAGGTGCTGCAGGACAATCTGACCAACAGCTATTCGCTGGTGACCGGCTGACCCTGAACGGCACCTGGGCTGTGGAGCCCTACAGGTACTGGCCGAGGTTGGATTCAGTGTCGATGGCCCGCGATGCGCTCGAGCTCTTGCCGGTGACCAGGGTGCGGATGTAGACGATCCGCTCGCCCTTCTTGCCCGAAATCCGCGCCCAGTCATCGGGGTTGGTGGTGTTGGGCAGGTCCTCGTTCTCGGCGAACTCGTCGACGATCGAGTCGAGCAGATGCTGGATGCGCAGACCCGGTTGCCCGGTCTCCAGCACCGACTTGATCGCGTTCTTCTTCGCCCGGTCGACGACGTTCTGGATCATCGCCCCGGAGTTGAAGTCCTTGAAGTACATGACTTCCTTGTCACCGTTGGCGTAGGTGACCTCCAGGAACCGGTTGTCGTCGATCTCGGCGTACATCCGCTCGACGACCTTCTCGATCATCGCCCTGATGCAGGCCGAACGGTCGCCGCCGAACTCGGCGAGATCGTCGGCGTGCACCGGCAGCGTCTCGACAAGGTACTTCGAGAAGATGTCTTGCGCCGCTTCGGCATCGGGGCGCTCGATCTTGATCTTCACGTCCAGACGGCCGGGCCGCAGGATCGCGGGGTCGATCATGTCCTCACGGTTGGAGGCACCGATCACGATGACGTTCTCGAGACCCTCCACACCGTCGATCTCGCTCAGCAGCTGCGGGACCACCGTGGTCTCGACGTCCGAGGACACCCCCGTGCCGCGGGTGCGGAATATCGAGTCCATCTCGTCGAAGAACACGATCACCGGTGTTCCTTCGGACGCCTTTTCCCGTGCCCGCTGGAAGATCAGCCGGATGTGGCGCTCGGTCTCGCCGACGAACTTGTTCAACAGTTCGGGGCCCTTGATGTTGAGGAAGTAGGACTTCGCCTCGCGCGCGTCGTCGCCACGCACCTCGGCCATCTTCTTGGCCAGCGAGTTCGCCACCGCTTTGGCGATCAACGTCTTCCCACAGCCGGGCGGGCCGTACAGCAACACGCCCTTGGGCGGGCGCAGCGCGTACTCCCGGTACAGCTCCTTGTGCAGGAAGGGCAGCTCCACCGCGTCGCGGATCTGCTCGATCTGGCGAGTCAGGCCACCGATGTCCTGGTAGCTGACGTCGGGCACCTCTTCCAGTACCAGGTCTTCGACCTCGGCCTTGGGAATGCGCTCGAACGCGTAGCCCGCCTTGGTGTCGACCAACAGCGAGTCGCCCGGCCGCAGCTTGCGCGGCCTGGTGTCGTCGTTGAGCGCGTCGGGATGACCCTCGGGCAGGTCCTCGGCCACCAGTGGCTCGGCGAGCCACACGATGCGTTCCTCGTCGGCGTGGCCGACGACCAATGCCCGGTGTCCATCGGCCAAGAGCTCACGCAACGTCGATATCTCGCCGACGGATTCGAACGTACCGGCCTCGACAACGGTCAGCGCCTCGTTGAGGCGAACCGTCTGGCCCTTCCGCAGCGACGAAACGTCGATGTTCGGCGAGCACGTCAGCCGCATCTTGCGACCCGAGGTGAACACGTCGACCGTGTCGTCCTCGTGCGCGCCCAGCAATACGCCGTAGCCACTCGGCGGCTGCCCGAGCCGATCGACTTCCTCCCGCAACGCCAGTAGTTGCTGGCGCGCCTCTTTGAGCGTCTCCATCAGCTTCGAGTTGCGGGCCGCCAGCGAGTCGATACGGGCTTCGAGCTGATGCACATCGCGCGCAGAGCGGGCGCTGCCTTGCGCCCCGGCCGCATGCTCGAGTTGCTCGCGCAGCAGCGCTGCCTCGCGGCGTAATTCTTCCAATTCGGCAGCATCGTCGCTGGACATGCCTGACTCGTGGGGGGTACCGAATGCTTCAGAACGCTCTGAGCCACCCATGTTGCGCTCCTTTCCCACACCGAAATGGCGCGGTGGATACTTCAAAGCTACCGGCGATTGACCCATGATGTGCGGAGTCAAATACCCACGAAAAGTTAAGATTTTCGTCTCGCTGGTAATCTCGGCCACTAATCTCGCTGATCGAAAGGGCCGCCGTGACCGCAAAAGGCCTCGCCACGTGCTTCGTCGGCGCAGCCGACGTCGGGATGGCGACCGCGGGTGTGAGTTCAGTTGCACCCGTTGGCCCGACCGCACGGCGGGTGCCCGTGTCGGAGAGCGCCACTACCCCCCAGCCGGCCTGATCGACTGGATGCACCGACACCTGTCCGCAGCGTTGAGCGCCGCCACCGTCCTGGCGGCGGTCGGGATCTCGGGATGTTCGTCGCATCAACAACCCAGGATCGCCTCCTCCATGCCCGCGGCGGCACCGGCCACGTCGAGCACGACTGTCATCTCTCCGACTACCCCGCTGCCGACGCCCGAAGCCCTTACCGACATCCTGACCCGGCTGGCCGACCCGAAGGTACCCGGTATCAACAAGGTGAGCCTTGTCGAAGGCGCGACCCCCGAGAGCGCGGACACCCTGGACAAGTTCACCAACGCGTTGCGCGACAACGGCTACCTGCCCATGAACTTCGTCGCGCACGACATCGCCTGGTCGGACAAGAACCCCTCCAACGTGGTGGCGACCATCGACGTCAACACCGCCCGGCCGGCCAACTCCAGCTTCCACTTCCCCATGGAATTCACGCCCTTCCAAGGGGGTTGGCAGTTATCCCGGCGAACCGCCGAAATGCTGTTGGCGCTGGGCAAGTCACCGGCGGTGACGCCACCTCCCAACCCGGCGCCCGCACCGGCCCCGGAGCCCGGCCCGACACCGAGTCCACCCGGTTGACGCGCGGCATGTGGATCGGCTGGCTCGAGTTCGACGTGTTGCTGGGTGATGTCCGATCACTCAAACAGAAGCGGTCGGTGATCCGCCCCGTCGTCGCCGAGCTGCAACGCAAGTTCAGCGTGTCGGCGGCCGAGACAGGGTCGCACGAGCTGTATCGGCGCGCGGGAATCGGTCTGGCCACGGTGTCTGGCGACAGGAGCCATGCCGTCGACGTCCTGGACGCGGCCGAACGGCTGGTGGCCGCACACCCCGAGTTCGAGTTGCTGTCGGTGCGACGGGGCCTGCATCGCAGCGACGATTAGGGCCTAGCCGACGGTGGCGACCCGCGCGCCCGGCAACGGCGCGCTCGCGATCGCCACTAACTAGCCGTCGCGGCCCTCGCGTTTGCGTCCCAACGGCGCCGGGGCGACGACGCCGGGTGCGAGCCGGCGCGTGAAGATCAGGAACGCGGTGTGCCCGCGCATGGAGTGCTGCGGCCGAACGGCAAGGCCGACGACGTTCCAGCCGCGTTGCAGCGTCTCCCACGACCGCGGCTCGGTCCAGCACTGCTGGGTCCGCAAAGCCTCCACGACCCGCGACAGCTGGGTCACCGTGGCGACATAGATCATCAGGACGCCGCCAGGGATCAGCAGCCTGGCCACCGCGTCGAGCACCTCCCACGGCGCCAGCATGTCCAGCACGGCCCGGTCGAAGGAGCCGTCGGGCCGATCGGAGTCGGCGACGTCGCCGACGATCAGCTCCCAGTTGTCCGGCAGCCCGTCGAAGAACACCGCGACGTTGCGGCGGGCGTGTTCGGCGTGATCGGCGCGCTGTTCGTAGGAGACCACCCGTCCGTCGGGGCCGACCGCGCGAAGCAGCGAGCAGGTCAGCGCCCCCGATCCGGCTCCGGCCTCCAGCACGCGCGCGCCCGGAAACATGTCGCCCTCGTGCACGATCTGCGCGGCGTCCTTGGGGTAGATAACCTGCGGTCCGCGGGGCATCGACATGATGTAGTCGACCAGCAGCGGGCGCAGCACCAGGAAGGGCGCGCCGTTGCTGGACTTGACCACGCTGCCCTGTTCCAGTCCGATGAGCGCATCGTGGGCGATCGAGCCGCGATGGGTATGGAACTCGGCGCCGGGCGTGAGCGACATCGTGTAGTGCCGGCCCTTGGCATCGGTGAGTTGGACGCGTTCCCCGACGGTGAACGGGCCGGTTGCGGACACGCCGTCTAGCGTGCCAGCCGACTCGCCGCGGGCGGTGCTCGGGGTTGTCGGCGCCCGGTTCTACGCTGCGGACATGACCGACCAGCCGCAGGCACTCGCGCGGCCGGCTGCAAAACCGGCGCTGTCACCGTCGCGGGCGGCGGACTTCAAGCAGTGCCCGCTGCTGTACCGGTTCCGGGCGATCGACCGGTTGCCCGAGGCGCCGTCGGCCGCACAGTTGCGCGGCTCGGTGGTGCACGCCGCCCTGCAGCACCTCTACGGCCTGCCCGCCGCGCAGCGCGATCCCGACACCGCGCTGTCACTGGTCGAGCCGGCCTGGGACCAGGTGATCGCCGCGGCGCCGGAACTGGTCGGCGAGTTCGATCCCGAGCAGCGCGGCCAGCTTCTCGGCGAGGCCCGCGCGTTGCTCTCCGGCTACTACCGGCTCGAGGACCCGACCCGCTTCGACCCGCAGTGTTGCGAAGAGCGCGTGGAGGTCCAGCTCGCCGACGGGACGCTGCTGCGCGGATTCATCGACCGGATCGACGTCGCCGCCACGGGAGAGCTGCGGGTGGTCGACTACAAGACCGGCAAGGCGCCGCCGGCGGCGCGGGCCCTGGCCGAGTTCAAAGCGATGTTCCAGATGAAGTTCTACGCGGTGGCCCTGCTGCGCACGCGCGGCGTGCCGCCCACCCGGCTGCGGCTCATCTATCTCGCCGACGGGCAAGTGTTGGACTACTCGCCGGACCACGACGAGTTGCTGCGCTTCGAGAAAACCCTGATGGCGATCTGGCGTGCCATCCAATCCGCCGGCCAGACGGGTGATTTCCGTCCCAATCAGTCGCGGTTGTGTGATTGGTGCCCCCACCAGCAGCACTGCCCGCTGTTCGGCGGAACGCCGCCGGCCTACCCCGGGTGGCCGGATTACGCACGGGCGCAAGGGGTTTCGCCGCAGTCCGAACCGGCTGCCTGATCACCCGCCGGCCCATGAGGTGACAGGGATTTTTTGCTGCGTAACCACCGATGAGCCGGCCCGCCGGCAAGTGCGGTACGCTGTTGTCAACGTTGGCCGCCGAATGGCTTGCCAGCACGTCGTGATCGATTCGTTATTTCTTCTCAGATCCCCGCGGGGCGCCGAGTCCGAGATGACCAGGTGCCCACCGCACAGCCTCGAGTCGCGGCGATCGAAGTTGCCAGACGGGCAATCTCGCTACCACCGACGCTATAGGGACATTGAAACATGCTTGAAGACAAAACTTTTGCTCACCTCGGGGTGAGCCCGCCGTTGGTTGACGTGCTCGCTAAGGGCGGCATCCACCGGCCCTTCCCAATCCAAATCGACACCTTGCCGGATACGCTTGCCGGCCGTGATGTGTTGGGCCGCGGCAAGACCGGTAGCGGCAAGACGCTGGCGTTCTCGATTCCGCTGGTGAGCCGGCTCGATGCCGGTAATCGGCGCCCGGGCAAGCCGACCGGGTTGGTGTTGGCGCCCACCCGCGAACTGGCGACACAGATCGCCGCGACCATCGGACCGCTTGCCGCGGTTCGGGGCCTGCGCGTGACCACGATCTTCGGCGGGGTGTCGCAGCACAAGCAGGTCTCGGCGCTGAAGTCGGGTATCGATATAGTCGTCGCCTGCCCGGGGCGGCTCGAGGATCTGATGAAGCAAGGCTTCGTCAGCCTGAGCGCGGTGCAGGTCACGGTCATCGATGAGGCCGACCACCTAGCCGATCTGGGCTTCCTGCCCACTGTCACCCGTATCTTGGCGGCCACTCCCGCGGGCGGCCAACGGATGCTCTTCTCGGCCACTCTCGATGCTGCCGTCGACACCCTGGTGAAGCGATTCCTCACCAGCCCGGTGACACGATCGGTCGCCGAACCGGTGTCCCCGACTCCCGCGATGACACATCACCTCTTCTGTGTCGACGGGCCGCAAGCCAAGAAGGACTTGGTACACCGGTTGGCCGCGGGAGACTCGCGGCGAATCCTGTTCATGCGGACCAAGCACCAGGCCCGGAAGCTGGCTCGCCAGCTCACACAATCGGGTATCGCGTCGGTGGAGTTGCACGGCAACCTTTCCCAACCCGTGCGTGACCGGAACTTGGCGGCGTTCGCGGCCGGGCACGCGCGAGTGCTGGTCGCGACCGACATCGCAGCGCGCGGCGTGCACGTGGACAACATCGAGCTGGTCGTCCACGTGGACCCGCCTCCGGAGCACAAGGCATACCTGCATCGATCCGGCCGCACGGCCCGGGCCGGCGCCTCTGGCGACGTGGTCACCATCGTGCTGCCCGAGCAGCGCCGGGACACCGAATCGATGATGCGCAAGGCGGCCATCCGCGCCGTTCCCCAGCAGGTCACCGCGGCCTCCCCCGTCATCCACGCCCTGGTCGGCCAGGCCGCGCCCCGCGAGGTCATCGCGCCCGCGTCGGTGCCGGCCCATCGTTCCGGGCCCCCCGCGGCTGCGACCCACGGTCCGGCCGCGGCGCGTAGCAGGCGACGCCGGTCGCGTCGCCCCGCCACGGCGTCGCGGTAGCGAGGTTATTGCAGCGGCGTCATCTCCTGCAGCATGGTGGGAACGAGCTCGCTGACGGTGGGATGTATGTGCATGGTGCGCGCCAGCGTGGTGTACGGCGCCTTGGCCGACATGACGTCCAGGATGGCGTGAATCGCCTCGTCGCCGCCGACGCCGAAAATGGCCGCTCCCAATATTTCCCGGGTGTCGGCATCCACCACGACCTTCATGAAGCCTTGCGTCTCACCCTTTTCCACCGCCCGGCCGACTCGTGTCATCGGCCGCTTACCCACCAGCGCCTTGCGTCCCGACGCACGGACCTGGTCGGCGCTCATCCCGGCCCGCCCCAGCGGTGGGTCGATGTAGAGCGCGTAGGTGGTGATGCGGTCGCTCACGCGCCGCGGGTCGTCATCGAGCAGGTTGGCGGCGACGATCTCGAAATCGTTGTAGGAGGTGTGGGTGAAGGCACCCTTGCCGTTGCAGTCGCCCATCGCCCAGATGTGGTCGACGTTGGTCTTGAGCTGGTCGTCGACGACGATGTAGCCGCGGGCGTCGGTCTGCACGCCGGCCGCCTCGAGCCCCAGGTCGTCGGTGTTGGGTCGCCGGCCCACGGCCAACAGCAGGTGGCTTCCGGCGATCGGGGCGGCGCCCGCGCTCGGCGTCAATTCAAACCCGTTGCTGATCTTGGTGATTCGCACATCATCGGCGCCGACGACGACGTCGATACCCTCCTCCTCGAGGATGTCCCGGACGGTGGCGGACACGTCCTCGTCCTCGCGGGGCGCCAGGCGTGAACCCCTCTCGACGACGGTCACCCGGGCCCCGAATCGCCGGTACATCTGTGCGAACTCCAGCGCGATGTAGCTGCCACCGATGATCACGAGATGCGTTGGCAGCGTGTCGAGTTCGAGGATCGAAACGTTGGTGAGGAACTCGACGTCGGACAGTCCCGGAATGTCCGGCACCACCGCTCGGCCACCCACGTTGAGGAAGATCCGGTCGGCGTGCAGCACAGCTTGCCCATTTTGCGAGCCGACACGCAAGGTGTGCGGATCCTCGAAACGGGCGTGCCCGCGAAAGACGGTGCAGCCGTCCATGCCGACCAGCCAGTCCTCGACACCCTTGCGGTCGCCGAGCATGATCTCGTCTTTGCGCGCCTTGACTTTGGCCATGTCCACGCTGACCGGCCCGGTCGCCACACCGAAGTCCGCGCCGCGGCGCGCGAGGTGAGCGGCGTAGGCGCTGGCCACCAGCGTCTTGGTCGGAATGCATCCGGTGTTGACGCAGGTGCCGCCGATCAGTTTGCGCTCCACCAGCGCGACGCGCTGCCCGGCCGCCGTCAGTCGCCCCGCCAGCGGCGGGCCTGCCTGTCCGGCGCCGACGATGATGGCGTCGAAATGCTCTGTCACTTAACGGCCGTCAACAGGTACGCCGTCAGCACGTGACCCGTAGCCGCCGCGATGGCGAACCCACCCAGTATCGCGACCGCGTCCTCCAGCAGCGCGATGGGCAAGTCCCTACCGGCAACAGCGGCCAGACGTTTGCGCGCCTGAAAGCCGCCGAGGGTGCCGAGCACCGCGCCGATCACACCGGCCCCTAGCGCGCTGAAGGTCCAGTGCGGCCATGCGCCAAGGGCCGCGCCCGCCAGCCCGCCCATGATGATCCGGGCGGCGAAGATCGGCGGCGCCGTGCGGGCCGGCGTCTTGGGCAGCTTGTCGTTGACCAGTTCGACGACGGCAAGAACGGTGAAGACAATGGCCGTGATGATGTTGGCCATCCATGCCGCCCACGTGCCATGCAGGTCGATCCAACCGAGGAAGGCGGCCCAGGCGACCACAGCGGGGGCGGTCAGCGAGCGCAACCCGGCGACGACGCCGATCAGTAAAGCCAGCAGCAGAACAAGCGCGTGTGTCACGAAGACCCTCCTGGGGACGAACAGCCCGGTAACGGTAAGGGATGACGGCCCATGGGGAGTAACACGGGCAAACAGCCCTAGGCGGACGCTAACACAGCCGCGGCCGCCGCACCCGTTCGATCAGAAGCGGCAGAACCTGATGTCGGAAGCCAGAATCGCTTTGGCGCCGATTGCGGCCAGCTCGTCCATGATCTCGTTGACGCCCCGACGCGGCACCAGCGCGCGGATGGCGACCCAGTCCGGGTCGGCCAGCGGCGCAATGGTCGGCGATTCCAGGCCCGGCGTGATCGCCGTCGCTTTCTCCAGGACCGACCGGGGGCAGTCGTAGTCGAGCATCAGATACTGCTGGCCGAAGACCACACCCTGGATCCGGGCCACCAATTGGTCGCGCGCGGCCTGCGTTCCGGCCTGCCCGCTTTGGTCGCTTTCGATCAGCACCGCTTCCGAATCGCACAGTGGATCGCCGAATGCGACGAGATTGTGCAGGCTCAGGGTGCGCCCGGACCCGACCACGTCGGCGATGGCGTCGGCGACACCGAGTTGTACCGAGATCTCCACCGCACCGTCGAGCCTGATGACAGTTGCCTCAATACCGTGCCCGGTCAAGTCTTTTCGGACCAGATTGGGATAGGCGGTGGCGATCCGTTTGCCGGCCAGGTCGGCGATCTTCCAGTCGCGCCCCGCCGGTGCGGCATACCGGAAACTCGACGACCCGAATCCCAGCGCCAAACGTTCGCGCACCGGGGCATCGGAGTCGCCTACCAGATCCCGTCCTGTGATGCCGAAATCCAGCTCTCCCGAACCCACATAGATGGCAATGTCTTTGGGCCGCAGAAAGAAGAACTCGACCTGGTTGACCGGGTCGATGACGGTGAGATCCTTGGAATCGGTGCGACGCCGGTAGCCCGCCTCCGCGAGAATCTCGCTGGCCGGCTCGCTCAGCGCGCCCTTGTTGGGAACCGCGACCCGCAGCATGGTCACAGCTTCCGGTACACGTCGTCGAGGGACAGGCCACGCGCGATCATCAGCACCTGCGTCCAGTACAGCAACTGGCTGATCTCCTCGGCCAGCGCCTCGTCGGGTTCGTGTTCGGCGGCCAGCCATACCTCGCCGGCCTCCTCGAGGATCTTTTTGCCCAGCCCGTGGACGCCGCCGTCGAGTGCGGCGACCGTGGCGCTGCCGGCGGGTCGGGTGCGGGCGCGCTCCCCCAGTTCGGCGAACAGATCCTCGAAGGTCTTCACGGCCAGCGATTGTTTCACGCGGTGGCGAGCAAAGTCACGGCGGTTTCGCTCGGCGACCAAGTCATCCGTGCCGCGGTGCGGTGGGGGTACCGCCCGGCGGCGGACGACGGAGCTAGGCACCGCCGCTTGCCGGACGCGGCCAAGCCAGCTCCGGACGTCGGAGAGCGACTAGGGGCGGCGCCGGTTTCGTGCGAGCCGGTGTTTGCTGGGAACAGATCATCTCATTCTTCAATCCGACATTTCGGCGCGCCCCACTCTCGGGTGGCGACTTAATTAAGCGCTTGTACAGTATTGAAAGCACCGATCGAGTAGGCTACCGCCGACCGAACTGAACTGCGGGGTCGCGGAACTTGAAGGCGCTTTCTTCGCCAAAAAATGCATCAAAGTTGCACTCCGTTTTCCGTCCGGCACGCAGCACGTCGATGGTGGGAGAGCGCCGATGCAGGCCGGTACTGGTAAGCAATGACCGGTGGCATTGGTTTGCCGGAGCAACGGACGGCCGCGCTGCGATGACTGCCCAACAAGAGTCCGTGGTGCACAGCGAACACCGCGACGACGGACCGACTGAGGACGTCGAAGATCCCGCCCTCGATAGCCCTCGTGATGGCCCGCACGAGGACCCTCAGGATGGCATCGCCGCGATCGAGGATTGGACCATCGGGTACGTCAAGGGTCACCCGCTCGCCTCGCTCACGACCGTTGGTGAACAGTTCATCCTCGGCGTGCGCACCCTTCAGTACCTCT
Organism: Mycobacterium nebraskense; assembly: GCF_002102255.1. Taxonomy (GTDB): domain Bacteria; phylum Actinomycetota; class Actinomycetes; order Mycobacteriales; family Mycobacteriaceae; genus Mycobacterium; species Mycobacterium nebraskense. The sequence goes on from NZ_LQPH01000183.1 coordinate 84,061, forward strand.
TCATGGATCTGATGACCGGCCGATTCCGATGGGAAGAGTTCGTCCGGCAGGGCGCCTTCATGGCCGGCACAGCGGTGCTGCCGACGGTTCTGGTGGCGCTGCCGATCAGTGTCACACTGTCGGTCCAGTTCGCTTTGCTGGCCGGTCAGGTCGGTGCGACCTCACTTGCGGGCGCGGCAAGCGGTCTCGCGGTCATTCGCCAGGGCGCATCGCTCGTCGCCGCCATTCTCATGGCGTCGGCGGTCGGGTCGGCCATCACCGCCGACCTCGGGTCGCGGACCATGCGGGAAGAGTGCGACGCCATGGAGGTGATGGGCGTGTCGGTCATCCGCCGCCTCGTCGTACCTCGCTTGGCCGCCGCAATCATGATCAGTTTCGCGCTCACCGGCGTCGTGTGCTTTGTCGGGTTCTTCGCTAGCTACATGTTCAACGTCTATTTCCAGAACGGTGCGCCCGGGAGCTTCGTCGCAACGTTCGCGTCTTTCGCCACACCCGGCGACATGATCCTGGCGCTGCTGAAGGCCGTCATCTTCGGCGCGATCGTCGCCGTCGTGTCCAGCCAGAAGGGCCTGTCCACCAAAGGCGGCCCAACGGGAGTCGCGAACTCGGTGAACGCCGCCGTGGTCGAGGCGATCCTCGTGCTGATGATCGTGAATGTCGCCATCAGCCAGCTCTACGTCATGCTCTCGCCCAGGACGGGACTGTGACATGACGGCTTCCACCTACGTACCTTTGGAGCCCATCGCGGGGCGGGTGGTCCGGCTGTATCACCGGGCCACCATGCCGATCATCCGGATCGGGCACCTGCTTGTGTTTTTCGTTCGGGCGCTGGTCGCCTCGCCGATCGTCGTGCGTCACTACCGCGCCGAATTCCTGCGATTGCTGTCGAACATCACGTGGGGCAACGGGTCGCTGGTGGTGGGCGGCGGTACCGCCGGCGTCGCGGTCGTCCTCGGGGTCAGCACCGGTGCGCTGGTCGGCATCGAGGGCTACAACTTCCTCGAGCTGCTCGGCCTTGGCCCTGCCACCGGCTTCGTCTCGTCGTTGGTGAATACCCGAGAGCTGGCCCCGCTGATGGCCTCGATGGCGTTTGCGATACAGGGCGGCTGCCGGTTCACCGCCCAGCTGGGATCCATGCGCATCTCTGAAGAGATTGACGCAATGGAATCGCTTGCCATCCGCCCGATCCCGTTCCTGGTGACCACCCGGCTGATTGCCTCGGTGATCGCGATAATCCCCCTCTACGCCGCCTGCCTGGCGATCAGCTACTTGAGCACCGAGCTGGTGGTCGGGCTCAGCGGCGGCGGGTCGACTGGTTCGTACCTGCACTACTTCTCGTTGATGCTGGCCGGTAAGGACATTGCCTATTCGTCGCTCAAGGCGGTCATCTTCGTGTGGATCGCGTCCACGATTCAGTGCTACTACGGGTTCTACGCGAGCGGGGGTCCCGCGGGTGTCGGGGTGGCCGCCGGACACGGCATGCGCGCCAGCATCACGGTCGTGATCATGGTGAACATGCTGCTCACCATGGCCTTGTATGGCGTCGACTCCGGCGCAAGGTTCGGTGGGTAGGTGACGACCAGGTGATGGCCGGGTAGATGGGTAAGCCGAATTCCTTTGAGCTGGACGGGCGTGGCCCCTCGGACCGGCACCTGCTCGGCTGCGGGGTGGCCGTTCTCGTTGTGGCGAGCATGATCACGGCGACACTTTTGTATAAGTCGACCGGCCGGCTCAACGACTACGTACGAGTCGTCGCCGATCTGGTCAACGTCGGCGACGGTCTGCCGGAAAAGTCCGACGTCAAGTATCACGGCGTGCTCGTCGGCACGGTGAACAGCGTCGTCCCGGCGGCGTACGGGAAACCGAACTATGTCCGAATCGACCTCAAACCCGACTACGCCAAGTCGATCCCGGCCGCGGTGACCGCCCGCGTTGTTCCCAGCAACATCTTCGCCGTGTCGTCGGTTCAGCTGGTGGGCAACGCTTCTCAGGGTTCTGGCGTCCCGGGCGCGGCGATCCGCCCGGGCGCTCATATCCCCGAAGACACCCGCCTGCCGACCGTGCTGTTTCAAACCACCATCGGCAAGCTGCGAAACCTGCTCACTGCGAGCGGGCGCGGCCGAGAAGACAACTCCTTGGGAATCATGGCCGCGCTCGCCGCCGCCACCGAGCATCGCCGCGTAGCGCTGGTGGATGCCGGGAAGGAGCTGGATCACCTTCTGGATCAACTCAATTCGATCGTTGGCGCCGACACCGGCCCGTCGACACTGTCCGCGCTCGTCGACGCCACCCGGGGTCTTGAGGCAACCGCCCCGGACCTCTTCGATGCACTGCACCAGGCAGTCGAGCCGATGCAGACCTTCGCCGAGACGCGCGGGCAGCTGGAAACACTGCTTTCCGGCGCCGATCACACGCTCGGCACCACGCACCAATCGCTCAACAACCACATCGACCAGCTGGTCCGCATCACCACGGACTTCACACCGGTGGTGGGCATACTGGCGATCAAGTCCAGCGCCTTCCTCCCGGCCGCCGTCAAGGTGGACAACATGGCCACCAGGTTCATGGACGAAGTCTGGATGCCGGACGCCCAGCTCGCCAACGGGCGAGTGAACCTGTCGTTCGCCCCCTCCTACTCCTACACGCGTGCTGACTGCCCGCACTACGGCGAGGTCAAGGGACCCAGCTGTTTCACCGCGCCTCTGGTTCCGGTCCGGCCGGACATGCCGGAAGTGCTTCTGCCGCAGAACTATCAGCCGCCCAAGGATCTCGCGCCGCCGCCGGGAACCGTCATCGGAGCCGACGGCAACCTTGTCGCAGTCGGTCCGCCGCTGATCAACCCGACTCCCAATCTGCAAGACCCCAATCCACCACTTCCGCCAGGGCTTACCCCCTCGCCGCCGGTACCGGGGACCGCGAACCCCGACAACGCGCCGGCACCAACTGCGCCGGGATCGGTTGCCCCATCAGCGTTCGGCGGCAACATTGGGCCCGTCGGCAGCCAATACGAACGAAACATGTTGTCTGTGATCACCGGCCGGCCTGCGAACGCGGCCACCGAGCTGTTACTCGGTCCGATCGCCCGCGGGACGACGGTGTCGCGGAACCATTCGTCGGTTGGGAGGCCAAAGTGAAGTTTCGCGGGCCGCTCATCGGCCTGTCGCTTTTCATGATCGCCGCATTGACTGTCACGTGGCTGGTGTATGTGAGTCTGCGGCGGGACGTGGCCGGGAAGACGGCGTCGTACTCAGCTGTGTTCAACGATGTGTACGGGCTTCGTGAGGGCGACGACGTCAGGATGGCCGGGGTGCGGGTGGGCCGGGTCGAAAAGATCGAGCTCGACGGGAAACTGGCGAAAGTCAGGTTCGTGCTACAGGACGAACAGCCAGTGTTCGGTAACACGATCGCCTCGGTGACCTACCAGAACATCGTCGGCCAGCGTTATCTCGGGCTGTCATTGGGCATGGAAGGCAGTCCCGACCGGCTGCCGGTCGGGAGCGTCATCCCGCTGGAACGCACGGAACCATCGTTCGATGTCACCGCGCTTCTCAACGGCTACGAGCCGCTGTTCAGCCTGTTGAACCCGCACGACGCCGACAACCTGACCAAAGCCGTCATCGAGTCGCTGCAGGGCGACACCGCGTCTATTGCCACGCTGACCAGCCAGACAACAACGCTCACTGAGACATTGGCCGGAAGGGATGAGGCCCTCGGCGATACGATCACCAGTCTCAGCAAGGTGATCCACAGTCTTGCTCAGCAGAACGACAATCTCGACGGCATCATCACTTCGACGCGTGACACCGTTTCGGCCCTCGACGGGCGGCGTCCGGAACTCGTGGCGTCGGCGGGCTCGCTGGCGCGCGTCATGGGCCGACTGTCCACTTCCGCGAAGGACCTGTACCCATCGATCACCGAACTCATCGAACGTCAGCCCGGATTCGTCCGACACGTCCTCAGCGTCGAACCCCAGGTGGCGTTCTTCGCCGACAACATTCCGCTGGCCTTGAAGGGGCTGACCCGGATGGCCAACCAGGGCGCCTACGTCAATGGCTACGGCTGCGACGCGAACTTGCTCGGGTTCTTCCCCGGCCTGAATGACGTCTTGCCGATCATCGTCGACGCAGCCACGCCCGGAAACAAAGCGCAGCACACCCCGAAGTGCAGGAACAATGGTTGATTTCCGGATGTGGCGAACGAAAGCCGGGCCGAAGCGCGCGCTGGAGAGTTACAACAAGACCTGGCTTGGGTTCGTCGCGGTCGCGGTGGTCGCGGTGGTGATCGGAGCCATGGTCGCCGTTCATACGCTCGGTGCCGGGTATCGGCACTACACGGCGGAATTTCTGCAGGCGGCCTCGCTGCGGGTCGGGAACCCGATCACCGTCGCGGGCATACCCGTCGGCGCCATCAGCAGCATGAAGCTCGCCGGTGACCACGTCGAGGCGGGTTTGAAGATTCGCGATGACCTCGTGCTCGGCAACCAGTCGAAAGCTGTGATCAAGGTCGCCACCATTCTCGGTTCCCGCTACGTTGCGGTTGAGCCCAACGGCCCCGGCTCCCTGCCGCGCGGCACGTTCGACTTGGCGCACACCGAGGTCCCCTATGACCTGCAGGCCGCATTGGAGGACGCCACAACCACTTTCGAGCAGGTCGACTCCGACAGGTTCGCGCAATCGCTGAGCCTGCTCGGCAAGCAACTGGAAACGATGCCCGCGGTGGTACCTCAGGCGATGGCAAACATCGACTCACTGTCATCCATCATTGCCCAACGGCGCGATCAACTGGGCCAGCTCCTCAAAAACACCGAACAGGTCACCAACACGCTGCGCCGCCAGCAATCCAGCATCGGCACCCTGGTCAACCAGGGTCAAGACCTGTTAGCCCAATTCGTCGCGAGGCGTGGCGTTTTCCACGCGATGATGCAGTCTCTCACGAGTCTCGTCGACATCTTGAACAAGATTCTCGTCCGCGACCGGTCACAAGTGGATGCGCTGATCAAAGACACCCGTGACATGACCGGGATCATCGCGCAGCACGACGACCTGCTGCGCAACACGCTGCAAGTCAGCCCCGTCATGTTGCGTGAGATGGCCAACATCAGCGGTGACGGAAACGCCTTCACCTTCAACGCGCCCGGCGGCGCGCTCATCGATTCGTGGATGTGCGCCATCAGCGGCCGCGCCAAGCAGTTTGGCATGATCCCGTACTTCAAGGACTGCAAATGACCGGGGCCAGGGCCGGCGCGGGGATCAGGGTCGGGATCCTCGCTGTCGTTGCCGCCGTGGCGTCAGTGATAGCGGCCGTCGGCATCGGGTGGTGGTACTTCGGCTCCAAGGCGGACCCGATCACCGTGACGGCCCAATTCGACAGTGCCTCGGGCTTATACGAGGGCAACGTGGTTGCGGTACTGGGCATGCCGGTAGGCAAGGTCACCAAGATCACCCCACGGGGCAGCTACGTCGAAGTGGAATTCACCGTCGACCGCGACGTCAAGGTTCCCGCCGACGCTCAAGCCGTGACGGTATCCACCTCCATCTTGACCGACCGCCAGATCGAGCTCACCCCGCCCTACCGTGGCGGCCCGGCCCTGGAAAACCACGACACCATCGGCTTGACCCGCACCAAGACGCCCGTCGAATTCAGCCGGGTGCTCAGCGTTCTCGACCGGGTGACGAAATCGCTCGAAGGTGACGGTCATGGCGGGGGTCCCCTCGCCGACGTGATCAACAGCGGTGCGGCGGTCGTCGACGGCAACGGCGGCAAGATCAAGCAAGCGCTCGGCGAGCTGTCCAGGGCGCTCCGGCTGAGCAGCGATGGCGGCGCGCAGACCCGTGAGCAGATCACCACGATCGTCAAGAACGTCAGCTCGCTGTTCGAGGCTGCGGCCGCCAATGACGCGAAGCTGCGGGAGTTCGCCTCCACCATCCACCTGGCCAGCCAGATTCTGGCCGACGAGGATCTCGGCACCGGTACAACCGGGAAGAGGCTCGTTCAGCTGGTGCAGGAGGCCTCCGATCTGCTTGACGCGCAACGCGACACCATCAGACAGGCCGTTCTCAACGGCGACACCTTTGCGAAGACGGGTATGGACAACCAGCGCGAGATCGCCGAATTACTTGATTTGGCGCCGATGGTGTCCGACAACGCCTACAACGCCATCGACCGGGCCAATGGCGCCATCCGCGGGCGCCTCCTCACCGACAGGGTCATTTTCGAGAGCCAGTGGTCCAAAGAGGTCTGCAACGTAATGGGACTGAGGCAACTGGGCTGCAGCACCGGGACCCTGCGTGACTTCGGGCCTGACTTCGGACTCACGTACATGCTGGACGGCATGGCCGCAATGGGGCAGAAGTGATGGCCGCACGAGGGAGGTCCGCGCTGGCGATTGCTGTGACCACGGCAGTCGTCAGTTCGGGGTGCGCCACGAACGGGCTTGCCAGCCTTCCCCTTCCGGCCCCCGGGCTCGGCTCGGGCGGGTACACGCTGACCGCGGTGTTTTCCAATGCGCTCAACCTGTCGATGAACGCCAAGGTAAAGCTCGCCGGCGCCGACGTGGGCCAAGTCGAATCGATGGTCGCACGCAACTACACCGCGATAACGACGCTGCGCGTCAGGAATGGTGTCCTGCTGCCCCGGGGCAGCACCGCTGAGTTACGCACCGCCACACCGCTGGGCGACGTGTTCGTTGCTCTGCAGCCACCCGCCGACGATCCCCCGAACATGCCGATGTTAAAGGACGGCGACACCATAGGCTTGGGTTCCACGGGCGCCTCCGCGACGGTCGAGTCGCTGCTGAGCTCGGCGGCGGTGCTGGTGAACGGCGGAGCGGTGCGCAACTTCACCAACATCATCAACGGTTTCGGCAGGGCGACGGGCGACCGTGGCCAGGCGCTCGCTGATCTGATCCGTAAGTCGAACCGGCTGATCGGCACGCTGGACTCCCGCACCGGGCAGATCTCGAGCTCCATGACCGAAATGTCACGCCTCGCTGATGAACTCGACGCCAAAGAGCAGACCGTCACCGACCTGATGGCGGCGGCCGGCCCTGGCACCGAGGCCATCGCCAACAACACGACCGAGCTGTCCGACTTGGCCGTACAAGCCGGTGACACCGCCCGGCTGCTGGCCAGGTTCCCGTCGATAGGCGGGACCGACACCAGCGGCCGTAGCGTCATCCGCGACCTGAACACGCTCGCCGGAGCGTTCAACGACGTTGCCGTGAGCCCAGATACCAGCTGGTTGCCCTTGAACCGGATGCTTCCGCCGATGATCAAGTCGACTTCCGGTTTTGCGGTCGCGGGCCGAGGCAGTATCGACCGGCTGATACTCGGATCGATACCCGACATCGGGTTCCCCGGCGACATCGGGTTGCACGGGCCACACAGGTACAACTGGAATCAATTCATCGGCTCGTTGAAGTACACGTTGTGGCGTCTTCAGGAACGAGTGGTGGGGCGCGGGCCGAACTCACCGCAGGTGCCGGTGATACCGGATCCGAGCATCCCCGGGGCGGTCGAGATCGCCCCTCCCCCGGCGCCACCGGCTCTCGGCCCCCCGGCCCCCGGTCCGCAGCCGACAGGACCGCAACGATGATCGGGGCGATCGCCGACGTCATTGTCCGCGTGGTGCGGGCCGCTCACCGGCGGCAGACGTGGCTGTCGGTGGCCGGGCTGGTGCTGACACTGGTCCTCGCGACGGCCTACCTGCTGGCCGGTGCGTTGCGGGCGACGCCGTTCGCGTCGTCGTATCAGGTGATCGTGCAATTGCCGGAATCCGGTGGGCTGCTGCCCAATCAGGATGTGGCACTGCGCGGTGTGCGCATCGGGCGTGTCCAGTCGCTGCAGATCACCGACAGAGGTGTGAATGCCATCGCCACCATCACCTCGAGGGTGAAGGTCCCGGCGTCCAGCGTCGCACAGGTGTCGGAGCTGTCCGCTGGCGGCGAGCAATGCCTCAACTTCGAAGCCGAATCCGACGCCGGACCGTATCTGCACGACGGCAGTGTGATCGGACTCGACCGAACCACCGTCCCGCTCAGCATGGCGCAGTTGCTCGCCGACGCCGACGGAATGCTGGCGCAGGTCGATCCCCGCAAGATGGAGCTGATGAAGCGGGAACTCAGCCTGACCAAGCAGGGCCCGCAGAAGTTGGCCGCCATCGTCGACGGCGGCACGTTCTTGCTTTCGACGCTCGATTCGGTGCTGCCGGAAACCACCAGCATCATCAAGACCAGCCGGGTGGTGCTGAACCTCGCAGCGGACAAGAACGCCGGCCTGGCCGCGATGACCAAGGGCCTCGATCGAACGCTGGCCGGCGTGGCCGGAATGCAAGGCGGCTATCGCCGCTTGACCGAACGGTCGCCGCGGGCCCTCTCGGCCGTCGACAGCTTATTCGCCGACAACTCAGACACGATGGTGCAGCTACTCGGCAGCGCGGCCAGCTACGCGCAGCTTCTCTACCTGCGGGTACCGGCGCTCAACGCGCTGTTCCCGGATTATCGCGGGTCACTATTGGACGCCCTGGCCAGCACCATTCACGACCACGGGATCTGGGCGACGGCCGACTGGTACCCGCGCTACGCCTGCGACTACGGCACACCGGCGTTTTCACCCTCTGCCGCCGACTATCCCGAGCCTTTCATGTATACCTACTGCCGCGACGACGATCCCGCGGTCGGGATCCGTGGAGCCAAGAACGCGCCGCGGCCTGCCGGCGATGACACCGCCGGTCCGCCGCCGGGGGCGGACCTGGGCCGCAGAACCGATCCAACACCGAAGGGCCGCTACACGATTCCCACCCCTTACGGCGGCCCGGTGCTGCCCATAGAACCGCCCCACTAAGACCGACACCTGTCCAGCCAAGGAGATGATTATGGCCACGACGACCGATAAAGACCTCGACACTTCCGTCGAGGAGGAAACGCCTAGCGCCGCAACGGAAGAAGCCGAGTCGGAGAAAGGCGAAGCCGAGGCCGAAGCCGCCGACGACACCGAACCTACGGCCGGCGACGAGGAGGACGACGAACCCTTCAAGGGCAGGGGCAACAAGGCCAAGCGGCGCAAGCGATCGTGGCCCCAGCGACCGTGGCGCCAATATCTGCGTCGCGGCGCGCTACCGCTGTTACTCGTTGCGTCACTTGCGGTTTCGGGCTTCCTGGGCTGGCAGCAGTGGCAAGAGCATCAGGTGAAGCTGGCCGGTCAGCAGGCACAACGAGCCGCCATCACCTACGCGCAGGTACTGACCAGCATTGATTCCAACAAGGTCGATGAGAACTTCCGGCAGGTGCTCGACGGCGCGACCGGCGAGTTCAAAGACATGTACACCCAATCCAGCGTGCAGCTTAGGCAGCTACTGATCGACAACAAGGCGACCGCGCACGGGGTGGTGGTGGACTCGGCGATTCAGTCCGAATCCACGAACAAGGTTGTCGTGCTCGTCTTTATCGACCAGACCGTCACCAACGCTGCCGCACCCGACCCGCGCATCGACCGCAGCAGGATCAAGATGACCATGGAGAAGGTCGACGGTCGCTGGCGGGCAAGCAAAGTCCAGCTGTTGTGATCCGAAAACTCCTCGCGGCCGTCGTATTGATCGTGGCCACAACGATTCCCACCGCCGCCACTGCACACGCATCCGCCCCGTCATTCTGTGGCGAGCTCGGCGGTGACTGGGACGGCCAGTACTGCCACACCTCGGTGACGTCCGAGCGCAACGCCGTCCGCGACATCAAGGTCGCCGTGCCCGGCGAGCTGATCGACAATCCGACTACGGGCCCGGTGATCCGCGACTACCTGCGCACCCTGGTCAACAATTGGAAGACAGCCAACGGCAGCATGGCCGCCGACAGTTACGGCGAGGAGAACTTCGAAGTATTCCGGCACGGCAACCTGCTCAGCGCGGTGTTCCACGAGGACTACCACGCCGACGGGCCGAAGTTCAACAACGCCTACCGGACCTTCACGTTCGACATGGCAGGCGGCCGGCGGGTTCAGCTCGCGGATCTGACGACGTCAAATCCGCTGACTGCCATTCCCCCACTGGCTCAACCGTTTATCGAAACCGCGCTCAATCAGGCGCCGCCGCCACACGACCCGGGCACCTACCCGTTCACGGTCGACCGCTGGACCCCGGACAAGGTCTACTCCGGAGCGTACAAGGCCTGGGCGGTGACTCCCGACGAGCTGATCCTGTACATGCCGGACTACCCGGTGGCCCACGACGAGCCGATCAACTTCACGCCCGGTGTCATGCAGTGGTTCATGGACGGGGGCACCGTCCAAGCCCACATCCCGCTCTCAGCCCTGAGCTCCGTGCTGCAGATGTAAGACACACGCGCCATTAGGCGTTGAAGTACTTGGCCTCTGGGTGATGCGGCACGAACACGTGGAGCTCAGTCCTCCGGGTTGTAGCCGAGGTTGGGGCCGAGCCAGCGCTCGGCTTCCTGCAGGGTCCAGCCCTTGCGCTTCGCGTAGTCGGCGACCTGATCCTGGGCCATCCGGCCGACCACGAAGTACTGCGACTGCGGGTGCGAGAAATACCAGCCGCTGACGGCGGCGCCGGGCCACATCGCCATCGATTCGGTCAGCTCGATGCCGGTCCGCTCCCGGACGTCCATCAACTTCCAGAGCGTCACCTTTTCGGTGTGCTCCGGGCAGGCCGGGTAGCCGGGGGCAGGGCGGATTCCCACGTACTTCTCACTGATGAGTGCCTCATTGTCCAGCTGCTCGTCCGGCTGGAACCCCCAGAACTCCTTGCGGACCCGTTGGTGCATCCGTTCGGCGAACGCCTCTGCCAGCCGGTCGGCGATGGACTCCAGCAGGATCGCGTTGTAGTCGTCGTTGGCTGCCTTGAACTCCGCGATCTTGTCCTGGCTGCCGAGCCCCGTGGTGACGGCGAAGGCGCCGACGTAGTCAGCCAGACCGGTGTCCTTGGGCGCGATGTAGTCGCCCAGCGACCGGTTAGGGATGCCGTCCCGGTGCTCGCCCTGCTGGCGCAGGTTGTGCAATGTGGTCAGCACCTCGGTACGGGTCTCGTCGGTGTACACCTCGATGTCTTCAATACCCGAGCCGACCGCGTTCGCCGGGAAGAACCCGATCACCCCGTTGGCAGTCAGCCACTTCTCCTTGATCAGGGTGTCGAGCATCTCCTGGGCTTCGTCGTACAGCTTGCGGGCAGTCTCGCCCGAGACCGGGTTGTTGAGAATGTCGGGGAACCTGCCCTTCATCTCCCAGGCGTTGAAGAACGGCTGCCAGTCGATGTACTCGCGCAGTTCGGCGAGGTCGTAATCGTGGAACTCCCGCACGCCGAGGCCCTGGGCAGGCACCGGTGGCGTGTAGCCGTCCCACTCGATCGGCGTCCGGTTGGCGCGGGCCTTCTCCAGCGTCAGCATCGGCCGCTCGTTCTTCTGGGCGTGCCGTTCGCGCAGGGCTGCGTAGTCAGCCTCGGTGGCCTCCAGCAGCGCTGGACGCTGCTTGTCGTCGAGGAGCGCCGCAGCGACCGGCACCGAGCGGGACGCGTCCTTGACCCAGACCACCGGACCCGTACGACGCGGCGACACCTTCACGGCCGTGTGGGCGCGCGAGGTGGTCGCGCCACCGATCAGCAGCGGGATCTCCAGCCCCTCGCGTTCCATCTCGACGGCGAAGTTGACCATCTCATCCAAGGACGGGGTGATCAGGCCGGACAGCCCGATGATGTCGGCGTCGTGCTCCTTCGCCGCGTCCAGGATCTTCTGGGCGGGCACCATCACACCGAGGTCGATCACTTCAAAGTTGTTGCACTGCAGGACGACCCCGACGATGTTCTTGCCGATGTCATGGACGTCGCCCTTGACCGTCGCCATGATGATCGTGCCGTTGGTGTCCTTACCGGCAGCGGCGCCGGACTCTACCTTCTCCGCCTCGATGTACGGCAGCAGGTAGGCCACGGCCTTCTTCATCACCCGGGCCGACTTCACGACCTGGGGCAGGAACATCTTGCCCGCGCCGAAGAGGTCGCCGACGACGTTCATGCCGTCCATCAGCGGACCCTCGATCACCTCGATCGGGCGACCACCCGCGGCGGCGATCTCGGCCCGCAATTCCTCGGTGTCGGCATCGACGTGGGCGTCGATCCCCTTGACCAGCGCGTGCGTGATCCGCTCGCGGACCGGAAGGCTGCGCCACTCGGCTGCCGCCGCGGCATCACCTTCCCCGAACTGCCCCTTACTGTTGAACCGTTCAGCGATCTCCAAAAGCCTTTCGGCCGCGTCCTCACGACGGTTCAGGACGACGTCCTCGATTCGGTCCCGCAGCTCGGGGTCGATCGAGTCGTAGGGCACCAGCGCGCCGGCGTTGACGATGCCCATGTCGAGGCCGGCCTTGATGGCGTGGTATAGAAACACCGCGTGGATCGCCTCGCGGACGGGGTTGTTGCCCCGGAACGAGAACGACACGTTCGAGATACCGCCGGAGATGTGCACGCCGGGAAGGTTCTCCTTGATCCAGGCGCAGGCCTCGATGAAGTCGATCCCGTAGGTCGCGTGCTCTTCGATACCGGTCGCCAGCGCGAAGCAGTTCGGGTCGAAGATGATGTCCTCGGCCGGGAAGCCGACCTCTTCGGTCAGGATCCGGTAGGCGCGCCCGCATATCTCCTTGCGGCGCTCCAGGTTGTCGGCCTGACCCTGCTCGTCGAAGGCCATCACGACGACGGCGGCGCCGTACTTGCGGCACAGCCGTGCCTCGCGGATGAACTTCTCTTCGCCCTCCTTCATGGAGATCGAGTTCACGATCGGCTTGCCCTGCACGTTCTTCAGGCCCGCCTCGATGACCTCCCACTTGGAGGAGTCGATCATCACCGGGACGCGACTGATGTCCGGCTCGGCCGCGACCAGCTTGGTGAACCGGTCCATCGCGGCGACGCCGTCGATCATGCCCTCGTCCATGTTGATATCGATGACCTGCGCACCGACCTCGACCTGCTGCAGGGCAACCGACAGGGCGGTGTCGTAGTCCTCGGCCTTGATCAGGTTGCGGAACCGGGCGGAGCCGGTGATGTTGGTGCGCTCACCGATGTTCACGAACAGGGAGTCGTCGGTGATGTTGAGCGGCTCGAGGCCCGAGAGCCGGGTGGCCACCTCGATCTCCGGCAGCTCTCGCGGCGGCTTGCCCTCGACGACCTTGGCGATCTCGGCGATGTGCGGCGGCGCCGTCCCGCAGCAGCCACCGACCAGGTTGACCAGGCCGGCCTCGGCGAAGTCGGCGATGTAGCTCGCCTGACGCTCGGGGGACTCGTCGTATTCGCCGAAGGCGTTGGGCAGGCCGGCGTTGGGGTAGCAGGAGACGAAGGTGTCCGCGATCCGCGCCATCTCGGCGATGTAGGGCCTCATCTCCGGCGCGCCCAGCGCGCAGTTGAGGCCCACCGCGATCGGCTTCGCGTGCCTGATCGAGTTCCAGAACGCTTCGGTGACCTGACCGGACAACGTCCGCCCGGAAGCATCGGTGATGGTGCCCGAGATGATCACCGGCCAGCGGCGTCCGCGGTCCTCGAACAGCGTCTCGACCGCGAACACCGCCGCCTTGGCGTTCAGCGAGTCGAAGATCGTCTCGATGATGATGAGGTCGGCACCACCGTCGACCAGGCCGTTGGCGGCTTCGAGGTAGGCGGCGACCAGCTGGTCGTAGGAGACGTTGCGGGCTCCGGGGTCATTGACGTCCGGCGAGATCGACGCGGTCCGTGTCGTCGGCCCGATTGCGCCGGCGACGTAGCGGGGCTTCTCCGGGGTGCTGTACTCGTCGGCGGCCTTGCGGGCCAAGGCGGCGCCGGCGTAGTTCAGCTCGTAGCTGAGGTCCGCCATGTCGTAGTCGGAGAGCGAGATCGCGTTCGCGTTGAAGGTGTTGGTCTCCAGGATGTCGGCGCCCGCGTCGAGGTACTCGCGGTGGATCGCCTCGATGATCTGCGGCTGCGTCAGGTTGAGCAGGTCGTTGTTGCCCTGAAGAGCGGTCGGCCACTCCGTGAACCGGTCGCCGCGGTAGCCGGCCTCGTCCGGCCGGTCCCGCTGGATCGCCGTGCCCATCGCGCCGTCGATCACGATGATCCGCTGGCGCAGTGCAGCCTTCAGTTCGTCGGTGCAATCGGGACGGATGTTCGGTGCAAAGGTGTTCGACTCAACGGAGTTCACGTGCATTCCTTCCGTAGCGGAAGGCGTCCTTAAATCTGCCGAGCGTGGCGGATACCGGCATGGACCCGGAACCGTTGCAACGCCTCTCGACCAGAAAAGTCTACGTCGTCACCCGACGTCTGGACGCCCAGCTCGACCGGACCCGCTTGGCGATCGCGGTGTCCTTGAGCGACAGCTCGCGGATCCTGTCGGCAATGTCGTAGTTACCAAGGTTGACCAGATTGCGGCCGAACCCATTTCGTCTCGACCGCGTCGACGCCGGTTGTTGAAGTCGTCGCGACTCAGGTCGGCCGCTTGCAGCAGTGTGCCCATCGCAACATCGCCGACCACCACACGCTGCGCCAAAGCGTCCAGGATGTCCGTGTCGTAGCGGTGTTCGTTAGCGGCGGTCACGCCACAAGGATAGTCGTCCTATGAAATGCGCCCAGAGGTTGACAGCTCCCTGACAGGCTCCCCGATGGCAAGGCCGGACTTCGGCGCACGGTCCGCCTCGGCGCCGGGCGCGAGGCCGTACGCTGATTCTGTGACCCCGCCCGAGGGCAGCGCCGCACTGCCCGAACTGCACAACACCGTCGTCGTGGCGGCGTTCGAGGGCTGGAACGACGCCGGCGACGCGGCCAGCGACGCGCTCGAGCACCTCGAGGCCATCTGGGAAGCCGACCCGATCTTGGAGATCGACGACGAGGCGTATTACGACTACCAGGTGAATCGCCCGGTCATCCGGCAGGTCGACGGGGTCACCCGGGAGCTGGTGTGGCCGGCGATGCGGATCTCGCACTGTCGGCCGCCGGGCAGCGACCGCGACGTCGTCTTGATGCACGGCGTGGAACCCAACATGCGCTGGCGCACCTTCTGTGCCGAGCTGGTCGCCATCGCCGACAAGCTCAACGTGGACACCGTGGTCATCCTGGGAGCCCTGCTGGCCGACACGCCGCACACCCGGCCCGTCCCGGTCTCGGGTGCGGCCTACTCCCCCGAGTCGGCGAAACGCTTCGGGCTCGAGGAGAGCCGCTACGAGGGCCCGACCGGCATCGCCGGCGTTTTTCAGGACGCCTGCGTGGCCGCCGGGATCCCGGCGGTGACCTTCTGGGCGGCGGTGCCGCACTACGTGTCGCAGCCGCCCAACCCGAAGGCGACCGTGGCGCTGCTGCGCCGCGTCGAGGACGTGCTGGACATCGAGGTTCCGCTGGCCGACCTGCCGACGGAAGCCGAGGAGTGGGAGCAGGCGATCACCGAGATGGCCGCCGAGGACGAGGACCTGGCCGAGTACGTGCTGTCGCTGGAACAGCGCGGCGACGCCGAAGTCGACATGAACGAGGCCCTGGGCAAGATCGACGGCGACGCGCTGGCCGCCGAGTTCGAGCGGTATTTGCGCCGCCGCCGCCCCGGATTCGGCCGCTAAAGCTTCTTGCCCAAGCCCTGGTTGTAGGCGCTGGTGGACCGCCCGAGCGCGGCGACCTCGGCGTCCAGCTGGGGCAACAGCTCCGCGGTGGGTTTGTGCAGGGCCACTTCCCCGACGGGGCTGGACAGCACCGGCTTGAGCCAGCGGAACAGGGCGACCCAGCGCGGACAGTAAACGCGGTTCCGGCGGCCCTCGATGCCCTTGACGAAAGCGTCCGCGCACTTGTCGACGGTGGTGGTCCTGTTCAACGGCCAGGGGAAGCTGGCGAGCAGCTTGCCGAAGGCGGGCAGGTCGGCCGCGGTGTCGCGGACCAGGGCGGTGTCGATCCACGACATGTGCGACGAACCGACGCTGACGCCGTGGTGGGCCACCTCCAGCCGCAGCGCGTTGGCGAGGATCTCGACACCGGCCTTCGACGCGTTGTAAGGGGCCAGGCCCGGACAAGCGGCGTACGCGGCCAGCGACGAGACGATCAGCAGGTAGCCGCGGCTCTCGATCACCGCCGGTAGCGTGGCGCGCACGGTGTTGAAGACTCCGAGCACGTTGACGTCCAAGACGCGCTTGAACGCCTCGGGGTCGACCTGCAGCACCGACCCGTAGCTGGCGATGCCGGCGTTGGCCACGACGACGTCGATGCCGCCGAAGCGTTCGACGGCCTGGGCGGCGACAGCCTCCATGGCCGGCAGGTCGCGCACGTCGGCGACGGCGGTCAGCACGCGGTCCTCGCCGAGTTCGGCGGCCAGCGCGCTCAGCTCGGTTTCGTTGAGATCGGTCAGCACCAGCTTGGCGCCCTTGTGGCGCAGCCGCCGAGCGACCTCGGCCCCGATTCCCCGGGCACCGCCGGTGATGAAAACAACTTTGTCCTGCAGCGACGTCATGGCCGCCAACGTACCGCCTTCACAGTTCCACGCCGAGCAGCGCATCGATCGCGGTCGCCACCAGCCTCGGCGCCTCGGTGTCGTGACCGCCGTATTCGAGCGCATCTGTGGCCCAGCCATCAAGTGCGGCAAGGGCTTTCGGAGTATTCAGGTCGTCGGCCAGGTACTGGCGTACCCGCGTGATCACATCGGCGGCGTCCGGTCCGGCCGCCAGCCCGGTCGCGGTGCGCCAGCGCCGCAGCCGGGCGTTGGCCTCGTCGAGCACCTCCCGGCTCCAGAACCGGTCTGCCCGGTAGTGCCCGGACAGCAGGCCCAGCCGGATGGCCTGCGGCTCAATGCCTTGCGCTCGCAAGGTCGACACCAGCACCAGGTTGCCGCGGCTCTTGGACATCTTGTGCCCGTCCCAGCCGATCATTCCGGCGTGCACGTAGTGGCGGGCGAATCGTCGCTCACCCCTGACGCATTCGGCGTGGGCGGCAGTGAATTCGTGATGCGGGAAGATCAGGTCGCTGCCACCGCCCTGGATGTCCAGGCCGCTGCCGATGCGGCTGAGCGCGATTGCCGCGCACTCGACATGCCAGCCGGGCCGCCCGTCGCCGAACGGTGACGGCCAACTCGGCTCCCCCGGCCGCGCGGCCCGCCACAGCAGCGCGTCCAGCTCGTCGGTCTTGCCGGGCCGCTGCGGGTCGCCGCCGCGCTCCCCGAACAGCCGCAGCATGGTTTCGCGGTCATAGCCGGACTCGTAGCCGAACTGCGGCGTGGCGTCCGCGCGGTAGTAGACGTCCGGGTACTCGCCGTCGACCACGTACGCCGCGCCCGACGCCAACATCTTCTCGACGAGCTCGACCACCTCGGGGATCGCCTGGGTGGCGGCAACGTAATCGCGCGGCGGCAGGACCCGCAGCGCCGCCATGTCCTCGCGGAAGCGCGCCACCTCACGGTCGCCGAGCTCGCGCCAGTCGACACCGTCGCGGTCGGCGCGCTCGAACAGCGGATCGTCGACGTCGGTGACGTTCTGCACGTAGTGCACGGCGTGGCCCAGGTCCAGCCACTGCCGGTAGACCAGGTCGAAGGTCAGGTAGGTGGCCGCGTGACCGAGATGGGTGGAGTCATACGGCGTGATGCCGCAGACGTACATGGTGGCGGTCAATCCGGCGGCCACCGGGCGCACCTGCCGGTCGGAGGTGTCATACAGCCGGAGCTCCGGGCCACGTCCCGGCAACACCGGAACCGGTGGAAACACCCACGACTGCATGGCATCGACTCTAAACGCGCTGACTCAGCGCCACGCGTCGCGGATGGCAGCGAGCAGGATCGGCGCCACCTCGGCGCGGCACATCACGAAGTCCGGCAGGTACGGATCGAACTGGTTGTAGCGCATGGGCGAGCCGTCCAGCCGTGACGCGTGCATGCCGGCGGCCATCACCACGCCGGCCGGCGCGGCCGAGTCCCACTCCCACTGGCCACCCGCGTGCAGGTAAGCGTCGACGTGCCCGTCGATGATGGCCATCGCTTTGGCGCCCGCCGACCCGATCGCCACCGGTTGGATCACCAGCGACTGGCGCATGCGGTGCAACACGAAGGGCGGCCGGGTGGCGCTGACGGCGATCCGAAACGTATGGGGAATGCCGACGCGGGCGGCGTCGGCGGTCACGGTGTCGGTGCGGTACACCGTGTTCCCGCGGGCCGGCAACGACACCGCGGCGTCGGTGATTTCCCGCTGGCCGTTGGTGGGGCGCTGCCACAGCGCGATGTGCACCGCCCAGTCGTCGCGGCCCGGTGTGGAGAACTCGCGGGTGCCGTCCAGCGGGTCGATGATCCACACCCGGTCGTGCTTGAGCCGGACCAGGTCGTCGTAGGCCTCCTCGCTGAGCACCGCGTCGTCGGGGCGCTCGACGCGCAGCCGCCGCAGTATCAATTCGTTGGCCAGGCTGTCACCGGCGTCGCCCAGCGCCCACGGGTGACCGAAGCCGATCTCGTCGCGCACCGTCAGCAGCAGCTCCCCCGCGTCCGCGGCGAGTTCGGCGGCCAGTGCGGCGTCGGTCAGCTCATCCGGGCCCTGGCTCACCGGTTCAGTATCTCCGACGCCCGTGCGTGGCTCAGAAGGCCGGCCCTAGAAGGCCGGCCACGGAATGGGACGGTGCCGGTTGGGTCCCGGCATCACCGGATCGTTCAGCAGCGCGTGCGCGCGCCTGCGCAGCGCCGCGATCTCCGCCTGCGTGATGTGCTCGGCCAATTCATCGCCCAGCGAGCCGGCCAGGGCCTCGGTGAGCCCGGCCACCGCCTCCAGCATTTTCTCGTCGACCGGCTTGTTGGCCCAGCCCCATAGCACCGTGCGCAGCTTGTTCTCGACATGCAGGCACACGCCGTGGTCGACGCCGTAGATGTGGCCCTCGATGTCGCGCAGAACGTGGCCACCTTTGCGGTCGGCGTTGTTGATCAGCACGTCGAAGACCGCCATCCGCCGCAGCCGGATGTCGTCGGCGTGCATCAAGACGACCTCGTCGCCGGCGTAGTCGTAGGCCCGCAACACGGGCAGGTAACCGGGCTGCGGTTGGTTGGCGGGAAACAGGTCGACCAGGTCGGGGCCGGGCCTCGGGTCGGAGTCGGCCGCGTCGCCCGGTTGCTCGACCCAAAGCTGCAGCATGCCCGAACCGGCCGGCCCGTGACGAATCATCGTGTAGGGCACGATGTTCCAGCCCAACTGCGTCGACACCAGGTACGCCGCGAGTTCGCGGCCGGCCAGCGTTCCGTCGGGGAAATCCCACAACGGGGCCTCACCGGAGACCGGCTTGTAGACGCAGTGCACCGTCGATTCGCCGAGCGTGGACTCACACAGGAAGGTGGCGTTGCTGGCTGAGCGGATGCGTCCGATGACCGTCAGCTCGCCGTTGCGCAACACCTCACGGTCGTCAGGCCTCAAGTTCATCGTCAGGCCCGAGCAGCGCGCTGCGCCTGTAGCCGTTGGCGCGCGCGCAGATATGGCCTTCCGGATCCAACGGTTCGTCGCACAGCGGGCAGGGCGGCCGTCCCGCCGAGATGACGCGGTTGGAGCGCGTGGCGAACTGCCGCGCCGACTCCGGCGTCAAGAACACCCGCACCGCGTCGGGACCTTCTTCGGTGTCGTCGAGCACCACTGACGCGTCGAACTCGGCGTCGGTGACGGCCAGCAACTCGACCACCACGGTCTGGGCCTCCGAATCCCAGCCCAGGCCCATGGTTCCGACCCGGAACTCGGCATCGACGGGCGTGATCAGCGGGTTCAAATCCTCGACCTCGGCGGGCTCCGGAGGGACCGGCGTTCCGAACCTGCGATTCACCTCGAGCAGCAGCGCACCGATGCGTTCGGCCAGCACCGCCACTTGCTGCTTCTCCAGCACCACCGACACCACCCGGGAATCATGCACCGCCTGGATGTAGAAGGTGCGGTTTCCTGGCTGGCCGACGGTCCCGGCCACGAAGCGGTCGGGTGTGCGGAAGACGTGAATTGCGCGGGCCATGGCACCTCCAAAATACCGGCTGTTGCCTTCGCCGTGCGATTCGATTGCCCAGCCACAGCTGAATTAGTCAGTCGAGCCGCCGACCACCGCGTCGCCGGACGGCACGACCGCGGTCGCCTGTTCCGTTGGCGCCGCCTGGGACTCACCGTCCGCCTTCGCCTTCGCCTCATCCTGGGGCGGCGGTCCGGCCCGCAGTGCTGCGGCCAACTTCGCACCGGTGTGGTTGACGTGCAACACAAACGGGCGCAGTTCGGTGTACCGGATCACACTTACCGACGCGGGGTCGGCGGTGACCCGCTGGAACGCATCCAGGTGCATGCCGTACGCGTCGGCGACGACCGCCTTGATGACATCACCGTGGGTACAGGCCACCCACAGGGCGTCGCCGCCATGCTCTGCTGCCAGCCGACGATCGTGTTCCCGGACGGCGGCCACGGCGCGCGACTGCACTTGCGCCAGCCCCTCGCCGCCGGGAAACACCGCCGCGCTCGGGTGGGCCTGCACGACCCTCCACAGTGGCTCGCCGGCCAGCTCGGCGATCTTGCGGCCCGTCCAGTCCCCGTAGTCCACTTCGGCGAGCCGGTCGTCGATGAGCGGCTCGAGGCACAGCGCCGCGGCGAGCGGCTCGACAGTGCGCCGGCAGCGCAGCAGCGGCGAACTGATCAGCCCGCGGATGGGCAGGTCGGCGATCCGGTCGATCAGCCCGGCTGCCTGGTCGCGGCCCTTGTCGTCTAGGTCGACCCCCTCGGAGCGCCCGGCCAGGACCCCGGCGGTGTTCGAGGTGGAGCGACCGTGGCGCAACAGGATGACCGTCATGCCGCGGTGTCCAACGGAGGCGTCCGCGAGGTTGGGGCAACCACGACCACGACCGTACCCGGTGCGAGTGCGCTCGCGATTGGGCTACTGACTAGTGCGATACCGGCACCGCGTGCGCCACCGAGTCACGCACGGCGGCGATCAGGCTGCGCTCGTCGGTGAGGTCGATATCGACCAGACTGCGGACCGCCGTGGCGACCACTTCTTCGGCCTGGGGAACTGGCCCGGCAAGACGCGGCCGGTAAATCTCGACGACGAGCGAGCGGTGCTCAATGTGGAACGAAAAACTGCGCCCATCACCAACTTGTCCATAGCCGCTGCCGAAAATTCCTGTCGACACGTCTTCGACAGCAAACTCTTTTTCCGCGACATGCCGGTCAACGGTGACGGCCATGAGCCGACGATACCTCGCCCGCGGGACTTGATGTGGGCGACATGGCCATATTGGATGCGAAGGCGTTCCTTAGTATTCGCAGACCACAGTTCCTATGCGAGGGAAAATAATTGCTGTCACCGCACATGCGTCGTCTATCGGCAGCTCACCGGCATTTAGTTGGCGTAGCGCTTTTGCTGGGCGCGGTCGCGGGATGTTCGTCCAATACATTCAAATCCGCACCGCCCACCATCGAACCGGCCGTGCCCGCCGTGTCGCCGCCGGTGTCGCAGAGCCCGGCCGGCGCGGTGCGCCCGCTGGCCGCCCGCGCGGCCGCGGCGGCTTTCGACGGCGGCACCCATCAGCTGGCGGTCCTGGCGCCCGGCGCCACCCCGGCGGGGCCCGCCAGCCTGACCGTCTTCGGGGATCCGAAGGCCGCGCCGCGCGTCATCGACCTGCCCAGGCCGGCGAGCGCGTTGACCGATGACGGCCACGGCACGCTCTTCCTGGCCGCCCGGGGCGGCTATTTCGTGGTTGACCTGACCACCGGCCACACGACACAGGTGACCGTCAGCGGCGCCCAGCAGGCCGATTTCACCGCGGTCGCCTTACGCGCCGACGGCAAGCTGGTGTTGGGCAGCGCCGACGGAGCCGTCTACACCCTTGCTTCTCCAACACCAGCTTCTCCAACACCAGCTTCTCCAACACCTGCCTCGCCGACACCCGACGCCGTTGGCACCGCGATCGTCGGCAGCCGGAGCAAGGTTTTCGTGCGTGTCGATTCGCTTGCCACGCAAGGGAATACGACCGTGGTTCTGGATCGGGGACAGACCTCGGTGACCACGATCGGCACCGACGGTCAAGTCCGCCAGGCGCTGCGAGCGGGCGAAGGCGCAACCACCATGGCCGCGGACCCGTGGGGCCGGGTGCTGGTCGCCGACACCCGGGGCGGCCAGTTGCTGGTGTATGGGGTCGACCCGCTCATCTTGCGTCAGGCCTATCCGGTGCCCCAGGCGCCATACGGTCTGGCCGGCTCCCGCGAGTTGAGCTGGGTAACCCAGACCGCTTCCAATATCGTGATTGGTTACGATCTGTCCACCGGAATTCCCGTCGAAAAGGTGCGTTACCCAACCGTGCAGCAACCGAACTCACTGGCCTTCGACGAAGCGTCAGACACCTTGTACGTGGTGTCGGGGTCCGGTGCGGGGGTTCAGGTCATCGAGCACGCGGCGGGTACGCGTTGACCGCGCCGCGCCGAAGTCAGTTGCCCACGGGCTGGGACACCGAGCTGTCCGACGAATACGAGTGGGTGCCGCTGCGCCTGCCGCCGGAGGTGACCCGGCTCAGCGCGTCCACCCGGCTGTCCATCGAGGCCGAATATCGCGGCTGGGAGCTCACCCGGGTGCGGCTCTACACCGACGGGACCAGACGAGTGTTGTTGCGCCGCAAGAAGTCTCGGCTGGACAACCGGCGGCCTGACCAGCCGGAACTGTGACGGTGAGCAAACCCCGCGACGGCGTGGTGTACGGCCTGGTGCGGCGGTTGTTCTTCCTGGTTCCCCCCGAGCGCATCCACACGCTGGTGTTCGCGGTGCTGCGCGGCGCCACCGTCCTCGGCTTCAAACGCCGGCTGCTGCACCGGCTGCTCGCCCCCAGGGACCCGGCGCTGGCGAGCACGGTGTTCGGGGTGCGTTTCCCGGGGCCGCTCGGGCTGGCCGCCGGCTTCGACAAGGATGGCAAGGGGCTGATGACGTGGGGTGCGCTCGGGTTCGGGTACGCCGAGGTCGGGACCGTCACCGCGAACGCGCAGCCGGGTAACCCGCCACCGCGCATGTTCCGGCTGCCCGCCGACCGCGCCCTGCTGAACCGGATGGGCTTCAACAACCTCGGCGCCGGCGCGCTGGCGATCCAGCTCGCGCATCACCGTCCCGACATTCCGATCGGGGTCAACATCGGCAAGACGAAGTCCACGCCGGCCGCCGACGCTGTCGACGACTACCGGGCCAGCGCCCGCCTGGTCGGGCCGCTGGCGTCCTACCTGGTGGTCAACGTCAGCTCGCCGAACACGCCCGGCCTGCGCGACCTGCAGGCCGTCGAGTCGCTGCGGCCCATCCTGTCGGCCGTCCTGGCCGAGACGTCAAACCCGGTGTTGGTGAAGATCGCGCCCGATCTTTCCGACGCCGATCTCGACGACATCGCCGACCTGGCTGTCGAGCTGGGTCTGGCCGGAATCGTCGCCACCAACACGACCGTGTCGCGCGACGGCCTGAGGACGCCGGGGGTCGACGCGCTGGGCCCCGGCGGCATCTCCGGGCCGCCCTTGGCGCACCGCGCCACCGAGGTATTGCGCCGGCTCTATGCCCGGGTCGGCGATCGCCTGGTGCTGATCAGCGTCGGTGGCATCGAAACGGCCGACGACGCGTGGGAGCGGATCACCGCGGGCGCGTCGCTGCTGCAGGGCTATACCGGCTTCATCTACGGAGGAGGCTTGTGGCCCAAGCGCATTCATGACGGCATCGCGCGCCGGCTGCGCGACGGCGGGTTCGCCTCGCTCAGCGATGCGGTGGGGTCGGCGGCGCCGAAGGCTGGGGACGCGACAACTTAAGCCGCCCCTTCTTCGGCGTCATCTTCGTCGTCTTCGTCGGCCAAAACTTTTTCCGGGTGGTGAAAGGTGTTCACGCGGGGCCGCCCGCGGTCAAGATGCGGTGGCGGGATCCATTCGGTGTCGCCGTTGGCGTGTTTTCGGGTGGTCCAGCCGTTGTCGAGCAGGCGGTGGTGGGGTCCGCAGGCCAGGGTGAGTTGATCGATATCGGTGCGGTGGGTGCTGGCCCAATCTTGGACGTGATGTACTTCGCAGTAATAGCCCGGCACATCGCAGCCCGGTGCCGAGCAGCCACGGTCCTTGGCGTACAAGACAATTCGCTGTCCCGGCGAGGCCAGGCGCTTGCCGTGATACAACGCCACCGCTTTGCCCTTGTCGAAGACGGCCAAATAGTGGTGGGCGTGGCGGGCCAGTCGGATCACGTCGGACATCGGCAGGCGCGTGCCCCCACCTGTCAAGCCCTTACCCGCGGCGGCTTCCAGCTCGGTGAGCGTGGTCGTCACGACGATGGCCGCCGGCAATCCGTTGTGCCGGCCCAGCTCACCGCTGGCAAGCGTTGCTCTTAGCGCGGCATTGAGGCCGTCGTGGTTGCGCTGTGCGGGGCTGCGGGCGTCGCGCTCTACCGCCTCCTCGCTGGGCTGCTCGTCAACGACCGTTGTCTCGTCGTCGGCGTTGCACATGCCCGGGGCGGCCAGCTTGGCCAGCACCGCCTCCCAGCTGGCGCGTGCCTCGGGCGTCAACCACCCGCTCAGCCTCGACATGCCGTCGGCCTGCTGGTTGCCCAGCACCAGCCCGCGGGCGCGCGCCCGGTCCGCATCGGTGTAGTTGCCGTCGGGGTTGAGGCAGTCCAACAGGTGGCGGGCGAGCTTGACGAGTTCATCTGGACGATACTGGGTGGCCTCGGACGCCAGATGTTTCTCGGCGTGCTCACAAGTCTCGATGTCGACGGACTCCGGCAGCTGGCGGAAAAGCCGCCGGATCACCGCGACATGGTCGGAACCGATGGCCCCGTCGCGCTGGGCCGCCGCGGTCGCAGGCAGCACCGGCGCCAACGGCTCACCGGAAAGCGCCCTGCGGGGGCCCAGGTCGGCGGCCTCAGCGATGCGGCGGCTGGCCTCCCCCCGGGTGATGTGTAGACGATCGGCCAACGCCCAGCTCAGCTTGCCACCCAGCTCGGCCGAATCCCCTTGCTCACCAACTTGATTGATGAGTTGATGAGTTGGCGCTTGCAGCCGGCGTGTCTCGCACTCGAGTATCTCCAACAACTGCAACCGCTCCGGATTGGTCAACGCTTCGTACGAATGCCCCTGAAAGCGGGAGACAACGGCGCGCAACGCGTCGACGTCGCCCTGAATCTCATCGCGGTCAGTCAAAGCCATGTGCGCCACCAATTGGCCGTCCAAACGGACTGGACAACTCATAGATGAGTGCATCCAGCCGACCGAGCAGAAATCCATACCTATCGAGGGCCGCGACAAGCTCGGGAGCCGTCAGTGAATCGAAGGACGCAACGAGCAAATCTTGCGCCGCCTCGAACGCATCAAGCAGGGCGGCCACGCGACTGCACGGATCAATCGAACGCATGTACTGCTTATCTGCTTAAGTGGACTAGCGGCCTAGAATTCTCCAAATATGTTGCTAGGCAAGGCTTCTAAAGCAAATTCTTCGTCCAGTTCTTCGTCACGGAGG
>NZ_LQPH01000184.1 GCF_002102255.1 Mycobacterium nebraskense
ACTTCACTATGCAGAACGTTTGCGCATTCATACCCTGACTCGACCTTTCGTCCTTGACCACCTCGTCCACGATGATCCGGCAGCCGATTTGGTTGCTGTCGCCCTGCGCGACGATGTTGACGCTCACCGAGGGCAGCGTCGAGGTAACCGAGAGCGTCCAGGGCAAAGGCACGTTGCTAGCTTTCTGGGGCTGGGCATTGATGTCCAAGTAGTTGATGTTGGCCACCGTCCCCGGGGGACCATAAACCTGGTAAACCACGCGCTTGGGATTGAACGGCTTGATCTCATCGGCGATGCCGCTGGTCATCGGGCGATTGTCGTGGACGCCGAAAAAGGTGCGAAGCCGCAGTACGCAGAAGCCCGCTACCGCCACCACCGCCACGATGACCAGGACGATCCACATTTTCTTCATCGCAGCGCCAACGTGAATCCTCCCCAGCCAACCATCTCCCGCTAGTTGGGCGCCCCACCGCCCGTTCGACTGGCTCGATCGCAACTTAGCGTTTGGCGCAAAGCCATTGCCGGCGGAAGGCTGCGCGGTCTCGCCTGGTTCCCGGCCATCGACAAGGTTGGCATCGTTTTCACCGGTTGCAGTTCGCCAAGCCACTGCGTCCTGGTCTCCTTTTCTGTTCATGAGGTTTCAGAGATGAGGCCGATGCACCTGGCGGTCAGCAGGCGGGTCAAGGCGGACGCGAAGCCCAGATTCCACTCGGGCGGAACGACTTGCGCGCCCTTTGCGTAGACATCGGTGAGCCGCTCTGGCGGGTTGGCGTCTGCCAGAGGGTGGCCACCAGCGAGTAGGCGGCCAACAGCATATCCAGTGATCCCGAACGGCCGAGCGCAGGCAACGAGCTCTCAATTGCGTCGGCGGGGATAGCGTCGCGGCGGTCCTGATCCGCTTGACCTCGACAACCCGTTCGTCGTCCACCTCGTGCTGCGACCGGCGTCTTGGTCCGCGCCGCACTTGAAGCCCTGCGCTACTGGCTGCTCTATGTTCCACGACCTGCGCGATGGGCGGATTATGCGCTGTTCTTTTCCGGCGCGGTGGTGAGATGACGGATAAACATCGCCACCTCCTCAACCGCGCGAAGCGCATCTGGGTTGACGTCGAAACCGAGCTGGAACATGTGCATCGCCTTGTGCCACTGCTGCACCCACACTGGTACGCCGTGAGCCCGCAGCCGGTCGGCCAGCGTGAGGGTGTCATTGAGCAGCATCTCGTGGGTGCCAACCTGGAGCAAAAATGGGCCAAGGCCATGCAGATCGGCCTCCGACGGCATCACTGGCGCCGCCCGGGTGCCGTTGACAGTACCGAAGACGTCATAGAGGAACTTCACCGTCATGAACGGAAACATCACGTCGCGATGGTCTTTGAGGGCCCGGTACTTCAGCCCCATATCCGACGACGTCAGCGGTGACATCAGCGCCTGACCCGCAGGCACCGGCAGCCCGCTGTCGCGGGCGGCCAGTGCGGTACCGGCAGCCACCATGCCACCGGCCGAATCTCCTGCTAGCACAATGCGATCCGCTGAAAAGCCGAGCGACATAACGTAGCGGTAGGCGTCGAGCCCGTCGGACACGGCATCCTCAAGGCGGGCCTGCGGGGCCAGCCGGTAACCGACATTGAATACCCGCGCGCCGGTCTCTTGGGAGAGCTTACCGACAAACCGCCGATGCGAATTGAGACCCAAAGTCACCAGCGCCGAGCCGTGGAAGTAGACGATAACCCGGTCGGACTGGCGGGCCGTCGGGAATACCACCCACTCGGCCGGACACTGTGGCAATGCGACGGGGGTCACTTGAGTTCCCGCCGGTGGCGGCACCACGCGCAGCGGTTTGTCGATGACGTCAAGGCGTGCACGCTGCAACAGGTGAGGACTGAAACGGTTGATGACTATGCCGATGACGGTCAAGGTAGCGAGCACTGGGCGCGCGAAGATAGCCGTCAATAACGCCAGCAGGCGCGACTGCCAGCAGATGGAGCCGAAGTGGGCGCTCGCGGGCCGATCCCGCCAATCAGACGAATTCACAGAGCCAACGGTATCAGGTACCGCATGTATTAGATACTATCTGTATGGGGTCCGCTGTAACGCGCGAAGGAGTGAGGACGGTAGCGGTCTGCACGTTCGACAGACCCCTCGCGATCGGACGGGAGGGGCCCAGATCGCCGACTTCACAATGCTAGCCTCGAGGTTTCATGTCGTTGGGGGTTGTGACGGCGTGTAATGCACGGAAGCGCCTGTCCTGCAGGGAATTCTTGGGATTGCTGAAGTCTCAAGATCCTCAAGCAGGAAGGCAACTCCGTAGGTGAAGCGTAACGCAGTTGGTGGGCTGGTCGTCGATGATGTCCGCGAGTCGTTGGTGACGTCATCGGGCGCGGCGATGATGAACGAGACGATCCGGGTTGCGGGCCTGGGGCTTGTCCTATCGAGGGCGCTGGGGCCGTGGCGGCTGGCGCGGGCCCGCCATGATCCGGGCAAGGTGCTGCTTGACGTGGCGATCGCGGTCGCGCTCGGTGGTGACTGTTTGGCCGATGTGGCCGCAGTCCGTGCGCAGCGCGACTTGTTCGGAGTCGTGGCCTCCGACCCGACTGTGTCTCGGTTGTTTGCGGCGTTGGCCGTCGATGACGCCACCACCGATGCTGCGGTCATGGCGCTGCGCTCGGCACACGCTGCAGCCCGTGACCGGGTCTGGTCACGGCGTCGGCCGCTGGCGGGAACACCGGGAACACGAGAGGGTGGGCAGGTCATCGTCGATATCGATGCCACCCTGGTGGCGGCGCATTCGGATAAGGAGGGCGCTGAGGCGACCCACAAGATGTCTTATGGGTTCGCCCCGATGTGCGCTTTTGTCGACCATGGCGAGCACGGCACCGGAGAAACTCTGGCGCTGGACCTACGCCCGGAAAGGCCTCGCCGTTCAATAGTTCTGATCACATCACAGTGCTGGGCGCCGCGCTGGAACAACTGCCCGCCGCCGAGCGGGGCCAGGTGCTGGTGCGCGCCGATGCCGGCGGGGCGTCTAAAGCATTCCTGCATCACCTCACCGACGCCGGATTGCACTATTCCATCGGGTTTCCCGCTCACGGCCCTGTCCAGGCCGCGATCGAGACGATTCCCGAGCAGGCTTGGGTGGCTGCGCTCGACAGTGACGGCGCACCTCGTGAGGGTGCGCAGGTCGCCGAGCTCACCAACTGGATGCCGACCCCGGTCAAACCCACCCGTTCGCCGGCCAAGTACGGCCCCCAGGAATGGCCACGCGGGATGCGAGTCATCGCCCGCCGTGAACGTCCTCACCCCGGTGCCCAGCTACGGCTGACCGACCATAACGGCTGGCGAATCACCTGCTTTGCGACCAACACTCGCGGAACCGGCTGGACGCTGCCGACCCTGGAAGTGCGTCACCGCCAACGCGCCCGCGCCGAAGACCGTATCCGCTGTCTGAAGGACACCGGCCTGCGTAACCTGCCTTTCCACAGCTACCGGGCCAACCGGATCTGGCTCGAAGTCGTCGCCCTGGCTGGCGACCTGATCGCCTGGACTCAAACCCTGGCCTTCGAGCGTCATCAACCCGCCCGCAGCCAAGATCGATCTCGTGACACGGACGGGTGTGATTTGTGATGAGTTTTGGGCGGTGGTCGAGCCGTTGATGCCGTCGCATGACGGTAAGCGAGGCAACAGGTTTCGTGATCACCGGCTGATCCTGGAAGCGATCGCCTGGCATTTTCGCACAGGATGCCCGTGGCGGGACCTGCCCGCCGAATTCGGGCCGTGGCAAACAGTGTGGAAACGCCATCACCGGTGGTCGCTGGACGGCACGTACGACGAGATGTTCGCCCGGGTCGCGGCCTCGTTCGGGTTCGACGCCGACGTGCACGCCGACATCGAAAAGCTGTTATCAGTCGATTCGACCAACGTGCGTGCCCATCAACGGCTCTTCGTAATTCAGAGTGCATTGACAAGTTGGTGGAGTGCTCCGCTGTGTAGTAGTGAGCGCCAACGGTAGAGT
>NZ_LQPH01000185.1 GCF_002102255.1 Mycobacterium nebraskense
GCCACACGAAAATCACCACCCCGCACCACAACTCGGCATCAGACCCAGCCCACACCAACTACCATGCAAAATCGAGGTGAGGCCGCCGAATGGCGCATTCTCGCCGACTAGGTCATTGACCGCGGGTCTTGCGGTATGCCTTACAGTTTGTCAGTCGGGCAGAGCTGTCCGGGTACAGGAGGCGTGCTGTTCATGAGTGCTGTGGTGTCGATTCCGCGGTATCCCGGCGACGTGACCCCGCAATGGTTGTCTGCCGCGCTCAGTGGGCGTGGGACACCCGTCGAGGTCGCCGACGTAAACGTGGTCGCGATCGGCACCGGGCAGACCGGTGCGACCTACCGGGTGTCCGCCCGATACGCGACGGATCCCGGTGACCTCCCGCAAACGTTCGTGATCAAGCTGCCGGCCCAGGATGACACCGTGCGCGACCGGGTCGTCATCGGATATCGCAGCGAATGCGCGTTCTACTCATCGGTGGCCGACCGGGTCCAGGTGCCGACACCGAAATGCTTCTACTCCGAGATCACCGAGGATGCAATGGATTTTGCGCTGCTGCTCGCCGATCAGGCGCCGGCGGTGCAGGGTGATCAGCTCGCGGGCTGCGGTGAAGCCGAAGCGCGCCTCGCGGTTACCGCCCTGGCCGGACTGCACGCGCCCAGCTGGTGCGACCCGGTCTGGCTCGACTTCCCGGGCATCGCGTTCGGCAGGCCGGATGAAGCGGGCGCCGGCGGCATGGGCGAGGTGGCGAAGATGAGTGCCGACATCACGCTGGACAAGCTGGGCGACCGGATGAGTGCCGAAGACCGCGAAACATTCAGTGCGGCAATGGGTTTAGTAACGCCGTGGCTGCTCTCCGAGTATGACCGGTTCGCTCTGCTGCACGGCGACTATCGCCTGGACAACCTGCTGTTCGATCCGGACCGAACCCGGGTCAGCGTGGTCGACTGGCAGACGCTCGGCGTGGGTTTGCCGGCCCGGGATCTGGCCTACTTCACCGCGACCAGCCTCAATTCGCAGCTGCGGGCGAGCATCGAGGAAGAGCTGGTCGCCGACTACCATCGCGCGCTAGCGGCTTGCGGCGTCAAAGACTACGACCGCGAAACATGTTGGCGTGACTACCGGCTCGGGGTCTTGCAGGCGCCGCTGATCTCGGCGCTGGGGTTCGCGTTCGCCGCCGCCACGGAACGTGGCGACGACATGGTGCTGGCCATGCTTACCCGCGGGTGTCAAGCGATCCGTGAGCTCGGCACGCTGGAACTGATCGGCTGAGCTCAGAGGTCGCCGGTGAAATCGGCGCTGAGCCACCGATCCGGGCGGATCGTGAAGAGCACCTCTTCCACGCCCTCCATGCTGCGGAGGAACGCGCGGCCACCTTCCTCGCCGAGGTAGCGGATGGCGATGGCCTCCTGCACGTCGGCTGGAGCGGGCCTGGCCGTGTCGACGACGGTGCCTTCGACCACCACGTACTGGTAGGGCAGCTCCTCGCGCTGGACCACCAGCGTCACCGCGCCGGCCCGCTCGATGAGCCGGGCCTTGCGGCTCGATGCCCCGGTGTTGATCCGGATGTCCCCGCCGGGGGTGTAGTCGTACCAGATCGGGACACTGGCCGGCGGTCGGCCGTCGGTGGCGGCGACGGACAGCACGGCGATGTGCTTGGCGGCCAGGAACTCCTGACGTTCGCTCTCCGTGAAGGCTTTCATGTGGCCTGCAAGCCCTGATTCCGGGAATCTATTCCCCGGTGAGCCCGATCAGTACTGCGTCGAGCCCTGATCGACCGGGATCCGGGCCGCGGTGACCTTCCGCGACTCGTCGCTGGCCAGCCAGCACACGGTATCGGCGATCTCCTCCGGCTCGGCGACCCAGTCCGGCAGGAACGGCGTGAGCACGTTGGACAACTGCGGGTTGGTCTCCATGGCCTTGCCCACCGCCGCGACCATTTCGCCCGATCCCATCGCCGTGTTCACCGGCCCGGGATGCACACTGTTGACCCGGATCGAATGCTTGCCCAGCTCGGCGGCGAAAGCCCGCGCCATCCCGGTGACGGCGTGCTTGCTGGCGGTGTAGTGGATCATGAACGGTTGCATCTTCATGCCGGCCGCGGAACTGATCAGGATGATGGAGCCGCCGCGACCCCCTTCGATGATCTTGTCCGCGCCGGCCATTACGGTGTTCCAGGTGCCGGTCACGTTGATGTCCATCACGTCGCGGAAGTTCTCGGGCGTGATGTCGTTCCAGGCCTGTGGAGCCGCGACGCCGGCGTTGGCGACGATGATGTCCAACCGCCCGAGCGCGGCGACACCGTCGTCGACGGCCTCACGCAGAGCGTCGAAATCGCGGGTGTCCACGACCGAGGCGATGATCTTGCGGTTCATTTCCTCAACCAGGCGAACGGTCTCGCTCAGGTCGTCGGGAGTCGCCGGGTCGTAGGGGACGCAGGAGGGCAGCTTGCCGGCGATGTCGACGGCGATGATGTCGGCGCCCTCCCGCGCCAGACGCACCGCGTGCGCCCGGCCCTGACCGCGCGCCGCTCCGGTGATGAATGCCACTCTGCCTGCAAGCTTGCCGCTCATAGTTGCTCCTCTGCTGGGGTTGGCCACTGCGCAGTGCCCGTCACCGCTGCGCCGCTCTTACGAGGTTGGACCCGATGATCAAGCGCTGAATCTCGCTAGTGCCCTCGTACAGTCGCAGCAGTCGCACATCGCGGTAGATGCGCTCGACCGGGACACCATGCATGTAGCCGCTGCCGCCGTGAATCTGCACCGCGAGATCGGCAACGTTGCCGGCCATTTCGGTGCAGAACAGCTTGGCCGCCGACGGCGCGACCCTGCGGTCCTCGCCTGAAACCCAGAGCCGCGCGGCGTCGCGAACCAGCGCGCGGCCGGCCAGCACCCCGGTCTGCTGGTCGGCGATCATCGCCTGGACCAATTGGAAGTGCCCTATCGGTGTGCCGCCCTGCGTCGCGGTGGCGGCGTAGGAGACGGATTCGTCAAGGGCGCGTTGCGCGGCGCCCACCGCGAGGGCGGCGATGTGGACCCGGCCACGGGCCAGCGAGGTCATCGCCGCTCGATAGCCGATGTCTTCGCTGCCACCGATCAGCGCGCCGCCCTCGACCCGGACGTCGTTGAAGCTGACATCGGCGGTCCACGCGCCTTCCTGACCCATCTTGGCGTCCTTGGCGCCCACTTCGACCCCCGGCGCGTCCGCGGGAACCAGGAATACGGCAATCCCGGGGCCCTGGTCGTCGGCCGGCCGGGTGCGCGCGAACACCACGAACAGATCGGCGACGGGCGCGTTGGTGATGAAGCGCTTCTGCCCGGAGATCACCCAATCGCCCTCGTCGCGAACGGCTTTGGTCCGCAGGCCGGCCGGGTTGGATCCGGCGCCCGGCTCGGTCAACGCAAAGGAGGCGACGACGTCGCCGGACGCCATCGACTCCAGCCAGCGGGCCTTCTGCTCATCGGTGCCGAAGCCGACCAGAACCTGGCCGGCAATGCCGTTGTTGGTGCCGAACATCGAGCGCAGCGCCAGCGAGGTGTAGCCCAATTCCATTGCCAGCTCGACATCTTGCATCAGGTTCAGGCCGAGGCCACCCCACTGCTGCGGGATGGCGTACCCGAACAGCCCCATCTTCTTGGCCTGGTCACGCAGATCATCGGGCACCCGATCCTCGGTCAGGATCTCCTGTTCGCGCGGGACGACGGCGGTGCGAACAAAGTGACGGGTCTGGGCGAGGATCTCCTGAAAGT
This sequence comes from Mycobacterium nebraskense, assembly GCF_002102255.1. Lineage (GTDB taxonomy): Bacteria > Actinomycetota > Actinomycetes > Mycobacteriales > Mycobacteriaceae > Mycobacterium > Mycobacterium nebraskense. Next base: position 3,747 of record NZ_LQPH01000185.1, read on the forward strand.
CGTCGTCGGAAACCTCGGGTTGTTCGGCGGTGGACATAGGCAGACGCTCCATCTTTGGCACTCCGTTGGTGGCGAGTCGCTCAGCCCGCAGCGGGCCGGCCGGCTTAACGGCCCGGGTGGCAACCCGGTACCGGAGCAGATCCTATATGAAATATGATATTCGACTGCCGGGGCGTCCCCGGGACAAAAAGCCAGAGGGAGGCGGAATCAGGTGTCGTTGTTGACGGGTCAGACCGCAGTAATCACCGGCGGTGCGCAAGGACTGGGTCTGGCCATCGCGGAGCGCTTTGTCGCCGAGGGGGCGCGAGTTGTGCTCGGCGACGTCAATCTCGAGGAAACCCAGGTCGTGGCGAAGCAGTTGGGCGGCGATGACGTCGCGGTCGCGGTCCGGTGCGACGTCACGCAGGCGTCCGACGTCGAAACCCTGATCCAGACCGCCGTCGAGCGTTTCGGCGGCCTGGACATCATGGTCAACAACGCCGGGATCACCCGTGACGCGACGATGCGCAAGATGACCGAGGAGCAGTTCGACCAGGTCATCGCCGTGCATCTGAAGGGGACCTGGAACGGCACCCGGCTGGCCGCCGCCGTCATGCGGGAGAACAAGCGGGGCGCCATCATCAACATGTCCTCGGTGTCGGGGAAGGTCGGCATGGTCGGCCAGACCAACTACTCGGCTGCCAAGGCCGGCATCGTCGGCATGACCAAGGCGGCCGCCAAAGAGTTGGCCTACCTGGGCGTCCGGGTGAACGCGATCGCCCCCGGATTGATCCGCTCCGCCATGACGGAGGCTATGCCGCAGCGCATTTGGGATTCAAAGGTTGCCGAGGTGCCGATGGGTCGGGCCGGCGAACCCAGCGAAGTCGCCAGCGTGGCGCTGTTCCTGGCTTCCGACCTGTCCTCGTACATGACCGGCACCGTCATGGAAATCACCGGCGGCCGGCATCTATGAGCGCGATGCGCGACACGGTCATTTGTGAACCCGTAAGGACCCCGATCGGCCGCTACGGCGGGATGTTCAAGTCGCTGACCGCCGTCGACCTGGGGGTCGCCGCCCTCAAGGGTCTCCTCGAGCGAACCGGACTCGCGCCCGAGGCGGTGCAGGACGTCATCCTGGGCCACTGCTATCCCAGCAGTGAGGCGCCGGCAATCGGGCGGGTGGTCGCGCTGGATGCCGGCCTGCCGGTGACGGTCCCCGGGATGCAGGTCGACCGCCGCTGCGGGTCGGGCCTGCAGGCGGTGATCCAAGCGTGCCTGCAGGTGGGCAACGGCGATCACGATCTCGTCATCGCCGGCGGCTGCGAGAGCATGAGCAACGTCGCCTTCTATTCCACCGATATGCGTTGGGGCGGCGCGCGAAGCGGCGTCCGGGTGCACGACGGGCTGGCGCGGGGCCGCACCACCGCCGGGGGTCGGCACCATCCAGTGCCCGGTGGGATGCTGGAGACTGCCGAGAACCTGCGCCGCCAGTACGGCATTGCGCGTCTGGAGCAAGACGAGCTTGCCGTGCGGTCGCACCAGCGCGCGGTGGCGGCCCAGAAGGACGGCATCTTTGCCTCGGAAATAATTCCAGTGATCATTCCTACCCGCCACGGCGAGGAACTGATCGACACCGACGAACACCCACGCGCCGACACGTCGGTCGAGTCGCTGAGCAAGCTCAAACCCGTTCTGGCGGGCGAGGACTCAGAGGCGACGGTCACCGCCGGCAACTCCAGCGGGCAGAACGACGCGGCGTCGATGTGCGTGGTGACCACACCCGAGAAGGCCGATGAATACGGTCTGACGCCGTTGGTCCGCCTGGTGTCGTGGGGGCTGGCGGGGGTGGCGCCCCACATCATGGGCATCGGACCGGTACCGGCAACCGAGGTGGCGCTCGCCAAGGCCGGCCTGCAGCTTTCCGGCATCGACCTCATCGAACTCAACGAGGCCTTCGCCGCGCAAGCGCTTGCGGTCATGCGGGAATGGCACTTCGGCACCGCCGACCAGGAGCGGACGAACGTGCACGGATCGGGCATCTCCCTGGGTCACCCGGTCGGCGCGACCGGTGGGCGGATGCTGGCCACGCTGGCGCGCGAGCTCACTCGCCGCGAGGCGCGCTACGGCTTGGAGACCATGTGCATCGGCGGCGGCCAGGGCCTGGCCGCGGTGTTCGAGCGGGTCGCCCCGACGTGACCGGGCCCCTGAGCGGCCTCACCGTCGTGGAGGTCTCCAGCTTCGTCGCCGCCCCGCTGTGTGGCATGACGCTCGGTCAGCTTGGCGCGGAAGTGATTCGGATCGATCCGATCGGTGGCGCGTCCGACGTCCAGCGGTGGCCGCTGGCGGCGGACGGCACGTCGATCTACTGGACCGGGCTGAACAAGGGAAAGCGTTCGGTCACCATCGACCTGCGATCCCCCGAAGGGCAAGAACTGATCCAGCGGCTCATCGTCGAGGGGGACGGCGTGGTGGTGACCAACGCCGCCGGCCTGTCCTGGCTCAGCCACGAGGTATTGACGAACAAGCGGCCCGACGTCATCCACGTCCAGCTCCTCGGACGTGGCGACGGTTCCACCGGAGTGGACTATACGGTCAACGCCGGCATCGGATTCCCGCTCGTCACCGGCCCCGCCGATCATGCCGGCCCGATCAATCACGTGTTGCCCGCCTGGGACGTGTGCTGCGGCCTGTACGCCGCGCTGGCCGTCGTCGCCGCCCTCCGCAGCCGTGACGAATCCGGTGCGGGAGCGCGGATCAGCCTGGCGCTCGAGGACGTCGCACTGGCCACCGCCGGAAACCTGGGCCTGCTCACCGAGCCGCAAGTCACCGGCACGCAACGTCAGCGCCTGGGCAACGCCATCTACGGCCAATACGGGCAGGACTTCACCAGCCGTGACCGCGCCAGGTTCATGGTTGTCACCTTGACCCGCAGGCACTTTCGCGACCTGGTTGACGTGACGGGCACCGGCGCCGCGGTCGCGGCGCTCGCCGATGCGCTGGACGTCGACTTCGGTTCCGAGGGTGACCGCTACCGGTACCGCGACGTGCTGTCCGGCTTGTTCGCCACCTGGTTCGCCGACCACACCGCCGACGAGGTCACCGCCGCGCTGTCCGGCACCACGGTGCTGTTCGAGCGGTACCGCACGTTCGCGGAGGTCGCGGCGGGCCCGAAGGTGACCGCCAACCCATTGTTTTCCCCGTTGCACCAGGAGGGTCTGGGTGAGTATTTCGCCCCCGGCCTGCCGGTCGCGTTCGACGGTGCGCATGCCGCCGGCACAGCCGCGCCGGCCCTCGGGCAAGACACCGCCGACGTCCTCGAGCGGCGCCTGGGATTGACGACCGCCGACATCGAACGCCTCACGAAGGCAAAGACAATCGCTTGCTGAGCAAGCCCAGACGGAAAGACAGCGCATGACCAAACTCGCCCAGACCCTGGGGTTGACCGAATTCCAGACCGAAATCATCGCCACCGTAAGGCAATTCGTCGAGAAGGAAGTCATTCCGAACGCCGCGGAGCTCGAACGCGGCGACACCTACCCGCAGGACATCGTCGACCGGATGCGCGACATGGGCCTGTTCGGGTTGATGATTCCGCAGGAGTACGGCGGCCTGGGGGAGTCGTTGCTGACGTACGCGTTGTGCGTCGAAGAGCTGGCGCGCGGCTGGATGAGCGTGTCCGGGGTGCTCAACACCCACTTCATCGTGGCCTACATGCTGCGCCAGCACGGTACCGAAGCGCAGAAGCAGCGCTTCCTGCCGCGGATGGCGACCGGCGAGTCGCGGGGCGCCTTCTCGATGTCGGAGCCGGAGCTGGGCTCCGACGTCGCCGCCATACGGACTCGGGCGGTGCGCAATCCGGATGGCAACTACACGATCAACGGTCAGAAGATGTGGCTGACCAACGGCGGGAGCTCGACGCTGATCGCGGTGCTGGTCCGGACCGACGAAGGTGCCGACAAGCCGCACCGGAATCTGACCGCGTTCTTGGTCGAGAAGCCAACGGGTTTCGGTGAAGTCGTGCCCGGCCTGGTCATCCCCGGCAAGATCGACAAGCTGGGGTACAAGGGGATCGACACGACCGAACTCATCTTCGACGGTTACCAGGCAGGCGCCGACGACGTTTTGGGCGGCACGCCGGGGCAGGGCTTCTTTCAGATGATGGACGGCATCGAAGTCGGCAGGGTCAACGTGTCGGCCCGAGCGTGCGGTGTCGGTATCCGCGCCTTCGAGCTCGCGGTCCGCTACGCCCAGCAGCGCCACACCTTTGGCAAGCCCATCGCGGAGCACCAGGCCATCGCGTTCCAGCTGGCCGAGATGGCCACCAAAATCGAAGCGGCACACCTGATGATGGTCAATGCGGCCCGGCTGAAGGATTCGGGGGAGCGCAATGATGTCGCCGCGGGGATGGCGAAGTACCTCGCCAGCGAATACTGCACCGAAGTCACCCAGCAGAGCTTCCGGATCCATGGCGGCTACGGCTATTCCAAGGAATACGAGATCGAGCGGCTGATGCGCGATGCGCCGTTCCTGCTCATTGGTGAGGGAACCAGCGAAATCCAGAAGTCCATCATCAGCAAACGGCTGCTCGCCGAGTATCAGGTGTAGCGATGACGGTTCCCGATTTCGCCGCGCGACCGCAACTTTCCGACGACGTCGCACGCTTTATCCGCCAGCGGATCTTCGATGGCACCTACGTCGCGGGGTCCTACGTGCGCCTGGACCAACTGGCCGCCGAGTTGGGAATCAGCGTCACACCGGTGCGGGAAGCGCTCTTCGCCGTGCGCGCGGAAGGCTTGATCGCCCAACAGCCCCGAAGGGGTTTCATGGTGTTGCCGGTCACCGGGCGCGACGTCACCGACGTCGCGAATGTGCAGGCGCACGTCGGTGGTGAACTGGCGGCACGGGCCGCGATCAACATCACCGACGACCAACTGCGCGAACTCAAACAGATCCAGGCGGAACTCGAAGACGCCTACGCCGGTGACGACGACGAGCGGACGGTGAGTCTCAACCACCAATTCCACCGCGCTATCAACGTTGCCGCGGACTCGCCGAAACTTGCCCAACTGATGTCTCAGATCACCCGCTACGCACCGGAATCGGTGTTTCCCGCCATCGAAGGTTGGCCCGAACAATCGATGAGGGACCATCGGCGGATCTTGTCCGCGCTGAAGAAGCGCGACGAGAAGCTCGCACGCGCGGCGATGTCGCAACATCTCGCCGCGGGCGCCGTTCCGTTGATCAATCACCTCACCGCGCGTGGTGTCGTCGTCGACGCGAGCTGTCCGACCTCTGGCTAACTGTTGTTTCCCGCGCACGCCTCGGCATAGGCTGCCTGGGAGGGGGCAACAACATAGAGCGAGGAAAAGTGCCCCGAACGTTTCGCGCATCGGCCCTACTCGTGTCGACTTTGACGGTCATCGCACTTGCACCGCCGGCCGTCGCCGAGCCGCTTGACCCGATCCCCGGCAATGGTGTTTTCATCGTGGGTCCCGACATCGCACCGGGCCTCTACCACACGGGCGGGTCGGGGTCGGCCTTTGGTGTTTGGATAAACAACGTGCCAACCCAGGACTCGATGTGTTCCTGGTTCACCTACAGCACACCCGATGCGAACAAAGAGCATGTACTCCAGACGAATACGTCGATCGGTCCCATGTACGCGAATATCAACTCGGCGGTCAAGGCCTTCGAGTCGCAGAACTGTCAACCCTGGACGCGGGTCTCCTAGGGCAGGTTCGCGTCGGTCAACATCTCGCGCAGCCGACCGGTGTCGACCTTGCCGGTGCCGCCGCGCGGGACGTCGTCGTCGGCTGCCAGCAGCAGCCACACCGTCGGCACCTTGAAGGCGCTCAGCAGCTTTCGCGCGCACCGACTCAGCTGATCGGCGGACACCGCGCCGTCGCACACCACGGCCGCGCCCACCCGCTGGCCCGCCGCTCCGGGCACGTTGGTGACGAAGGCGCTACGGACGCCATCGATGCTGCGCAACGCCCCTTCGACCTCGCTGGGATAGACGGTGGCGCCGCTGACCTTGAACATGTCGTCGGAGCGGCCATGGTAGAACAAGAACCCTTCCTCATCGAGGCGACCCAAGTCGCCGGTGGGGTAGAAGCCGTCGACGGTGAAAAGGTCTTCTCGACTTCGACCGCAGATCCCGCGCAGTGTGTGCGGTCCCCGAATCTGGATCATGCCCACGGCGCCCACCGGGACGGGCTCACCGCCGTCGGGATCGACGATGCGAACCTCCATGCCTGGAAACGGCTTTCCACAGCTGCCCCACGCGGTTCCGGGCATGTCGGTGTCGGCGGGATAGCCGCAGTATGGCCCGAACGCCTCGGTCATGCCGAACAACGTGGCCCGTGCGCCGGGCCGGGCCCGCTGCTCGGGCGGGAGCAGGGCCTGCAGGCTGCCCGGCCGCAGGGCCGACAAATCGGCGCCGACCGTGGCGGCGTGCCGTGCCAGCGTCTCCGCTTGGTCGGGCCAGCCGCGAAACAGCGTCACCCGCTCGGCTTCCAGCAGTTGCAGCGTGGTCTCCGGCCGGGGTATCTCCTCGGTCACCAGCGTGGCGCCGGCCAGCAGCGTGGACAGGATTCCGCTGCCGAAGCCGCCGACCCAAAAGAACGGCATCGGTAGGTACAGCCGGGTGTCGGCCGTGATGCGGCGCGCGGACAGGCCCGACCGCACGGCGCCCAGCGCGCTGCCGTGAGAATGCATGACTCCCTTGGGCGCTCCGCTGCTGCCGGAGGTGAACATGATGACCAACAGGTCGGCGGCCGTGACCGTCGCCGTCATGGCGTCGACGAGTCGGCGGGCCCGATCGCCGGCGGTTGCGTCGGCGAGCCGGTCGGCCGTCCACACCTGACGCAAGGCGGGAAGCGCGGTCCGCGACACCAGGTCGTCGAGGTAGCGGTGCCCGCGGAATTCCTCAACGCTGACCAGGAATTGCACGGCGGCGGCCCGCAGTTGCGCGGCCAGTTCCCCCGCCGCCAGCAGGGTGCTCAGCGGAACCAGCACGGCACCGATGCGGGTCAGGGCGAGGGCCACCTCGACCCAGCGGGCGCCGTTGGGCATGATCAACCCCACCCGGGTCCCTTTGCCGACCCCGGCTTCGACGAAGACCGCAGCGAGATCCCTTGTCGCCGCGTCGAGTTGGCGGTAGCTGATTCGCGACGTCGGGTCGATCACCATCGGCTTGTCGCCGTGAATCTCGGCGCGGGAACGCACTAGCTCGTCGATGGTTGTCGCGTCAGTCATCGAGCAGCTTCCTCAGGTGCGCCCTGTCGACTTTGCCGCTGGAGAGCAACGGTAGTTGGGAGCGTGACACGGCGAGAAACCGCCGGGGGACCTTGTATGCCGACAATTCCGCCTTCAACCGGTCCCGCACCTCCGCCTCGTCGAAGGCGGCGCCGTCCGGCACCACCACGACCGCCGCGACCAGCTGCCCACGTCGGACATCGGGGATACCAAGGACATGGGCAGTCAGTCCGCCGGTGACCTTGGCGATGGCCCGTTCGACCTCCTCCGCCGAGACGTTGGCGCCGGCCGTTTTGATCATCGTGCTGCGCCGACCGGCGTAATAGAAGAATCCGTCGGCGTCGACGCGCACCAAATCGCCGGTGTGGAACCAGCCGTCGGCGTCGAAGCACTCCTCGCGGCTGCGTCGGTGGTAGCGCTGCATCACGTACGGTCCGCGGATGCACAGTTCCCCGACCTCGCCGACGTCAACGGGAAAACCAGTATCGGTGTCGATGATCATGGTGTCGAAGCCGGGCGCCGGCTTTCCGAACGATCCGCGCCTGCTCTCGGGTTGATCGGATTCGTCGTCGCTGATCAGCAGGACGCTGCCGGCTTCGGTCATGCCCAGCATGTTGTGCCGCAGTTCCGGGTCGGCCGGCCGAACGTCGGGCGCCATGATCGGGTACAGGTTGCCGCGCCGCATCGATGACAGATCGCGACGCGGGAAGCTCGGGTGATCGGCCAGGTGAGCGATCCCGGCGCTGAAACCATTGGTCACGGTGGGTCGTTCGGTTTCCAGCAAGTCGAGCGTTTCACCGGGATCGCTCGCGTTGGAACACACCAGCGTCGACCCGGCGACCAAGGTGGCGAGCAGTCCGAACGCGAGGCCGCCGATCCAGAAGAAGGGCGAGTTGCAGAACAGCTTGTCGTCGGCCGTCAAGCCGCGAATCTTGTTGAGGTTCCGCTGATGTCCGAGCAGCGCGGCGTGCGTGTGCACGACCCCCTTGGGGGCGCTGGTGGAGCCCGACGTGTACACGATGGCCAGGGGATCGCAGCCCTGCACATCGTCTTGCGTCGCCGCCAGCAGCTCGGGGGTCACGGTACCGGCAAGCCGGAAGAACCGCTCGATGTCGCGGACGCGCTGCACCGCATCGGGGCGATAGCTGATGCCGACCTGCCGCAGTTGTGGTGCGGCCGGGGAGAACAAGGGTCGGTCGGATTCGAAGTCCGGGTCCGACAGCACCTGCTCCAGCCGTCGCACATAGTCGTGGGTGCGGAAAGACGCGGCGCCCAAGAGTATTTCGACGTCGCCGTCGATCAGCTGCTCGCACATCTCGCGGGCGGTGACGAACGTGGAGAAGGGAACCGCCACGGCGCCGATCCGCGCTGCCGCCAGCATCGCGACGACGAACTCGGGGCCGTTGGGGTACAGCAGGCCGACATGGGTGCCTTTGCCCGCGCCGACCGCGATCAGGCCGCGGGCGAGCTCGGCCGAGCGCGCCTCGGCTTCGCCATAACTGATGCAGTCGCCGTCGCAGACGAGCAACGGATGGTCTCCGCGCGAGCGGGCCTGGTGCGTCAAGACCTCGGCGACCGTCGGGGCGTCACCGCGCATGGTCGCTGTGGGCGACGGGTGCGCTGAAGAAGCGCTGGACCGCACCCAGATCGGCTTTGCCCGACGGTGTCCGGGGGATGGCATCGACGATCGCGATCTCGGTGGGAATCTCGTAGCGCGCCAGCCGCGTTCGCAGATAGTCCACCAGTGCGTCGGATCCGGTGGAGGCGGGCTCACGCAGTTCCACCATGGCGACCGGTATCGCCCCGAGGCGCTGGTCGGACCGGCCGACCACGGCCGCACCCGCCACCGCGGGGTGGCTCTCCAGGGCGGTGCGTATGTCGTCGGGCATCACCTTGAAACCACCGCGGATGATCGCCTGGTCGGCCCGCCCGACGATCCAGACGAAGCCGTCCGCGTCGATCCGCGCCATATCCGTGGTCCGCATCCACTGAGCCGACGGCCCCAGCTGACCCGGCTTGACTTCGAGCAGACCGACCTGGTCGGGTCCGAGCGGCGCGCCATCGTCCCCGACCACCCTAAGGTGCGCGCCGGGGTTTGCGCGGCCGACGCTACCCCGTTTGGTGGACCAATAGCGCTGGTAGTCGGGCAGTGTCCAGCCCGCCACGCCCCCACCGAACTCCGTTGCCGCGTAGGAGGTCAGAACCGGGATGCCGTACTTTTCGGTGAAGGCGTCGGCGTCGTCGGCCGTGAGCGGGGCCGTGCCGCAGGTGACGGCGCGGATGCTCTCCAGGTCGGCCCTCGGCACGTCGGAGTGCAACACCGTCCGCAGGGCCGCGGGCACGAGCGATACCGTGCGCGGGCGGTGTCTGCGCACCGCCTCGACCCATGCATTCAGCTCGAATCGCTCGAGCAGCGCGAATGGTCTTGCATCGGCGATGCATTGCAGCACTCGGAAAATGCCGCCGATGTGCACCAGCGGCGAGTTGACGATCGCGACGCCGCGCCGGAGCTCGGTGGGCGCCGGAGCGCGGTCGGGCTCGGCGCCCATCACGCTGCGCGCCAGCATGTCGTAGCCGAGGTCGATTCGCTTGGGCGGTCCCGTCGTACCGCTGGTCAGCATGCGTACCGCGACGCCGGGCCGCGGATTGGGTTCCGGCGCGGGAGGAATCGTCACACGGCCAACCTGGGAATGGTCCAGGCGACTCGAGATCGTCACGGTGGTCGCGTCACTGGTCGGGGGCACCAGAGTCGCCAGATCGTCGTGCTCCCCGATGATCAGCGGTAGCCCCAGCTCCGCGATGTCGGCCTTGGTGCGCTCGTCACCGCGAGACGGGTTGATGACGACGACGGTGCCGCCGCCCAGCAGTACCCCGAGGAAGGCCGCCACCTGACCGGGGCGGTTGCGCAGCAGCATTCCGACTTCGGGCCGGCGCTCGGCGACCAGACCAGCGATGCGCTGTGCCGTTTCGCCGACCCGCGCCCAGGAGATCCATTGGCCGTCATACTCGATGGCGCGCGCGTCCGGCTGCAGATCGAAGACATCGGCGATGCGTTGACTGAGCGGGTGCGGAGGCATCAGCGGGTCTTCGGGGTGCGTGCGGCGCCTTCGCCGCCGGGATTCTGCTGGGCGGCGAGTTCCGCGGTCCCGAGCGGATTGCCCAGCCGGGTATAGATCAGGCCCTGTTCCATGGCCGCGCGATAAGGCTTGTCCAGCGATTCCCAGATCGCTTTCACCGTGCCCTGAGTCGCGGTCGGTGGCTTCGCGGCAATCGTCACGGCAATCTCGTGTGCGCGGGTCCAGAGCTGCTCGGCGGGCACCACCTCCGAGACCAATCCGATCCGGAGCGCGGTGTCGGAACTGACCCGCTCGTCGTTGCCCATCAGGGCGATGCGCAGCGTCTCGCCTAAGCCGATGCGCCGCATCAGGCCGATCGGCTCCAGCGCGCAGACCAGGCCGGCCGATACGTGCGAGTCGAAAAACGTCGCATCCTCTGAGCAGATGACCACGTCCGATTCGTTGATGAAGTAGAACGCGCCCGCGGTGCACATGCCCTGAACGGCGCACACGACCGGTTTCCACATCTTCTGCCACTTGGGGCTGAGCGCCTCGCCGGGATCCTCGTGATTCCAGATGTTTTCGGGCTGTCCGTATGGCGTTTTGATGTCCAGCCCGGCGCTGAACGCGCGGTCGCCGGCCGCCCGGAGCACCACCGCGTTGACCGACTCGTCGAATTTGACCATGCGCCAGGCGCTGGCCATCTCCTCACACATGGTGCGGTTGAACGCGTTCAGCTGCCCGGGCCGGTTCAGCGTGATGGTCGCTACCCGGTCGGTCTGGTCGACCTCGAGCAGGATGGTCTCGAAAGTCATCGACATTGCCAATCCGGTTTGCGTTTCTCCACGAAGGCCTTGGGCCCTTCGGCCGCGTCCTCGGTGCGCAACACGCGCTCGCGGAACGTTTCGGCCATGATCTCGGCTTCGTGCAGCGGCACATTGAGGCCCTTGAGGATGGCCAGCCGAGTTCCCCGAACCGCCAGTGGTGCATTGGAGTTGACGATGCCGGCGATCTCGTGCGCCCGCTCGAGAAGCCGTTCGTGCTCGACGATTTCGCTGATCAACCCGAGTTCGAAGGCGCGTTGTGCGCTCATCCGCTCGTGCTTGCCCATCAACGCCATCCGCAGGGCAATGGAGCGGGGCAGCACGCGCGACACCCGCACCATCTCGCGTCCGGCCACCAGCCCGATGCTCACATGCGGATCGAAGAAAGTGGCTTGCTCCGAGGCGATCACGATGTCCGATGTGGTGACCCAGTCCATGCCGGCGCCACAGCACAACCCGTTGACCGCGGCGAGCACAGGCTTGGCCGCCGAGCGAAACGGCGGAGTGCCCTCCTGCGGCGCCTCCCATTGGTCGTAGGTCGACAGGTACGGGCGCTCGTAGATCACCTTGCCGTCTTCGGGAATGGCCTTGACGTCGGCCCCCGTGCAGAACGCGCGGCCGGTGCCGGTCACGATGGTCAGCCATACCTTGTCGTCGTTCTCGGCCTCGTCGTAGGCGGCCCGCAGTTCGGTGATCATGTGCGGGCTGAGCGCGTTGAGGGCGTCCGGACGGTTCAGCGTGATAGTGGCGGTATGCCCGTCGACGTCGTAGTTGATGGTGTCGAACGAGTCAGTCGGCATCCTGCTCCCTCATCGGCCTTGGAATTTCGGTGGGCGGCGCTGCCGGAAGGCCGCCAGGCCTTCCTTGAAATCTGCTGTTCGGCAAGATAGTTCGAGGTTGAACAGCTCCTGGGTCATGGATTGGCTCAGCGTCGCGTCCTGGCCGAAGCTCAGGGCCTGCTTGGCCAGCCCGATCGCCGCCGTTGGCCCCGAGGCCAGCCGCTGCAGCAATTCCTCGGTGACGTCGTCGAGTTGGGCGGGGCTCACCGCTTGGTGGATCAATCCCCAGTCGGCCGCGTCCACCGCGCTGACCTTCTCGCCCAGCAGCAGCATTCGCCTGGCCCGTGCCAGGCCGACCAGCCGGGGCAGCAGCCAGGTTGCGCCCGAATCGGGGCTGAAGCCCCGGTCCACGAAGGGCTCCCAGAACACCGCGTCGGTGTCGGCGACGGTGAAGTCGGCTGCCAGCGCGAGGTTGCAGCCGAACCCCGCGGCCCATCCCCGCACGCTGCAGAGCACCGGCAGCTGGATGCTCGCGACGAGCTCGATCACGCGGTGGGCGGCATGAGGGATCCGCCGTACCAGGTCACCGGCGCGGGGGCGCTGCCGGTCATTGGCGGCGACCCAGTCCACTCCGGCGCAGAAGTCGTCGCCGCCCCGGATGTGGACGGCGCGCAACGAATCGTCGGCGCCCGCATCGGTCAGCGCCTCAACCAAGACCCCAATCATTGCCTGGCTCAACGAGTTACGCCGCGATGGGCGATCGAGCGTTACCCGTAACACCGCGCCGTCCCGGCGCGCTGTCACCGAACCGTCGGCACCGGCCGCGTCGGCCTCCTGACTCACCGTCGATTCCGGCCTTTCTGCCGATACGGTTACCCATACAGTAGGCAATACGATTGATACGCTGTATAAGTTAGCAGGGTACGCTGCCGCCGGATATAGCCGGGCCGGAACCCAAGCGAAAAGAGACAAGCATGGCCTTGCAGGAGGGGCGCGCGGAGGGTCGGGCCGCACCCGAGTCGACGCGCACCGGCGACGCCAGATTCGGCGAGCAGCCCCTGGCCCAAACCATGGCCGCCGCCGCCGCCATACGGCGCCTGAGTTCACTGCTGCTCTCACTCGAACATCCGCACCCGACGGTCGACACCATGGTGGAGAAGTTCGCCGAGTGGGAGCGCGAGCTGGCCGTCGCGGCCCCGGTGGACAGCGCGCCGCGGATCGGTGACGTCCCCGACGATCCCCGGCGCGTCTATCTCAACCACGCCACCGACATCGGCGCCTACAATCCGTGCTTTCCGGAGTATCGGTTCGACCACCTCAATGCCGACGAGGCAACCGGGCGAGTTAACTTCCCGCTGGTCTACGAGGGCCCGCCGGGGTTGGTGCACGGCGGCTTTCTGGGTGTCTTCTTCGACTGCGTCATCCAGCACCACAATTGCGTCACGGGCCTTTCCGGCAAGACGCGGTCGCTCGTCGTGACGTTCCGCCGACCGACGCCCATCTTGACCGAGCTGCGGTTCGACATCGTCCGCTCGCAGGTCGAACGCGGCATCGCATCGACAGCGCGGCTGCTGCTCGACGACGAAGTGCTCTGCACCGGCGAGGTGAACACGTTGGCGTCACCGCCGGAAAGGCTGGCCGGGTTTCAATTCGGCAGGCGCCGAAAGGAGTCCACATGACTGCCCCGAACGCCTCGGACGATCGCGTGCTGTTCGAGGTCGACCGCGACTGCCGCATCGCGACGATCACGCTGAACAATCCGGCGCAACACAACTCCTACGACGCGGCGATGCGCGAGGCCGTCGCCCGCTGCCTGGATCGGGTCGCCGACGACGACGACCTGACGGTGGTGCTGTTGCGCGGTGCCGGTGGCGTCTTCTCCACCGGGGCCGACATGAACAACGCGTATGGATGGTACGGCGAGCAGGGCCAATCGGGCGACAACGCGTCGGCCAAGCGCCGTCCCAGTCAGCGCCGGCGACTCACCGTGGACCGCAAGTCTTTTGGGTTTTACCACAACTTCATGGGCTTCCCCAAGGTCACGGTGGGCGAGATCGCCGGCTATGCGCTCGGTGGCGGCTTCGAGATGGCGCTGATGACAGACATCTCCGTGATCGCGCGCGACACGAAGATCGGCATGCCGGCGACCCGCTTCCTCGGCCCCGCGCTCGGCAGCCTGCACATGTTCTTCCACCGGCTCGGGCCGGTGCTGGCCCGGCGCCTGCTGCTGACCGGCGACATCATCGAGGCCACCGAGCTCGAACATCTCGGAATCTTCACCGACACATGCGATTCCGCCTCTGTTCAGGCGCGGGCGCGGTACTGGGCCGAGAAGGCGGCGAAGATGCCCGCCGACGGAGTCGTCATCGCCAAGGAAGCGTTCCGTCTCGTCGAACAGAGTCAGGCATACCAGGGTGAGGAAGTCGCCAGCTATCTCTTCCACGCCTACGGCACTAACCTGCAATTCGGCCCGGGCGAGTTCAACTTCGTCAAGACCCGTGCACAGCACGGAACCAAGGAAGCGTTCCGGCTCCGCGACGAATACTTCGACGTGCCCGAACCCGAAGCGTAATAAGCCGATTCGATGTCGGGCGCTAGCGCGCGGCCGGGGCCTTGGTGCGCGCCCGCGACCCCGGGGACTTGGCCGCCTTGCGTTGCCGTGACGGCGCCGCCTTGCCGTCTTTCGATCCCTTGCCCTCCTCGATCAACCGGCTGGCGTGATCGAGGATGCAGCCGAGGCCGTATTCGAAGTTGGGTTCGTCGGGGGCGCCGATCCGGTGACCGATCCGGCTTACTCGAGCCAGCAGCGGGGTCTTCTCGGGATCGATGGCCACGGCGTCCTCGATCGCGCGCGCACCCTCGTCGGAGGATTGGTTCTTCTCGTACAGCCGCTGCAGCACCACCGAGCCGCGGACGTGCACCGAAACCGCCGAGTACGTGTCGAAAGCATCCTCGGCTGACAGGCCGGCCTCGACCAGATTGGCGATAGCCTTCTCCATCTCCTCGGCGCCCATCCGCGCCGCCTTCGGGCTGAGCGCCGCTCGAATCAGAATCAGGTCGCACAGAATTGGATTGCCCATGAACGTCTTACGCATCAGGCGTGCATGGTTGCGCAGCGTCTCGCGCCAGTCGCTGGCCTCGACGTAGGGGGTGGCGAACACATACTTGCTCAATGCGCGGTCGGTCATCGCGTTGAGCAGGTCGTCCTTCTTGCGGAAGTACCAGTAGATGCTGGTGACGCCGACGCCGAGATGTTTGCCCAGCAGCGGCATGCTCAAGTTGTCAATCGATACTTGCTCCGCGAGTTCGAATGCGCCACTGATGATGTCATCGGGATTGATGGATCCGCGTTCGCGTCGTTGACGCTTATCGGCGGTAGCCTGCTTTGCCACTACGGGCACCTCCATCACGATGTATCCTGTGCATGCGGTCGGAGAGCCGTGCCGACTCACCTGCGCATATGTAGGCGTGTCGCCGCTCGACGATGACCGTCAACCGGCCTTCCGTGCGCTTTTCCATCTGCTACTGTAATACCTATCGTAGGCTTTTTGGTAACGAAGGCTGGACGGGCGAAGATGACCGGGCTAAAGCCATTGAATGAGTCACCCGATGAGCCACGGGAATTGCCATGGATTTAGGCCTGGCGAATGCCGCAACGGTGGTCGTCGGCGGTAGCCGCGGGATGGGTTTGGCGGCGGCCCGTTGCCTCGCCGACGAGGGTGCCCGGGTGGCGGTGATCGGCCGCAGCCGTGACGCGCTCGACTCCGCGGTCGCGGACTTCAAGGCACGCGGTAGCGCGGATGCCCTCGGGCTGGTCGCCGACATCGCCGACCCCGAGCAGGTCGACGGGGCATTCGCCGACCTCGGCCGGCGATGGGGCGGCGAACTCAATGTGCTTGTCAATACGGTCGGGCCGGGCGCGGCGGGCACGTTCGATGAATTGACCGACGAGCAGTGGCGCCAGGCCGTCGAAGACGGCGTGATGGGGATGGTGCGCTGCGTCCGCGCGGCACTTCCGCTGCTGCACAAGGCGCCATGGGCGCGGATAGTCAACTTCTCGGCGCACTCGACCCAGCGACAGAGCGTCATGCTGCCCGCCTACACGGCGGCCAAATCGATGCTGACGAGCGTCTCCAAGAACCTGTCGTTGTTGTTGGCCAAGGATGAGATCTTGGTCAACGTGGTGTCGCCCGGCAGCATCGCGTCCGAGTCGCTGGTCGGTTGGGCGAAGTCGGTGGGTGTCGACGGCGACGACCCCTACGCGCTAATGGACGCCATTGCCAAGCACTTTGGCCACCCGGCGCACATGCCCCGAGCGGGCCTGCCGGAGGAGATCGGGCCGGTGGTCGCCTTCCTCGCGTCGCGGCGCAACTCGTATATGACGGGGGCAAACATCAACGTCGACGGTGGTTCGGACTTCACCTAACCGCCCGGCTCGAAGAAAGTTCGGCTGAGGAGAAGGAGTCGAGTGTGGCAACGGCAAGTGAGGCGCGCGCCTGGGCGCGCGGGGCATTGCGGGGAATCGGCGACTCCCTCTACACCCCGTTCTGCGGTCCGGACGGCGACGACATCGACTGGGACGCCTATCGGACGCTGGTCCGCTACTGCGTCGGCGACCTCGGGCACCCGATGTTGTGGTGCACCAGCGGCCTCTCCGAATTCTGGTCGTTGACCCTCGATGAGCGAAAACGCTTGCTGGAGGTGGCGATCGAGGAAGGGCACGCCGCCAATCCCGACGTCGTCGTGCAAGCCTGCACGGCGGCCATCACGGCGAAGGACTGTCTGGAGTTGACGCTGCACGCTCAGGAGGCCGGCGCCGACATCGCCTACATCCAAACGCCGATGATGGAGGTGCACGGCGGCGAGGGGGTGCTGCGATTCTTCAAATACATCGCCGCCCGCACCGACATCGCCCTGGGCATGTTCAACTCGCCGTCGTCCGGCTACGTGCTGACCGCGGCGGAAAGCGCACGGATCTACGACGAGGTACCCGCGGTGTGCGCCACCAAGGAAGGCGCCTTCCGGCCGGCGAGCAGCCGGATGCTGCATCAGTTGGCCCCCGGCCTGGTGCTCTGGGAATGCGACAAGACGGTGTATCGCGCGGGATGGCTGCGCGACGGCATCGTCTGCCCGGCGCAACTGGGCACCGCGGGCTATCTGTTCGAGACGCCGCAGCGGCGATTGTTTTCCCAGTATTGGGATTTGGTGCAAAACGACAAGCTGCTCGAGGCCATGGACTTCGGCCGTGAGTCGGGCCTGGACCAGTTCGACCTGGACGTCGGATCCTGGTGGACCTGTTATCCGGGACGGCCGGATTACTTCACCCATTGGGGTGGCGCGTTCAAGTACGCCGCCTCGCTACTGGGGCTGCCAATAGGTGCGTATCCGCATTCGCGGCCTCCGCAGGCCGAGTTGCCACCCGAGGCCAAGTCGCAGATTGAGGAGGCCTACCGCCGCCTCGGGCTCATCGGAGCATAGACAGCTAAAAAACCTGCACCACAATCCAACTCATAAAAGAGAGGCCCGGCCACCGACGGTGACCGGGCCTACTCGCTAGCCGTTTACTGTTCGGCCTCCTCGCGCGCCTCCGCCGCCTTGGCCTTGCCGCGGGCCTTCTCGGCCGCAGCTTCCTTCTTGGCCGCGCTGCGCTGCGCGTCGGCCTTGTCCTGCTGGGCCTGGCCCTCGTTGACCAGATCGTTGCGGCCGATGATCGTGCCGACAATCTCCTTGGCCTTACCGAAGACAGCCTCGACGATGCCCTGGATCGCCTCAACCGGGCCGCTCTTGATGTCAACCATCGTGTCTCCCCTCCCTGATAGTGGGTGTCTGTATTGGCTTTCCCTATTCGGCGCTCGGAGAAAACATGATCGGGACGTAGCGCTCGCCACACTCCGGATACGGCACGATCCGTGGCCCCGCAGACCGCGGCCAAAGGTGTGGTTCAGTAAGCCGAAATCCGCTGTTCGGCCGGGGTTCGCGGGGGTGCGGAGGCGGTTGTGGAAAACAGTACCGATAGGTATACAGTATGCGTACAAAACATCGCGGAATTCGTCGGCGATCGTGAGGAGGTACCGGGGGAGATGTCCGGCAGCGACGGCGCTTCCGAGGACGCAGTGCTCTACGAGGCCACCGGCAGCGGCGTCGCGATTCTGACCTTCAACCGTCCGGACCGCCTCAACGCCTGGGGGCCGGACATCGCCGCCGGCTTCCACTCCGCGATCGACCGCGCCGAACAGGACCCCGCCGTCCGGGCGATCGTGCTGACCGGCCGGGGCAAGGGTTTCTGCGCAGGCGCCTATCTGGGCACGCCGAGCTCCGCACCCACCTACGGCGACACGATGGAGAAGGCGAGTCAGACCAACCTTGCCGACTTGGTCGGGGAACGCCCGCCGCATTTCGTGACCACGCTGCGCAAGCCCGTCATTGCGGCCATCAACGGCGCTTGCGTCGGCATCGGCCTGACCCAGGCACTCATGTGCGACGTCCGGTTCGCGGCCGCCGGCGCCAAGTTCGCCGCGGTCTTCGCCCGGCGCGGACTGATCGCCGAGTTCGGCATCTCCTGGGTACTGCCGCGCCTCACCACGTGGGGCGTCGCCCTGGATCTGCTACTGAGCGGCCGTACCTTCCTCGCCGAAGAGGCGGCCGAGCTCGGCCTGGTCAAGGAAGTGGTCGCGCCCGAGGATCTGATGAAGCGTGCGCTGGATTACGCGGAGGACATCGCCCGCAACTGCTCACCGGCGTCCATGGAAGTGATCAAGAGGCAGGTTTACGGTGACGCCACGCGCGATGTCGTGGACGCCACGTCGCGTGCCGAGGTCCTGCTGCACGAGGCGATGCCGCGGCCGGACGTCATCGAAGGCATCACCAGCTTCCTGGAGAAGCGGCCCCCACAGTTCCCCTCGCTCAATTCGACCGACGCTTAGTATTCGCCGGTAATGCCGGAAAGGATGATCATGGCCAACTTGGGTTACAAGGCGATTGACGTCGACAACCACTACTACGAGCCGCTGGACGCCTTCACCCGCCACCTGGACAAGAAGTTCAAGCGCCGGGGCGTGCAGATGGTCAGCGACGGCAAGCGCACCTGGGCGGTGATCGGGGACCGGGTCAACCACTTCATCCCCAACCCCACCTTCGACCCGATCATCGTGCCCGGCTGCCTCGACTTGTTGTTCCGCGGCGAGATCCCGGAAGGCGTCGACCCTGCCTCGCTGATGAAAGTCGAGCGGCTGGCCAGCCACCCCGAGTACCAGAATCGCGACGCGCGGATTGCGGTGATGGACACCCAGGACATCGAAACGGTGTTCATGCTCCCGACTTTCGCGTGCGGCGTCGAGGAGGCGCTCAAGCACGACATCGAAGCGACGATGGCGTCGGTGCACGCATTCAACCTCTGGCTCGACGAGGACTGGGGTTTCGACCGGCCCGATCACCGAATCATCGCCGCGCCGATCATCTCGCTGGCCGATCCGGCCAAGGCGCTCGACGAGGTCGAGTTTGTGTTGGCGCGAGGCGCCAAACTGGTGCTGGTGCGACCGGCGCCGGTGCCCGGTGTCGTGATGCCGAGGTCGCTGGGCGATCCCAGTCACGACCCGGTGTGGGCCCGGCTGGCCGAGGCGGGGGTACCGGTGGGCTTCCACCTCAGCGACAGCGGTTATCTGCACATTGCCGCACAGTGGGGCGGCAAGGCGACCTTCGAGGGTTTCGGCGAAAAGGATCCGCTGGATACGGTTCTCCTCGACGACCGTGCCATTCACGACACGATGGCCTCGATGATCGTGCACGGCGTGTTTACCCGCCATCCCAAGCTCAGGGCGGTCAGCATCGAAAACGGTTCCTACTTCGTACATCGGCTCGTCAAGCGGCTGAAGAAGGCGGCCAACACTTACCCGCGGCACTTCCCCGAGGATCCGGTGGAGCAGTTGCGCAACAACGTGTGGATCGCTCCGTACTATGAGGACGATCTGTCCGAACTGGCCGAAGTCATCGGCATCGACAAGATCCTGTTCGGTTCCGACTGGCCGCACGGCGAAGGCCTCGAGTCGCCGGTTTCGTTCGTTGAGGAACTCAACGGCTTCAGCGAAGCAGATATCCGAAAAGTGATGCGCGACAACGCCCTCGACCTGCTCGGCGTCCCGGTCGCGTCCGGCGTCTAGCCGTTCCCGCTATGAGCGAATGGACCATAGGCGCCGTTCTCGACGAAATCGCCGATGTTATCCCCGACCGGACGATGACAGTGTGCGGCAGTCGCCGCAGCACCTTTCGCGAGTCGGCGGACCGCACCCGGCGACTCGCAAACTTCCTGGCAGGCCACGGGTTAGGAGCCCACCAAGAGCGCGCAACCCTGCAGAACTGGGAATGCGGGCAGGACCGCGTTGCGCTGATCATGCACAACGATCTGTACCCCGACATGGTCATCGGCTGCCTCAAGGCCCGGACCGTCCCGGTGAACATCAACTACTACTACACGCCCCGCGAGGTTGGTGAGCTCCTCGACTACGTGAAACCCCGCGCGGTCATTTACCACCGTGGGCTGGGCGCAAAATTCGCCGATGTGCTGACACCTCTCGGCCTTGACCTCTTGCTGTCGGTCGACGACGGAAGCGGCGCCCCGGAACTGCCCGGCGCGGTCTCCTTGGATGACGCACTGGCGCAAGGGGACACCGACCACGGCGTGACGGCGTCCCCGGACGATCTGCTGATGATCTGCACCGGCGGCACGACCGGTCGGCCCAAGGGTGTGCTGTGGCGACAGTCCGACATCTATGTGTCGTCGATGGTGGGGGCAGACCATGCCTGTGCCCAGGAGATTCACGACAAGGTGCGCGGTAACGCCGGTGCCCCGTGGTTCGCCGTGTCGCCGTTGATGCACGCGGCCGGCATGTGGACGGCGTTCGCGGCGGTCATGGCCGGTACGCCCGTGGTGCTCTACGACACCTCCCGAAAGCTTGACCCGCACTTGGTGTGGGAGACGGCTGAGCGTGAGAAGGTCGGCATGATGACCATGGTCGGGGACGCCTACGCCGCACCACTGGTAGCGCAGCTGCAGCGGGGGTCCTACGACCTGGCGTCGCTGTACGCGATCGGCACCGGCGGTGCCGCAACGAATCCGAAGTACCAGCACGCCTTACTGGAGTTGATACCCCAGCTCACCCTGATCAACGGTTACGGCTCATCGGAGACCGGAAACATGGGATTCGGCCACAGCCGGCGCGGAATGCGAACCGACACCTTCACGCTGCGCGAGGGCGGATTGGTTCTTTCCGAGGACTACAGCCACTTCCTTTCCCCCGGCGAGTCCGAGGTGGGATGGGTTGCCAGGGAAGGGCGAATACCGTTGGGATACTTCAATGATCCCGACGCCACCCGCAAGACCTTCCCCGAGATCGATGGCAAGCGAGTAGTGATTTCCGGTGACCGTGCCGGACTTGAACCCGATGGAACGTTGCGGCTGTTCGGCCGTGACTCGCTGGTGGTCAACACCGGCGGCGAGAAAGTCTTCGTCGAGGAAGTCGAAGAGGTACTGCGCGCCCACCCTTCGATCGCCGACGCGCTGGTCGTCGGGCGCCCCAGCGATCGCTGGGGTGAAGAACTCGTCGCCCTCGTCGAACTCCGTGATGAAGCGACTGCGGCCCCTGAGGAGTTGCATACGCTCTGTACGTCTAGCCTGGCGCGGTTCAAGGCGCCCAAGGAGTTCCTCTTCGTCGAGCAGGTCCAGCGCTTGGGCAACGGTAAAGCCGATTACCGTTGGGCGAAACGCCACGCGACAGCAAAGGCGCCGATGTCGACATGAAAGCAATTGATTGCCTGGTCAACGTTCACTTCGGCGAGACCGAGAAGCAGCCGACATGGATGCTCAAGGTGCGTGACGACTACTTCAAAGGGCCTCAGTCCATGTTCGAACCGGTCGAGTTGTCGGAGCTGCTCGACGAAATGGACGCTCAGGGTGTACGCAAAGCCATCCTGATGGACAACCTCGCCAAGCCGTCGGTGACCGCGCGCAAATTCGTCGAGGAGAAGCCAGAGCGTTTCGCCCTGGCGATGGGCGGGGTGAACCTGTTGCGGCCAATACCGTCCCTGCGGGAACTTTCCGCCATCGTCAATGATCTGCCCGTTGCGTATGCCGCTGTGGGGCCCAGCTTTTGGGGCGACGGCCAGTACCCGCCCAGCGACGCCGTCTATTACCCGCTGTACACCAAGTGCGCCGAGCTCGAATTGCCGCTGTGTATCAACACCGGTATTCCCGGGCCCCCCATTCCCGGGGAGGTTCAAAACCCGATCCACCTCGACCGGGTCTGCGTGCGATTCCCGGAACTGAAGCTATGCATGATTCACGGGGCGGATCCCTGGTGGGACATCGCGATCCGGTTGTTGATCAAATACGCCAACCTACGCCTGATGACTTCGGCGTGGTCGCCAAAGCGGTTGCCGGAGAGCCTGCTGCACTACATGCGGACCCGCGGGCCCAACAAGGTGATCTTCGCTTCCGACTGGCCAGTGCTGAAGATGCGCCGCGTCGTTCCCGAAGCGGCCGGGCTGGACCTGCCCGCCGACGTTCTCGAAAACTATCTCTACAACAATGCACAAGAATTCTTCTTCGGTAGCCACGAGGAGCGTTGAGTATGGACCGTCATGAGCTACGCAGGCTCGACTACAGCCTGACGTCGGATCACGAGGCGTTGCAGGCCGCGTACCGCGATTTCTTCAAGACGCACTGTTCGATCGAAACCGTGCGTGCCGCCGAGGAAACCGGCTTCGACAAGAACCTGTGGGAGCGGTTGTGCGCCATGGGCGCAACGACCATGGCGCTCCCGGAATCCGCAGGCGGAGACGGTGCCACGATCGTCGATCTGACGCTGGTGGCCGAGGAGATCGGCCGGTCGCTGGCACCCGTGCCGTGGATCGACCAGGTTTGCACCGCGCGGCTACTGGCTCGACTCGACGCGGCGGAACCCGATGTCGTGCACGGCAAGCGGCTCGTCGCATTCGATCCGCAGCACGACAGCGCCTCAGGAGCTCGGCTCATCCCCACCGGGTCGATTGCCGACCAGATCATCGTGCGCGACAGCGCGGACGTCGTTGCGCTGACCTTCGGCACACGCCCGTCGAAGGTGGACAACATCGGCCGGCTGCCGATGGCCTGGGTGGATCCCTCGGCCGCTGACACCCGCACCGTGCTGGCCAACGGATCCGATGCGCTAGCGGAATATCAACGGGCGCTGGATGAGTGGCGGGTGCTGACCGCCGCGGCGTTGGTAGGCCTGGTGGAGGAGACCATGACGATCGCGGCCGAGTTCGCCAAGACGCGCTACACGCTGGGCGTGCCGATCTCGACGTTGCAGGGCATCTCTCATCCGCTGGCCAACATCGCGATCACCGTGCAGGGCGGCCGCAATCTGGCGCGGCGCGCTGCCTGGTTCCTGGACAACGAGCCCCACGAGCGCCCGGAACTGGCACCCTCGGCGTTCGTATTCATGGCGGAGGAGGCGGCGAAGGCCGCGACCATGGCGGTGCATGTGCAAGGTGGCCTCGGTGTTTCGTCGGAGGCGGCGGCGACGGCGTATCTGGTACGTGCCCGTGGCTGGGCGCTGGCCGGTGGGGATCCCGGAGCCAGCGCCAAATACATCGGCGAGCTGGTCGCCGCACGCGAAGCTGGAGAGGGCGCATAAGTGGATTTCTCACGAGTCACGCTGTCCGCGGACGACCAAAATTTCCTCGACGAGGCTCGCGAGTTCCTGCGTACGCATGTGACGGAAGACGTCAAGCGCCGGGACCGCGAAACGGGCGACAACTTCGACGAAGGGGTACACCTGGCACTCGGTGCGGCCGGGTATCTCGAACGCGAATGGAAGCCGGAAGCCGATGGTGGTTTCAGCCGGGTGCGCCGCCGCATCTGGGAGCTGGAGAAGCGGCGTGCGCACGTGCCCTGGGTGACCTGGGGTACCACCGCCATGGTGGCCCGTTCGGTCGCGAGGTTCGGCTCCGCCGAGCTACAGGATGAGGTGCTGCCGGGCGTCTTCAGCGGGCATGTCCGGCTGTGCTTGGGCTATACCGAGCCTGAGGGTGGATCCGATGTGGCCACCTGCAAGACCCGGGCGGTTCGCGAGGCGGATGGATCGAGCTGGGTGATCAATGGCTCCAAGATGTTTACCACTGGCGCGCACAACTGCCGATACGTTTTCCTGATCACCAATACCGACCCGGATGCCCCGAAGCACAAGAGCCTGACCATGTTTTTGGTTCCCCTTGATTCCCCGGGCATCGAGATCCAGGGCATCCGTACCGTCGACGGCGACCGCACCAACATCGTCTACTACAGCGACGTACGTGTTGACGACAAGTACCGCCTGGGCGACGTGAACGCCGGCTGGACGGTGCTGCGCGAGCCGCTCAACGTCGAACATGGAGCGGTGGCGGCCGCACCTGACGGACTGCAGGATGTGTCGATCATGATGCACCAGGCTGGCTTTATGGCTGACGCCCTGGATAAGGCCGCCGGTAAAGTGGCGGAGCGGGATCCGAATGGGTGCAGGCTGATTGATGACTCGGCGGTGGCATACCGACTGGGGCGCAGCGCCGCGCGGATGGAAGCGGCGTTGAGTGCGTCCGGCATCTACGGCCGGGTCGCATTGGCGCAGACGATGCGCGACATCTCCCCGGACCTGATGGACCTCCTCGGCACAGCGTCCGCGTTGCCGCTCGGCACCGACGGCGCGGCCGACGACGGCGCCGCGGAGTACGTATTCCGATTCGCACCGCTGGTCGGGATCTACGGCGGCACCCTTGAGGTGTTCCGGAATATGATCGCGCAGTACATGCTTGGCCTGGGCAAGCCGGCTTACGCGCCGCCGGTCAAGAAGGTTTCCTGATCCTGCCATCGCCACTGCTTCGTGCGCGCCAAACCTGAGCGACCCGTCAGCCGTGCCCGTAGATGATCCGCAGCATCTTGAGGTTGATACGGATGAAACGCCCGAACTGGACGAAGATGTTCTGACGCATCCGCAGCGTCGCAGGGGTAGGCAGCGGGGCGTCGGCAATGCGCTCGGCTGTCAGCGCATTCACGTCTGAATAATTGGTTTCGTCGTCCATCGGAGTGCCTTTCACTCAGGGATCAGCCACCAGAATGGGCGGGCTTTCGCCTTGTAGATGAAGAGGTAATGCAACAGCAGCTTGATCCAGTGGCCAGCCAGGCCGAGCTCACCGGAGGTGCCAGCGATGTCACGACCCGTTTGGGGATACTTCACCGGGTCGGGGACAACCGGGAACATTGTCATCGCGGCCGCCGAGCCCTCTCGCAAACCGGTGCCTGCCGACGCAACGCACGCGGCGCCCATGCTCGACATCGAGGCGCGGTGCGCAGCACTGGTTGTTCCCTTGGTGATTCGATCGCGGATGGTCTCGGCAACCGTCTTGGCCATGATGCCCGACGGCATGCCGGTGCGTGGCGGACTGGGCGTGATGACCGTCCCGTTAGGACTCGTGCGCGGCCGAGAGATGGGATGCGGGGGCGCGAACGCGATGCCCGGCGCGAAAATGTTCGGATAGGCAGGGGACTCATAGGTGTGCGGCCAATCCTCGGCAGACCACTCGTCATAGGGCTTGCCCGAGTAGTCTGCGTCGACCTTCAGGAAGCCTGACGGTGCGAACAGAACGGAGCTAATGTCGTTGCCGCGCTTGTCGTATGCCGCGAGGTCAGCTCCCCTGAAAGGGGGCAGCAGCATGGCGAAGTCGAAGTCCAATTCGTGCTCTTTGCCGTCGAGTTGCTCGTAGCGCAGCTTGCCGTCCATCACCTCATGGACGGCCGCTTGCGTGATAGCCCTGACGCCGCGCTCGCGGAACAGCGACTCGGTCCACAGCCGGCTGGACTGCACGAAGCCCTTCTCGACGAAACTCATGCCACCGACGCCGAAGTCGCCCAGTTCGTACTCGTTCGTGAGGTAGACGATCTCGGCGAGGTCTCGCACGCCGGCTGCTCGCAACGTGTGCTCAACGTTGAAGGCGTACTCGAACGCCGCACCCTCGCATGTGCAGGTGCCGTGCCCGACGCCAATGACGAGGCGCTGCTTCTCGCCGGCCTTCATTCTGGCGATGACCCGGTCGAGCGCTTGCGCCGCTTCGACGGCGTGGGCCGCGGTGCACACCGAGTGTGAGTGACCGGCAGGCCCGAGCCCCGGAGTGGCCGCGAAGTTCAGTCGCGGTCCGGTCGCATTGATGAGGTAGTCGTAAATAATGGTGCCGGTCTGGCCGTCGTGCTCCTCATCGGTGTAGGTGAAGTCCACCGATGGTGCCGACTCGTCTTCAGTGCCCTCCGGATGGATTGCCGTGGCAAGCGCTTGATGGAACGCAATGCCCTTGCGCCGGTATATCGGCCTGAGCGGAATCAGCACCTTGGCTGCATCCATCCGGCCCACGCCGACCCAGATGTTCGACGGGATCCAGTTCCAGTCGGCATTGGGAGAAATCACGACGACCTCGTGACTGCGACCTAGCCATCGGCGCAGATGCAGCGCGGCGGTATGCCCGGCGATACCAGCGCCGAGGATCACGACTCGTGCCATTGATACTCCTCCACTCCACGTGCCGGCATAAACCCCCTGCGGTGTAGCTGCTCCGCAAGGGAACACCAGGCACTTCGAGGTCAGATTGCGCTCCCGCGACGACGCATCTCTAGGGCCGATGGACTCTATTGGCGGAGGTATATGTGCACCCAAGGACGATTCAGATGCAACAGGAGGAATACCCCTACCCGTATAGGTATTATAGTAGGCATGACGGAACACAACCACTACCAGCAGGTGCTGGACGACCTCAACCCACAGCACCGCGCCCTGCGCAAGATGATCCCGGATGTGTACCGGGGTTTTGCCGAGATGAGCAATGGCGCACTGACCTCGGGCGCCTTGGACAAAAAGTTCAAGGAGCTGATCGCGATGGCGATCGGCGTCGTAGCCGGATGTGACGGCTGTATTGCCTCCCACGCCCAGGGGGCGGCGCGCGCCGGCGCCTCCAAGGAGGAGGCCGCCGAGGCGATCGGCGTCAGCATCCTCATGCATGGTGGGCCGGCCACGATTTACGGTGCTCGTGCCTACACCGCCTTCTGCGAATTCGTCGACTCGACCTCGGATACCGCCACCCCAGGATCGCCCCAATGATTACGCCCCGTCGCGTGGAGCAGTTAGTCAGCCCGGCGTATCCGGGTCGCTGGGCCTCTTCGGCCCAGATCCGGTCGTAACCCTCAAAGCCCGAAAGGAACAACCATGACCGTCAAAACACTGACCGGCGCCGATTTCGAGTCGACGATACTTGCGAGCACCGTTGTGCTCGTTGACTTCTGGGCCCCTTGGTGCGGACCATGCCGGGCATTCGCCCCGGTCTTCGAACGGTCCGCGGAAAATCACCCGGACGTCGTCCACGCCAAGGTGGACACCGATACCGAGCGCGAATTGGCCGCGACCGTAGGCATCCGCTCCGTTCCGACCATCATGGCGTTCCGGGAGGGCATCCTCGTCTACAGCCAGCCGGGAGCGATGTCACCGGCGGTGCTGGACAACTTGATCGAGAAGATCAAGGGTCTTGACATGGAGCGGGTCCGCGCCCAGATCGCCGAGCGCAAAGCTGCCGTGAAGGCATAGTGGTCCAGCCGCTTCGCCCTGAATAGGAGTGAGCAACCATGTGCTACCCCGTACGCTGCCGTCGCTGCGGCAACATCACCTGGGCGGGCTGTGGCCAGCACGCCGAGAGCGTGATGAAACGCGTGCCCACTGACCAACGATGCATCTGCAGCCCTAGCATCGCCAGATAGCGCACCCCTGGTCAGGTCGTCAGGATGGTCGCCGCGGCGGTGCCTGGCGCGCCATAGAGCTGAGCGAACCCGACCCGCAGCTCACCCGGTACCTGGCGATCGCCTGCCTCGCCGCGAAGTTGCCGCACCAGTTCATGAATTTGGCGCAGACCCGACGCCCCGATCGGCTCGCCGTTGGCGATGAGGCCGCCGTCGGTGTTGACCGGCATCGAGCCGCTGATTTCGGTGGCACCGTCGGCCAGTAACTTCTCCTGCTCTCCATCGGCGCAGAACCCGCACTCGGCCATGTGGATGATCTCCGCGCCCGCGTCGGTGTCCTGCAGCTGGATGACGTCGACGTCCTCCGGCGCCACGCCCGCCCTCTCGAACGCGGCGCGCGACGCGTACACGGTCGGCGACACGTCCTCGTCGACCGGGGCGAAGGTGGTGTTGACCTCGTAGGCGCCATACCGACGGGTGCGCACTTCGACCGCCCGCAAGAAGATCGGCGTGGCGGTGTAGCGATGCGCGATGTCCGCGCGGCACATCACCACTGCGGCCGCGCCCTCGTCGGGCGCACAGAACATATACTGGGTGAGCGGGTAGTTCAGCATCGCCGAATTCAGGATGTCGTCTTCGGATATCGGCTTGCGGCGAAAGGCGTTGGGATTCAACGCCCCATTGCGAAAGTTCTTCGCGGCCACCTTGGCCAGTGTCTGCTGTGAGATGCCGTGGTCGTGCAGGTAGCGGTTGGCCTTCATCCCGAAGAACTTGGTGGTGAGGTACTGCCCGTTCTCGGCGTACCAGCGCGGCATTCCCACCAGGGCCGGGTCCTCGGTGAAGGCGCCGCGCGGATGCTTGTCCAGACCGATGGCGATCCCGATGTCGTAGTCGCCCAGCCGGATGCCGTCGGCGCAGGCCTTGGCGGCGCTGGCCGCGGTCGCGCACGCGTTGAACACGTTGGTGAACGGGATGCCCGACAAACCCACCATGGCGACGATCGCGTCGGGATTGGCCACCGTCCAGCTGCCTCCGGTAGCGGCTTGGATGTCCTTCCACCCGATGCCCGCGTCGGCGACCGCGAATTGAATTGCGTCCGCGGCCATCTCCATCGCGGACTTGCCCTCGAAGCGGCCGAACGGGTGCAGGCCGACACCGATGATGGCCACGTCATTCATGAGCGCCGCTCTCCCCCGCAAGCGGGAGGTGCCCCCACCTCATCGCTCAGCTCTGCATCGTCGACGGCGCGGTTCATGCAATAGCTCCCGAGTCCTTCAGCTCCTCGATGCGGTCCCAATCCATGCCCAGTTCCATCAGCACGATCTCGGTGTGCTCGGAGGCCTGCGGCGCCCGCGTGGTCACCAGCGGCTCGTGGTTGAACTGGACGGGGCCGCGCACGACGCGGAAAGGCTTTCCGCCGCTGGCGAGCTCGACCTCGCTGATCATGTCGTTGGCAAGGGCCTGCTCGTCGTCGACCAGGTCGAGCAGGCTCTGGAACGGTGCCCACTGACCCTTCATCGTTTTCAGGTGCTGCCGCCAGTAGTCGAAGGGCTTGGCGGCGAAGGCCTTTGCGATCAGCTCGGCGGCCGCGCCGGCGTTCTGTATCAGCGGGAGCACCTCGGAGAAGCGGGGATCGTCGGCGGCCTCAGGGATGCCCAGATGCTCGAACGTATCGCGGATCAAGCCGGTCGGACTGATGATGCACAGGTTGATCGTGCCGCCATCGGAGGTTTCGTAATTGCCCATGAAGGGGTTGACCGACATCGCGGTGGCGGAACCCGGCATGAATGTGCGCATGACTTCTCCGGTCTCCATGCCCTGCGTCACGCTCGCACCCGCCGCCCACCAGGCCGTGCTCAACAACGACACGTCGAGCTCGAGGGCTTCGCCGGTGCGCTCGCGATGCAGCAACGCGGCCGAGATGCCGCCGGCGATGAACATGCCGCCGATGGAGTCCCCGAACGCGGGAATGCCTTGCCCCAGTGCGCCGCCCAGCTCCTCCGGCGTCAGCGCGTATCCGATGCCGCTGCGCGTCCAGAATGCCGTCCCGTCATAGCCGCCCACGTCACGCTCGGCGCCCTTGTCGCCGTATGCCGAACCGCGCGCGTAGACGATGTTCGGGTTCACCGCGCGGATGTGCTCCACGTCGAACTTGTGCTTCTGCCGCCGCGCCGGCATGTAGTTGGTAAGGAACACATCGGCGGTCTTGGCCAGTTCGTAGATCACTTCCTGACCGCCCGGCGTGGAGACGTCGATCCCGACGCTGCGCTTGCCCCGGTTGGGATGTTCCATCAGCGGATGCCGCTCCGGGTCGACTTGGATGCCGCCCATGTTGACGAACCCGCGTTGGGTGTCGCCCCGCAGTGGGTGCTCGACCTTGATGACGTCCGCGCCCCAATCGGCCAGGATGGCACCCGCCGCCGGGACGAAGGTGAATTGCGCAAGTTCCAGGACCCGGAAGCCCGACATAACTTTGACCATTTTCGGGACCCTACTTTGCGTCGAACGTCACGGGAAGCGCCGTCGGCGAACGGAAGGGCTGGCCGTGGATGTGTGGGTCGTCGTCGGTCAGCAACCTGACGTTGGTCACCCGATCCAGCAGGCATTCGACCGCGACGCGGGTTTCCAGCCGGGCCAGGTGCAGACCCAGACACGTGTGCTCGCCGGCGGCGAAGGAGATGTGCGGCACGTGCTCGCGGAAAATGTCGAACTCTTCCGGACGATCCCAGCGCCGCTCGTCGCGGTTCGCCGACCCGATGCACACGCCGACCACCGAACGCGCCGGAATCTCGACACCTTCCAGCTCGGTGTCCTCGGTGGTGAAGCGCTGCACGGTGGTCAGCGGCGTCTCGAAGCGCAGCCCTTCCTCGATGGCCTGCGCCAAGAGCTCGCCGTCGGCCTGCACCGCGGCGAACTGATCGGGATGAGTGAGCAGCAGGTACAGCAGGTTGCCCGACGAGCGGTACGTGGTCTCCAGCCCGGCCGGCAGCAGCAGCCGCAGGAAGGAGTAAATGGCCTCGTCGCTTAGTTTTTCGCCGTCGATCTCCGCGGTGACCAGATCGCCGATGATGTCCTCGGTGGGCTCGGACTTGCGCTGTTCGATCTGCTCTACGAAGTAGTCCTTGAGCGCCGCCGATGCCTCGAAGGCACGCTCGTAGTCGACGTGGTAGCTGATCAATTGCACGGCGCGCTTGCGAAACGTCGGCAGGTCGTCGGCGGGCAGCCCGAGCAGTTGGGCGATGACGCGGGTGGGGAATTCGAAGGTGAAATTGCGGACCAGGTCGGCTTCACCGGTGTCGATGAACTCGTCGATCAGTGCGTTGCAGATCGGTCGCACAATGGTGTTCTCCCAGCGGGCCAGCGCCTTGGACTTGAATGCCGCGGACACCAGGTTGCGATGGTCGCGATGCTTCTTTCCCTCCATCGCCAGGATGGTCGGGCCCATGAAGAGGCCGATCGTCTTGTCATACGGTGCGGAGCTGAACACCCGGCCGTCCCGGAACACCTTGTTCACCGCATCGAAGGACACCGCGGAGTACTCGCGCTTGGGCATCAGCGACTCGGGGGTCCTGGAATAGTCCATGACCGTCCCGTGGAACACCCCCGATTCGCGGCGCTTCCGGGCGAAGAACGGGTAGGGATCACGCAGGCTGACGGTCTGGCCGTCGGCACCGGCGGCGGCGTGAACGTTGGTCGTCACCTTGGATCTCCAGCATCTTCAGCGTGAACGGCATGGCCTTGCGTAAGATCCTACTGTAATTCTTACAGTAGACAATATGGGCGGGCCGGAAGTTGCTCGCTTGGGACCGCCTCAGCGATCGGCGTGGGCTGAGCCGGAGTTGGTCAATTTCGCGGCGCGGGCCAACAGGCCGGCGTATCCCGCGCCGAGCAGGCGGGGCAGCGCCGCCATCGCTCGCCCATCGGGACCGATCAGGATTCTGGCGCGGTTGCGTTCCGCGTCGCGGAGAATCAGCCGGGCCGCCTTCGTGGCAGAGGTGAGCGCCGCACGGTCGAACAGCTTGGCCGCAAGATCGGGGTCCTCGGCGCCCGCGGTGCGCATGTTGGTCCCGAAGTTGGTGCGCACGACACCCGGATGCACGCAGTGCACCGTCACGGGGCGGCGTTCGATGATCATCTCTTGGCGCAGCGCTTCCGTGAAGCCGCGCACCGCGAACTTCGAAGTGCTGTAGGCGCCTTGGTAGGGAATGGCGATGAGGCCGAAGGCGCTGGACAGGTTGACCAACCGCGCGGGGCGCTGGGCGGAACCCGATTGGAGGAGTTGTGGCAGAAAGGCTTTGGTGCCGTTGACCACGCCGCCGACGTTGATGCCGATCAGCCAGTCGTAGTCCTCCCAGGACATGTCCGCCACGCCGGCGAAGAGGTCTACGCCGGCATTGTTGAACACCATTGAGGCGGGCCCGTGTTCGCGGCGTGCGTCGTCGGCGAAGGCCAACACCGCCTCGCGGTCGGCCACGTCGACCCGATACGTCGTGACATGCCCGGGAGGACAAGCCGCCTGGGTTTCCGCCAGACCGTTCGGGTCGATGTCGGACGCCGCCACATGCGCCCCGCCGCGGGTGAGCGCGAGGGTCAGTGCGCGACCGATGCCCGAGCCAGCGCCGGTGACCACGGCGACGCGGTTCCGGTATCTCATGGACTCGTTGCCGGTCAGCCGTTCACCGCCTGCTCGCGGGCCCACCGGTAGTCGGCCTTACCCGACGGGCTGCGCTCGATTGCCGCACGGAACGCGATCGCTTTGGGAAGTTTGTAGCGAGCCAACGATTGGCCGGCGTGCGCGATCAGTTCCTCGGCGTCCGCGTGGGCGCCTTCGGCCAGCGCGACGACGGCCACGACCTCCTGGCCCCACCGTTCGCTGGGTCGTCCGGCGACCACGACGTCGGCCACCGCCGGGTGCGACGCGATGGCGGTCTCGACCTCCTCGACGAAGATCTTCTCGCCGCCCGAGTTGATCGTCACCGAATCGCGGCCCAGCAATTCGACGCTGCCATCGGCGTGGTGCCGTGCCCGGTCGCCGGGAATCGCATAACGCACCCCGTCGATGACGGGGAATGTCTTGGCGGTCTTGGCCGCATCGCCCTTGTAGCCCAGCGGAACATAACCGCGCTGCGCCAGCCAGCCCATTCCGTCGTGACCCGGTTCCAGGATGGTGGCCAGATCCTCGGCCGCCACGAACGTGTCCGGTCCCGCGTTGAAGGTGCCGGTCGACACCGCCCCCGACGTCGACATGTGGTGCATCTGCGCGCCGGTCTCCGAGGATCCGACACCGTCGACGACGACGGCGTTGGGCAGCACTTCGATCAAACGCTGCTTGACGAACGGGGTGAGCAACGCGCCTCCGTTGGCGACCACGGCCAACGACGACACGTCCGCGATCCCTTTCTCGATGGCGGCGACCAACGGACGGGCCATCGCATCACCGACCACCGTCACCACGGTCACGCGCTCGCGTTCGATGGTTCGGACGACCTCCTCGGCGTCCAAACGATCGACGACCGACGGGAAGACGACGGATTGGCCGGTCGTGATCGCCGTCATCACACTCCACTGGGCAGCGCCGTGCATCAGTGGCGGCAGGATCATCAGCTTGGTGCCGGGACCCGCGGCCACCCCCGCCGCGATCTCCTCGACGGATCCGAACGGCTCACCGGTCATCAGGTTGCGCCCGCCGAAGGACGTCATGAAGATGTCGTGCTGGCGCCACAGCACGCCTTTCGGCATTCCCGTCGTGCCGCCCGTGTACAGGACGTACAGGTCGTCGGGGGAATGCTGCACCTGCGGGGGCTCCGGCGCGAAGGACGCGATGGCGCGCTCGTAATCCACTGCGCCGTAGATCAACTCGTTGCCCGAGTCATCGGCGATCTGAATCAGCACCCGCAGCTGGGGAAGGTCCGGAAGAATTTCGGCCACCCGCGGCGCGAACGCGGCGTGGTAGATCAGCGCGGTTGCCCCCGAATCCGCCAACAGGTACTGCAGCTCGCTTTTGACGTAGCGGAAGTTGACGTTGAACGGGGCGACTCGAGCCTGGAACGCGCCCAGTAATCCCTCGACGAATTCATTCCCGTTGTATGCGTAGATGCCGAGCAGGTCCTGACCCACCTCATGGCCGGGCAGCGCGGAACGTTCGGTGTGGCAGCCCAGCCCGCGGGAACGCAGGTACGCGGCGAGGCGGTACGACCGTTCGACCACCTGTTCATAGCTGTAACGCCGTCCGCCCTGGATCAGCAGCTCCCGATCGGGGATCGCGGCCGCGACGGCTGCCGCGACGGCGGGTACCGTGAATTGTGTTGCGGTGTCGGACATTAGGCCTCTCAAGGCTGGTGGGGGAGCAGTCGGACCATCAGGCCGTTGGCTTCGGTGAGCAGCGTGCCGTCAGCGGCCGTCATCGTAGCCGAGATGAAAATCTTCCTGCCGTCGATATCGGTGATGCTGCCGTGGGCGGTCAACGCCTCGTCGATCGGGGTGATGTTTCGGTAGTCGACATGCAGGTATGCGGTGCGGGTGGGCGGCGTGCCGGCTGTGGAGACGACCATCCCGAACAGCCAGTCGTAGAACAGGGGGATCATGCCGCCGTGCACGGCGTTGTTTCCACCCACATGGGATCGGGTGAAGTGGCCTTTCATCGTGACGCCGCTCGGACCGGATTCGGTGACGGTCCACGGCGGCAGCAGGGGATGACCCAGGCCGGGCAATTCGACGACGCGGCCGGCGGGCGCCATGCCTTCGGGCACCTGATGGCCGTCCAGCAAGGCGCAGGCTTCTTCGACGTGCCAGGCCGCGGTGGTCCACGCCGAGCTGTCCGGATTGCTGGCGACGGTCAGATCCTGCAGGCGGCGCATCGCGTCGACGAACCCGCCCAGGCCGGGCGGCGCGTGCTCGGCCGGCTTGATCTCGGGGAACCCGCCGCGAACCCCGGGTGCGGTCTCGGTCATCGCCGCGCCCAGGTCTGGAGCAGCTCGTCGGTGGTGGTGATGGTCGCGAGGAGCGACAGGGTGTTGGCGATGATGGCCTCTCCGTATTCGGTGGGTATGCCGGCGACGGCGTCGCGGGGCACGATGACGCGGTAGGCGGCATTGACGGCGTCCATGACGACGTTGGGGATGGCGATGTTCAGCGACACCCCGACGACGACAATGGTGGAGACTCCCAGGTTGCGCAGTATCGCATCCAGATCCGTGCCTCCCATCGGCCCGACGCCGTGCCAGCGGCTCAGCACCAGATCGCCTGGCTCCGGACCCAATTCGGGCAGCACGGCCGCCCCGGGCGTGCCCGGGGTGATGTCGACTTGACCGTGCCCCATGGCGAAGATCTTGGCGTTGTGGTTGGAGCCGAGCCCGTCGGGCCGTCGCTGCACCAAGCAATGCACGACACGTACCCCGGCCGCCCGGGCCGCCGGCAGCAGCCGCACGATATTGGGCAGTGCAACCCGACGTGCCTCCTCGGCGAGCATTGCCAGCCCGGCGTTCGGGCCGACGACCGCCCCCTGGCACTCCTGCGTGACGATCGCGGTGTGCTCGGGCGCCGCGATTTTCCCAAGTTCCGGTGTCATGCCGACGCGAACGCTTCCGGCGGCACGTCATAGAACTGCGTCGCCCACTTCCGCAGCGCCATATACCCTTTCGCGTCGACCTTGGAGAGCGCCGGATGTTCCACGTATTTCTGGTAGCGCCAGATTTGCAGATCGTCGAACACGGTGGACAGGAATTGCTTTTCGATCAGGTCGCGCAGCTTGCCTTGCGGGACGTCGGAGTCATCCCCAGGGAGCCGCGGCCACCAGATCGAGTAGAACAGGTCCGAACACTCGTCGTCGACTGGCGTGCAGGTGAAAATCAGCCGATGGTTCTGTGCCCCCTCGAAGACGCTGATCGCTCCACCCAGGCCGAACAGGTGGCTGTGGAACCGCAGCGCGAGATCCTCGGGGTTGTCGCTGCGTGCGTCCGGCCACCCCGCGACAAACTGCCACTCGTGGTCGACGATCTTCCAGTCCAGCACCCGCGGCGTCACCGTGGCGTGGTGCACGTATTCGAAATGTGCGCTGTCGGGAGCGTTCTCCGCGACGATCTGCGGATGCACCGGTTCGCGCTCGGCGCGCCGGGAGAACTCCGGATACGCGCGGTAATAGGCCGCCGGGTCGGTTTCGAATTGCGGAAATTTCCGGAAGATGTCCGGCATCTCCCACTGCGGCTCCTTGCCGTCCGGCTGATGCCAGATGAACACGCAGTCGTACTGCTCACGTACCGGGTACACCCGGAGTCGCAGCGCGCGGTTGGGCCGGTCGGGTTGGTAGGGGATGTACCGGTTGGTGCCGTCCGGGCCCCAGCGCCAGCCATGGAAGGGGCACTCGACACAATCGCCTAGCACCTTGCCCCCGTGGCCGATGTGCGCGCCGAGGTGTTTGCAGTGCGCTTCGAGAACATGTAGTTCACCGGACTCGTCGCGGTAGGCCACCAGATCCTCGCCGAAGTACTTCAGCGGCCGCACCTCACCGACGGGAAACTCGGGAGACCACCCGACCATGAACCACCCGGTGACCTTCCAGGTGAATGGCACTTTCACGCCGAAGCCTCCGATTGCCTGATACTAAGTCCGTTACAGTATAGATTTCAGCAGTCCGGCCCGTGCACGGCAAGGAGCGAAATGACAGAGGCGGCTGACGAGCTGGAAGCGATCCGGCAATTGAAGGCGCGCTCCTGCCGATTCCTGGACACCGAGGACGTCGAGTCCTGGCGCGGTGTGTTCGCCGCGGATGTGGTGGTCACCCTGGACATGGCGGTGTCCACCGGGGGCACCGACCCGCAGACGGCGCCGGGCCCGGTAGGGCCAGAAGATCGAGACAACTTCGTGCCGTTGGTGATGGGCGGGCTCGAGACCGTCGCGACGATGCACCACTGTCACACCCGGGAGATCACGCTGACCTCGCCCAAGACCGCGACCGGGATCTGTGCGATGGAAGATCTGCTGATGTTCGGGGATGGCCGCGAGTTGCACTGCGCCGGTCATTGCCACGAGACCGACGAGAAGCGCGATGGCTCGTGGCGGATCAAGGCCCTGCATCTGACCCGAACCATCCTGAAGATGAGTGGTGGCCATGGTGGACGCTGACACTCGCTTCGACGTGATCGTCGTCGGTGCGGGTTTCTCCGGGCTGTACATGCTGCATCGGCTGCGGCAGTTGGGCATCCGGGCCCGCGTCCTGGAGATGGCCGAAAACGTCGGCGGCACCTGGTTGTACAATCGCTATCCGGGCGCCCGGTGCGACATCGAGAGCATCGAATACTCGTACAGCTTCTCCGATGAGATTCAGCAGGAATGGGTTTGGACCGAATCGATGCCGGCCCAGCCGGAGATCGAGGCTTACCTCAACTTCGTCGCCGACCTGCTCGATCTTCGCCGCGACATCCGATTCGACACCAAGGTCGTCGCGATGGCCTTCGACGAGGACGCCGGCGAGTGGATGCTGCGGACCGAGGACGGCGAAACATTCCGGGCCCCGTTCGTGGTCGCCGCCTCCGGCATCCTGTCGGTGCCGCTGAAACCCGACCTCCCCGGCATGGAGACCTTCGCCGGGACATCGCTGTACACCAGCCACTGGCCCAAGGAAGGCTTCGACCTGACCGGCAAGCGGGTTGGCGTCATCGGAACCGGTTCCACGGGCGTTCAGCTCGTTCCCGTCGTCGCCCGGGAAGCGCTGCAGCTCTGCGTGTTCCAGCGTTCACCGGCGTACACCTTGCCCTGGCGCGTGCACCGGTTCGAGGCCGGCGAGCTGGACGAGATGAAGGCCCGCTACGACGAAATCCGCGCCGCCCAGCGGGCTCACCCGATCGGGGCGGCGCGGCTGAGCGCGTTCTCGGTGCTACTGGAAATGCTGGGCAGGCCACCGATCAAGTCGTCGACGCGCGAAGAGCAATTGCGCGCCATCGAGGAGCACGGCGTGATGGGTGCCCTCAACTGGGGCGACATCTTCTTCGACATCGAAGCGAATCGGATGGCCGCCAAGCTGTACGGCGAGGCGGTGGCCCGCATCGTCAAGGACCCGGAAACCGCGGCCTCGCTGGTGCCCGTCCATCCGTTCGCATGCAAGCGGCCCATCATCGACCAGGGCTACTACGAGACGTTCAACCGGGACAACGTCACGCTCGTCGACCTGCGTAAGTCGCCGATCCAGGCGGTGACCCCGAGTGGCATCCGTACCGAGGACGACTCCTTCGAACTGGACGTTATCGTCTACGCCACGGGATTCGACGCCATGACCGGGGCGCTCAGCCGCATCGACATTCGCGGCCGCGACGGGATGTCGCTCGGAGAGTTCTGGGCGAGCGAGGGCCCGCTGTCCTATCTTGGGTTGGCGGTCGCCGGCTTCCCGAACCTCTTCACCATCCAGGGCCCGGGCAGTCCCAGCGCCGCCACGAACTTCGTCGCCGCGCTAGAACAGCATGTGGAGTGGATCGGTGATTGCATCGCACACCTGCGCGCCCGTGGCATCCGCACGATCGAGGCGTTGGCCACCGCGCAGCAGGAGTGGATCGACCACGCCACCGCACTCGTTGCGCCGACGGTGCTGGTCCATCCTTCCTGCAATTCCTGGTACAACGGTGGCAATGTGCCCGGAAAGAAGCGGATGTACATGGGTTACACCGGCGGAATCCCCGAATATCGGCGCCGCTGTGACGAAATCGCGGCCGGCGGATACACCGGTTTCAAGCTGGCGTAGGTGAGCGGCATGTCGAAGGTGACGCGCGGGCTGGGTCTGGTCAGGGAGGCGACCCGCGAGCTGGGCATGTTGCTGCCCCGCACGGTGGCGGGCCTCAACCAGTCGACCGGCTGGGCGCCGGCGTCGCCGCGCGGCGCGCGGCAGTTCGGCGAGGTGCTGCTCGACGAGCTTGTGCTGAGCGGATTTTCGCTGCTCGGTGGCAGCCCCGCGGCCATCCGGCCACTGGATGGGTGCACCGGCGCCGCCGAAGAATTGTC
Source organism: Mycobacterium nebraskense (assembly GCF_002102255.1). GTDB lineage: Bacteria > Actinomycetota > Actinomycetes > Mycobacteriales > Mycobacteriaceae > Mycobacterium > Mycobacterium nebraskense. The sequence goes on from NZ_LQPH01000185.1 coordinate 42,409, forward strand.
CGCCCTGGGCATCGACCGTGCGCACGCGGACCCGATGCCCCTGCGGCCGACCTCGGTGCGGCGGCGGCGAATTGGCAACCTCGCGTATGAGCGAATGGCGTTCGAGCACGACCCGGCGTTGCCGAAAACGCTGGAAGCCGAGGGCCTGGGTGGACCGGCGAGGGCGGTGGTACACCTGTGCCGCCACGATGACGGCCCGAGGCCATGGCTCATCTGGGTGCACGGCGCCGGTCAGGGCGGCACCGAAGACCTGCTGCTGAGTCGGATCGGTCGGATACATCACCAGCTTGGATTCAACGTCGCGCTGCCGGTGCAGCCCGGTCACGGCTGCCGGCGCCGCGAATTGCCCGCCTACCCCGACATGGACCCCTTGGGCAACGTCGCCGGCATGATGCGCGCGGTGTCGGAGATCCGCGCAGTGGTGCGCTGGGCGCAACCGCAGGCCACTGCTGTTGTGGTGGCGGGGATTTCGATGGGGACCCCGGTGGCCGCGCTGGTTTCGCACCTGGAGAGGCAGATCGATGCGGTCGCGCTGTATACGCCGATCCTGGGACTCAACGCGATGATCGCCCGGCACCTGGGGCGCTGGGGATCGTCCCGGGACGGATTCCGGGACCTGTTGGCGTCTCCGGAGGTGGCGAAACTGACCTCGGTGATCGATCCGCTGCGGGTGGATCCCGCGCCGCCGCCGGAACGCCGGCTCATCGTCGGCGCCTGGCACGACCGGATGGCGATGCGGGAGCCCGCTGTTGCGTTGCAGGAGCGCTGGGGTGGCGAGCTGTACTGGTATGACGGCAGCCACGTCGGGCACATATTCTCGCGTCGGGTGCAGCGGGTGACCGACCGATTCCTGCGCACTGTGGCCGGCTGATGGCGGCCACGCGCACGGCCCGTGAGGTGGTCGAGCTCTACAACCTCGTCGTCTGGAACGAGCACAACCTGACCCTGGCCGAGGAGCTGTTCGCCGACACCGTAATTCGGCACGAGGTGGGCGAGGCGCACACCCTCACCCGCGAACAGGCCGTCAGCCGAGTCAAGGACGTCTGGGCGATGTTCGACAAGCTGCGCTTCGATCTGAACATCGTCGCCTCCGGGGACGACGGCGAGCACGTCGCAATCGTCTACGACTCGTCGATGACCACCAAGGACGGCACCGAAACCAACGTCGCCAGCATCGAGGTGTTCCGCGTCGTCGACGGGAAGATCACCGAAGTCTGGAATTGCGGCTACAAGCAAGGAGTTTGGAGTTGACCGATCGCACGCTTGATGAATTGGGCTACTACCTGCTGGCCGGTGCCGGCGGGGAAGGCCCGGCAACGTTGATCGACGAGGCCCGCCGCGGTGAGGAGCTGGGCATGGGCACCGCGTTCATCTCCGAGCGCTGGAACGTCAAGGAAGCGGCGTCCCTCGTCGGGGCAGCGTGCGCCGTGACGACAAGGATGCAAATCGCCACTGCCGCAACCAATCACAACACCCGCCACCCATTGATCACCGGATCGTGGGCCACCACCATGCACCGGCTCTCAGGCGGGCGCTTCACGCTGGGTATCGGCCGCGGCATCGCGGCGATCTACGGTGCGTTCGGCATACCGGCGGTCACGACCGCGCAGATGGAGGACTGGGCCCAGGTCATGCGCCGCCTTTGGCACGGCGAGCTGATCTTCAACCACGACGGCCCGATGGGCAAATACCCGATCCTGTTCCTCGACCCGGACTTCAACGAGGACATCCGGTTGGCCCTGGTGGCTTTCGGGCCCAAGACCCTCGACCTCGGGGGAAGGGTGTTCGATGACGTCATCCTGCATACCTATTTCACGCCGGAGACGCTGCAGCGCTGCGTCAAGACCGTGAAGTCCGCGGCCGAGAAAGCCGGCCGCGACCCGGACAGCGTGCGGGTGTGGTCTTGCTTCGCGACGGTCGGCGACCACCTTCCCGAGGAGTTGCGGCTCAAGAAGACGGTCGCCCGACTGGCCACCTATCTGCAGGGCTACGGCGACTTGATGGTACGCACGAACAACTGGGATCCGGCTGTGCTGCAACGATTCCGGGAAGACCCGGTGGTGACGTCGATCGCGGGCGGGATTGATCACAAGGCCACGGCCGAGCAGATCGAGCACATCGCGACGTTGATCCCCGACGAGTGGCTGGAGCCCTCGGCCACCGGGTCGGCCCGGCAATGCGCGGATCGCGTCCGCAAGGAATTCGACTACGGGGCCGACGCGGTGATCATGCACGGCGCCACACCGGACGAACTGGAGCCCGTGATCGCGGCGTATCGAGCCCGGTATTAGCCCCGTCAGGGCAGGATGACGGTCCGGCTGACCGGTTCCGCGGCGGCCTGCCGGCTGGACAGTCCACGAAGCAGTGAACTAAGTAAGGCATCACGGGTTTCGCGGGGATCGATGAGTTCGTCGAATCCCAGATGTTCGGCCGAGCGATAGGACGCCTGCAACTCGGCGTCACGCAGCTTCGCGGTGATGTCCTCACCGGCATGCGTCGCCCGGCCCAGCGCTGCCGCGCTCATCGCGCCCATGGTCGCGCCCGGGTAAGCGAAGGTCGCGCTCTGGTGATCGAAGCCCAATAGCGACATGACCATCGAGCCGAATCCGTATGCCTTGCGCAATGTGACGTGCAACTTGACCGTGGTTGCCGCCGTCTGTGCGGCGAACATCCGCGCACCGGCGCGTAGCACGCCGCTGCGCTCGGACCGACTACCGGGCAGCATGCCGGGGTTATCGGCAAGGAACACGATGGGCAGGTGGAACGAGTCGGCCACCAGGATGAAATGTGCCGCCTTGTCCGCCGCGTCGGCGTCGATCGACCCCGCGAGCACGTTGGGCTGATTCGCGACGACCGCGACCGGGTGGCCACCGAGATGGGCCAACGCGCAGATGATCGCCTTGCCGTACTGCGGCTGGACTTCGAACCAGTCGGGCCGGTCGAAGACCACGTCCAGCACGGCCCGCATGTCGTATACGCGCCGGTTGTCGCGCGAGACGATGTCGAGCAGTTCGGGCGTCGCACGCGGCTCGCTGTCCGCGTCCGGCGGCAGCGGCGCCGGGTACGACCACGCGCTCGGCGGGAAGTACGACAGGTACCGCCGGATATCGGCGATCACGGCTTCGTCGTCTTCGGCGACGTTGTGGATCACCCCGCTCGGCAAGGCGGTGACGGGTCCGCCGAGGTCCTCCTTCGAGATCTCTTCTCCGGTGGACTCTTTGACGACCGGCGGTCCGGCGGTGAAGATGGCGCCGTGGGCGCTCATGATCCGGAAGTCGCAGACCGGGGCGACGAGGGCGCCATGTCCGGCCGAGGGGCCGAGCACGGCGGCAACGGTCGGTACCCGGCCCGAGCACTGCGCCTGGGAGAGCAGGTCGGTTGGGGTGCGGCCGTAATGTCCACCGCCAGGACGAAAGCCGGCGCCTTCGAGCAGCATCACCAGGGGAACCTTGTCGCGCAGTGCCAGTTCGGCGATGCGGTAGCGCTTGGAGTTGCCGCCGGGTCCGATGCTGCCGGCCATGGTGGTGAAATCCTCCGAGCCCAACATCACCGGCGAACCATTGATCGATCCGGAGCCGACGACCAGCCCGTCGGCCGCGATGTCGCCGCCGACCAGCGTGCCGATTTCGCGAAAGGTCCCCGGGTCGAGGAGGCGCTCGATGCGCGCGCGGGCGTCGAGCTTGCCCTTGTCGCGGTGCTTGTCGAGGCGTTCGGGACCACCCATGCCCCACGCGTGTTGCCGGCGACGCTCGAGGTCCTCGAGCGTCTCCTGCCAATCCGGGGGTTTTGTCATGCCTATGTCCTACCTCACGGGGGTCTCGTCACGCGACTAGATGTGCAGGGTCACATACTGGATTGCTTACTGTAAAGTTACCCGCATGGCCGACGCCGCCCGCCTCAAGGTCGACGGGGGCATCCCCAATCAGCTGGGACGCGTGACCGACGCGGCGGTCGCCCTGGAACGAGATGGGTATGACGGCGGCTGGACGGCGGAGACCAGTCATGACCCATTCCTGCCGCTGCTGCTGGCCGCCGAGCACACGTCTCGGCTCGAACTCGGAACCAACATCGCGGTGGCGTTCGCCCGCAATCCGATGATCGTCGCCAACATCGGTTGGGACCTGCAGGCGTACTCGAAGGGCCGGTTCATCCTCGGCCTGGGCACTCAGATTCAACCCCATATCGAAAAGCGGTTCAGCATGCCGTGGAGCCATCCGGCGCGCCGGATGCGCGAGTTCGTCTCCGCCCTGCATGCGATCTGGTCCGCATGGAAGGACGGCGGCAAACTGCGTTTCGAGGGAGACTTCTACACGCACAAGATCATGACCCCGATGTTTACGCCGGAGCCGCAGCCCTATTCTGCGCCCAGGGTTTTCATCGCGGCGGTGGGCGAAGCGATGACCGAGATGTGCGGCGAGGTCGCCGACGGTCACCTCGGTCACCCGATGGTTTCCAAGCGCTACCTCGACGAGGTTACCGTGCCGGCGCTGCTGCGCGGCATGCAGCGAGCCGGCCGGCGCCGCAGCGACTTCGAGGTGTCGAGCGAGGTGCTGATCGCGACCGGCGAGAACGAGGATGAATTGACGGCCGCCACCGCCGCCGTGCGCAAACAGATCGCCTTCTATGGGTCAACGCCCGCATACCGCAGGGTGTTGGAGTTGCATGGTTGGGGAGACCTGCAGACCGAACTGCACCGCCTGTCGCTTGCGGGTGAGTGGGATGCCATGGGTTCGCTGATCGATCACGAGGTGCTCGCGGCCTTCGCGGTCGTCGGCCCGGTGGACACCGTCGCCGCCGCCCTCAAGGATCGCTGCGAAGGCGCGGTCGACCGGGTCCTACCGATCTTCTTGAATGCCACCCAGCCCTGTATCACGGCCGCACTGAAGGAGTTTCGCGAGTGAGCACAACCACGGTAGACGAGTCCGCCAAGCTCTTGGCAGATCCCTTGGCGTACACCGACGAGCGGCGACTGCATGCGGCGCTGACTCGCCTGCGCGCCAGCGCGCCGGTCTCGTGGGTTGAGGTGCCGAACTACCGGCCGTTCTGGGCGATCACCAAGCACGCCGACATCATGGACATCGAACGTGAGAACATGCTGTTCACCAACTGGCCGCGCCCGGTCCTGACGACCGCCGAGGGCGACGAGATGGCCGCGGCCGCAGGGGTGCGCACGCTGATCCACCTGGACGATCCGCAGCATCGGGTGGTGCGCGCGATCGGCTCCGACTGGTTCCGCCCGAAGGCGATGCGGGCATTGAAGCTTCGCGTGGACGAGCTCGCCAAGATCTATGTCGACAAGATGATGTCCGCAAGTCCGGAGTGCGACTTCGTCCAGGAAGTGGCGGTCAATTACCCGCTCTACGTGATCATGTCGCTGCTGGGTCTGCCGGAGGCCGACTTCCCGAGGATGCTCAAGTTGACCCAGGAATTGTTCGGCAGCGACGACTCCGAATTCAAACGGGGCACCACCAACGAGGATCAGTTGCCCGCGTTGTTCGACATGTTCCAGTACTTCAACGGGGTCACCGAGTCGCGCCGCGAGCACCCGACCGAGGACCTGGCGTCCGCCATCGCCAATGCCCGCGTCGACGGCGAGCCGCTGTCGGACATCGACACCGTGTCGTACTACCTGATCGTCGCCACCGCCGGCCACGACACCACCAGCGCGACCATCTCGGGTGGCCTACAGGCGCTCATCGAAAACCCCGACCAGCTCGAGCGCGTGCGCGACAACCTCGACTTGATGCCACTGGCCACCGAGGAAATGATTCGCTGGGTCACCCCGGTCAAGGAATTCATGCGCACCGCCACCGAAGACACCACCGTGCGCGGGGTGCCCATCGCGGCGGGGGATTCGGTGCTGCTGTCCTACGTGTCGGCCAACCGTGACGAGGACGTATTCGTCGACCCGTTCCGCTTCGACGTCGGGCGCGACCCCAACAAACACCTTGCGTTCGGCTACGGGGTGCATTTCTGCATGGGCGCGGCGTTGGCCCGCATGGAGGTCAACAGCTTCTTCACCGAGCTCCTGCCGAGGCTCAAATCCATTGAGCTGACTGGTGAGCCGGAACTGATGGCCACCACCTTCGTCGGCGGCCTCAAACACCTGCCGGTGCGTTACACGCTCGCCTGAGGGGCCACCGGGGGTGAGCGACCCGCTTAGTTAGAGTGTGCGACGATCGCGATCGTCACACTCCGCGTGGAGGACTGGGCAATGACGCGTAGGACGATTGTCATCACCGGTGCCAGCGATGGCATTGGCGCCGCGGCGGCCCGCCGGCTGAGCCGCGGCGGCGCGAACGTCGTACTGGTCGGGCGGACGGAAAGCAAGGCCGCCGCCATGGCCGCGGAGCTGGACGCCGCCTATTTCGTGGCCGACTTCGCGGAGCTGTGCCAAGTGCGGGCCCTGGCGGACAGGATCCGCTCGCAATACCCGCGCATCGACGTATTGGGCAACAACGCCGGTGGGGTGTTCAGCAAGCTGCGCGACACGGTCGATGGCCATGAGATCACCATTCAGGTCAACTACCTGGCGCCTTTTCTGCTCACCACGCTGTTGCTCGATGTGCTCGTCGCTTCGCGCGCCACGATCGTCAACACGTCGAGCTCGTCGCAGCGGCTGCTCCGCCACGTCACCCTCAACGATTTCGAAACGACCGCCCGGCGCCGGCCGAGCACCGCGTACGCCGTGGCGAAACTGGCAAACATCCTGTTCACCAGGGAATTACATCGGCGCTACCACGCCGACGGGCTTTCGGCCGCCGTGGTGCACCCGGGCTTCGTCAACACCAACATCGGTCACTCGTCGGGATCGCGATTTCTGACGACCATGCAGCGCACCCCGGTGAGCCGCCTCATCAAAACCCCGGACCAGGGTGCCGACCAGCTGGTCTGGTTGGCCTCCAGCACGCCCGGCGTCGACTGGTCTCCCGGCGAGTACTACTCGAAAGGCAAAGTCGCGAGGGCCAACCGCGCGGCCGACGATCCCGTGCTCGCGCGCGAGCTGTGGGATCGCACCTTGGCCAAGGTCACATAGCAGTCCCGGCGACGGCCGAACGTCACGCCAGCGTGACGACGGGCGCCGAACGTCACGCCAGCGTGACGACGGGCGCCGAACGTCACGCCAGCGTGACGACGGGCGCCGGCGACGGGGTGGAGGCGGACTAAACTCGCATCTTGTGCAAGGTGATCCCCCCTCGGCCCTGGTGACCGGAGGCGCGTCCGGCATCGGGCGCGAGGTCGCCGCACGACTGCGCGAAGCGGGGCATGACGTCGTGGTGTGGGACCTCTCGGACGCCGACATCGCCTGCGACGTCAGCGATCCCGACGCGGTGACGACCGCCATGCAGCAAACCGTGCGCGACCACGGCGCGCCCAGCAGGATCGTCACCTGCGCCGGAGTCGGCGCCTCGGGCCTGTTGCTCGAACAGTCGCCCGCGGAATGGAACCGGGTGTTGGCGGTCAACCTCACGGGCACCTGGCTCACGATTCGCGCCGGGGCGCAAGCCATGGTCGACGCTGGGGTGGGCGGCTCGATCGTCGCGGTCTCCAGCATCAGCGGCACCCTCGCCGACCGGGACATGGGCGCCTACTGTGTGTCGAAGGCGGGGGTGGACATGTTGGTGAAGGTCGCCGCCGTGGAGTGGGGCGTGCACGGCATCCGGGTGAACGCCGTCGGGCCGGGCGTCACGCGCACGCCGATGCTGGCGAAACCCGAACAGCTCCCCGGCTGGGTGGAAGCCCTGTCCGAACGAACGGCGCTGGGCGGTCTGGGGAACGCCCTCGACGTGGCCGGGGCGATCGTGGGCGTCCTCGAGTTGCCTTGGGTGACGGGCCAAGTCGTGCACGCCGACGGCGGCCTGGCGCTGCACAGTCCCATCGACGCGTACGGCCAACTGCAGCGGGTGATGGGCCGCAAAGGCCTCAGCTGATCCCGAAATCGATGATGCCCCGGATGATTTTGCCGTTGCGGAGGTCGTCGTAGGCATCGTTGATCTCGTCGAGGCGATAGCGGCGGGTGATCATCTCGTCGAGCTGGAGCTGGCCGGTTTGATACAGCCTGGCCAGCCGGGAGATGTCCGCCCTCGGGTTGCACGAGCCGAATATTGTCCCCGCCAGCGTCTTATTCATCAGGATGAAATCCTGCAGGTCGATCTTCACCGATCGGGTCAGCTGTGAGGTCATGCCGGTGAGCACACATGTTCCGCCCTTGCGCGTCAGCTGCACGGCGTCCCGGACGTCGTCGGCGGTGATCAACGAAGGCGAGACCACGACGGCGTCGGCCATGACGCCGTATGTCAAGTCCCGCACCATGTCCTGCGCCTCGGCGATCGTGGCGGCGCTGTGGGTCGCGCCGAACCGCAGCGCCGACTTCTGCTTGAATTCCACCGGGTCCACGGCGATGATCTGTGCGGCACCGCTGATCCGCGCGCCCTGGATCGCGCCCGTACCGATTCCGCCCGCGCCGATGACGACGACGGTGTCACCGCCGCGCACCCCGGCGCGATTGGCGGCCGAACCGTAGCCGGTCGGAATGGCACACGACAGTAACGCGCTCGGCGCCAGCGGCAGGTTCGGGTCGATCTTCACCAGTGAATTCGTCGACACCACGGTGTGTTCGGCGAACGCCCCGACCTTGGCCAGATGTCCCAGCGGCCGGCCGTCGGCGGTGTGATGACGAAAGGTGCCGTCGGTGGGCATCCCCGGGGTGAGGGTGAAAGCGCCCACGTCGCAGATGTATTCCATGCCGGTCGCGCACCAGCGGCACTGCCCACACACGGCGACGAACGACATCACCACGTGATCGCCGGGGGCGAAATCCGTTACGCCTTCGCCGACTTGGCGCACGACGCCGGATCCCTCGTGGCCTCCGATCGTGGGGAACATGGTCGGCAGTCCGAGGGATCGCATCACCTCGTTGGGTGCCGACATGTCGCCCTTGAGGATGTGGTCGTCGGAGTGGCACAGCCCGGCCGCCGCCATCTCGACCAGGACTTCGCCGGCGCGGGGCGGGTCGAGCTCGAATTCCTCGACGGACCAGGGCCCGCCGACGTCGTGCAGGAGTGCCGCGCGGCTTCTCATGCGGCCGGGGCGAAGGTGACCGGAAGCTTGTTGGGGGAGCGGAACGTGAGCCCGACGATCTTGGACTCCTGGCCCGTTCCGTCGTCGGCCACGAAGGCCAGGTCCTTGACGCGGTCGAACAGGCTGTTCAGCATGACTCGCGTCTCGAGCCGAGCCAGATGCATGCCGAGACACATGTGGATACCCCCGGCGAACGCAATGTGCGCTTGGCGCGGCCGGCGGATGTCGAAGGTGTTGGGGTCGGTCCAGCGGCTCTCGTCGCGGTTGGCCGATCCCATGCACATGTCGATCTGCGCGCCGGATGGGATTGTCTTGCCGCCGATTTCGACCTCTTGCGTCGTGGTCCGCATGACCATTGTCAGTGGGGTCTCGAAGCGCAAACCCTCTTCGATCGCCATCGGAATCAGCGACCGGTCCTGGTAGACCTGCGCCAGCTGCTCGGGATGGGTCAGCAGCAGGTACAGCAGGTTTCCCGACGAACGGTAGGTGGTTTCCAGCCCGGCAGGTAGCAGCAGGCGCAGGAACGCGATGATGGCCTCGTCGGTGAGCTTCTCGCCGTCGATCTCGGCGGCCACCAGGTCACCGATGATGTCATCGGTGAGTTTGCGCCGCCGCTGCTCGACCTGTTCGAGGAAGTAGCCGTGCAACTCCGCCGCCGCGTTGAGCCCCGCGACGATGTCGGTCGGGATGGAGATGAGATCCAGGGACAACCGCCGGAAGAAGTCGAGATCCTCAGGCGGCAGACCGAGGAGCACGGAGATGATCCGGGTGGGGAACTCGAACGTCACCGCCTTGACCAGGTCCGCGTGCCCGTCGTTCTTGATTTCGTCGACCAGTTGATCGCACACCGGTCCGATGACCGACGGCTCCCAGCGTTCCAGCGCGGTGGCGCGGAAGGCCTTCGCCACCAGGTTGCGGTGATCGTGGTGCTCCTTGCCGCCCATCGCGAGGATGGTGTGGCCCATCACCAATCCGATGGTCTCGTCGTATTTGTGGGAGCTGAAGATGCGGTCGTCGCGGAACGCCTGGAACAGGGGGTCGTAACCGAACAGCACCCACTCGTCGTTCGGCCGCAGCTCTTCCGGCATCTGGGAGTGGTCCGCCAGCGCGCCGTGCCACACCGGGTCCGTGCGCCGCATGTATTCGAAGAACGGATAGGGGCTGGTTTCACCGGTGAGGTCCAGTGTGACGGGCTGGTTGGCGGGGTCGGTGCTGAGCGTCATGCAGCGCTCCTCCTGAACAGCCGGTAAGCGGATTGGTACGCGGGAATATCGCTATCATAGTATAAATAGCAACTAAGCCCAACGGGCTTGTCGTGGTTACCGTAACGGGCACAGTATTGAACTGCGTGGCGTCAGAGGCGGTGATGCAAATGCCCGAGCGGCGATTTGTGTGCTCCCTGGACGATCTGCCGCCCGGCGGGATGAAGCTGGTCGACGTCGGGAAGTTCGGCGTGGGCGTGTACAACGTGCGGGGCGAGCTCTATGCGATCGTGAACTATTGCTCGCACGAGGGCGCCCCGCTGTGCCTCGGATTGCTCGGTGGCACCAACGAGTTCGCCCCGGACGAACCCGGCGGACTGCGGCGCGTCCGCGACGGCCAAATCGTCCGATGCCCCTGGCACAATTGGGAATTCGACATCACCACCGGGCAAAACCTCGCCGATCCGACGCGGCGTATCCGCACCTACCGGGTCGACGTCGCCGACGGGGAGGTGTACCTGACCGCATGAGCCGGATCATCGATGCCAACGTACAGCCGCATTTCCGATCCAACGCGGAGATTCGGCGCTACCTGCCCGCGGCCCACAAGTTGCGGTCGATTCCGGACGTCGAGCAGCAGTGGTATCAGGCGCCCGGCGGCGACTACCGGCAAGACCTCTACGGGGAGCACTACCCGGGGTCGGACCCGGAGACGGTCAGTCGCGACCTGTTCGCACGGGGTGTCGAGTACGCCATCCTCAATCCGCTGACCCGCGGCAACATCGCCGACTACCTGCTCAACAGCAGGATCTGCGCGGCGGTCAACGACTGGCTGCTCGACCGCTGGATCGAGCCCGACAACGCCGATCGATTCCGGGGCACCATCCGCGTCAATCCCGAAGACCCCAAGGGGGCCGTCGCGGAGATCGAGCGGCTGGCCGATCACCCGAAGCTGGTGCAGGTCGGCGTCCCGATGCAGTCACGCGAGCCCTACGGCAAACCGATGTTCGAGCCGATCTGGGAGGTCGCTGCAGCGCACGGGTTGCCGGTGGCGGTGCATATCAACGGCGGCAACGGCGTCGACTATCCGCCCACCTTCGCCGGGCACGCGCACACCTATCCGGGATACGCGGCGTTCATGCCGCTGAACTACTTCGTGCACCTGGCCACCCTCATCGTCGAGGGCGTCTTCGGCAGGCACCCCGGCCTCAAGTTCGTCTTCGCCGACGGCGGTTACGACATCCTCACCCCGTTGATCTGGCGGCTGGACACCTTCTGGGTGTCGATGCGCGATCAGACGCCGTGGGTCGACCGCTACCCGAGCGAATACCTGCCCGACCATGTGAGGTTCTGCTCGTCGGCGTTCGACGGACCGACGGATACCGGCGACATGCAGCGCTGGATGGACTTCACCGGCAAGTCCGACCTGCTGATGTATGGGTCGGCGTATCCCCATTGGTCCACGTCGCCGCCGGAGAGCGTTGCCGAGGGCCTCGACGCCGCACAACGCGACAACGTGCTGTGGCGAAACGCCAGCGAGCTGTACGGGCTGAAGGAGCGTGTCTGATGACCACGATCGAACGGGTCGCGTCGCCGACCGGCCACGACGACGAAATAGCAGTCACCATCGTCGACACCGACGTGCACCCGTTGCCCGTCTCGACCGACGTGCTCAAGTCGTACGCGGCGCCCGAATGGGTCGACAAGATATGGCCGACTGGCAACGCGGTCACCCCGGTCCCGCATTTCTACGACACACCGGATTCGTACAAGACCATGTCGCTGCGCTTGGACGCCGCCCCGCCGGGTGGCGGGTTCGCGGGCAGTGACCCCAAGTTCGCCGCCAAGCAGTTGCTCCTCGATGCCGGCGTCAGCATCGCCACGCTGGAGCCGATGTGTGACGCCCAACTGCCACAGGCCGAACATGTTCTCAAGTCCGCCTACAACGACTGGCTTGCCGACGTCTGGCTCCACACGAACAACGCGCACGGCCGCTGGCGCGGATCGATCAGCGTCAGCGCGCAGACGCCCGAACAGGCGGCGCGCGAGGTCGAACGGTGGGCGGGACATCCGTACCTGGCTCAAGTGCTGATGACCCCGCAGACTCGTGGGATCCCCTTCGGCAACCCGCATTTCGACCCGCTCTATGAAGCCGCGGCGCGCAACGGTTTCCCGGTGGCCACGCACCTGATGGGGCAGACGCCGTTCGAGCTGATCCCGCTGTACCCGGTCGGCAATCCCGCGCACTGGCACGACTTCTTTGCCTCCTGGCCACTGTTGTACGTCTCGCACCTGATGAGCCTGGTCTTCGACGGCGCTTTCGACCGCCACCCCGACCTGCGGGTGGTGTTCGTCGAAGGCGGATTTACGTGGGCGATGCCGGTGATGTCGCGGATGGATCGGATCTGGGAAGCCCGCCGGGGCGACCTGCCCCACGTGCGGCGTCGTCCGTCGGAGTATGTCCGCGAACATGTTCGGTTCACCACCCAGCCGCTGGAAGATGCTGACACTGTGCGGTTCCGGGAGTACCTGGAGATGATGGACCTGGGCGACAACCTGATGTTCTCGACGGACTACCCGCATTGGAGCTACGACTCGCCGGCCTACGCGATCAACCGATTCCCCGCCGACCAGCGGGAGCGGATCATGCGCGGCAACGCGACCGCTCTTTACGGGCTACCGGCGACGGTCAAGGCGCTGCCCGGGGAACGGTAAATCTGGCCCAAGCTGAGGCGACTGGCCCCTCGTCTTTCACCGCACGGAATCGCAGGTCTACCTTGAAGAGGGTTTTTCGGCGCGCTCCCGCGCCGGGACCGGACGAGCCCGCATCATGAGCCCGGAAGATGAGAAGGTATGACACAGACGAATCTGACGCGGCCGCAGGGCCTTACCCGGATCGACCCGGTGCTCCGGGAGGCTGCCACCGCACTGGGCGTCGTCGAATTCCGCGCCGAGACACTGCCCGCCGAACGGGCACACGCCAACCGGCTCGCAGCGGAGCGTGCCGCGGCAGTCGACACCGCCGACGTGGCCGTCGAAACGCGCGCGATCGCCGGCCCGGGCGGCCACGAGCTGAACCTTCGTTTCTACCGGGGTCCGGACCTTGATCGAGCCGGGTCAGGTTCGCCCCTGGTCCTCTACGCCCACGGCGGTGGCTTCGTGACGGGAAACCTGGACACCGATCACGCCCAATGCGTGGAGCTGGCCAGAGAAGGCGGTTGCCTGCTGATATCGGTCGACTACCGGCTCGCACCGGAGCATCCGTGCCCGGCGGCGTTGGACGACGTCGAGGCCGGCTTCTACTACGCCATCCGTAATTGCGGCGAGCTGAACGTGGACGTCAACCGCATCGCGGTGATGGGCCGTGACGCGGGCGCGGCGCTGGTCGCGGGCCTGAGTCAGCGCATGTTCGATGACGAAGGCCCGCAGATCCTGGTGCAGATCCTGCACCAGCCGATGCTCGACTCCGACGCCACCCAGTCCCGGCGTGAATTCCAGCGCACGCCGGGCCTCAACGGGCCTGCGGTGAGCCGGGCGTGGGGCCATTACCTCGGGCACGCGAGCGCCAGCGGTCAACACGTTCCCGCGCACCGGGCGAACCTCGAGGGCCTGCCGCCCACGTTCATCAGCTGCGCGGAGATCGATCCCTGCCGCGACGAAGCCATCGACTACGCGAACAGGCTGCTGCACGCCTATGTGCACACCGAATTGCACGTCATCGCAGCGGCATTCAACGGGTTCGACTTGTTGGTTCCCGATTGGGTTGTTTCTCAGGAGAACCGAGCCTTGCACGCGCGTTCGTTGCGCCGTGTGTTCGCCATGTAGCGGTGCGCAGCACTATCGACGGGACTCCGGTAGCTCTTACCGTAGTGCTCGTTGCTACGATCGAAAACGTCGGCGAAATCGGACGAGAGGCAGCATGACCACACTCGACTCTCCCGAAAAGACGCTGTTCACCTCGACAACCCAAGCTTTTCTGGAAAAGGAAGCGCCGCTGCGCCGCGTGCGGGAGTTGCACGCCGCGGGGGTGTCGTTTGACCCGGCCTGGTGGCGGCGCGCGGCGGAGCTCGGCTGGACCGGCCTGCTGGTGCCGGAGGAATTGGGTGGCGGCAGCGTCTCCGGCAGCGGCCTGGCGGATCTGGCCATGGTCGCCGAACAGCTCGGGAAGACCGTGGCGCCCGGGCCCTTGTATCCGGTCAGCGTCGTGCTGGGCGCGCTCGTCGAGTGCGCGGACCGGCAATCGCACACTGCCACCATCGAGGCGCTGATGTCCGGTGAAACCGTGGCGTCGTGGGCGGTTTCGGAGCCGGGCCAGGGCTGGGCGCCGCTGAATCCGTCGGTGACGGCCACCCCGACCGATTCGGGCTACCGCATCGACGGCACGAAGGACCGGGTCGAGGCCGGCGCGCAGAGCGCGGTGTTGCTGGTCGTGGCGCGCTGCGGTGACGAGCTCCGCCAGTTTCTGGTTCCCACGGATGCGCCGGGCGTCACGATCGTGCCCCAGCAGTCGGTCGACCTGGTCAAGCAATATGCCCGGGTGCATTTCGACGGTGTGATGGTGGACCGATCGGCGGCCGTCGGCACCGCCGCCGAGACCGCCGCGCTGGTCGATCGTCAGAGCCAAATCGCCCAGGTCCTGCAGTGCGCCGAGGTGGTCGGCATTTCGCAGACGGTGTTCGACCTGACCGTCCAGTGGGCGCTGGACCGGCACACGTTCGGGCGCCCGCTGGCGTCCTACCAGGCCCTCAAACACAAGTTCGCCGACATGAAGCTGTGGCTGGAAGCCTGCCGCGCCACCACCGCCGCGGCGGTCGCCGACGTTGCCGCCAACTCACCCGGGGCGGGCCTGTCGGCTAGCATCGCCAAGTCCTACGTGGGCGA
Organism: Mycobacterium nebraskense; assembly: GCF_002102255.1. Classification (GTDB taxonomy): domain Bacteria; phylum Actinomycetota; class Actinomycetes; order Mycobacteriales; family Mycobacteriaceae; genus Mycobacterium; species Mycobacterium nebraskense. The sequence continues at coordinate 57,573 of NZ_LQPH01000185.1, forward strand.
GATGGCCGGCCAGATCGTCCAGGCCTGTGTGCAGATGCACGGGGGCATCGGCGTCACCTGGGAGCACGACCTGCACCTCTACCTGCGCCGGATTACGTTGTATCGCTCCATGTTCGGTACACCGGAGGAACACAACCTGCGCGTGTATGAATACGAGAAGGCAGGTCGTTCGAACAGATGACGCCGACCGAATCCGTCGCCGAGTTCGCGGCGCGGGCCAAGGCATGGCTGGCGGACAACATGCCACCCATCGATCCTGAGTCCCCGCCGCCCGCCCCGCGCGACGACGAACGATCCTGGCTACGCGCCCGGGAACTGCAAAAGCGGTTGTACGAAGGCGGATTCGCCGGGATCTGCTTTCCGCGCGAGTACGGCGGCTTAGGCCTGGACTACGAGTATCAGAAGGCGTTCGACGCGGAATCCCTCACCTACGAGATGCCGCTGATCCTCAACACCCCCACGTTCACCATCTGCTGCGCCACGCTGCTCGACACCGGCAGCGAAGAGCAAAAGAAGCAACACATCGCCGCAGCGCTGCGCGGCGACGAGGTGCTGGTGCAGTTGTTGTCCGAGCCAAGCGGCGGGTCCGACCTGGCCGGCGTCATCACCCGGGCCGAACGCCACGGCGACCGCTGGGTACTCAACGGGGCCAAGACGTGGAGCACCAGCGCGTTCGCCGCCGATTACGGATTGTGTCTGGCCCGCACCGATTGGGATGTGCCCAAACACGAGGGCTTGACCATGTTCCTGGTGCCCATCGCGCATCCGGGAATTACGTTGCGGCGCATCACCATGCTGAGCGGTTCCACCGAGTTCTGCGAGGAGTTTCTCGACGGGGTGGATGTCGGCGACGACGCCGTCGTCGGGGAGGTCAACGACGGCTGGGCGGTGGCGTCGCGGCAGCTGTACCACGAGCGCCGGGCGGTGGGGCAGGGGTCCGAGTTCGCCAGCGGCAGCGGCAGCGAGGGTGGCAACGCGAGTCCCGTTGACTATGTGGCCCTTATCGAAAAGACGGGACAGGCCGGTAACGAACGCGTGCAGCAGATGGCCGGCCGCGTACTGGTACAGCGCGCGGTGGCCGAGCAGCTGATCGGTCACGTGTACCGCAGCGTCCGAGACGGCGCGCTGCCGCCGGCCGCCGGCACGCTCATCAGGCTGTTCCACGCCGAGACTGTGACCCTGGATGTCGACACCGCCATGGCGATCGCGGGAAGCGCCGGCGTCGTCGGGGAACCGGGCGACGGCCTGGAAGCCGGGCTGCGCTACCTGGCCCGCCAGACCGTCGCGATGGGCGGCGGCACCACGGAGATGGCGCGCAACGTCATCGGCGAGCGTGTGCTGGACTTCCCGCGGGAATACGCCGCCGACCGCGGGGTGCCGTTCAAGCAGGTGCGGCACGGCCAGCGGTCTGACCGTCCCTAGCCCTCGGCGACGAGATTCTCGGCGAGACCACCGGCGACCGGGAGCTGTACCAGCGACAAGACGTGGTGCGCCGGGCTCCCCGGCGGAGCCACCAGCACATACTCGCTGCCCTGTCGTTGTGCTCGGTCGCGCGCGGCGGCCAGTGCGCTGACGCCGGCCGAGCCGAGCTGGGTCACCGCGCTGAGATCGATCGTCAACGGCGCGACGCCGGAACGGCTTTCGACCGCGATCAGCCGATCCAGCGTGGAAGCGCTGTTGGAGTCGACGTCGCCGCTGACGACGATGCGCCCGGGTTCGGTGACCACGGAGACGAATTCGGAGTTCATCGACTGCTGCTGATCTGCCCGGCTGACGAGCGTGTCGGTGACGAAATTGGCCGGTCGTGACAGGCGGTGCGTCAGGCGGGCGGTGGTGCCACCAGGCCCATGGGTTACGTGCGCGCTGGTCACCAGGGCTTCGGCCATGGCGAGCCCGCGACCACGGCCCTGTTCGCCTTCACGATGGTCCTTCCACTGTCCACGGTCGATGACCGACGCATGCAGGTTGCCGTCGCCGGCTAGCGACGCTTCGACGACGATGCCGTCGGAAACCTCTGTGGCATAACCGTGTTCGACCGCGTTCTCAACGAATTCCGAGATCGCGTGCACGATGTCGGAAATGTCGTCGGCGGCGGCGCCGATGTCGGAGAGCCATTGACGCAAGCGGGCACGCACCGTGCGTGCGGCCTGAATCGTGGCATCCAGCGTCATCTGGAGCGGTGGCGGCGGCGTGCGCCGTTGCGCCGCAAGCAGGGTGATGTCGTCGCTGTAGCCGGTCGACCGCAGCAGCAATTCCAAAGTCTCCGAACAGATACGGTCGATGGGGCGCGCCGAGGACTCGATGACGAACCCGCCCTGGCCGCCGGCGATGTTGGCGGCCAAGTCGGCGAATTCGGCGGTGCTGGCCATTAGCGGCCGGCCGGGGCGTTCGATCAGGCCGTCGGTGTAGAGCATGACCGCGTCGCCCACGCCGAGGAATTCGGTGCGCACCGGGAAACCCGTGCCGCTGCCCAGCGGGCCGGCCCCGGACGGCTCGAGGTAGCGCGCGTCGGCCTCCGCCCCGACGAACAGCGGCGGTGGGTGACCGGCGGTGCAATACTGGAATTCGCCCGTGGTGAAGTCGAGCGATCCCACGCACACGGTGGCCGACCTCGATCCGGGCACATGTTCGTGGAAGCGGTCGACCGCCGCCAGCGCCTCGGCGACCGGATACCCCGCCAAGATCTGCATCCGCAGCGCGGTGCGCAATTGCGACATCACCGCGGCCGCCTCGACGCCATGGCCGACGACGTCGCCGACGATGAGAACCAGTCGATCGCCAAGGGGGACCGCATCAAACCAGTCGCCGCCGGCCGCTGTGTCCTGCGCGGCGACGAGGTACTCGGCGGCGACGTCGGCGCCGGAGACGACGGGCACCGACGGCGCCAGCAACGCCTGCTGCATGACGGTGGCCGAATCGCGGACGTTGCGGTACCGCTCGGACAACTCCTGCATGCGCGACTCGGCGGCCAGCCGTGCCCGCACCCGGTCGGTCACGTCGACGAAGGCGAGCTGCACGCCCTCGATCGCGCCGTCGTCGCCGTGCCGCGCCGTGACGATGAAGTCGAAGAAGTGTTCTTGTGCTCCCCCCGAGCCCTCGAAGTCAGCCTGTACCCGCCACTCGGTTCCTGACTGTGGCTCGCCCGTCTGGTAGACCCGGTCGAACATTTGTAAGATCTGCTGGCTCTCCAGCTCGGGGTAGACCTCTCGCACGAGGAGCCCGATGCTGTCGATCGGCGGACTGAGCGCGCGGTAGGCGGCGTTGACCGCGACGAATCGATGGTCGGGCCCCTCGAGGCCAACCAATAGCGCGGGGACGTTGTCGAAGGTGCGGCGCACGTCGTCGGCCGCACCCACGGTCCCGTCCCAGTTTCTCTCGGCCGCCATTGGCCGTTCCTCCTACGGACCCCTTCTCGGACCGTGTCCCGCAAGCTGGTCAGAAAGCGCTGAGCACTCGCCAGACACCAAAGTTAAGAGTATCAACGGCAACCCGGTGCTCGATGCAACAGTTTTCCCAGCGTGGCGCGGCTGCACCACTCGGCTGCCAATTTAACCAGTCCGGTTGGTAATTAATCAGCGCGGGTATCACGCGCTCATGGTCAATGTCGTCCCGCGGCGGTTGATCTCGATCTGGCGACGCATCGTGACGTCACCGGTGCTCGCCTTGAATGGCTGGGTGGCCTTCAATCTGCCGCGAACGGTGACCGCATTGGGCGGATCGCTGCTGATGGGCCTGGTGGCCGTGCACGCCTATGTCGTTATTACCGAACCGGGCGCGCCCTTGTACTTCGCTGTCTACTCCGCTCTGCTGGCGCTTTGTTGCCTGACGGCCGCGGCCGCGATGGTGTTCGCCCTCAAACCGCATGTGCCACAGGCGGGCTGGTAGTTCGGCAGCGTGTCTGCATGGCCTTCCTCGCCATCTATATGGTGGCGCTGACATGCCGCAATCCGGATTGCTCCAAGCCGCGCACCGGGATCGTGTTGCCGGAGCGCGACTTTCTCAGCTAAGGGACCGGCGCTTCGGAAGACGCGCCCGCAAACGTCTGAACCGCACAGGGCGGATACCCAATTTCGTCGGCGCCATGCCGGCTCAGCCCGCCGGGGCTAACGTGATGCCCCGGCTCGATGAAGGAAAGTTTCGGCGTTGCAGGCTTACTCGCGTGCCTGCGCCAACCCGGTCAGGCGGAGACGGGTTTTTTCGCCGGAGCGGAAACCTTCATCAGCTTCATCAGGTTGCCGCCCATGATCTTGGCGATGTCCGCCTCGTCGAAGTCGGTGAGTTCGTCAACGAAGGAGATCGGGTCCTTTAGTCCTTCGGGGTGCGGCCAGTCGGAGCCGAAGAGCACCCGGTCGGTACCCACCATCTTGACGATCTCGGTGAACCGGTCCTCCCAGAACGGGGTGATGTAGACGCAGCGCTTGAACGCCTCGATGGGGTCCTCGCTGAACGACTGCGGCATCTTCTTGTAGACGCCCTTGAGACCCTTGAAGAGGTCGGGCACCCAATCGGCGCCGTTCTCGATAGACAGGATCCGCAGCTCCGGGTTGCGGGACAGCGCGCCGTGGCACACCAGCGCACCCATCGCGTCCAGGATCGGCCGATGGCCCATCGCGAAGCTGCGGAATGCGGTCGGCTTGAACGGCAGGAACTCGTCGCCGGGCTCCCACACGTTCGCGAACTCGGAGTAACCACTGTCCGACGCGTGCATCGAGACCGGGAGCTCGGCCTTGATGCAGGCCTGCCAGAACGGGTCGAACTCCTCGAGGCCGAATGAGCGGCTGCCCTTGTAGCCGGGCACCGGCGCCGGGCGGACCAGCACGGTGCGCGCGCCGCGCTCCACGCACCACTGAAGTTCTTCGAGCGCGCGCTCGACGATGGGCAGGGTGATCACCGGGGTGGCGAAGATGCGGTCCTGATAGTTGAACGACCACTGCTCGTACATCCACTCGTTCAGCGCGTGGATGACGTCGTGGGTCATCTCCGGGTCGTCCTTCATGCGCTCCTCGACCAGGCTGGCCAGGGTCGGGAACATCAGGGCGTAGTCGATGCCGAGCTCGTCCATGACCTCCAGCCGCGCGCCCGGTTCGCGGAAGGCGGGGATCGCCTTCATCGGCTCGCCGAGGATCTCGCGGTAGCTCTTACCCTGCGCGCCGTGGCGGAAGTAGTCCTCCTGGGCGCCGGGGCGTGCCACCACCTCGAACGTCGGGTTGGGGATGTACTCGCTGATGTGGCCGCGCACCACGATCTTGGTGCGACCGCGCACCTGCACGTAGTCGATGACGTTCTTGCGCTTCTCCGGCAGGAACTTGGTCAGCGCCTCCTGCGGCTCGTACATGTGGTTGTCCGCGTCGAACACGGGGAAGGAAAGTTCGCGAGACGGCATGGCGATCTCCTTGCGGAAGTCTGGGGTTCTCTGTATGTGGTAATGACGTTACCACTTTCCCGCAGCTAGTTGTACAGGGGTCTTATGCTTCCGCGCCAAGGCCAAGTGTCGGCGTCTTTCCGCTGATGACGGCGAAGTTCACGGTCGCCGTCGCGACGAGCTCATCGTCGGCGTCGCTGTAGATGTCCACCTGCATCACCATCGCCCGTCGCCCGGACCGCAGCATCCTGGGCACCGCCAACGCCGAGCCCTGCCGGATCGGACGCAGGTAACGAATGAAGAGGTCCGCGGTCGTCATCGTGGTGCCCGGCTGCAGGTAATCCAGACCGAACTGTCCACCCGCCACGTCGACGAGCGTCGCAATCAGGCCGCCCTGCAGCGCGCCGGAGGTGTTGACGACGGCCGGGCTGACCGGAATCGTCATCGCGAATTCGCCATCCCGGCTTCCCGGGCGCATGCCGATCTGGGCGAACAACTCGGCCAGCGACGGCGCGCTCGACTCCTCGTCACGCTCCCGGATGCCTAGCGCGCGACTGCAGAATTCATACAGTTGCCCGACGTCGACCGGCGCACCGTTCAATTCCGTTCCCAGCCAATGCAATCGCTGCGCGCCCATCACCGTCTGCATGACGATGGCGGCCGCCGCCCCAACGTCCAGTCCCGGGTTGAAGACACCCTCGGTGATGCCCTGCCCCACGATGTCGCGAATCAGTCGGTGCAAGGGCGAGAGCACCCGGGCGTAATCGCGGGGACGCGTTTCGGCCAAATGCTGGTTGTAGAGCGTCAACGCGCGATTGAGGCTGTCTTGGGTGCTCGATTCCGGTTGCTGGCTGATGCGGTCGATCACCAACTTCAGTGCCGCGGTGCTATCCAGCCCGTCGGTCTCGGCGCGCCAGGTTTCCACCGATTGGGCGATGGTCCGGTCGAAGAGCGCCAGCAGCAACTCGTCCTTGCTGCTGAAATGCTGGTAGAAGGCACGCAACGACGTCTTGGAGCGGGCGACGACCTCCTGCACGGTGAAGTCGGTGCGCCCGGTTTCGCCCAAGATCTCAACGGCAGTCTTGATGAACCGGTCGCCGCGCGTCACTTCAGCGTCGTCGCCAAGGTCGGCCATGAGCGCTTCGTCCCCTTCCTCGGCGCGGTGGTCGCGCTGTGAGAATGAGGTTACCGCGAGCCCCCGGTGTATCCGAGAAACCGGAGATTCCGGTCGGCACACGGTTCAGGGCCGACGCGACGGCGTGGCGCGTCGTCGCGCGGCTTTGCCGTCACGATCCGCTCTACCAGCCATGATTCAGGGATTAGGCTGCTGGAATGGCAACGAGCGTGTCCGGGAAAGTTGCATTCGTCACCGGCGGCGCGTCCGGCATCGGCGCGGCGTTGACGACCGAGCTGGTCGACGGGGGCGCCGAGGTTTGGATCGCCGATCGGCAGATCGGCCCTGCGCAGGAGTTCGCACAACGCCTCAACAGCGGCGGTGGTAACGCGCACGCGATCGAGCTCGATGTGCGCGACTACCCATCGTTTGAGCGCGCCATCGCCGAGGTGGTGCAGCGCTCTGCGCGGATCGACTACCTGTTCAATAATGCCGGCATCGGAGTCGCCGGTGAGGTTGACAAATACACGCTCGACGACTGGGACGACGTCTTCGATGTGAATCTGCGCGGCGTCGTGCACGGTATTCAAGCGGTGTATCCGATCATGATCCGGCAGCACTCCGGGCATATCGTGAACACAGCCTCCATGGCCGGTCTCATGACAACTGCGGGCCAGGCAAGCTACACCGCTTCCAAACACGCCGTCGTCGCACTGTCGAAAACGTTACGTCTAGAGGCCGAGCGCCACGGGGTGCAGGTCTCGGTGCTCTGCCCTGGCGTGATCCGGACCCCGATCCTTACTGGCGGCAAGTACGGACGGACTGATATGGCAGGCATCAGCAACGAGGAAATCCTCAAAATGTGGGAGCGGCTACACCCGCTGGCACCTGAAAAATTTGCCGAGCGCGCGCTTCGTGCCGTGTTGCGTGGAGACGCGATCATCGTGGTGCCCGGCTGGTGGAAGGCATTTTGGTACCTTGAGCGGCTCTCGCCAGCGTTGTCGATGCGAGCCGCAAAAGCAATGCTAAAGCGCGCTCGTCGAATGGAGCAGGCCTCGGCGCCGTAGGCGGGTTGACGATCGGCCTGGGCACGGTGCCTGCCCCGGAGGTCCTGCAAATGACAACGGTGACAACGGATTTCAAGGTCGTGAGTGGTTAGTGTGCCGTCTCGACTCGCGAAGTGCGGCTGATGGCGGACCTGCCCGCCGACTTGGTCGCCTCCTTGAAAGCAGCGCGGGCGGTCAGCCGCTCGGGCGGGGATTCCGGCTGAGTGATTGACCTGGGTCGCCGCGACGACTGTTGGCGCCCTGCTGGTAGGCGGTCCCAGACTTCGGTTAGGACGAAATCGCGATGGATTTGGTTTCCAGATAGCCGTCGATGCCCTCGGGTCCCAGTTCGCGACCGTAGCCGCTGCCCTTGACGCCGCCGAAGGGAGCGAACGGGTCCATGGTGTAGCCCTGGTTGATGCCGAGGGTGCCGCTGCGCACGCGTGCGGCGATCGACAGAGCCCGGTCGGTGTCAGCGGTCCACACCGATCCGGCCAGGCCGTAGTCGGAGTCGTTGGCGATTGCGACTGCGTCGTCCTCGTCGCGGTAGGGGATGACGGTGATCACGGGGCCGAAGATCTCTTCGCGGGCGATGCGCATGCTGTTGGCGGCGGAGGCAAACAGGGTCGGCGCGACGTACCAGCCGCGGTCGAGCCCGTCGGGCATTGCGGTCCCGCCGGTGACGAGCTGTGCGCCTTCGTCCTGGCCGATCTGGATGTAGTCGCGAACGCGCTTCTGTTGGCGGCGGGAGACCAGCGGGCCCATCTGGGTGCCGGGATCGCTGGGATCGCCCACTCGCAGGGTGGTCATCTCCGCAGCGAGCGCGTCGACGTACTCGTCGTGGCGGTGGCGGGGGACCAGCACGCGGGTCAACGCGTTGCAGATTTGGCCACTGTTCGACAGGCTGGCCGATCGCACGCCGGCCGCGACCGTCTGGGGTGCGGCGTCGTCGAGGATGATGGCGGCCGATTTGCCGCCGAGCTCGAGACTGACCTTCGTGAGGTTCGCCCCGCACGCGGCTGCCACGGCCCGCCCCGCCGCCGTCGATCCCGTGAACGACACTTTGTCCACACCGGGGTGTGATACCAGGAGTTCACCGACGGCACTGTCGCCGGGCAGGATGCTGACCACGCCCGGGGGCAGGTCGATCTGGTCGAGCATCTCGGCCAAAAGCAATGCGTCCAAGGGCGATTCGGGCGCAGGTTTGAGCAGAACGGTGCAACCGGCGAGCAGCGCGGGCACCAGTTTGGTGGCGATGAGGAATTGGGGCATGTTCCACGGCACGATGGCGGCGACCACGCCAACGGGTTCCTTGCGCACATGCACATCGGCACCGAAGAAGCCGCGGCGCGTCTCCTGCCAGGTGTGCCGCTCGGCGAGATCGCAAAATGCGCGCATCATCATCGCGGGCAGGCCGACTTGGGCACGCTGGGCGAAGGTAATGGGCGCACCGATCTCGGCCGTGATGACGCCGGCCATCTCTGCGCGCCGTTGGTCGTAGACGTCGGCGAGTCGCCGGATCGCCGCGATGCGTTCAGCGGGGTCGGTCCGGCCCCAGGCCCCCGAGTCGAACGCTGCGTGAGCGGCGTTGACCGCCGCTTCGACGTCTGCCGGTCCGGCGGCGACCACTTCGGCGATGGGTTCCTCGGTGTGCGGGGAGATGACTTCGAATATCTCTGCGTGCGACAGCACGGAGCTGCCCGGAGCGATCCGCAACCCAAGGTCTTGATCCATCGAGGACTCCCATCGGCAATATCAACTACTTGCGATTATGCGGTCGAGCATATACCGTCGGCCCCGACGGAGTCCTACGGAATCACTGAAACCGGATGGCTGCGCGGCCATTCGGAGTGAACCGGCCGTCGGGGGGCCCGTGTGAGATCGGATCGGATAGGAGCGCTCATGGCTCGATTCCCCAAGCCGCCGGAGGGCAGCTGGACGCAGCATTACCCCGAGCTGGGAACTGGACCGGTCTCGTATGAGGATTCCATCAGCCCGGAGATCCACGAATTGGAACGCGAGGCCATTTTCAAGCGTGCCTGGCTCAACGTTGGTCGCGTTGAACAACTCTCGCGCGCGGGTAGCTACTTCACCAGAGAGCTCAAGGTTGTCAACACCTCGATCATCCTGGTGCGCACGAAATCCGGGGCCATCAAGGCCTATCACAACGTGTGCCGTCACCGCGGGAACAAGCTGGTGTGGAATGACATGCCGCTCGAGGAGACCAGCGGTGTGTGCCGCCAGTTCACCTGCAAATACCACGCCTGGCGGTACGACCTCGACGGCAACCTGACGTTCGTACAGCAGGAGGGGGAGTTCTTCGACCTCGACAAGAGCCGCTACGGCTTGGTACCGGTGCACTGCGACGTGTGGGAAGGCTTCATCTTCGTCAACTTCGCGAAGAAGCCCGAACAGTCGTTGCGCGAATTCCTCGGGCCGATGGTCACCGCGCTGGACGGATATCCGTTCGACAAGATGACCTCGCGCTGGTACTACCGCTCGGAGGTCAAGGCGAACTGGAAGCTCTACATGGACGCGTTCCAGGAGTTCTATCACGCGCCGGTGCTGCACGCGAACCAGTCACCAGCCGCGTACTCAAAAGCGGCCGCAGAGGCCGGTTTTGAGGCCCCGCATTACCGATTGGAAGGCCCGCACCGGCTGGTCAGCACGTCGGGTGTGCGGGCGTGGGAGATGTCGGCGGAGATGCGCAAGCCGATGGAGGACATCTGCCAGAGCGGGCTGTTCGGGCCATGGGATAAACCGGATCTGGGGGAGATGCCCGCCGGGCTCAACCCGGCGAAATGTGATCCATGGGGGCTGGACTCTTTCCAGCTGTTCCCCAACTTCGTGATCCTGTTCTGGGGCCAGGGCTGGTATCTGACTTACCACTACTGGCCGACTTCGTATAACTCCCACATCTTCGAGGGAACGCTGTACTTCCCGGCGCCGCGCACCCCGCGTGAGCGCGTCGCCCAGGAACTCGCGGCCGTCTCGTTCAAGGAATACGGGCTGCAGGACGCCAACACGCTGGAGGCAACTCAAAGCATGATCGAGTCGCGTGTAATCGATCGGTTCGTGCTCAACGACCAGGAGATCCTGCTGCGACACTTGCACAAGGAGACCGCCGCATGGATCGATCAGTATCGCCGTACCTCGGCGGCGGGGGTGTGACCGCGATGTCCCCCATGCTGCCAAGCGAATTCGCCGACCTGGAGCAATTCGCGGACTGGTGTCTGCCTTCTGAACCGGAGCGCTATGCCAAGAGGCTGGCGAGCACCATGACCGAGATGAAGGCCTTTTACGACGCGATCACGCCCCGGGCGGAAGAGGCCCTCGCGTATTGCGACAAGTTCGCCCTCGATGACTTGCCCGACGACGTGCTGAATCTCATGCACCTGCTGTATTCGATGATCATGGTGTCGTTTCCGGTGGAGTGCTGGAAGCAACCCCGGGTGCCCGACTCCGGAGCGTCCACCCTGGATTGCGTGTCCGAGCCCGTTCCATGACCACCGTCCTGCGGGCGGCGCGGTGGGGCGACGTGGTCGACGGCCAGGTTCGTTCACCGGCCGTTGTGGTCGTCGAGGGTGAGCGCATCGCTGCCGTCAATCCCGAAGGCGGCGTGCCGGATTCGGCAACGGTCATCGACCTGGGAGACGTCACGCTGCTGCCGGGCCTGATGGATATGGAACTCAACCTGCTGATCGGCGGCCCCGGCGGACCAGAGGGTCTGCCGTCGCCGATGCACGGTGTCCAGGACGACCCGGCCTACCGGACGTTGCGCGGTGCGGTCAACGCGCGCACCACGCTGGACGCGGGTTTCACCACGGTGCGCAACCTGGGGTTGATGGTCAAGACCGGGGGTTACCTGCTCGACGTTGCGCTGCAGCGCGCCATCGACCAGGGCTGGCACGCCGGCCCGCGCATCTATCCCGCCGGTCACGCCGTCACGCCCTACGGCGGGCACCTGGATCCGACGGTGTTCCAGCGGCTCGCGCCCGGGATCATGCCGTTGTCGTTGGCGGAGGGCATCGCCAACGGTGTCCCGGACGTAATCGCCTGTGTTCGCTACCAAATTCGCCATGGCGCGAAGCTGATCAAGGTGTCGGCGTCCGGCGGGGTTATGTCCCACAGCACGGCCCCGGGCGCCCAGCAATACTCCGACGCCGAGTTCGCCGCGATCGCCGACGAAGCCCACCGCGCCGGGGTGCGGGTGGCCGCGCACGCCGTGGGCGACACCGCGATCCAGGCGTGCATCCGCGCCGGAATCGACTGCATCGAACACGGCTTCCTGGCGAGCGACGAGACGATCCAGATGATGGTCGACCACGGCACTTTCCTGGTCTCCACCACGTATTTGACCGAGGCTATGGCGGTCGACCGGATTGCACCGGAGCTGCGCAAGAAAGCCGAGGAGGTCTTTCCTCGGGCGAAAGCCATGCTGCCGAAGGCGATTGCCGCCGGTGTGCGCATCGCGTGCGGCAGCGACGCGCCGGCGATTCCGCACGGCCACAACGCCAAGGAGCTTGGCGCGCTGGTGAAGCGCGGTATGACGCCGATGCAGGCGATCCGGGCCGCCACCGTCGTGGCCGCGGAGCTCATCGACGCCGACGACGAGCTGGGCCGGCTGGCGCCCGGCTACCTCGCCGACATCATCGCCGTGCCCGGCGATCCCTCGCAGGACATCGACACCACTCTCGAGGTGCCGTTCGTCATGAAGGGTGGCGAGATCTTCAAGCAGGGAGGCAGCGATGGAACTCACCGATAACATCCTGTGGTTGCTCAAGCAGGCCTTCTATTACTCGCTGACGACGATCAACGACGCGATGCGCGTGCACGGGGTCAGCACCGCCCAGATCGGTGTGCTGCGCCAACTCGCCAACGAGCCCGGCCTTTCCGGCGCTGAACTGGCCCGGCGCCTGTTGATCAGCCCGCAAGGGGTCCAGCTCGCGCTGACCGCCCTGGAGCGCCGCGGGCTGGTCGAAAGGAAGCGCGATCCCCAGCATGGCCGGATACTGCAGGCCTACCTCACGGGGGAGGGTCGCAACGTCGCCGAGACGGTCGTCAACGATGCGATCATCGCGCACGAGCGGGTGTTCGGCGTGCTCAGCGTGCAAGAGCAGCAAACCCTCCGTGAACTTCTGGGGCGCGTCGTCGAAAAGGGCACCGGCCATGAGCTTTTCAATGACCACGTGGAGAACTGAGGAGGCAAGTCTCTAGTACTTGATATTAATCGCAAGTAGTTGATATTGTCGGAGGGATGCCAGAGCCCACTGCGACCGCCGGGGCGGGGTCGCGCGATAGCGACGGAATCGTGACCGAGGAAGTGACCATAGAGCTGGACCGGCGCACCACCACGGTGCCCTACAGTGCGGGCGATACGTTGCTTCAGACCGCCCGCATGGCGGGTTTGGCGGCACCGTCCTCGTGCGAAACCGGTTCGTGCGCAACCTGCATGGCGCGCCTGACGCGCGGGAGCGCCCGGATGCTCAACAATGACGCACTCGACGACGACGAGGTCAACGACGGCTGGGTTCTGACCTGCCAAGCGCTGCCGACCAGCCGCACGGTGCGCGTGGTCTACGAGTGAACGGACAGGAGAACAACCGCAATGGGGCGGACTCAATGAGCCGGGTGGCCGTGGTGACGGGCGGCGCCTCGGGCATGGGCGAAGCCACCTGCCACGAATTGGGTCGGCGCGGGCACAAGGTCGCGGTCCTTGACGTCAATGAACAAGCGGCGCAACGTGTCACCGAAGATCTGCGCGCCGAGGGCGTCACCGCGATCGGCGTGAGCGCCGATGTCACCGACAGGCCCGCGCTCGAGCAGGCATTCGCCAAGGTCCGCAGCGAGATGGGCGCGGTCACGGTGTTGGTGACCAGTGCCGGACTTTTCGATTTCTCGGCCTTCGCCGACATCACCGCCGAATCTTGGGCGCGGATCATCGACGTCAATCTGACCGGGACGTTTCACTGCTGCCAAATCGCGCTGCCGGACATGGTTGACGCCAAATGGGGCAGGATCGTGATGATCTCGTCGTCAAGCGCTCAACGCGGCTCACCGTTCGCCGCCCATTACGCGGCATCCAAAGGCGGGGTGATCACCTTGACCAAGTCGCTTGCGCGCGAGTATGCGTCGCACGGGATCACGGTCAACAACATCCCGCCGTCGGGCATCGAGACGCCGATGCAGCATCAGGGCCAGGCTGCCGGCTACCTGCCATCCAACGACCAGATCGCCGCCAACATCCCGCTGGGCTATCTGGGCACGGGGGCGGACGTCGCCGCGGCGGTGGGATTCTTGTGCTCGGAGGAAGCCAGGTTCATCACCGGCCAGGTCTTGGGCGTCAACGGCGGAGCGGTTTTGTGACAACCGTTCGGGCGCCGATGTTTTCGGCTTCTGCGTCGATCAGGAGGTTCACATGACGCGATCAGGCAGGCCGCCGGAGGGCTCCTGGACCGAACACTATCCCGAACTGGGTACCGGTCCGGTGTCATTCAGCGACTCCACCTCGCCGGAGTTCTACGAACTCGAACGCGAAGCGATCTTCAAACGCGCCTGGCTGAACATCGCCCGCGTGGAGGAGCTGCCCCGCGTGGGCAGCTACCTCACCAAAGAGATCGAGGCAGCCCGCACTTCGGTCATTTTGGTGAAGGGGCGAGACGAGCGCATCCGCGCCTTCTACAACGTCTGTCGTCACCGGGGAAACAAGCTGGTGTGGAACGACTTTCCCGCCCAGGAGACCCGCGGCACCTGCCGGCAATTCACCTGCAAGTACCACGGTTGGCGCTACGATCTCGAGGGCGCCTTGAAATTCGTGCAGCAGCAAGCCGAGTTCTTCGACTTCGACCCGTCCGAGTACGGACTGCGACCCGTGCACTGTGACGTCTGGAACGGGTTCGTTTTTATCAACTTCGACCCCGAACCGCGGCAGACTTTGCGGGAATTCCTCGGGCCCATGGTCACCGGTCTCGACGGTTACCCCTTCGACAAATTGACCGAACGCTACGAATGGGTGGCGCACAACAACAGCAACTGGAAGATCTTCGCCGACGCGTTTCAGGAGTACTACCACGTACCTTCCCTGCATCCGCAACAAGTGCCGCCCGACGTGCGAGACCCCAACGCCGGATTCACCTGTGGGCACTTCCAGATCGACGGTCCGCACCGGCTGGTGTCGACCGCCGGGCGACGGCGGTGGTTGCTGCCCCCGGAGTACATGTATCCGATCGAGCGCGCCACCCAGAGCGGACTGGTCGGCCCGTGGCGCACACCGGATATCGGGGCGCTACCACCCGGCCTCAATCCGGGCGGCATCGAGCCCTGGGGCATCAGCAATTTCCAGATCTTCCCCAACATCGAAATATTGATCTACGGCGGCTGGTACCTGCTGTACCGGTATTGGCCCACCTCACACAACACGCATCGTTTTGAGGCCTATACGTACTTCCACCCCGCCCGCAGTGTGCGCGAACGCGTCGAACACGAAGTCGCATCGGTGGTGCTCAAGGAGTTCGCGCTGCAGGACGCGGGGATGCTCGGTGGGACGCAGGCCGCACTGGAATACGGCATCGTCGATGAGTTTCCGCTCAACGACCAGGAAATACTGGTACGCCACCTGCACAAAGTCGTCGTCGACTGGGTTGATGCGTACCGGCGCGAACGTGCCTCCGAGCCGGCAGGAGTGTAACCCCATGTCAGATGCCATGCTGCCCAGCGCTTTCGCCGAATTGGAGAAGTACGCCCAAAGGTGGTGTCTGGCCACGGAAACCGAACGCTGGAACGCCCGGATCGCCAGCACGATGCCCGAGATGCACGAGTTCTACGACGCGTTCTTCCCGAGGCTCGAAGAGGCCATCGATTACTGCGACAAGTTCCCGCTCGACAACCTGCCCGACGACGCGCTCAACCTCCTGCGCATGATCTATTCGTTGATCATGGTCGCGATGGCGGTGGAGATCATGCACCAACCCGCGCCCGTCAGCGCCGCCGACGCGGTCATGATCCGCACCGTCGAGCCGTCGCCTTGACGGCAAGGCCCACACTTTAATTAGGAAGGACAGACCATGAGTCTGCTCACCATCAACAAGCTCACCGCGTCCGTCGGCGCGGAAGTCAGCGGCCTCGATCCGGCCCGCCTGGCTTCCGACGACCCGGTCGGTGAAGCGGTCCTGGATGCGTTGGAGGACAACGGAGTCCTGGTGTTCCGCGGCCTGCGGCTCGATCCTGAGGTCCAGGTCGCCTTCTGCCGTCTACTCGGCGAGGTCGATCACTCTGCTGACGGTCACCACCCGGTCGCGGGGATCTATCCGATCTCGCTGAACCCGGCCAAGAATTCCTCGGCGGAAATCTTGAAGGCCACGTTCGACTGGCACATCGATGGATGCACGCCGCTCGGCGACGAATGCCCGCAGAAGGCCACCGTCCTGTCGGCCGTGCAGGTCGCCGAATGGGGTGGCGAAACCGAATTCGCCAACTCATATGCCGCCTACGAGGAACTGACCGACGAAGAAAAGGACCGCTTCGGCTCGCTTCGCGTCGTGCACTCGCTGGAGGCCTCTCAGCGACGCGTTCATCCCGACGCGGGTCCGGAGCAGGTGGCCCGCTGGCGATCGCGGCGGACCCATGAGCACCCGCTGGTGTGGACGCACCGCAGTGGCCGCAAGTCGCTGGTGCTCGGCGCGTCGGCCGACTACGTGGTGGGCATGGATGTCGACGAGGGCCGCGCGCTGCTCCACGACTTACTCGAGCGGGCCACGGGGGCGGACAAGGTGTACAGCCACAAGTGGTCGGTGGGGGACACCGTCATCTGGGACAACCGCGGAGTGCTCCACCGCGCGGCCCCGTACGATCCCACGTCGCAGCGCGAGATGCTGCGCACGACCGTGCTCGGCGACGAACCGATCCAATAAGTTGCCAAGGCAAGCAGTCCGCCGGCTGCCCCGCTATGGCACGGTTGGCGTGTGCTGAGAAAAGCGCTGACCGCCGGGACCATCCTTGCGCTGCAGGCGTTCGCCCCGCCGGCCGCCGCGGACCAGGACAATTACGTGGCTTTCCTGTCCCCGTCACGCAACATCAGCTGCGAGATCGACTATCAGCGCCGCGGCATACCCGACGAAACGTTCTGCTTCACCGGCTCGCCACCGGCGTCCGTACGGATGGACACCGATGGTGTCCTCTCACGCTGCGCGGGCGAAAGCTGTCTGGCCAATCCGGCGGAGGGCACCCCGATCCTCGGCTACGGCCAGACGATCGCGGCCGGCCCGTTCACGTGTCGATCGGAGACAGGTGGGGTGACGTGCACCGTCGTTTCGGGCCGTGGGTTCACCATATCGAGCTCGGGAATCACGCCGGTCGGCTGACCATTCCGGCATCGGCGCGGCTCTGACAACCAAACTGGTCGACGGCAGCGCTGAGGTCTGGATCGCCGATCGTCAGATCGGCCCGGCGCAGGAGATGGCACACCGCCTCGACGGTGGCGGCGGAAAAGCACATGCGATCGAGCTCGATGTGCGCGACTACCCGTCGTTCCAGCGCGCCGTCGCCGAGGCGGTAGGGCAATCCGGACGTATCGACTACCTGTTCAACAACGCCGGCATCGGTGTCTCCGGTGAGGTCGACTCGTACACTCTCGAGGACTGGAACGACGTGTTTTGACGTGAACCCGCGCGGTGTGGTGCACGGCATCCAGGCGGTCTATCCGATGATGATCCGCCAGCATTCCGGACACATCGACCAGTCGGATCAGGGAACGCTGTCCCACTGCTCGTCTTGTACATCGGCGATGCAGTGATAGGCGATCACCGGAGTCCCCGGGTTCGCAACGCCGCCGTTGATGTTGAGGCAGGGACCGAGAGCGCTCGTCACCTGGCCGTTCGGCTGGGCAGTCCAACGCTGGTTGTTCCCATTGAGCTGACAGGGCGACAGCATCGCCGGGGTGGTATCGGCTGCGTCGCTGATACTCACGCAACTCCCCGGGAAGGCGACGCTCGCGATCTGACCGGCAGCGTTGAAATCCCATAACTGGGTTTTCGACCCATCACAGGGGTTAACCATCGTCGCCGTGTTGTTGCCATTCGGGGCGTCGAGGCACACATTGGCCAATCGGCTCCTCAACTGGGCCGGGCCGGCGGCGCTCGCCGCACCAGCGCTCAGCAGCGCGACGCCCAACACGGCGCCGATCATGACGAGGGCCCAGCGCACACCACCCGTTGATCGCGATCTATGCATTTCAGCTCCCTCCTTTGGTCCCGGCCGACCTCTGCCCGGCATGCCAGGCCGGGGCGATACCGCCACCACCCCGGACGGCCTCAGGTAAAACGATTTTCACCCCAGCCCGCCGCAAACACCACCTTCATCTGCGTCCGACGCTCATGGGGTTTTCGGCCCCAGCCATAACACCGGCATCTCCCGAACGCCGGCGGTGTCGGCGTAGGTGGCGCAATTGGGGCTGTAGCGCTTAACCAGGGCGAACAACCGGTCCCGGTCCGCTCGGTCAGGTGCGCCATAGGCGACCGCTGCGACCCTCGACGCCGTCGGCGAGCAACTCGCATTCGGTATGCCGTTCAACAGATCGGCAACCATCGGTAGGTTACGTCGGCGCGGCGTCCTTGGCAGCGATCGCAACGGTTGCTTTCCGAATCCGGCTGTGGTCAGCCGATATTCGGCTGACTCGTCTGGGGGTCCGTCGTATCCGCGACGCTGCCGGGTACCTCCTGCGAGTTACGCCTGACTGGCGATTACCCGCCCCGGGCTTCGATCATGGCCGAGCGATTGACCTTGGTCGCCGCGGTCCGGGGAATCGCGTCGACGAACTCGACGGTCTTCGGGGCCTTGTAATGGGCGAGCCGGCTCTTCGCGTACTCGATCACTTGTTCTTCGATGAGCACCGCGCCGTCGGCGAGCTGCACCACCGCGTGCACCCGGCGTCCCCATTGCGCGTCGGCGAGGCCGATGACGACGACGTCGGCGATGCCGGGATGGCCCGCCAAAGCCGATTCCACCTCCGCCGGAAACACATTCGCGCCACCGGTGATGATCATGTCGACTCGGCGGTCGACGATGTAGAGGTAGCCATCCTCGTCCAGATAGCCGATGTCGCCGGCGGAGCGGAAGCCATCTTCGGTCGAAGGTAGCGGCGACGCGCCGCCCACATAGCGGGATCCCGCGCTCATCGGTGCGCGCAGGTAGATCTCGCCGTGTTCGCCGGGGCCGAGCTGCTTCGTTCCGGCGTCGAGAATCCGGATCTCGGTTTCCCGGAAACCACGGCCGACGCTGCCCGGATGAGCCAGCCACTCGTCGCCGCGCAACGCGGTGAGCCCAAGGTTCTCCGTCATGCCGTACGCCGACACCATCTGCTGCGGGCTCAGCAGTTCGAACCAGGTGTGCATGAGCGAGGACGGCATCACTGCGGCGCCCTGCAGGACGAACACGATGCTGGACAGGTCTCGCTGCCGGACGTCCGGCTGGGCCGCGATGCGCGCCAGCATCGTCGGCGTGGCCGTGAAATTGGTGATCCGAAAGCGTTCGATCACATCCAGAGCCAGTGCGGCATCGAACTTTTCGAGTATCACCAGGTGGTCGCCGGCCAGCAAGAAGAAGAAGGTGGCGAAGCCGTTGGTGTGGTACATCGGCGCGGGCACCATGATGGTCTGGGGCTGAGCGACCGGCGTCCAGTTCGACAAGAACGGCTCGCCGTGCTGTGGGGTCCAGAGCGAGGGCGCCAGGCTGAGGATGACTTTCGGTATGCCGGTCGAACCGCTGCTGCAGATGCCGTTGACGTTGGGGGAGACGGCCTCGGGCAGGGCGTCCGCGGACTCGGCCGCAGCTTGGGCCTCGAGGCGCCACCGACTCGTCTCGTCGACGACGACGGCGGGGTCGATAACCTCGCGTACCCGGTCTCGCTCCCATTCGGGCAGATCCCAATGCATGGGAACGGGAACGGCACCGATCTTCCAGCACCCCAGCGTAGCCAGCACCAGGTGTACTGAGTTCGGGATCGCCAGCGCGACAAGGGATCCGGTCGCGGCGCCGTTGGCGGCCAGCGCGCGGCCCCACTGGTTGGCGCGGGCGTCGAGTTCACCGAACGTCAGCGACTGCGCGGTGCCGTCGAGGGCGACGATGGTCACCCCTAGGTCGTCGCGACGCTGTTCGGCGAGCTGTTGGAGCTTGGTTCCGAACGGGATTCCGTCCGCTAACGGGTTGGCCGTCACTTCGGCTGCCGCGGATTCGGTCACGCCGAAACCGGCCCGCTGAACAGTGTCTCGAGGGAGCCGTCCGGAACGCCGGGGATCAGGCGCAACGCGAGCGCCTCCGCCCCGAGCGGCAAACGGATCAGCGGCTGGGTGTGACGGTCCAGCACGCTGACGTCGGACTCGTCGCAAAACCCCAGGGCGCCGAGCAACTGATGCGACGTGCGCAACACCTGCCGCGCGGTGTCGGATGCTTTGAGCCGAAGAACGACTGCGTCCGCCGAACGAATCTGTATCGCTAGCGATTCGGGACGGCAGACGGTGTATTTCGCCAACTCGTGCAGTCCGCGCACGGCGACGGCGGCCTCCGCGACGGCGAACCTGACGGCCTGGAAATCCGCCAGCGGCTTGCCGAACTGAATGCGGGCGCGCACATGATCGGTGACGATCTGCAGCGCCTGTTCCATCGATCCCAGAATCCGCCATGATCCCAGCACGAGATGAAGGTTAACGTCGCTGGCCGGAACACTTCCATCGGGTGCCCCGAGCGAAGCGGGCACCAGGAACGGCCCGAGTTTCGCCGCGGTCCGCGACGCCGGCCGCGGCTGGTACCGGGTGCCGTCCAGGTCGGCGGCGATCCAGTCACCGGGCAGGTCGCCATGGTCGATGCGCGGCGCCTCGGGGTCGACCAGCGCGAGGCGGGCGCCGTCGATCGCGAGCAACTCCTCGACAAGGGGATAGGGCAACACGGTGGCGCCGGCGGCCCGGCACAGCACCGCAGCGGCCAGCAGGTCATCCGGCGCCGACCGGACATCGAGCTCGAACGCGCCGACCTCGCTCAGCGCAGCGCGCGCGGCGTCCCGGACGCCGTCGTTGGTCTCGGCGCGCAACGCCGCCTGCGGCCCGCCCAGCCGGGCGAACCGCTTGGCCGCGACCGCGGCGAAGTCGCTGATATCTTGTGGCAAATCGGTTTTCACCGGTGCTCTCCCAACACGTCCCGGGCCACCAACATCTTCTGCACTTCGATGGTGCCCGATGCCACGGTAGCCGCCTGTGCGTAACGCCAATGATCTTCGATCGCCCCATGCAGCGCCGCGCCAGTGCCGCTGTCCAGCGCGACCGGGCCCAGCACGTCGAAAAGTAGTTCGGCGACCTGCTGGTCGCACGTCGTGGTGGCGATGCGGGCCGCGCTGGCGGCCGCGCCCGCCGCCGGGTCATCCTGCAGCGACACCGCTCGATAGGCCAGCAGCCGGGCCACCCGTAGATCGACGAGCGCCCGCACCCACCGCGAGCGAAGCGATTCGGGCAGTGTGTCCCAGTCGTCGCCGAGCTGGGCGCGCATCCGCTCGAGCAGCGATTCACACCGCGCGTAACGGGCGATGCCCACCCGCTCGAATGCCAGCGCCTCGCGCATCACCCGCCAGCCGTCGCCGACCTCGCCGAGGACATCGCCGGGGAACGCCTGCACGTCGTCCAAGAACATCTCGTTGAGGTGATGCGGTCCCAGCATTGACCCGATAGGCCGGACGGTGAAGCCGGGCCGGTCCATCGGAATCAGAAAGAGGGTAAGCCGCTTGGGCTTTGGGGCCTCGGGATCGGTGCACGCCGCCAGCACACACCACGATGCCATGAGCGCATACGACGTCCACACCTTCTGACCGGTGATCCGCCAACCGTCCCCGTCCGGCACGGCGCGGGTGCGCAACGAGGCGAGGTCGGTGCCGGCCTCCGGCTCGGAGAAGCCCTGGCACCAGATCACGTCGCCGGCGGCGATGGCGGCCAAGTGCTTGGCCTTCTGCTCGGCCGTTCCATAGCGCATCAGTGCCGGACCCACCCAGTTGATCCCCATGTACTGGGGACCACGGGGCTCGTGCTGGGCCCACATCTCCTCGCGCAGCACCGTCTGCTGCCACACCGAACCACCGCCGCCGCCATGCTCTTTCGGCCAGGCCAGCGCCAGCAGGCCCTCGGCGGCCAGCAGTTTGCAGAACGTCTCGGTGGTGGCCAGGTCCCGCGGGTTCTCGGTGCAGGCGCCGAGGAAGTCGGCGGGTATGTGGTTGGACACCAGCTCGCGCAGGTGGTTTCGCAGTTGTGCGGCGTCGTCGCCGAGGTCGTAATCCATCGTTGTCATCCCTTCGGCAGCCCGAGCAGGCGCTCGGCGATGATGTTGCGCTGGACCTCCGACGTTCCGCCGTAGATGGTCGCGGCCAGCGCGTCCTGGCGTTCGAAGAGCAGGTCCGGGTCGCTCAGCGACTGCGTTCCCTCGGCGACGGCGGCGAGCTCCCAAACACGCTGCAAAGTAACCGATCCGAGCAGCTTCATGGTGTCGGCTTCGGGGCTCGGCCGTCCCGCCAGTTCGTTGCCCAGGGCGCGGTATCCGGTGGCCCGCAACGCTTCGGCGTCGGCAAGCAGCGAACCGAGCTCCGTGCAGATATCCGCCGTCGGCTGCGCCCTGCGTACCGAGTCAAGTCCATGCTTGATCTCGACCCAGTTCATGATCCAGATCATCTGGCGTTCATGGTGCAGTGAGGACAGCGCGACGTTCCACCCACCGTTGAGCGGTCCCAGCAGGTTGTCCGCCGGCACCTCGACGTCGTCGAGGAAGACCTCGCAGAATGTCTCGTCGGAGATCGACGCCATTCGGATGGGCTCGATCCGCACTCCCGACGAGTGCAGGTCGAGAATCAGGCAGGAAATGCCCCGGTGTTTCGGCGCCTCGGGATCGGTGCGGGCGTAGAGGGTGCACCATCGCGACTCGTGGGCTTGGGTGGTCCAGATCTTGTGACCGTTCACTCGGAATACGTCTCCGTCGCGTTCGGCGCGCGTGCGCAGGCCGGCGAAATCGGATCCGGCTTCCGGCTCGGACATGCCCAGCGCCCACCATTCGTCACCGCGCAGCAGCGGAACCAGCAGGCGGTCGATCTGGGCGGGCGTGCCGAATTGACGGATACCGGGTGCGGCGACGTTGGGGCCCGCGATGTTGGGCAGCTTGGGCGCGGACCGCAGCGCGGCCTCGAGCCTGACCTCCATCGCATCGCGCAGGCCCAGCGATCGGCCGCCGTGTTCTCGGGTCCAGGTCGGCTGTATCCATCCGGCCTCGAAGGCCGCTCGCTGGTAATCGCGCCGCAGCTTCAGGTCCCAGCGGTACTCGCGATAATTCTCGTAATAGTCCGTCGGCAGAAACTCCGTCAGCCACGCGCCGAATTCTTCGACAACCGCAGTCATGCCGCGCCTCCTGCGAAACGGCGGCCCACCTCGTGGTAAAGCGCGCGGCTGTCTCCCAGCATCGCGGCGGCCTGCCAGGCGTGCCGGACGTACAGGTGCGCGTCGTGCTCCCAGGTCTGCCCGAGCGCGCCGTGCACCTGGACCGCGGTTCTCGCGCAATTGGCGGCCGCGTCGCCGGCCGCCGCTTTTGCCAGCGCCGCGGTCGTCCACGCGTCCGCGGGTGCCGTGGCCGGATCGCCCAGCCGGGCGGCCGCAGCGTAGGTGAGACTGCGGGCGCGTTCCAGCCCGACGTAGTTGTCGGCGAGCGCGTGCTTGATCCCCTGGAACGCGCCGATCGGCGTGCCGAACTGGCGACGCGACTTCGCGTGCTCGACGGAGCGGTGCAGGGCGGCGCTCGCCACGCCGACCAAATCGGCGGCGGCGGCCACCAAGGGTGCGGACAACGCCGCTTCGATGTCGACGGGTGCCGTAGCCACTGGCTCGGCGTCGACCTCGACGTCCGCCAGCGGGTGCGTGGGATCGGTCGACTCGCCCGCGATCACGGTAACTCCGTTGCCGCAGCGCGCGACCGCCACCACTGTGCCGGTGCCGGTGTCGGCCCGCGCCAGCGTGACGAGCAGCTCGGAGCGGGCGAGATCGGGGACCGCGAACGCCCGTCCGCGAAGGCGTCCGCCGCGCAGCGTCATCGGCGCCCCGGGCAGCCGAGATCCCCTGGCGTGCACGGCCAGGGTGGCGACGACACCGCCGGCGATGTCGTCGAGAACCGCGTCGAGGCCCGCGCCCCGCAACGCGCCCGCGGCCAGACCGATACTGCTCAGCAGCGGGATCGGCGCGATGGCGGCACCGCATTCCTCCAGCACTACAGCGAGCTCAACCGGCCCGTAGTCGCCGGTCCCGGGGGCGGCCAGTTCCGTCCAACCGAGATCGACGACCGTCTTCCACAGCGCGCGCCACCGCTCCGGATCCGTCATCGCTTGGCGAGCGGCGTCGGGCGGGCACTCGGTACGTAGGATGTCGCGCACGGTGTCGCGCAGCGACAGCTGCTCCGAATTCAGTCCGACATCCATAAGACCCCTAACATAATAAAGATAGTAAACTAGCCGCCCGGTCCGCAATCGCACGGGAACACACGCATAGGTGGGTACATGGTCGAGTGGTATTTGTTCCTGCCGCAGGTGCGGTTGTCGGTGGCCGACATCGCAGAGCGGGCACGCCACGCCGAGGCCAGTGGCTTCGACGGCATGGCGTTCATCGATCACCTCGAGGCACCGGGTCTGCCCGATGAAAGCATCTGGGAGGCAATGGGCATCGCCAGCTGGGTGGCGGCCAAGACCGAGCGGCTGCGGATCGGCCACCTGGTGCTGTGTGACGCGTTTCGCCACCCCGCCGTGCTGGCCAAACAAGCCGTCACCCTGTCGGACGCATCGGAGGGCAGGTTCGATCTGGGTCTCGGTGCGGGGTCCTGGCCCGCGGAGTTCACCAGATTCGATGTGGGTCAGCAGGATCCGAAGGCCAGGGTCGAGCTACTCGGGCGCCACCTGGACCTGATCAGGCAGTACTGGGGCGACGAGGAGGGTGGGGCCGCGCAGGTCCCGCGAAGGTCCCATCCGATACCGCTGGTCTTGGGCGGCACGGGGCCCCGGATGATGGAACTCGTTCGTAGATATGCGGATTGGTGGAATGTGCCGGCCAACCACCTCGACAAGTTGCCGAAGCTGGCCCCCGCCGCGGGGGCGGCCCGGGTGTCGGTCCAGCAGATGGTGGGTTTTGTCCGTACCAGCAGCGATCCGGACACCGTGCGCGAAGTGAGCGCCCGGCGATTCGGCAACCTCGGGTCAGGCCTGGTCTGCGGGGATGCCGACGAGTTGATCGCGCACTTCAACGGACTGGCCGCCCAGGGCGTCGAGCGATTCTATGTGTGGTTCGCCGACTTCGCCGTCCCGGATTCCCTGCACGAGTTCGGCGAATCGGTGATTAAGGCGTTCCCGGCGCCGTAGCCGTCAGCCCCGTTGCGCCGCGCGCCGCCGCGCTTCCGTGGGGACGACCGGCGGCCGGGCGAACGGCCCGCGCTGCACCGCGCTGAGCCGGATCTCCGGCAGGTCGACCGACGGGTCGACGGTGTCCAGCCAGGCGACCGCATCCGCCACATCCGAGATCTGGATCGCGTACATCTCGAAGGGAACGTCTTGAAGCATTTCGGTTTCGACCGGGCCGGGTGTGACGATATGGACGCTGATGCCGTCACGGTCGACTTCCAGCGCCAAGGCCCGGGCGAACGCGTTCATGCCGGCCTTCGATGCCGAGTAGGCGGTCCGGGCCATCATCGGCTCGTGCGCCGCCGACGACGAGATGAATACGAACCGCGAACCCGCGCGCATCCTGGGCAGTGCGGCGGCGGTCACCACGAAGCACGAATCCAGGTTGGCCGAGATGATGGTCCGCCACTGCTCGAACGTCTGCTTGCGCGCGTACGTTCCGCCCAGCGCGCCGGCGGCGTGGACGACGAGGTCGATTGTCTCCAATACGCTTGTCGCAGCGGCGAATCCGTCCGGATCGGACGCATCGGCCACAACATGGCGCGCACCGATCTCCTCGGCGGCCGCGCGCAGCGGAGCCTCGCGACGCGCCGCCAGCACCACGTCGTAACCCAGCTCGGCCAGCTTGCGACCGCACCCCTTTCCGATCCCGCCGCTGCCGCCGGTGACCAATGCGGTTCTCAAGGGCTGCCTCTCAGGGTTGGCGGAAATCCCGCGTCCGCGACAATGCCTGCGGCGACTGCGCGTGGATTCGTTGATCGTGCCGGCCGGAGAGCACATAGGTCTGTGTGTCGGCGAGATGGCGACCCGCGATGCGGCGCGCCCGGTCGACGTCGCCCTCCGCGATGGTCTCGGTCAGCTTGACGTGGGTGCTGAGCACCGCACGGCGTTGGGCCAGCGAGGGGTAGGTGCCACGCGCCGCGCTTTCGTCCGCCCACTGTTGTTCGTGGCTGGTCCACAGCGTCTCCAAGCTGCCGACCACCGCGATGATGGTGTGGTTTCCGCAGCCGCGGACCACGAGATCGTGGAATTCGCGGCCGATTTCGGTGAACAGCCCGCCGTCCTCGATGTTTTCGGCCATGGACTCATTGACCCGGTTGAGCTCTGGAACCAGGGTGTCCGCCCGGTCTGGGCGCCGGGCGGCCAGCGCGGCGCATGCGGGCTCGAGTTCCTGCAGCGCCATGCCGAGGTCGGCGACGCCGACGGACTCGCTCTGCAGTAAGAGCCCGAGCATGTACGCGGCGCTGGTCTTGGCCGGGGCGTGCACGACGGCGCCGCCGCGATTGCCCCGCCGAACCGAAACCAGCCCCTCGGTTTCCAGAATCCGCAGCGCTTCACGCAGGGACACCAAACTCACATTGAACTGTTCGACGAGCACCTCTTGACGCGGCAGGAGATCGCCGTCGGCGAGCTCGCCGTTGATGATCTGGCGGCGCAACTCGTCGGCTACGATTTCTGCGATCCGCGGCGCCGACAATCGGCGACGGGCGTCGCGCCCAATTCCCAAGTCGGTCATCCGATCCTCGATGCAAAGCAACTCGCTGGCTTAGCTATTTTAGCAGTAATGGTATAAATAGCTTCTTCGATCGCGAGTCGATCGGGAGGGCGGGTGTAAGTGAGCGAGCGGTCCGACAGCCACCCAACACCGCTGCATGACCTGCGTGTCGTCGAGATCAGTGACCGGATAGCCGGCAGCTACTGCGGCAAGCTGCTGGCCGACGCCGGGGCCCAGGTGCGTAAAATCGAACCGCCGCAAGGAGATTGGTTGCGGCGGTACTCCGCGACCGGGTCGCCGGTGCCGGACGGGGAGAGTTCGCCGTTTTTCGCCTACCTCAATGCCGGCAAGCGCAGCATGACGTACCCCGCGGCCGCTGAGCGATTTTCCGCCGAACTGGCCGCCGCCGACGTGGTGGTGATCACGGCCGGCCGGGCGCAGGCCGAGGCGCTGGGCGTCGACCCGCGGCGGCTGCTGGCGGCCTCTCCGCGCGCAATCATCGTCACGATCTCCGACTTCGGCTGGAGCGGACCGTACGCCGATCGGGCCGCCAGTGAATTCACCCTGCAAGCGTGGGCGGGCTCGCCCGGCTTCCGCGGCGATCCGGACGGGCCTCCGATCTCCATCGGCGGCGACCTGGGGGAGTACATGGGCGGCGTGTACGCCGCGTTCGGGGTACTGGCCGTGCGCCGACGCGTCGAGCGCGGCGGCCCCGGTGAGCACCTCGATCTGTCCATGCTCGAGGCGTTGACCGCGATGCAGAGCAGCGAATGGCTGCACTCTCAGCTGCTGCGCGTGCCGCCGATCCGCCGCACCCTCGAAGTGCCGTCGATCGAGCCGGCCAAGGACGGCTACGTCGGGATCACCATGGTCACCGGCCAGCAATGGCTGGACTTCGTCGCGATGGTCGAATGCCCGCAGCTCGAGGAGATCGAACAGCTGCGCTTCCAGATCGGCCGGTGGGCCTACCGTGACCTGATCCGCGGACAGGTCGGCCCATGGCTGGCCGAACGGACCGTAGCCGAGATCGTCGAGCTCGGCCAATTGTTCCGGCTACCCATCGCGGAGCTGGGCAACGGCTCCACGATCAGGGAGATGGAGTACGTGACCCAGCGCGGGGCATTCGTAAACAACCCCGCCGGTTTTCACCAGCCCCGCCCGCCATGGTTGATGTCGGCGTGCTCGCCCGCCCCGGTGCGGTGCACCCCCGTTCTCGGTGAGGACAATGACGAGATCCCTTGGCCCCGAAGAGAATCCGATACAGGCCCGGCTCCGCAAGGGTTGCCCTTGGCCGGTGTGCGCATCGTCGACCTGACCGCGTTCTGGGCCGGTCCCGCGGCAACTCACCTGCTGGCCGCGTTCGGAGCCGATGTCGTCAAGGTGGAGTCGATACAGCGACCCGACGGCATCCGATACTCGGGCGGCATGCGCACCGACGTGGAGGATTGGTGGGAGTACGGCTGGGTTTTCCACGCTATGAACACCAACAAGCGTTCCGTCACATTGGATTTGGGCTCCGAGGACGGGCGTCGCCTGTTTACCGAGCTGGCCGCCGGCGCCGACGTGGTGATCGAGAACTTCTCACCGCGGGTGATGGACCAGTTCGGACTGACCGCCGACGTGCTGTTGAACGTCAACCCCAAGCTCGTGGTTGCCCGGATGCCCGCCTTCGGGCTGGATGGGCCGTGGCGGGATCGTGTCGGATTCGCCCCCACCATGGAGCAGATAGCCGGGCTGGCCTGGGTGACCGGACTGCCCGATACTCCGCCGGTCACGCCGCGCGGGGCTTGCGATCCGCTGGCTGGCGTGCACGCCGCCTTCGCGGTGCTGGCAGCCCTGAACTTCGCGGAACGCACCGGGTCGGGGCAGCTGGTCGAGCTGCCGATGCTCGAAACGGTGCTGAACGCCACCGCGATACAGGCGATCGAGTCCGAGGTCTTCGGGGCAACGTTGAGCCGACGAGGCAACCGGGGTCACGGCGACACGATCCAGAACATCTACCGGTGTGCGGGTGATGACGACTGGATCGCGGTCACCGTGCGCGACGACCCGCAGTGGCGTGCCCTGGTCGAGCTGATGGACCGACCGCCGTGGTGTGGCGAGGAGCTGTCCACCGTCGCGGGGCGGCGGCAGCGGGCCGACGACGTCGATCGCCGGCTTGCGGATTGGTTTGCCCACCAACCCCTCGACTCGACGGTGGAGCGATTGGCCGCCGCCGGCATTCCCGCCGCGCCGGTGGTGTCGCCGTCATTGGTGATCGACAACCCCCAACTGCGCCATCGGGGATTCTTGGAGACCCTGCAGCACCCCAGTACCGGCGCGGGTCTTTATCCTTGCCCACCGTTCGCCCGGCTGGCCGGCCAGGATAAGTGGCTGCTGCGGCCACCGCCGCGGTTGGGCGAGCACAATGAAGTCATACTGCGCGATCGGTGCGGGCTGATCGACGAAGAACTGACGCGCCTCGCAACCAGCGGGGTGATCGGGACCCGACCCAAGGGCCTGTGAGAAGTGGAGGGCATCTGATGCGCGTGACGGTTGACGAAAACCTGTGTGAGGCCAACGGCTTCTGCGAATCGCTGGCGCCGGAAGTCTTTGAACTGGGGGACGAGGACGTGGTGCAGATCGCGGATGGCCCCGTGCCGCCGCGGCTGGAGATCGACGTGCGCGCCGCGGTGGACCAGTGCCCCAAGGCCGCGCTGCGGCTGATCGACTGAGTCGGGCAGTCAGACCGACCGTTCGGTCAGCGATATCGACATCTCATCGTAGATCGACATGTTCGTGGTCAGGTTCGGGTGAGCCACCTTGGCCGGGCCGATTTCGATGTCGTCGCAGCGCAGCAACAGTTCGTCGAACACCGCGCGAAGCTCCGCTCGCGCCAGCATGGCGCCCAGGCAGTGATGCGGTCCGCCGCCGCCGAACGCCACCTGCGGATTGGGCTGCCGGCCGATGTCGAAGGTGAACGGCGACTCGAAGACCTCCTCGTCGCGGTTCGCCGAACGCAGCATCGACACCACCCGCTCGCCCTTCGCGATGTGCTGGCCATCCATTTCCACGTCGACCTTCGCGGTGCGCGTCCAGTACGCAACCGGTGACGCCCAGCGCAATACCTCCTCGATGGCGTTGGGCCGCAGCGCTTCCTGCTCGCGATAGCGGTCGATCTGCGCCGGATTCGCCACGAACGCCTGCAGCCCGCTGGCCAACGCGTTCTTGGTGGTGTCGCTGCCGGCGAACGCCAGCACGAAGAAGAAGAACTCGAGTTCGTTAGGCGGCAGGCTGAATTGCTCACCGTCCTCACCGGTGATCACCGCGGTCGCCAGGGTGCTCCAGATGTCGTCGGTGGGATTGCGCCGCTTCGCCGCGGTGAGCTCCATGGCATACCCGAAGATGTTGGCGTAGAGGTCGGTAAATTCCTGCCGGCCCAGCCGCCCCTCAGCCGCGTTGGCCTTCAGGATGCGGTCCAGGCAGTCGAAGATGCGCGGCCGGTCGTCCTCCGGTATGCCGATGATGTCGCCGATGACCGTCATCGGCAGGGCGTCGGCGACGTCCTCGATCCAATCGCCGCCGCCCTCGGCGAGCAGCCCGCCGACCATGCGCGCGGCCCGCGCACGGATGCCGTCCTCGAGTTTGGCGATCGCCCGCGGGTTGAACGCGTTCGAGATGAGCTTGCGGCGCTTGTTCAGCCCCGGCGGGTCCATGTTGATGATGGTCGGGTAAGACGCGAACATCCCGACCGGCTGGATGAGCGGGCCGTCGACCGCGGTGAAGGAGTCGACATCACGATGCAGCCGGACCGTGTGCCGGTGCTTGGTGGTCACCCAGAACTCGCGCGGGGCCGTCCCGGGGAAGAGCCGAGTGACGCCGGGCGTCATGTCGTGGCGGAAAAGCGGCCGGCTGCGCCGCAACTCCGCGAACAATTCGTCGGGAAAACCGTTGCGCCACAGCGCGAAGTCGGAAAGGTCCACTGCCGCTGCCGTCATCTGAAACCCCGCTCTGCCCGGAGGCGCCTGGTGCCGCGTTGACGTTCAATGCTTAAAATAGTAAAAATAGACCTTGTCGTCGAACCGCGGTGAGTGAAGGGCGGCCCAGTTGCGCTCGGCTCGCCTTGGTCAGGGCGGGATATGGAGAGCGCGTGACGCATACAATTTCGGACCCGGCGTCGGACTCGGCCGGAGATCCTTCGGAACGCGAGTTCGGGCAGGCCGGCATTGCGCTGTCGACCTACCGGTTCCCGACGGGCTGGTTCATCGTTGCCTTCGGCTCCGACCTGCCCGCCGGCCAGGTCAAGCGTGCCCATTACTTCGGCGAGGAACTCGTCATCTTCCGCACCGAGTCCGGCCAAGTGCACGTGATGGACGCCTATTGCCAGCACCTCGGCGCCAACTTAGCCGTCGGCGGCACCGTGGAAGGCGAGAACCTCGTCTGCCCCTGGCACGGCTGGCGCTGGCGGGGTGACGGCACCAATGCGCTGATCCCCTACAGCAAGATCGGTTGCAAGAACAACGTTCGCATCCGCACGTACCCGAGCATGGAGTGGTACGGCTTCGTCCTCGCGTGGCACGAGCGTCACGGCCGGGCGCCGTACTGGCAGCCCCCGGTGTTGCCCGAACTGGAAACCAACGAGTACTACCCTTTGCACCCGCATACCCAGATGCTCAACCGGGTGAAGGTGCACCCGCAGATGATCATCGAGAACGCCGCCGACCCGTACCACGTGCAATATGTGCACAAGGCCGCCAATCCCGCCACCACCGCGTCGTTCGAGGTGTCCGGTTACCACTTGCACGCGACCGTCAACGCCCATTTCGGCGGCGGCCGCGCGTCCACCTGGCTTACTCCCAATGGGCCGGTCGACGCCAAGATCATCTACGACAACTATTCGCTGGGGTTGGGGGTCGTCCGCTTCCCCAGCGAGCTGGTGGCCACGGTCCAAGTCACCGGCCAGACGCCGGTCGACGAGGACTACACCGATTACTTCTACACGCAGGCGTCCGTCCGCGAGCCGGGCGACGCGGGCGACGTGCCGACCGGGCGCGCGGCGAAATTCCTGGCGCTCCAGCAAGAGGTCATCAAACAGGACTTCTTCACATGGGAGAACATGAAGTACCTGGAGAAGCCGAACCTGGCTCCCGAAGAGGCGCACGACTATGCCGCCCTTCGCCGCTGGGCACACCGCTTCTACCCGGGTACGCAGTCCTCGCCGTCCGACTTCGGCTACACCGCCGACGGTGAGCCCGACCCCGCGGCCGCGAAAGCCTGATCGGGAGCCCCTGGAAGCCTCATGTGCCCCGACCGGAGCGGACCTCCCGGGCCCGCTGATTTCGGCGTCGAAGGTTTCACCGTCCCGGCCGTCCTCGATCGGCGTGCCGAACAGCATCCCGACCGGGTGATGATGTCGATCGCCGGCGTCGACGTGACCTTCGAGCAGATGCGGCAACGGTCTTGCGCGGCGGCGAACATGCTCACGGACTTGGGCGTCGGCCGGGGCGACGGCGTGGCGTTGTTCACCGGCACCTGCCCGGAATGGGTCTACTTCTGGCTGGGTGCGGCCCGCATCGGCGCGGTGAGCGCGGCCGTGAATGCCGCGTACAAAGGGGACTTCCTGCTGCACGCCCTGCAGCTGTCGCGGGCCAAGGTCATCCTGACCGATGCCGAGCGCCGGCCCCGGGTCGACGAGGTTGTCGGTGCGCTCGACACGGTGCCGAGCGTTGTGCTGCAAGGCGATTCACTCGAGGCGGCCTTGAGTCGAGGCGCCGGCCGACGGGTCGGCGACGTTGGCGCGGCGGCGGGGGATGTGGGTTGTCTGTTCTACACATCGGGGACCACCGGGCCGTCGAAAGCGGTTGCCACGAGCTGGCATTACCTGTTCACGGTGGCCGCGACGGTCGCGTCGGCCTGGGAATTGAGCGCGGAGGAGGTGCTGTGGACGGCGATGCCGCTGTTTCACCTGAGCGCGGCGCCCAGCGTGCTGGCCCCGATGCTGCTCGGCGCGACGACGGTGCTGGCGCAGGCGTTTCACCCCGGTGCGGTGTGGGACGACGTACGCAACCACGGTGCCATCGGCTTCGCCGGCGCAGGCGCGATGGTGTCGATGCTGCACAACCTTCCGGCGGATCCGCGTGACGCGCAGCTGCCGTTGCGGTTCATCTCCGCGGCTCCGATCGACGCCAAGGCCTATCGGGACATCGAAAAGCGTTATGGCTGCCGCATCGTCACGATGTACGGGATGACCGAGGCGTTTCCGATCGCCGTCAAGGCCCTGGCCGACGACGGGGTTCCCGGAACATCGGGCCGGCCGAATCCCAATTTCGACGTGCGCATCGTCGACGAAAGAGGCGATCCGGTGCCCGCGGCCGCAGTCGGCGAGATCGCCTGCCGGGCCCGGTACCCGCACGTGATGAGCGAAGGCTATGTCGGGCAAGGCCTGCGGGTGATTCCACATCAAGAATGGTTCCGCACCGGCGACCTCGGCCGGCTCGACACCGAGGGGAACCTGACCTACGTCGACCGCAGGAAAGACTCGCTGCGCCGGCGCGGCGAAAACGTCTCCTCGGTCGAAGTGGAAACCGTTGTCATGAGCCATCCCGCCGTGGCCGAAGCCGCCGCGGTCGGGGTGCCCAGCGCGTTGGGCGAAGACGACATCCTGGTGGTCGTGACGTTGCAGCCCGGGGCCACACTGGATTACACCGAGCTGCTCGATTTCTGCGCGGCCCGGATGCCGTACTTCTGCGTGCCGCGATTCGTGGAGACCGTCAACGAACTCCCGAAGAATGTCATCGGGCGGATACGCAAGGATTTGTTGCGCGAGCGGGGGGTGACTCGGGAGACGTGGGATCGTGAAGCTCAGGGCTATATCGTTAGCCGGTAAGTTACGTTAATGTTACGTAATCTTCGGCTAGTCAATCTACCGTTACATGATTTCGCTCGTTGGCGGCCACCCGAGAGAGGCTGGAGACCAAAATGACCATGTCCTATCAGGAACAGCAAATGCTGCAGGCCGCCACGGGTCGTGCCGCCATCCTCAACCTGAACGCCCGGCACAACCGGGCCTACTCCGAGGGCGATCGCGAGCGCTGGATTGCCACGTTCCGCCACTCCGGCGCCACCTACCACCGTGATGGGGACACGTTCGACGACTTGCGCGCGGCCTTCGACGGCGGAGACGGACAACGACTGGTCACGGTCGACCACGAGATCCGGGTCGACGGAGTCGACGCGACACAGCGTTGCGTCGCGGTGCTTTTCGCCGCCATGTACGGTGACACCACGCTGCGGGCCACCGGGATATTCCGGGACACGTTGATCTACGAGCGCGGCGGCTGGTACTTCACTTCCCGTGTGCTGCAATGGGATTCGGCACCCAGTCGGCACCCGCTCGTTATGTGAGCGGCGTGGACCCCGACCTCAGCTACCAGCTGGCCTTCGGCACCTATGAAGACGCGCTGCGGATGGTCGGCGCGACGAGTAAGCCGCGCACCGCGGCCACCGCCGTCAGCGGGGCACGCATCCAGTTATTCGCCGCGATGGTCCACGACGGCAATCGTTCGTACTGGGACGCCGAGTTCGCCCGCCGGAAATGGGGAGGCCTCCTAGCGCCCCCGGCCCTGCTGATGGGGTGGCTGATCCCTCCGCCGTGGCAGCCACAGGGCAGGCCGCCGGCGGCATCGCTGGTGCTGCGGGTGCCGCTGCCGGGCACCACGTTCATCAACGCGGCCAACGATGTTGAGTTCTTGCAGCCCATCGTCGAAGGTGACGTGCTGACCGTCGTCGAGGAACTGGTGTCGGTGTCTCCGGAGAAGCGGACCCGGCTGGGCGTCGGTCATTTCGTCGAGACGCTGGAGACCTATCGCCGCCAGGACGGGACGGTGGTCGCCACATGCCGGAACACCTTGTTCCGCTTCACACCCGGGACATCCCCGTGACCGGCGACGACCTTGACTTCGACGAGATCACCGTCCCGGTCGAGCTGCCCGAGGTGGTCGACCACATCAGCTATCAGCGAGTGGTGGAGAACGCGGGAGCGACGTGGGACTACTTCCCGGGCCACTTCGATCCCGAATACGCGCAGCGCCAGGGCAATCCGACGATCTATGTCAACACGATGCACCTCGCCGGCTTCGCCGACCGCGTCGCGACCGATTGGGCGGGCCCGAGCAGCCGGGTGGTGCGGCGTTCCCTGCGGCTGACGGGCTCGGTGTATGCAGGCGACACCATGATCGGCCGGGGACGCGCGGTGGCCAAGCGGCGCGACACCTCGGTGGACCCTCCCCGCTGCCTGGTCGACGTCGAGATCCAGGTGACCAATCAGCACGGCGCGCTGTGCTGCCCCGTCGAGCTCACTCTGCAGATGCCCGAAAGTGGGCATGGCGGCGATGGATGACGTAGGCGAATTCCATCTGGCGGTTTGCCAACGATTCGGCGAGGCGGTTCGATCGGCGGATGGCAAATGGGACCGTCGGTCCCCCTGCGATGCCTGGGATGCGCGAGGAGTGCTCGAGCACGTCATCGGTTTTCATGACGTACTTTTATTGCGTCCCTTGAATTTAAAGCCGGAGCGGCCACGAGAAGACCTGCAAGTGCGATGGCAACTGACCTACGACGCGCTGACCGATGCTGTTGAATCCGGCAGAGTGACTCAGCTGGATGAGTACAGGCTGATGCCGAATCTGACCCGCGAGGTTTTGGTGCACACGTGGGATCTTGCTCGCGCGGTAGGGGCAGATGACCGGCTGGATTCCGCATGGTGTCGGCTGTTCTACGACGGCCTGCCGGCGGATTCTCAGACCTTGAGTTCATCGGGAATGTTCGGCGCACCGGTTGTGGTGCCTGACGAAAGTGACGCGCAGACCAATCTTCTCGCGCGGCTCGGCCGCAATCCTTCATGGCGACCGGAGACTTCATAGCGCGCCGGCTCAAGGCTGACGGTGTCGGTGCGAGAGCGGCCGAGGGATGAGTTTCAATTCCGATATCGCCGGTGATATCGCGAATGGAAATCGCCTCATGTACCGCTCACGGGACAGGCGTGACGGATGTGATCACTGACTGCGCTTATAAGGGCGGTAGCTGCCCTTTGCACACCAGCGTCTGAAGCTCGACGTATTCGTGGAGGCCCTCCGGGCCGAACTCGCGTCCGATGCCCGACTGCTTGAAACCACCGAATGGGGCGCCGATGTCAAGCGTGTACATGTTGATGCCGTAGGTGCCGGTGCGCACACCCGCCGCGATCTCCAAGCCGTGTGTGTAGGGGTCGGACCGGGGCGCGGTGTCGGCATTTCTACCGATCCGTTTCCCCGGCCCGCCCTCCGAACCCGCCCA
>NZ_LQPH01000186.1 GCF_002102255.1 Mycobacterium nebraskense
TCCTTACCTTTCTTGCAGGGTGGTTGTTGCCCTCGGCCGTAGGCTTCGAACTGCCCAGGGACGTCGGGTATGGCTTTCATGCGTTTGCGGTGTTTCATGGCCGAAGGAGATTGGCCGCCCGACGTCCCGCGACGACTCGACCGCTAATTGAGAGATGCGATTTGATCGCTGTGTAAGGACACGCCGGCGTGGTCGTCTGCTGGGTTGATAGGGATGCCAATGATCACGGAGGTGGCTGTGAGCCAACAGGTCTGGGCCGGTGTCGATGCCGGGAAGTCCGACCACCATTGCGTGGCTATCGATGCGGAGGGTCAGCGACTGCTGTCGCAACGGGTAGCCAACGACGAAACCGCACTGCTGGAGCTGATCGACGCAGTAGCGGCGCAATCCGACGGCGGTGAAGTTACCTGGGCGATCGACCTGAACGCCGGTGGTGCCGCGCTGCTGATCACCTTGCTCATCGCCGCCGAGCAGCGGCTGCTCTACATCCCCGGCCGCACCATCTACCACGCCTCGGCCGGCTACCGTGGCGACGGCAAAAGCGACGCCAAGGACGCCGCCGTCATCGCCGACCAAGCTCGGATGCGCCGCGACCTGCAGCCGCTGCGACCCGGTGATGACATCGCGGTCGAGCTGCGCATCCTGACCGCTCGGCGCACCGACCTGGTCGCCGATCGCACCCGGGTGATCAACCGGCTGCGTGCCCAGCTGCTTGAGTACTTCCCCGCCCTGGAACGCGGCTTCGATTACAGCGCCAGCAAGGCCGCGCTGATCCTGTTGACCGGCTACCAAACCCCCGACGGGCTGCGCCGCGCCGGCGCTGCCCGCCTGACAGCTTGGCTGCATAAACGCAAGGCCCGCAACGCCTCTGCTGTCGCGGCCACGGCTATCGAGGCCGCCAGCGCCCAACACACCACCGTGCCCGGCCAAAACCTCGCCGCCGCCATGGTCGCCCGCCTGGCTAAGGAGGTGATGACCCTCGACACCGAAATCGCAGAAACCGACACGATGATCGAGGACCGATTTCGCCGCCACCGCCACGCCGAGATCCTCCTGAGCATGCCCGGCTTCGGCGTCATACTCGGCGCCGAGTTCCTCGCCGCCACCGGCGGCGACATGAGCGCTTTCGACTCCGTCGATCGTCTTGCCGGCGTGTCCGGGCTGGCCCCGGTACCGCGGGATTCCGGGCGCATCAGCGGCAATCTCAAACGCCCCCGCCGCTACGACCGACGACTGCTGCGAGCCTGTTACCTGTCCGCCCAAATCGCCATCCGTACCGACCCCGCATCCCGGACCTACTACAACCGCAAAAGAGCCGAAGGCAAAACCCACACCCAATCCATCCTCGCCCTGGCCCGCCGGCGCCTCAACGTCCTGTGGGCCATGCTGCGCGACCACGCTGTCTACCAACCCGCAACCACTACTGCGGCGGCTTGACAACGTCATTGAGATTCTCCT
>NZ_LQPH01000187.1 GCF_002102255.1 Mycobacterium nebraskense
TGTCGGCGTCGTCTGAAAACTGACCCCGTGTCGACGCGGTGGTTTCTAGGTGCGGTCGCAACACTTCTCTAGATTCTGGAGGTTGTGTTGGCATCGTCGCGTCGGGTGAAGAAGGGGCCGGGACGTCGTCCGCAGTCGGCCAAGCGTCAGCGGTTCATGGAGTTGCGGGCTCGCGGGTGGAGCGTGCGGGCCGCGGCCCGCGAAGTCGGTGTGTCCCGGTCCGCTGCGACGAACTGGACACGCGGTTACAAGACCTACCGCAACGGCGTCGCGGTCGGGTTCGTCCCGCCGCTAGATCGACTAGCGGTCCGCCAGATCAGCACGCGATACCTGTCCCAGGACGAGCGCATCGAGATCGCCGATCTGCATCACTCAGGGCTGAGGGTGCGGACGATCGCCACCCGACTCGGTCGAGCGCCGTCGACGATTTCGAGGGAGCTACGGCGCAACGCACCAGCCGGCCGCGGATATCAGCCCTTCGATGCCCACCGGCGAGCCACCGCGCGACGAGCACGTCACCACCGCCGTCGGGTCGACACCAACGACCAGCTCGGTAACGCGGTCGCCGAGCTGCTTCTTCAGCGTTGGAGCCCCCAACAGATCAGCCGTCACCTCCGCCACCGCTTCCCCGATGATTCATCGATGTGGTTATGCCACGAAAGCATCTATCAAGCTGTCTATCAACCGAATTCACGTTTCATGCGGCCCTCGCGATTAGCGCCGCACCGACGCTCACCGCTGCGCACCGGTCGAGATCACCGCCGAGCGCATCACCGCCAGAGTTGCCGGCGGCCGCGGTTCCAGCAGCCGATGCTCACCATCCACGACCGGTCCTTCTCGGCTGTCGACCGGTCTGAAGCCGGCCACTGGGAAGGCGACCTTATCATCGGTAATAACCACCTCTCGGCGATCGGCACTCTGGTCGAACGCCAGACCCGGATGCTGCGGTTGGTGCATCTGCCTCGCAGTGACGCCGACTCCCTGCACGCGGCCTTGGTGGCCCGCATGAAGGATCTGCCACCCACGCTGATGCGGTCGATCACCTGGGACCAGGGCACCGAGATGGCGCGCCACCTTGCCACCACCGACAAGCTCGGCGCGCCCGTCTACTTCTGCGACTCCAGATCACCCTGGCAACGCGGCACGAACGAGAACACCAACGGACTGCTGCGCGACTACTTCCCGAAGGGCGTCACCCTCATCAGCCACCCGCCGGAGCAGTTGTTGGCCGTCGAACACGAACTCAACCATCGCCCCCGCATGGTCCTCCAAGACCGTTGCCCCGCCGATCTATTCGCTGCCCTGTTAGTCTCGAGTGATCCGTCGGTGTTGCGACGTTGAGTAGAACCCACCCCGTCG
>NZ_LQPH01000188.1 GCF_002102255.1 Mycobacterium nebraskense
CGGATATCCACTCGGCATGGCAACCTCCCAAATCCACGGATGTTGCACTGACCGTATGAATCCACCCGGCGTGTCGTCGCAGACGTTTATGTGTCGCAGCGCGATAGGCCCGCCCGAAGGCGAAGCGGTGATGTCGTCGGCTATGCGCGGCTGGGAATGGTCAGCTTGCAAGCCTGGCCGATGTCGAGGGTCCGCAACACTCGACCCATGCCGACCCACAGCGCGCACGACAAGGCCAGGTCGGCCAGCAGCTCGTCGGAGAAGTGTTCGGAGCAACGGCTCCAGAAGTCCTCGTCGTCGCGCAAGGCAGTGTGATCGCTGGCGAATCGGTCTGCGAACTCGGCCGCCAGCCGCTCCTGTTCGCTGTAGCCGGGCCAGGTGCGCCACTCCCGGGCGTGGTCGTACAGCTCTTCGTCGACGCCGGCCGCGGGCCCGTCTTCGTCGCGGGTGTTCACGCAGACGACGCATTCGTTGCGGTGGGCGATCACCGCGCGTGCCAGTTCGCGGGTGCGCAGCGGCAATCGGTTCTTGGTGTAGACAGCCTGGCTGAATCCGCCGAGCGCGCCGCCGATGTCGGGAGACTTCGCAAACCAGCCGGCCAGGTCGTCGTCAGCAAATGTTCCGATTCGGCTCATGGCGTGATGGTACGCCCGCACCGCGGATTATCGGCGAACAAGTCCTAGCGCGTGACTCCGGCAGGCGCCGCGTTGATGGCCATCGTCGGCTGCTCGTCGGGCCAATCACGTTGCGCCAGCACGCGATGCGCGACGCGTTCGAGCGCGGCTTCCACCGCACGGCGGTCCGGCCTGCCCTCGAAGCCCGGTGACCGGGCAAGCTTGTCGACGAGCCAGGCCAGCAGCAGCGAGTGCACATAGGCGACCTGCTGGGCCCCGGCCGGCGTCAGCCACATCTGTTCGCCCTCGCGCTGGGCGTAGCCGTTCGACACCAGGCGCGCGAAGGTCGGCTCCAGCACCTCGAACGGGATCCGCAAATAGTCGGCCATGTCGGTCAGCCGGGCCGTCCCGTACATCTGCGAATAGCGGTTGATCCGGAGCACCCCCCACAACCCGGCGACGTCAAGCCGGCAATCGGGCCGCATGGCGATGCTGCGCAGGCGCATGCCCGGCTGGCCACGCAACATGCGGGCGATGGCGGTCTCGAGCATCTGGTCCGGCGTCTCGGTGGTCGGCATCCCGAAGGCGTCGCCGAGATCCACTGTGCTGGCGTGCATATCCCGCAGCGGTACCTCGCGCAGCAGCAGCGCCAGCACGAAACCGAGCACGGCGACGGGCGCCGCCCAGAGGAACACCTGGGTGAGCGATTCGGAGTAGGCCGCGACGATCGGCGCGGCCACGTTGTGCGGTTGCCGGTGCAGGGCCCCCGGGGAACTCACGGCGCTGGGGGGCGCGCCGCTTGCCGCCAGCGCCGGGCCCATTCGGCGGTTGAGGAAGTTGACGAACAGCGAGCCGAATATCGCGGCACCGAATGAACTGCCGATGGTGCGAAAGAACGTCACACCGGAGGTGGCGACGCCGAGATCCTCGAAGTTCGAGGTGTTTTGGACGATGAGGACCAACACCTGCATCGAGAATCCGATGCCGGCACCCAGGACGACCAGATAGAGCGACTGGATCAGCGCCGACGTGGACGGCTCCATCCTCGACATCAGAAAGAAGGCGAGCGCCATCAGGGCCGTGCCGGCCACCGGGAAGATCTTGTAACGGCCGGTCCGGCCGACGATGGTGCCGCTGCCCGTCGAGGTGATCAGCATCCCGACCACCATGGGCAACGTGCGCAGACCCGAGGTGGTCGCCGAGACGCCGTTGACGTACTGCATGTACGTCGGCAGGAACGTCATCGCGCCCAGCATCGCGAAGCCCACGGCGAAGGACA
Source organism: Mycobacterium nebraskense (assembly GCF_002102255.1). Taxonomy (GTDB): domain Bacteria; phylum Actinomycetota; class Actinomycetes; order Mycobacteriales; family Mycobacteriaceae; genus Mycobacterium; species Mycobacterium nebraskense. The sequence continues at coordinate 1,894 of NZ_LQPH01000188.1, forward strand.
GCACACAGCACACGGTGAACACCGGACTGCTGAACAGCCGGATCGGCAGGATCGGTTCGGCGGCACGACGTTCCACCACCACGAACACCGCGAGCGCCGCCGCGGCGCCGACGAACAACCCGATGATCGTCGCCGAACCCCACGGGTAGAGGGTGCCGCCCCAGCTGGTGGCCAGCGTCAGGCCGGCCGCACCGAGGCCGATGAATATGATCCCCGCGTAATCGATGACCGGTTTGGTGGCAGCGGCCAGCGCCGGGATCGCGGCGGCGGCCACGAAGATGACCACCACCGAGATCGGCACGTTGATCCAGAAGGCCCACCGCCACGTCAGGTAGTCGGTGAAGTAGCCGCCCAGCAACGGACCGATGACCGTCGTGACACCGAAGACCGCGCCGAGGATGCCCTGATAGCGGCCCCGTTCCCGCAGCGGCACGACCTCGCCGATGAGCGCGCTGGCCGTGACGGTGATCCCGCCACCGCCGATCCCCTGCAGCGCGCGAGCACCCACCAGCATGGCCATCGATTGGGCGAGCCCACAGAGCACCGACCCGACGACGAAGAACACCACCGCGCCCTGAAACACCCGCTTGCGGCCGAACGAGTCACCGAGCTTGCCGACGAGTGCGGTGACAATCGTCGAAGCCAGCAAATAGCTGGTGACAACCCAGGATTGGTGGCCGGCGTCGCCCAGGTTGGCGACGATGGTCGGCAGCGCCGTCGCGACGATCGTCTGGTCCAGCGCCGCGAGCAGCATCCCGAGCACGATCGCGACGAAGATCAGGTTGCGACGTTGCGGGGTGATCAGCGCGCTGCTGGGCGCGGCGTCCGTCGAGGAACCGGCTCGGATTGCTGTCGGGCTCGTCATGCCTGCCTTCCGTCGGCGACCGTCGCTAACGGATGCCCAGGGTTGGCCAAAGGCAATCTCACCGCTGCGGCAACGGCGCCCGTCGGGGCAGCCGGGCCGCCGGCCTAACCGAGGCTTAGCTCGGCGGCCGGGAGACGCACTGCGCCGAATAGAGCTCCACGCCGAGCTTGTCCATCAGCTCCAGCTGCGTTTCGAGGTAGTCGATGTGCTTTTCCTCGTCCGCCACGATCTCCTCGAAGAGATTGGCGGTGGTGGAGTCCTGCTTCTCCCGGCACAGGATGATGGCGGGCTTCAGCCGGTCCATCACCTCGTACTCGACGGCCAGGTCGGCCTCGAACTGCTCGCGCAGCGTCTGGCCGATGCGCAGCGAAAAGAGGCGCTGGTAGTTGGGCAGGCCGTCGAGCAGCAGAATGCGATCGGTGATCGCCTCGGCGTGCCGCATCTCGTCGAAGGACTCGGCCCGGGTTTTCTCGGCGAGCTCGGTAAATCCCCAGTTGTCCTGCATCTTCGAATGCAGGAAATATTGGTTGATCGCGGTGAGCTCGCCGGTCAACTGCTCGTTGAGCAAGCGCAAAACATCCGGATCCCCTTGCATGATCACTCCCCTACGGTGACGTGAAACGGTGGTCATTCTCGGGCCCGGGCCGGGTGCATTGGGCTGAACACACCAAGCCGAGCCGTACCCGCACTTTGCCACGACGGGTTGCAATCTTCCAGCAAGGTATGGCTGTGCTCAGTGTGTGGCGTGCGGAGCCCGCGTCCGGCACGTTGCTGGCGGGTAAGGTTAGACTGCGCTAACGAACTTAGGTTAGACTCAACTAATACTGGGCTTCGGTTCGGCCCTTTTTTCTCCGAAATCCCGGTGACACGGGATGCCGAGAGGGAGGACGAAGTGCGCTCACTTGGCCACGCCGTCGACGAAGGGAATGTCGCCCGCATGCAGGGGATGCGCTGATGTACGTCTGCCTGTGTGTCGGCGTGACCAACCACACGGTGTCCGAGGTGGTCGCGCGCGGTGCCTCCACTTCCAAAGAGGTCGCGGCCGCCTGCGGGGCCGGTGGCGACTGCGGGCGCTGCAAACGGACGCTGCGGGCGATCATCGCCGCGTCGGCGAATCTAGAGACCGCTCCGTCGATCTAGGCCGCCGCCGGATCAGCGGGCTTTGTTGAAGTCCGCCAGGGCCGCGGCGTTGGCCTGTGCCCCCATCAGTTCGGCGAAGTGGGCGTTTTCCCGCGCGGTGGCGGCGGTTATTTCCGGACGGACCGGTTCCATCATGGTGTGTTTGACCGCCATCAGGCTCGAAATGGGGCGGCTGGCAAGGATTTCCGCGTGCCGACGGGCTTGGGGCAACAAATCCTCGGGATCGCAGACCCGCCAGACCAGGCCCATCCGCAACGCCTCGTCGGCGTCAACCCACTCCGAGGACATCAACAGCCAGGCCGCGTTCTGCCGGCCCACCAGCTGCGGCAGCAGATACGACGACGCCGCCTCCGGCGCCACCCCCAGGCTGGTGAATGGACACTTCAGCCGGGCCGTCGACGACATGAACGCCAGATCGGCGTAGCCCAGGATCGTGGCACCGATGCCGACGCCGACACCGTTGACCGCGCAGATGAGTGGCTTGGGGAACGCGCTGAGGGCATCGATGAGTCCGATGAATCCGTGCTTGCCCGGCGTGAAATCCGGATCGGTGATGCGGGCCTGCATCTCGGCGAGGTCGGTACCGGCGCTGAAGCCGCGCCCCGCGCCGGTCAGCAGCACCACGGCGATCTCGGGATCCTCGGCGGCGGCCAACAGAGCTTCCGCGGTGGCGTCGTAGAGGGCTTCGTTGAATGCGTTCAGCGCCTCGGGCCGGTTCAGCGTGAGGGTGCGCACCCGCTTTTCGTCATTGATCTGCAGCGTCACGGCTGCAGCCTAACGAGGTCAGCCGTTGCTGTAGACGCGGGTGGGCGCGACCAGCACGACGGCGCGGCGCTCCCGGGCCATGACGCGGTCGTACTCGTCCCAGTCGTCGTGGGCGCCGCCCGCGGCGGTGAAAACCTCGCGGAGCAACAGCCGCAACTGGTCGTCAGCCGTCAGCCAGGGCTGCGTGTCGTCCGGACCGGCCAGCTCCGCGCGGCCCTCGACCGTCGCCCACTGCCATCCCTGGCGGAAGGTGACCGCCAGCTGCGGTCGCGCCCGAAGGTTGGCCAATTTGACCTTGCCGTAGGTGGTGAAGCCCAAGACGTCCTGGCCGCTTTCGGGGTGCGGCAACGGGCCGACGTTGACCAGCGAAGCCTGCACCGTTCCGTCGGCACGAACGGTGGACACGATCGCCAGGCCATTTTCCGCCGCGGCCAACGCCACGGCGTCGCGCAAAGTTGTCATGTGAGTTCCTCGATGAACGGTGTCTTGAAGACGTAGCGGCTGGTGGGGACGGTGTCGATGTTCTCGTTGGCGCCGAACGCCGTGGTGCTGGCGACCATTCGGCCCAACCGGTCCTGCAGGTCGGTGTCGTCGGCGGCACCGAAGAACGCCTTGAGATCGGTGATCGCCTCCTCGGGGAACAACTCTTCGACGATGCCCGCGATTCCCGGTGCGTCCGGGGTGAGGGTCCGCACCACCCAGTTCTGGGTGTAGCCGAAGGTCGACTGCGTTTCGATGGCCACCGAGGTGTGGTCGCGTTGCCAGCGGGTCAGCCAGCTGTCCTGGTCCAGTCCGGCGGGCCGGCGCAGCAGCGCAATATTGGCCAAACCCGTTGTGCGAGCACCTGGTTCGTTCGCCGGTGCTTTCAGCGGGACCGACTCGGTGACCAAGTACGCGGCGAGTTGCTCGCATTCGGCCTCGAGCAGGGTCAGCGCTGCCGCCATCTGCTCTCCGTAGCACTGCTGGGTCCACATGCTCACCACCGCCGCGACCGGCGGGTCCAGCGTCGTGAGCGTCATCAGCGAATGGCGCACGGCGTCGTCGCGAACGTTGACCGACAGCCCCGGCAGGCCCAGCTCCAACAGGGCGTCGGCGACGGGACCCCGCTGGCGCGCGCACCACCCCTCGTCCGAATCGGCACGCATCAGGACGGCGATGACCTTTTCCATAGGCAGAACCTACCCGCGGGGGGACCTCGTCGGCCGCGCTATTTGACCAGCCGCACCTGGTGCTGGCTGCTGATCAATGCGCCGATGATCCCGGCCAGCTGCCGGTAGGACTCGTCGCGGCCGCTGGACGAGCGGTACACCAAACCGATGCGCCGTCCGGGCCGGGGCGCGGCGAACTGCGCCAGGCCGAGGCGGCTCCGCGTCGCCTCGACCGGTACCGCACTCTGCGGAATCAGCGTCACCCCCAAGCCGCCGGTCACGCATTGCACCGCGGTGGCCAGTGACGCCGCCCGGGTGTTGGCCAGCTCCGCTCGCACGCCCGCCTTGTGGCACACGTCCAGCGCCTGATCGCGCAGGCAGTGCCCCTCGTCCAACAGCAGCAGGGGCAGGTCGGCCAATGCCGTTGCCGGGACCCGCCGTTTTCCCGACAGCGGGTGCCCGGGCGGTAGCGCGAGGACGAAATCCTCGTCGTAGATCGGGATCGCGGTGACTCCGCCGGCGTCGGCGGGCAAGGCGATGAGCGCCGCGTCCAGCGCCCCCTCGCGCAACACCGTCATCAGCCGTTCGGTCTGGTCTTCCGTCACCCGCAACGTCACTCCGGGGAATTGCTCGGCGAGGCCGGCCAGCACGGTCGGCAAGACGTACGGCGCGACCGTCGGAATCAGTCCCAGCCGCATCCCGGCCCGCAGCGGATCGGATGACCCCGCGGCGGCGGCGGTGAACGCGTCCACCGCCTCGATCGCGGCCTGGGCGCGCGGCAGCAGTTCCGTGCCCTCCGCCGTCAAGAGGACACGCCGCGTCGAGCGCTCGACGAGCTGGGTGCCCAGCCCCGTCTCCAGCGCGGCCAGCGCCTGCGACAACGTGGACTGGCTGACACCGAGAGTGGTTGCGGCGGAACTGAACTGACGCTTCTCGGCGATCGCGGCGAACGCGCGGAGGCCGGCGATCGTCGGCTGATAAATCCTATCGGGCATACCTATAAGTGTAGTGGGAAATATCACCTTTACTTCAGACGGCGTACGCGGCAACATGAGGGACGAAAGCTAATCTTGACTAAATCCAAATTAGGAGAGCCATGCCTTTGCTGACCATCGGCGACCAGTTCCCCGCCTACGAGCTCACTGCGCTGATCGCGGGCGACCTGTCCAAGGTCGACGCCAAACAGCCCGAGGACTACTTCACCACCGTCACCGACGAGGACCACGCCGGCAAGTGGCGCGTTGTGTTCTTCTGGCCCAAGGACTTCACCTTCGTGTGCCCGACCGAGATTGCCGCGTTCGGCAAGCTGAACGACGAGTTCTCCGACCGCGACGCGCAGGTCCTGGGCGTCTCGATCGACAGCGAGTTCGTGCACTTCAACTGGCGCGCCCAGCACGAAGACCTGAAGAAGCTGCCGTTCCCCATGCTCTCGGACATCAAGCGGGAGCTGAGCCTGGCCACCGGCGTTCTCAACGCCGAGGGTGTGGCGGACCGGGCGACCTTCCTGGTCGACCCCAACAACGAGATCCAATTCGTTTCGGTCACCGCGGGTTCCGTGGGACGCAACGTGGAGGAAGTGCTGCGGGTTCTGGACGCGCTGCAGTCCGACGAGCTGTGCGCCTGCAACTGGCGCAAGGGCGACCCGACGCTGAACGCCGCCGAGCTGCTCAAGGCGTCGGCTTAATCACCTAGGGTCTGATCAGGGAGGCGAGATGAGCGTCGAGAACCTCAAGGAAGCGCTACCCGAGTACGCCAAGGACCTCAAGCTCAACCTGGGCTCGATCACGCGCACTACCGAGCTCAACGAGGAGCAGCTGTGGGGCACCCTGCTGGCTAGCGCCGCGGCGACACGGAACACCCAGGTAATCAGCGAGATCGGTGCCGACGCGGCCGACATCCTGTCCGCCGAGGCCTACAACGCGGCGCTGGGAGCCGCGTCGATCATGGGTATGAACAATGTGTTCTACCGCGGCCGGGGCTTCCTCGACGGCAAGTACGACGATCTGCGTGCGGGATTGCGGATGAACATCATCGCCAATCCCGGCGTGGAGAAGGCGAACTTCGAGCTGTGGTGCTTCGCGGTGTCATCGATCAACGGGTGCCCGGACTGCGTGGCCTCCCACGAACACACGCTGCGCGAGGCGGGTGTAACCCGGGAAACCATCCAGGAGGCGCTGAAGGCCGCGGCCATCGTTTCGGGCGTGGCACAAGCGATCGTGGCCTCCCAGACGCTGACCACCGTCGGCTGACGCAGTGACGGCACCAGCCTGGGTAGAGCACGCGATCTGGTGGCAGGTCTATCCGCTGGGGTTCGTCGGCGCCTTTCCCGCGTCGTCAGAGCCGCCGCAGCCGAACGAACGCCGGCTGCGGCGGCTCGTCGACTGGTTCGACCACGCCATCGCACTGGGCGCGTCGGGCGTTGCGCTGGGACCGATCTTCGCCTCGCGCGCACACGGATACGACACCACCGACCACTACCGCATCGATCCCCGGCTCGGTGACGACGCCGATTTCGATTACCTCGTCGCCGAAGCCGGTCGCCGCGGCCTGCGCATCCTGCTCGACGGCGTATTCAATCACGTCGGCGTGAATTTCCCGCGCTACCAAGAGGCGCCGCACGACGAGGCGGCCGCGCGCTGGTTTCGCGGGCGCCCGGGGCGCTTTCACACGTTCGAGGGCCACTCGGAGCTGATCACGCTCAACCATGACAACCCCGACGTGGTCGACTACACCGTGGACGTAATGGCGCACTGGCTGGAACGCGGCGCCGACGGCTGGCGCCTCGATGCGGCTTACACGGTCCCAGAACGGTTTTGGGCGTCGACATTGCCGCGGGTGCGCGAGCGGTTCCCGGACGCCTGGTTCGTCGGCGAGCTCATCCACGGCGACTACGCCGCGGTGGTGCGGGCCGCCACGTTCGACTCCGCCACCCAATACGAGCTCTGGAAGGCGATCTGGAGCAGCCTCAACGACGGCAACTTCTTCGAGCTGGACTGGGCGCTGCAGCGGCATGGCGAGTTCCTGGAGAGCTTCGCCCCGCTCACCTTCATCGGCAACCACGACGTCACCCGCATCGCCAGCCGGCTGGAACGCCTTGAGCACGTGGCGCATGCGCTGGTGATCCTGCTGACCGTCGGCGGCGTACCCAGCGTGTACGCGGGCGACGAACTGGGATTCCGCGGTGTCAAGGAGGAGCGCTACGGCGGGGACGACGCGGTGCGGCCTGAATTCGGCTCTCCCCCAATGGAATTGGATGCCTTCGGTGCGGATGTGTGGGCGTTGCACCAGTTCCTTGTCGGGTTGCGCCGTCGTCATCCATGGCTGCACAGGGCGTCGACCACCGCGTTGCGGCTGGAAAACCGGCACTACGTGTACGAGACCCGCAGCGGTGACCACGCGCTGCTGGTCGCGCTGAACATCGGCGATGAGCCGCTGCGGGTGCCGCTGTCGGAGCTGGGCACGGCCCACCGCCAGGTCGTCGGCGGATCCTCGGCGCCACCGCAGGAAGTTGTCGACGCGGTGGTTGTCGAGCCGCATGGGTGGCGGATTTTAAGCACTGTCTAGGCGCGCCAGCGTCAGTTCGTCCTGCCGGCCGTCGTAGTACTTGTCGAGGAGCGCGAGGAAATCCTCGTTGTCGTCGGTCGCGTGGGCGAACAGCGTCATCGACGAGCGCAGCTTGAGGTCGTCGGGCGAGCCGAAGATGTCCCCGGCCGACCGGCCCTGCGCCTGGTTGACCAGCTGAGCGCACTCGTGCAGTCGCGGCCCGAGCAGCTCATGCCGCAGGTATGCGCGGGCCTCCTCGAGCGAAGAGATGCCGTAGTGCACCGCGGTCGGGCTGCCGCCCAGGCCGCGCAGCTGCGGGAAGACAAACCACATCCAGTGACTGCGTTTTCGTCCGGCGCGTAGTTCGTCGACCACGTTGCGGTACACCGGGGCCTGCGCGTCGACGAAGCGCTCCAGGTCGAAGGGGTCGCTCTCCGGTGCCATGTGACTACGGTTGCACATATGGCAGTCCAACGACGAGTGCCCAAGGTGCGCGATCTCGCGCCGCTGATCCAGTTCAAGAGACCGCAGTTCGACGCGACCAAGCGTCGCCTCGACGCCGCGCACACCATCGAAGATCTGCGACGCATCGCCCAACGGCGCACGCCGAGGGCGGCGTTCGACTACGCCGACGGCGCCGCCGAGGACGAGCTTTCCCTCGAGCGCGCTCGACAAGCCTTCCGCGACATCGAGTTTCACCCGGCGATCCTGCGTGATGTCACCAACGTCACCGCCGGCTGGAACGTCCTGGGTCAACCGGTCGTCTTGCCGTTCGGCATCGCGCCCACCGGCTTCACCCGGTTGATGCACACCGAGGGCGAGATCGCCGGCGCGTCGGCGGCGGCCAGGGCCGGCATTCCGTTCTCGCTGTCCACGCTCGGCACCTGCGCGATCGAGGACCTGGTGACTGCTGTTCCCCAGGGCAGGAAATGGTTTCAGCTGTACATGTGGCGCGACCGCGAACGCTCGATGGCGCTGGTGCGGCGCGCCGCCGACGCGGGTTTCGACACCCTGCTGGCCACCGTCGACGTCCCGGTCTCCGGGGCCCGGTTGCGCGACAACCGCAACGGGATGACGATCCCGCCGACGCTGACCCTGCGCACCGTCCTGGATGCGGTGCCGCACCCGAAATGGTGGTTCGACCTGTTGACCACCGAGCCGCTGGCCTTCGCGTCGCTGGACCGCTGGCCGGGGACCGTCGCCGAGTACCTGAGCACCATGTTCGACCCCAGTCTCACCTTCGATGACTTGGAGTGGATCAAGGCGCAGTGGCCGGGCAAGTTGGTCGTCAAGGGCATCCAAACGCTCGACGACGCCCGCGCCGTCGTCGACCGCGGTGCGGACGGCATCGTGTTGTCGAATCACGGTGGGCGCCAACTGGATCGGGCCCCGGTGCCCTTTCACCTGTTGCCCTCGGTCGCGCGTGAGGTCGGCAAGCACACCGAGATCCTGCTGGATACCGGCATCATGTCGGGCGCCGACATCGTGGCGGCGATCGCCCTGGGCGCGCGGTGCACGCTCGTCGGCCGGGCCTACCTGTACGGGTTGATGGCCGGCGGCGAAGCCGGCGTCACCCGCGCGATCGAAATCCTGGCCGAAGGGGTGATCCGCACCATGCGGCTGCTGGGTGTGACCTGTCTCGAGGAGCTTTCGCCCAAGCACGTGACGCAACTGCGGCGGCTGGGACCCGTTCAGTGACGGCGGTGCACTTTGTCCGCCGAGATTGCCGTGAGGGCTGTGCTTTGAGTTTCCAGGACGACCACGGCGGCAATCTCAGCGGCGTTACTGCAGGCGGGCGACCTGTTCAGTGCGGTTGCGTACCAGGTCGTTGAAGGCCTGCCCCGGCCCGACGTAGTCGAAGAGCTGCGGCGGGTAGTGGGTGACGTACATGGTGCGCCGTCCGCCGACGCCGGACGGCCGTGGCGAGGCGTGCATCAGGTCCTGGATGTGGACGGTCACATCGCCGGGGGCGGTGTCGATGCTCACCACCGGTACCTGTTGTAGCCGCTGTTCCCACCGGTAGTGAATGGCCTGACCGTGGCTGCCCGGAACCACCTGCAGATTGCCGGTCGAGGAATCCGAGCCCGTGATCTGAATGCCGACGCTGACCGCGGGACACATGATGGCGTGCCCGCCCACGCCGCAGTCCTGATGCCAGGGGATGTTGGATAGCCCGCTGGTGTTCCCCGGCACCTTGAGCAGTACGGCGCTGCCTTCCATGCGGTCGGGGGCCACGCGCAGCGCGGGATCGATGAGGGTGCCGAGCCTGCGCACTCTCGGATCGCTTTCCAGCGCGGCGAGAGCCGGCGAGCGCAACGTCGCGTACACCAAGCGGCACAGCACGCTACTGCCGTCCTCAGCGGTGGCCCACCAGGACTGGTCATCCCCGGCATGGGCCTGCGCCGCAAGGCGGTCGATCTCGCGGTTGGCGACCCGCATCTCGTCGGCGCCGAACACCCCCTTGACGTGCAGGTAGCCCATCGTCTGCAGCTGTGCGGCCAGCTCCGCATCGCTCGCATCGAGCGCGAACGCGGCGTGTGGGTCGCGCCCCTCCAAGTCGGCTCGAGCCGGATCGTAGGGCGGGATGCCGGCGTGCAGGTATCGCAGGATCGGGTCCCAGTCGGCGAGCTGCTCGAATCCGCCCCGCTCGAAAGCCAGGTCGTTACTCAGCAGCAGGTTGATGATCGTGCGGACCTGGCCAGTCATGTCGTCCCAGGCCTGCCGGGAAAGGCGTACCGCGACATCACCGTCACCCTGCCCCTCACGGACGCAGATCGTCGAACCGTCGACGGCGTAGGTAACCGCCTCGTGGTCGACGAGGAACGTGATCGCACCGGTGGATGCGAGGTCTCTGGCCGCGGATTCGAGGATGTCCGGGTCAAGCGTGTGCGGGACGGCAATGGTCAGCGGCACGGGATGATTATCCAAGAACGCTGAGGTGGTGGCCACCACATTCCTCGCGCACGTGTGGCGCGGTCGCGACGGGAACAAACCGGCACCGAGCTGGGTTGAGCGCATCAGACTCAGTTTTTGGAGGATTGATGGCTGAAGCCAAATCTTTGCCGGTGTTGTTTGTCACCGACACCATCGTGTTGCCCGGAATGGTCGTTCCGATCGCGCTCGACGAGGCCGCGCGGACGGCGATCGACGCCGCCCAGGCCAGTGAATCGGGGCAGCTGCTGATCGCGCCCCGGCTAGACGACCGGTACCCGTCGCACGGTGTGATCGCCAAGATCTTGCAGGTCGGACGCATCGCAGGGGGCGGCACCGCGGCCGTCGTGCGCGGTGAGCGCAGGGCGCAGATCGGGACGGGAGCGTCCGGGCCCGGCGCGGCACTGTGGGTCGAGGTGACCGAAGTCCCCGAGGTCGAGACCACGGACGAAGTCAAGGCGCTGACAGCGGAGTACAGGAAGCTGCTGCTGGCCATGCTGCAACGGCGCGAGGCCTGGGAGATCGTCGACTACGTCAACAGGCTGACCGACCCGTCGGCGTTGGCGGACACCTCGGGATACGCGTCCTACCTGTCCAGCGAGCAGAAGCGGCAACTGGTTGAGACCGAGGATGTCGCCGAGCGGCTGCGCGTGCTGATCGACTGGACCAGCGCCCACCTCGCCGAGGTAGAGGTCAACGACAAGATCGCCGAGGATGTCCGCGAGGGCATGGAGAAGACGCAGAAGGAGTTCCTGCTGCGCCAGCAGCTGGCCGCCATCCGCAAGGAACTCGGTGAGGGCGAGCCCGACGGGTCCGACGACTACCGCGCCCGCGTCGAGGCCGCCGATTTGCCCGAGAACGTGCGCGAGGCCGCGTTGCGGGAGGTCGGCAAGCTGGAACGGTCCAGCGACCAAAGCCCGGAAAGCGGCTGGATACGCACCTGGCTGGACACCGTGCTCGACCTGCCCTGGAACGTCAGGACCGAAGACTCGACCGACCTGAAGGCCGCGCGCGACGTTCTGGACGCCGACCACCACGGCCTCGAGGACGTCAAGGACCGCATCGTCGAATATCTGGCCGTGCGTGCACGCCGTGCCCAGCGTGGGCTGCAGGTCGTCGGCGGCCGCGGCTCGGGCGCGGTGATGGTGCTGGCCGGTCCCCCCGGCGTCGGCAAGACGTCGCTGGGTGAGAGCGTCGCCCGGGCGCTGGGCCGCAAGTTCGTGCGTGTCGCCCTGGGCGGTGTGCGCGACGAGGCCGAGATCCGCGGGCACCGGCGCACCTATGTGGGCGCGCTGCCGGGCCGCATCGTGCGTGCCATCGGTGAGGCGGGGACGATGAACCCCGTCGTGCTGCTGGACGAAATCGACAAGGTCGGTTCCGACTATCGGGGTGACCCGAGCGCGGCGCTGCTGGAGGTCCTCGACCCGGCGCAGAACCACACCTTCCGCGACCACTACCTGGACCTGGATCTGGACCTGTCCGACGTGGTGTTCCTGGCCACCGCCAACGTGATCGAGAACATCCCGTCGGCCCTGCTGGACCGCATGGAACTGGTGCAGATCGACGGCTACACCGAAGACGACAAGGTCGCCATCGCGCGGGACTATCTGCTGCCCCGGCAGCGGGAACGGGCGGCGCTGACCGAGGACGAGGTCGCCCTGACCGATGCCGCGTTGCGCAAGATCGCCGCCGACTACACCCGGGAGCCCGGAGTGCGGCAGTTCGAGCGGCTGTTGGCCAAGGCGCTGCGCAAGGTGACCACCAAGCTGGCGGAAACGTCCGAGCCGATCACCATCGACGAGCCGGACCTAGTCGACTACCTTGGCCGTCCGCGGTTCACGCCGGAATCGGCCGAACGCACGGCGGTACCCGGTGTGGCCACCGGCCTGGCCGTCACCGGCCTGGGCGGCGACGTGCTCTACATCGAAGCCGGCGCTACGGACGGCGAGGCGGGTTTGCAGTTAACCGGCCAGCTGGGTGACGTGATGAAGGAGTCGGCGCAGATCGCGCTGTCCTACGTGCGCTCCCACGCCGACCAGTTGGGTGTCGACCCCAAGGCCCTGGACCGGCGCATCCACGTGCATGTGCCCGCCGGCGCGGTGCCCAAGGATGGCCCGTCGGCAGGTGTCACCATGGTGACCGCCCTGGTGTCGATGGCCACCGGACGTCAGGTGCGATCCGATGTCGGCATGACCGGCGAGGTCACGCTGAACGGCCGGGTGTTGCCGATCGGCGGCGTGAAGCAGAAGCTGCTTGCGGCCCAGCGGGCGGGCCTGTCAACGGTCTTCATCCCGTCGCGCAACGAGCCGGATCTGGATGACGTGCCGGCCGAGGTGCTCGACACGCTGGACGTGCGCCCGATGACCGACGTCGCCGACATCGTCGCGCAGGCCCTTGAACCGGTCGCGCAGACGGTGACGGCCGCGGCCTGATATGTCGACGCCGAGCCTATTCACTGTGTGTCGAGCTATCGGCCCGGCTACCAGCAAGTAAGCCGAAGAGGTTTTCAACGTGCTTGCGTCGGGTAATTGATGGTTGGAGGTTCGACTGCCCGTAAGGGCGATGGGGTGAGCGAATCACCAAGTCAATTGTTTCAGCTGCGTAGGCAGCCAAACTGCTCGACAAGGGGATTCATCATGAAGTTGAACAGAATCGCAGCCGGCGCGGTCATGGCCGGCACCATCACGTCCGCGGCGTTCGGAATCGGCGCCGGTTTGGCGCAAGCCGAGCCGGGTGTGCCGGGGCCCGGCCCGAACATTCCGGGCCCGAATGTGCCGGGTCCGGACCGTGATCTGCCTGGGCACGGGCAGTTGCCCGCACAGGGGTGGCCAATTTGTAACGGCGGACCGGGCGTCAACTGCAACGGACCGGGCACCCCGCTTCCGCCGGGACAGGATCGGTTCCCCCCGCCGGGGCACTACAACGACCCGGGCCGCTACGGACTGCCGGCAACCTGGGTTCCGCCGGTGGGTGACCCCGACGGGACCGCACTTCCGGTCGTATTCAACCCGGATCTGGGCCAGTGGGGCGTCAACACGTCTACTGGTTTCCAGGTGTTCACGCCCGTAGGCGGGACCTCAGGCTCAGGCCAGGTCAGCGGCGGGATCAACCCCGGGACCTAAAGCCGGTACCTGAAAGCCGGAATGTGGCAGCCGCCCCCGAAAGGGGGCGGCTGTTCTCGTCGCACGGTGACAGCGCAAGCAGGCGCGGCGTTGAATAGGTACATGACTCTCAAACGCCAAGTGGTCCACCGTGTGCAACGGCTGCTCGTGAACCCGGTGGGCCGGCAGATGCCCGGGATCATCCTGGAGACCACCGGCCGCAAGAGCGGCAAGCCGCGGCGCACCGCCGTCGGCGGACGCCTGGTCGACAACCAGTTCTGGATGGTCTCCGAACACGGCGAACACTCGGACTACGTCCGCAATATCAAGGCCAATCCCGCCGTTCGGGTGCGCATCGGCGGTCAGTGGCGCAGCGGCACCGCGCAGCTGCTGCCCGACGACGACCCGCTGCAGCGGCTCGGCGAGCTCCCGCGGCTCAACAGCGCGGTGGTGCGCCTGATGGGCAGCGACTTGCTGACCATTCGGGTCGATCTGGACTGACGCGCCGCGCATGGCCTACGACGAAGACCTGGCCAATGAAATCCGCGAACTTGTCGCCTCCGAGCGCGGCGTGGAAGAGAAACGCATGTTCGGCGGTCTCGCGTTCCTGGTCAACGGCAACATGTCCGTGGCCGTCAGCCGGCAGGGCGGCCTGCTGGTCCGGGTGCCCGCGGCCGACCTCGACAAAATGCTGCAGCGCCCCCACGTCAGCCCCATGGCGATGGCAGGCCGTGACGTGCGTGGCTGGGTACGGGTGGACGCCGCCGGAGTGCGGACAAAACGCCAGCTCCAAAGTTGGGTGACGCGCGGTGTCGGCTACGCGCGCAGCCTGCCGGCCAAGTGACCGGCCCGGTTTGCTGGGACTCGCCGTGGATAGGTGATCAGGTATGTCCACACGTGAGCAACTGGTGCGACGGCTGCTTGACGTTGCCGGGACCACCTATGCCGCCGAGGCGCGAATCAAGCTCAGCGACAAGCCGATGCCGCTGTTTCAACTGCTGGTCATCTGCATGCTGGCCAGCAAGCCGATCGACGCCGCCATCGCGATGCGCGCCGGGAGTGAACTGTTCAAGGCGGGCCTGCGCACACCCAATGCGCTGCTGGCCGCGGATCGGCAGACCATGATCGACGCCTTCGGCCGCGCCCACTACGTGCGCTACGACGAAAGCTCGGCCACCCGGCTCACCGACATCGCCGAACGGGTGCGCGACGAATATTCAGGCGATCTGCGGGAGCTCGCCGATCGCAGTCGGCACGACGTCGCCGCGGCGAAGCGTTTGCTCAAGCAGTTCAAGGGAATTGGGGATACCGGCGCCGACATCTACCTGCGCGAGGTGCAAGACGTGTGGAGCTGGGTGCGGCCCTATTTCGACGACCGCGCCACCGAAGCGGCCAAGCAACTGGGCCTGCCCACGCAGCCGAAAAAGCTGGGAGCCCTTGCGCCGCAGGGCAATGCCCGGCTGGCCGCCGCGCTCATCCGGATGTCGCTGGACGACGACGTGCGGCGGCAGGTGAGCGGTTGACCGTACGGATCGGTACCTCCGGGTGGTCCTACAACCATTGGGCGGACGTGCTGTACCCACCCGGCCTGCCCGCCGCGCGCAGGCTGGCCCGCTACGTCGAGGTGTTCGACACCGTCGAGTTGAATGCGAGTTTCTACCGCTGGCCCAAGGATTCGACGTTCGCCGGATGGCGCGACCAACTGCCGGATGGCTTCAAGATGTCGGTCAAGGCGCACCGGGGACTGACCCATTATCGCCGCCTGGCATCCGCCGGGCC
This sequence comes from Mycobacterium nebraskense, assembly GCF_002102255.1. Taxonomy (GTDB): domain Bacteria; phylum Actinomycetota; class Actinomycetes; order Mycobacteriales; family Mycobacteriaceae; genus Mycobacterium; species Mycobacterium nebraskense. The sequence continues at coordinate 17,166 of NZ_LQPH01000188.1, forward strand.
GTGGATCGAGCGCTTCGAGCGCTGCTGGGAACTCCTGGGTGATCGCCGCGGGGTGCTGCTGGTTCAACTGCACCCCGAGCAGCAGCGCGACGACGCGCGCCTGGATGCTTTCCTGGGCAGCGTACCGGAGTGGATCCGGGTGGCCGTCGAGCTGCGCCATCCGTCCTGGAACGACGCGGGCGTCTACGACCTGCTGGAACGCCGCCGCGCCGCCTACGTGGTGATGAGCGGCGCCGGACTGGCCTGCGTGCCGCGGGCGACCACCGATCTGGCGTACGTCCGCATGCACGGTCCCGATCAGGACGCGATCTATGCGGGCTGCTATTCGAATGACGAGCTGCGGCGGTGGGCCGACCGGATCGTCGCGTGGCAGAGCGACGGCAAGGACGTGTGGATGTATTTCAACAACGACCTGGGCGGCCACGCGGTGCGCAACGCGCTGACATTGCAAGAACTTTTGCGATAGGCGGGGCCGAGTAGGCTGGGGATGTCGACGACGGAACGGAGTGACAATCATGGCCCGCTCTATCAGATTCGTCATCATCGGCGGCGGGCTTGCTGGAGCAAAAGCGGTGGAAGCATTGCGCGACGGCGGATTTGACGGGCAAATCACCTTATTCGCCGAAGAGGAACATCTGCCCTACGAGCGGCCTCCGCTTTCCAAGGAGTACCTGGCTGGAAAGAAGGCCCTGAGCGATTTCACCGTGCAGAACTCCGACTGGTACCACGACCACGATGTCGACCTGAGACTCGGTGCGCGGGTGTCGGCCTTGAACCCAGGCGAACATGCCGTCGCGCTCCCCGACGGCACCACAGTGCGGTACGAGAAACTGCTGCTGGCGACGGGATCGGCCTCCCGGCGCCCGCCGATACCGGGGGCCGGCGCCGACGCTGTCCACTATCTGCGCACCTACGACGATGCTGTGGCCCTGAATTCTGTTCTCACGGAAGGGTCTTCGCTGGCGGTGGTGGGAGCCGGGTGGATCGGCCTGGAGGTGGCCGCCGCTGCCCGCCAGCGTGGCGTCGACGTGACCGTCGTCGAGACGGCCAAACAACCGCTGGTGGCCGCGCTCGGCGAAGCGGCGGGCGAAGTGTTCGCCAGACTGCATCGCGATCACGGGGTGGACTTGCGGCTCGAGGCGCAGGTGGAGGAGATCATGACGACCGGCGGTAAAGCCACCGGACTGAAAATGCGTGATGGGTCGACGGTTGCCGCTGATGCGGTGTTGGTGGCCGTCGGCGCCAAGCCGAACGTCGAACTCGCCGAACAGGCCGGGCTCGCCGTCGGCGACGGTGGTGTGCTGGTCGATGCGTCACTGCGGACGAGCGATCCTGACATCTATGCGGTTGGCGACATCGCCGCCGCAGAACACCCCCTGCTTGGCGGCCGGATCCGCACCGAGCACTGGGCCAATGCGCTCAAGCAGCCCGCGGTGGCGGCGGCCGGGATGCTAGGCAAGCCGGGCGAATACGTTGAGCTGCCCTATTTCTTCACCGACCAATACGACCTCGGAATGGAGTACGTCGGGCACGCGCCCGGCTTTGAGCGCGTGGTGTTCCGGGGTGACGTTGCCAAACGTGAATTCGTCGCGTTTTGGCTCGACGGCGACAACCGGGTGCTGGCCGGGATGAACGTCAACATCTGGGATGTGCTCGACGACGTCAAAGCGCTGATCAGATCCAGGACTTCCGTCGACCCCGACAAGCTGGCCGATCCTGAGTTCCCGCTGGCGGAGCTATTGGGCTGACGCTTCGACGGGAGTCCACGTCCCGTCGATGACGTCGGGCGGGCGCTGCACCTGCAACCGTTCCCGTTCGGTGCGGCGGCGTTTGATCCGCAGCCGGGCGTCGCCCGGCATGGTGACCAGCTCGTCGGACGTCAGGTAGTACACGTCCTCGACGACGTCGATCAGGTCCGCCGCGGCTCGACGGGATCCCAGTTCCCGCAACGTCATCCGGAGTTGATGGGTGAACTGCAACGTCGTGTCGTGGGCGAGCTCACGGGAATCGCGAGCGTTGGTGGCCAGCCGCTGGGCCAGCGTCGCCTGCGGCGGCTCCGTCGACGCGGCGGCCACGGCGACTTCCCCGGCCGCCGCCAGCAGCATCGCCGGGTTGTCGGCGTATGTCTGGCTGGCCAGCTCGGCTTCCCCGGGGCCACGGTGCGCTATGCGGGCCACGGCGGCATCCACGGCGGCGGCGGTGGTGGGCGACAAAGCACGGATGCTGGCGAGGTTGCCTTCCTGGGCCAGCGCACACAGCGGCGGGTCTGCCCGCAGCACTGCGGCCAGCCGGGCGGTCTCGGCCGCGACGCGGGTGCTGTCCATGATCATTTCCACACCGGGCACGCGGCGCGCCGCCTTGCCGTGCTCCAGCGCCGCCGCGGTCACCCCGGTGTCGATCAGCCACAACGCGGTGAGGATCCAGCCTTGGTGAATGCGGTCCCGCAGCAAGCGAATCCGGACTTCGAGGCCGGCGTCGGGCAGGGACGCCAGCTGTGCGGCGTCGAGCTGTTCCCTTTCGGCGGCTGCGCTGTACGCCCGCGTGTCGGACTTGAGATGACGCAGCAGGGCCAGCGACCGTCCCGCGACGACGGCTTTGGCGATGGACCCCAGGGCCCCACCCGCCAATGCGGGCTCACCGAACGGGAGGGGGTCTCCGACGTGTGGCCGGCCGACCAGCGCGTTGCGGGCGACGGCGTCCTGATCCCAGCCGGGCAGCTGCGCCGCGGCGACCATGTTGACCGACACCCCGACGTAGGGCCGATGACCGAACACGGCGATGGCCCTGTTCCCCCACTCGTCGCCTGCCACGCCGCCGAGCGCCAGCACGTGACTCAGCACCCGGTTCGCCGTTCGCAATCCGCTGAGCTGGACGTCCAGCGTGATGGGGGTGAGCGGCCCGGGCAACGCCTCGGCGAGCTTGCCCGCACTGAAAATCGGGAAGCGGGGGTCGATCCGGTCGTCGAATTCGCCCTCGACACCCTCCGCTGCCGCGCTGTGCTCCTCGCCGGAAGGTTGGGAGCGTGGGGCGACCTCGACCGGGAGCGCCAGTTGGCGCCCGTGGCCGGTGGCGCCAGCAGCGGCGATCCGGCGGCCGACCAGGCCGCGGGCGGTGTCGGCTACCGCTTCGAGCGCCTGCCAGCCGAACTCGAAAGACCAATCCTCTTGTGCCGCCGCGATATCCATGTCCGGTATGAGCTGGGGCCAGCTGCGCACCCGATTCAGTCGGGACCGCGGGTCGGCGGATCGCAGCATCCGCCACGCGGTGACCACGTTGACGGTGTCCGGGGAGGCGAGGTCCACCACGCCCGCGCGGTCGGCGTTCACCGACGAAACCAGGAAGCGGACCAGGTCGTCGACGTGCAGCACCCGCATCGGCTCCGCCGAAACCTTGGCGCGCAGCAGCGTCGCCACGGTCCGGCACACCATCCAGTCGAGCTGACGACCGACCGGCGGGGCGATGCGGACTACCAGGCTGGGCCCCCAACTCGTGGACACCAGTTCCTCGGCCGGCCGGTACACCTCGGGCCGCCCCGCGGCCTGGGACACGAACAGCAGCCGGGCGCCGGCGCGGGCGGCCACATCGGTCACATGCGCGAGGCCGTCGATATCGGCGCTGCCGGGCGCTGTGGTGTCGATCGGGGCCAGGTGGATCACCGCGTCGGCTTCTTCGGTGAGCTCCCGCAGGACGGGGTTGCGCAGCGATGCGCAAACAAAGTCGACGTTGCGGTCCAGGCAGGGATGCGGGCTATCAGCAATGCCGGTGACCGTGTGCCCGGCAGCGATCAACTGTCGTGCGACCAGCCGCCCGAGTGCGCCGGTGGCGTCGGTAACCAGGATCTGCACCTGGGGCTCACCTCCCCCGACCTCAAAACTAAACAATAGGCAAGACGGCATGACCTAGCGACCGTTACTGGGGAAACGGCACCCTGGGCTGGTGGGATGGCTCCGGCCGGGTTATTGCAGCGCGCCGCTGCCGTCGGCGGCGACGGCAACCTTGGCGCCGCCGATGTCTTCACGCACAGTTGCCTGCGCCGCGGCGCTGTCGGCGATCACGGCCAGGGTGCGCGACCCGTCGGGCGTGCGCACGGCCAGGAAGGCCTTTTCCGGTCGTCCCTCGCGGTCGAACGGCGTCGTCCACGCTTCGACCGTGCCGACGCCTTCCCACTCCACCAAGCCATCCCGGGTGGGCTCCCGGTCGACGGCCGGTTGCACGTCTTCCCAACGGAATTCGGCGGGCGGCTCGGTGCTGTACACGCCGAAGCTGTGCTTGGTCAGATAGCCGCCGTTGGCGGTGATCAGGCCGCGCCGCCCGGGGTTGGCCGCCAGCAACTCCGCCATGGTGGCGATGGAGTGCATCACGTAGTTGCTCCACGGGCCGCCTGCGAACGTCAGCCCCCCGGTGACGGTGAGCGGGCGGGCGGAATCGTCGACCGGCAGGCCGAGTTCGGCCGCGGCCACCTGAACGGCCGACGGAAAGCAGGAGTACAGGTCGACGTAGTCGACGTCGTCGATGCCGAGGCCCGCCAGCTCCAGCGCCCGGCCACCGGCGATCCGGATGGCCGGAGAGCGGTGCAGCTCGTCACGCTCGGCGATGGCGGAGGTGTCATGCGCGTCGGTGCCCGCATGCGGGTAGATCCAGCGGTCGGCGGGGACTTGCAGGCGCCTCGCCTGCTCCACCGAGGTCACGACGAGCGCGGCGCCCTGGTCGACCATGTTGTTGGAGTTCATCAGCTTGGTGTACGGCCAGCTGATCATCCGGTTCTGCGGGCCGGGCTCGCAGATCTCCTCGGCGGTCACCGGTTTGCGGATCCATGCGTGCGGATTGGCGACCGCGACGGCGTTGAAGCGGGCCCACAGTTCGCCGATGCGGTTGCGGTGATGCTCGACCGACTCGCCGTTCGCAATCCGCAGCGCCTGCTCGAACAGCGGGTAGACGTAGGCCGGTCGGTCCAGCCCGATCCTGATCTCCGCGTCGCCGGCCATCTGGACGTCGTCGCCGCTGACCTCGGCCATCGGGACGGAGGCGTCCTGAACGGTCCACTCGAGTTTGCCGCCTTTGGCCCGCAGACCCCTGCGGGTGCGCCAGGTCTCGGCCCCCGCCAGCAACACCACCTGAGCCCGGCCCCGCTGGATGTCCAGGCACGCCTGGTTGACCAGCGACTGCGGCACATTGCCGCCAACGGGGCTGTACAGCGTGATGAAGTCGCTTGCGCCGATCCGCTGGCCTAGCAGCAGCCCGGGATCCCGGTAGTGCGCCGACAGGATGTTCACCACCCGGATGGAATCCACGGCCTCGATCACCCGCGAATCGGCGGCCTGCCGGGCCGCGGCCGCCATCAGGTCTATCGGCTCGACGGACCGCTTCTCCGGATCGATCTCGTCGCGGTGGTTGACCTGGCCGTAGCCGATCAACACCGGTGTCCTGGGGTCCACGGTCATACGACGAATTTAGCGTGGCTATCAATCCGCACGGTCGTGCGGGCCGGATTCGCCGCGCCTCAGGGCGGCCCGAACAGCACGCCCTCGGCGATCAGCCGGTCGATCTCCTGGGGGCTCATGCCGAGCAGCCCCCGGCAGACCTCGACGGTGTCCTGGCCCGGCAGTGGCGCCGGGCGCTGTGCGGCCCGCGGGATGTGCTGGAACGGCGCCGGGCCCGTCTCCGCCGGCAGCGGACGTTCGACCAGTGGATGCACCATCTCGGAATACAGTTTCCGCTCGACCAGCTGCGGGTCCTCCAAGATGTCCGGCGGCCGGTTCATCGGTCCGGCGGCAACTCCGGAGGATTGCAGCAGTTGGGCGGCCCGCGCCGGGGTGCGCGTCCGGGTCCAGGCCGACACCAACTCCACCAACTCTCGCCGGTTCGCCAGCCGCGCCTCGCCGGTGGCGAAGCGCGGGTCGTCGGCCCATTCCGGGTGATGGAAAACGCCTGCAGCGCAACGCCATTCCTCGTCTGAACCGATCGAGATGACGCACCATTCGTCGTCGCCCGCGCACGGGTAAACGGCGTGCAGGCTGGTGTCTTCGGAGATTCTCGGCACGCCCGCGGCCAGCGCGGCCTGGGTGACGTACAAGGTGTCGAGTTGATTGATCACGACCTCGGCCTGCGAGATGTGCACGTGCGACCCGCCACCCGTTCGGTGGCGGTGGATCAGCGCGGCCAGCGCCGCGATGGCGGTGATCCGCCCGACCACGTGGTCGGGAAAGATCGTGGTCGCGTCGTAAAAGGCGTGCCGCGCGGCGCCATCGTGGTTCTCCGGATCGTCGCTCGTCCACAGCCGGGTGACACCGGTCGCGGCGCGGACCAGCGGCCCGTAGCCCAGCCGGGTGCTCCACGGGCCTTGGTCGCCGTATGCGCTGCTCTCGGCGAGCACGATCCGCGGGTTGACGGCACGCAATTGGTCGTAGGAAAAGCCAAGCGCGGTAAGCGTTCCCGGCTTGAAGTTGGCAAACACGGCGTCGGACTCCGCGACCAGCCGAGTGAAGATCTCCTTGCCAGTGCCGCTGCGCAGATCAAGGCCCATCGCCAGGTTGTTGCGATGCGTCCACGCGAACGACTCGCTCATGGCCTCGCCGACGCGGGCCTGCCGCAGTCCGTCCGGGTACTCGGCGCTTTCGATCTTGATGACCTCGGCGCCCATGTCGCCAAACAGCCGGCTCAGCTCGCCGCCGGCAACGATGATGCCCAGATCCAGGATGCGAAGTCCCGCAAACGGATACTCGCCGACGCGGCCCGACGGCGAGGACACCACCGCCGGATTTCCGCGCCAGCCCGGTCCGTCCTGCCCCGCGGCGGGGGCCGGGCTGCGGAAGCCCGCGTGCCGCCCGTCGACGACGAAATAGCCGGTCGGCACGCTCGTTCGCGCGCCCGGGACAAGCTCGGCGTCGGTGATCGCGCCCACCGCCTGGAAATGCTCGGAACCCATCGCCCACGACGGCGTCAGCACGGCGGCGATCGGCACACCGTGGGCCTGCCCCGCCGTCACCAGATCCTTCATGGTCTGCCCGGCGAACAGTGCCTGGACCAACTCGCTGATCTGCGGCCAGGCGGCGAAGCGCGCGCCGATCACATCGTATTTGGGGTCTTGGAAATCGTCCGGCTCGCCCAGCCAGCGCCGCAGACCACGCCATTGGCGCGGCGCCATGACGCAGAGCCGGACGTAGCCGTCCTTGCACTCATAGATCGGGTAGCCGTCCTGGTTCTTCGGCCGCCCCCGCCACTGCCCGGTGCGGCGGATTCCGGCGGCGACCTGCCCGTGCGCGCCGAACGCCGGGTCGAGCGACATGACCACGGCGTCGAATCGCGAAAAGTCGATGTATTCGCCGGTGCCGCAACGCAATCGGTTGTAGTACGCAACGAGGGCTGCCCACGCCGCCTGGGCGGCGGCGGTGGCCGACGCGATACCGCCCGGTGGCAGCACCGGGGCGCCGGTGGTGGGACCGGATCGCGACAACGAGCCGCACATCGCGTACAACACGGGATCGGTCGCCCGCCACAACGACCGCGGGCCCGTCGCACCGAAGTCGGTGATCGACAGCACCACCAGATGCGGGTGCTGGGCGGCCAACTCCTCGACCGACGTGCCGAAGGTGGGGGCCTCCCCGTAGAAGCCGTCGTCGACGACGATGTCGGCCTGCGCGGCCAGATCGAGGAACACGGCGCAGTCGTCCTCGTCGAACGGGTCCAGCACCACGCTGCGCTTGTTGGCGTTGCGTAGAGCAAACGGAATGCTGGCACCGGCCAGCGTCGGCGGGGCATCGCGCGCCGGGCTTCCGCTCGGAGGTTCGACTTTGAGCACGTCGGCGCCCAAGTCGGCGAACAGCCGCGTCACCGCGTCGCCGTTACCGCTCGACAAGTCGAGGACGCGCACGGCGTCGAGCAAGCCGTCGGACATCAGCACACCGTACCCGCAGGTGCGGGGTCCGGCCGGGGCTACGGTGGCCCCACCAGCCAAAGAGCCAACTGGGCAAGCTGATTGGGTGGGCGGACCCGCTGTCGGCTATCGTCACAGGCCGATTGGCCAGGCCGTATCTGCCGACACGATCCGACGGAGGCACCCAACGTGAGCGCGCACTTGACCTACATCGAGGCCGTGGTGGTTGGCGCGTTCCAGGGCGTCACCGAGCTGTTCCCGGTTTCCAGCCTCGGGCACGCGGTGTTGGTGCCCGCGGTGGTCGGCGGTCGATGGGCCCAGGACCTGAGCATCTCCGCTCCCGAATCGCCCTACCTCGCGTTCATCGTCGGCCTGCACGTGGCCACCGCCGCCGCCCTGCTGGTCTTCTTCTGGCGGGACTGGCTGCGCATCGTGGCCGGATTTGTGTCTTCATTGCGGTATCGCCGAATTGAGACTCTCGACGAGCGGCTCGCCTGGCTGATCGTGGGGGCCACCATCCCGGTGGGGCTGGCCGGGCTGGTCCTGGAACGGACTTTCCGCACCACACTAGGCAAGCCCGTCCCGGCGGCGATTTTCCTGCTGCTCAACGGCATTGCCCTTTACGCGGGCGAGGTGCTTCGCCGGCGTGTTGCACCCGGTCCCGACCAGAACCAGCCGGCCGAGGAACAGCCCGCGCACACCGGTGAGGCCGTCGACAATCGCCTGGCCCAACTCCCCCTGCGCCGCGGCATCTTGATCGGCGCCGCGCAGATCCTGGCGCTGCTGCCCGGAATCAGCCGCTCGGGCATCACCATGGTGGCCGGCCTGTGGCGCGGCTTGTCCCACGAGGACGCCGCCCGGTTCTCCTTCTTGTTGGCGACACCGATCATCCTGGCCGCCGGCGTGTACAAAATCCCCGAACTCTTCGGCCCCCGCGCCACCGGAATCCACGGCCAGGTGCTGGCCGGCAGCGTCGCCTCCTTCGTCGCCGCCTACCTCGCGGTGAAGTTTCTGACGCGGTACTTCCAGACCCGCACCCTGACACCGTTCGCCATCTACTGCGGGCTGGCCGGCGGAGCCAGCCTGGTGTGGCTCGCCGTCAGCTGAAGAGCAGTCGCGTACACGATTGCGGTGAAATCACGTCACCGACTCGGTCACCAAATGGCAACTGCTGGGTATCGGTTCACGCAACAGCGCATGCGCGCAGCGTGGCGTAGCCCACCATCGACGGAGCAATGCGCGGCATCTCAACTACAGAGGTGAGGCCTGAATGTCGCCTTTGTCGTGTGGCTGGTGCCGCCGTCGGGGCTGCCCTGCTGGTGCGGTCGACGTTCACCGCACCCAGAGCGACCGCCGCCGCCACGATGAGCCCGAATCTGTTGGTCAACCCGGGCGCCGAGCTCGGCGACCCGCCATTGTCGGCATACAGCGGGGTCACGATACCGGGCTGGACCGTGACCGGCACGCCGACGGTGATCAAATACAACACCTTGGTCCGGCTGCCCTCGCCGCTCGGGTCGCCGGGCCCCGACCATGCCGAAGTTCCTGGCCTTTCCGTCCGCCCAGCACGGCCCACCCGACGGCGGCGTGCAGTACTTCGGCGGTGGCAACGTGGCGACGTCCACCATCACCCAAGTCGTCGACCTCAGCGGTGCGGCGGCGGCCATCGATACCGGCACGGTGCCCTACACGCTCAGCGGCTGGCTCGGCGGCAGCAGGCTGGAACTGTCCGAGGCGTCGGCCACCGTCGACTTCCTAGCTGCCAGCCAATTGCCTTTGGGCACAGGCAAAATCGGGCCGGTCTCGATACTGCAGCGCGGATTCCAAACCGAGTTGTTCGAACGCGACACCACCGGGACGATTCCGGCGGGCACCCGCAGCGCACGCGTCACCGTGACCTTCAAGGACACCCACTGGGCGGGCGGCACCTACAACCACTCGTACGCCGACAACCTCTCCTTCACCATCGGTGCCCCCTTGCCCAACCCGCCGCTCCCCACGCCACCCGCATCGACCGTCGGCCCACTCGATCACGTGTTCCTGGTCTACATGGAGAACCACGGCGTGAAAGACGTTGTGGGCAGCCCCAATGCGCCATACATCAACAGCCTGATCGACTCCTACGGATATGGGTCCAACTACTTCGCGCTGACCCACCCGAGCCTGCCGAATTACTACCCGATCCTGGGGGGATCCGACTTCGGCGCCATCTACAACTGCGAAATGAACTGCTGCGACGCGCCGAACCTGGCCGACTCCCTCGAGGCAACCGGCAAGACCTGGGCCGGCTACGAGCAGAGCATGCCCGCCCCGTGCGCTACCCCGTCGAGCGGTCCCTACACCCCAGGGGAACTTCCCTTTCTCGCCTTCCACGACATCGTCTCCAAAACCGCCCGCTGCAAGTCCCACGTGCTGCCGCTGACGCGGATGGCCACGGATCTCGCCTCGGCCAACACCACCCCGAACTTCGTGTGGTTCGCCGCAGACGAGAACAACAACATGGAAGGCCCGATCAACCTCCGCTTCGTCGGCAGCGAGCTCACGTCTCATCAATACAACATCAAGGCCGGCGACCAGTTTCTGCAGCAGGTGTTACCGACGATTGTGAATTCGCCCGCCTTCCAGACGCAACGCAGCGCCATCTTCATCACGTGGGACGAGGACTTCAACAACCTGTCGTTGACCATCGGCAATGAAGGCAACCACATCCCGATGATCGTCATCCCGTCGCCGAATTCCGGTATGCACCAAAGCCATTTGGTGGCTGCCGCCCACAACGACCATTACAGCTTGCTGCGCACCATCGAGGACTCTTTTCAACTTCCCCGCCTCACCAACAACGACAAATTCGCCCAACCGCTGAACGAATATTGGACGCCATAGGCTCGCTAAAGCGTCGCATGTCGGTAGCGCACTTGCTCGACTGACGACGTGCCGAAATCCGCTGTGCGCCAAGTCCCATCGGGTCGCCAGCCCTCGCGTTCATAGAAGTGCCGAGCGCGGATGTTCGCGTCCAGCACCCACAGCACGGCGTCCGTCACACCGACCGCCCGCAGCCGCTCACGGGCGGCCGTCATGAGCAAGCCACCCAGGCCCGCACCCAGCCAGGCCGGGTCGACATAAAGGGCCATCAGCTCACCGAAGTTCGGTAAGTCGTTGTCGCGACACGGGCCCACGGTGGCAAAGCCGCGAATCGCAGACCCGTCGACCGCGACGAAGGTGGACGGCATCCGCAAGCCCATCCGGCCGAAGGTGTACCGATTGACCAACGCCTCCGGGGTGAGGCCCTCGAGGTAGTCCTGGTCGACGAGCCCGCGATACGCCGAGCGCCAAGACCGCGCGTGCAGGCAGGCCACCTCGTAGGCATCCGCAGGGACCGCCGCCCGCACCTCCGTCATCGTTGCAGTATTCGACGATCCGGGTTGTTGCGCAGCCTCGCGTCGAGTGCTGTGCTTACCCGGGTGCGTAGTTGACACCCGTCAAGAATCCGGAGGGTACGAAATGGCAGACACGGCATCCATCGGGCTGAGGGTCCGCGGGAAGGTCATCGTGATCACCGGCGGCGCCCGGGGCATCGGGCTGGCCACCGCCACCGCGTTGCACAATTTGGGCGCCAAAGTGGCCATTGGCGACGTCGACGAGGTGCGGGTGAAGGAATCCGGCGCCGCGCTCGGCCTGGATGTGTACGGCAAACTCGACGTCACCGACCCGCACTCGTTCTCCGACTTCCTCGACGAGGTCGAGCGCCAACTGGGCCCGATCGACGTGCTGGTCAACAACGCCGGCATCATGCCGCTCGGCCGGATTGTCGACGAGCCGGACGCCGTCACCCGGCGCGTCCTCGACATCAACGTCTACGGCGTGATCCTGGGCAGCAAGCTGGCGGCCCAGCGGATGGTCCCCCGCGGCTCCGGACACGTCATCAACGTCGCCTCGCTCGCCGGGGAAACCTATATCGCCGGGGCGGCCACCTACTGCGCCAGCAAGCACGCGGTGATCGGGTTCACCGATGCCGCCAGGGTCGAAAACCGCCGGGCGGGCGTGAAATTCTCGGTCGTCATGCCGACGTTCGTGAACACCGAACTGATCGCCGGCACCTCCGGGGCCAAGGGGATCAAGAACGCCGAGCCGGCCGACATCGCCGAGGCGATCGTCAAACTGGTGGCGCATCCCAGGCCGCGCGTGCGGGTCACGAAGACGGCCGGCGCGATCATCGCGTCGCAGAAATTCATGCCGCGCGCGCTGTCCGAGGGACTGAACCGCGCGCTCGGCGGCGAGCACGTCTTCACCGACCACGTCGATGCCGAGAAGCGCAAGGCCTACGAGTCGCGCGCTCGCGGCGAAGAATGAGCATCGCGTCGGGCGCCGTTCACCGCAGGCGCGGACAATCGACGGGGTGAGCCTAGAAACCCAGACAACCGCTCCCCTTGCCGACGACGAACTCGACCTGATCAACGCATATTGGCGCGCCGCCAACTACGTGTCCGTTGGACAGATCTACCTGCTGGACAACCCGCTTTTGACCGAACCGCTGTCGCCCGAGCACGTCAAACCGCGGCTGCTGGGACACTGGGGCACCACTCCGGCGCTCAACCTGATCTACGCGCATCTGAACCGGATCATCCGCGCCCGCGACGCCAGCGTCATCTACGTCACCGGGCCCGGCCACGGCGGCCCGGCGCTGGTCGCCAACGCCTATCTCGAGGGCACCTACAGCGAGGTGTACACCGGCATCGAGGAGGACGCCGAAGGGCTGCGAAAGCTGTTCCGGCAGTTCTCTTTTCCCGGCGGTATCCCCAGTCACGTCGCGGCCCAGACGCCCGGCTCCATCCACGAGGGCGGCGAACTGGGCTACGCGCTGGTGCATGCCTACGGCGCGGCCTTCGACAACCCGGATCTGGTCGTGGCCTGTGTGATCGGCGACGGCGAGGCCGAGACCGGGCCGCTGGCCGCCAGCTGGCATTCCAACAAGTTCCTCAACCCGGCCACCGACGGCGCGGTGCTGCCCATCCTGCAGCTCAACGGCTACAAGATCGCCAACCCGACCGTGCTGGCACGCATCCCCCACACCGAACTCGAGGCGCTGCTGCGCGGCTACGGCTACCGGCCCATCACGGTCGCCGGTGATGACCCGGCCAACGTGCACCAGCAGCTGGCCGCCGCGCTCGACGACGCCTTCGACGAGATTGCGGCCATTCAGAGCGCCGCCCGCAGCGGCAACCAGGCGCAGCGAGCCGTCTGGCCGATGATCGTGCTGCGCACGCCCAAGGGCTGGACCGGGCCGAAGGTGGTGGACGGCAAGAAGGTCGAAGGCACCTGGCGATCACACCAGGTTCCGCTCGCCGAGACGCACGACAACCCCCAGCACCGGGCTCAGCTCGAGGAGTGGCTGCGCAGCTACCGGCCCGAGAAGCTTTTCGACGGCGACGGCAAACTGCGGGCCGAGCTGCGGGCGCTGGCACCCAGCGGTGATCGCCGGATGAGCGCCAACCCGCACGCCAACGGCGGCCTGCTGCTGCACGACCTCGACCTGCCGGACTTCCGCGACTACGCGGTCACGGTGACGCGGCCGGCCGCCGTGACGCACGAGGCGACCCGGGTGCTGGGCACCTTCCTGCGGGACGTGATCGCCCGCAATTGCGACCGGTTCCGCCTGATGGGTCCCGACGAAACCGCCTCCAACCGGCTGGACGCCGTCTACGGGTCGACGGCCAAGGTCTGGCTTTCCGAGCTCGGGCCGGACGACGAGAACCTCGCCGCCGACGGACGGGTGATGGAGGTGCTCTCCGAACACCTGTGCCAGGGCTGGCTGGAGGGCTACCTGCTGACCGGCCGGCATGGCCTGTTCAACTGCTACGAAGCGTTCGTCCACATCGTCGACTCGATGCTCAACCAGCACGCCAAATGGCTTGCCACCAGCCGGGAGCTGCCGTGGCGGCGGCCGATCGCGTCGCTGAACTACCTGCTGTCCTCGCACGTGTGGCGTCAGGACCACAACGGCGCCTCGCACCAAGATCCCGGCTTCATCGACCTGGTGGCCAACAAGCGGGCCGAATTGACCCGGGTGTACCTGCCGCCGGACGGCAACACGCTGCTGTCGGTGGCCGACCATTGCCTGCGCAGCCGCGACTACATCAACGTCATCGTCGCCGGCAAGCAGCCGGCGCTGGCCTACCTGGACATGGACCAAGCGGTCGCGCACTGCGCGCGCGGCGTGGGCATCTGGCCATGGGCGAGCACCGCCACCGCCGAACCCGACGTGGTGCTCGCCTGCGCCGGGGACATCCCGACGTTGGAGACCCTGGCGGCCGCCGACATCCTGCGTCGCGAACTGCCGGAGCTGGCGGTCCGGGTGGTCAACGTCGTCGACCTGATGCGGCTGCAGCCGGATTCCGAGCATCCACACGGCTTGCCCGACCGGGAGTTCGACGCGCTGTTCACCCGCGACAAGCCGGTCATCTTCGCCTACCACGGCTACCCGTGGCTGATCCACCGGCTCACCTACCGCCGCACCAACCACCCGCGCATCCACGTGCGCGGGTTCAAGGAGCGCGGCACCACCACGACGCCGTTCGACATGGTGATGCTGAACGATCTGGACCGCTTCCATTTGGTGATGGACGTCATCGACCGGGTCGACGGGCTGGCCAGCCGGGCCGCCGTGCTGCGCCAGCGCATGGTCGATGCCCGGCTCGCCGCGCGCACCTACACCCGCGAGCACGGCGAGGATGACCCGCAGATCGCCGGCTGGACCTGGGAGTGAGACGACCCATCGGGCTGGGAGTCGAGTATGCAACCTCGCTCGCTAGCCCCGCCCGATGCGCAGTGGTAGTGAAATCGGTCCGCGTAGGGAGGGTGTGACGCTCCACTGCACCGGTCCGGCCAGCTCCAGGCTGTCAACCTCGTCGAGCAGGCAGTCGATGGCTGCGATGGCCTCGAGCCGGGCGAGATGCGCGCCCAGGCAGAAGTGCAGGCCGTGGCCGAACGCCAGATGCCCGATCGTGTTGCGATGGATGTCGAATCGGTCCGGCTCGTCGAACTTGGCGGGATCACGGTTGGCCGAGGCATAAAAAAGCAATACTCTTGCGCCCTCGGGGATTACCGTGTCGCCGATCTCATAATCGGTGGTCGCGGTTCTGGTCACCCACTGAACCGGCGAACCCCAACGGGCCGTCTCTTCGACCGCGGCGGGGAGCAGGCTGCGGTCGGCTTTGAGTTGGGCAAACAATTCCGGGTCCTCGGCCAGTTGCACCAACAGCATCCCCAACAGGTTTGTCGTCGTCTCGTTACCGGCCACCAGTAGGACCAGCATGTAGAGGAATGCCTCGTGATCGGTGAGGTCACCGGTCGCCGTCGCCGATTGCAATCGGCTCAACAGGTCTTCAGTGGGCTGCGTTGCACGGCAGCGCATTTCGGCGTCGGCGAAGCTGCGCAGCCGCAGATAGGCTTGCATGGCGGACCCGATCAACCGCACGACCTCCGGTAGGGATCGTGGAGCGAACATCTGCGCGAACTTCTCCGACACCGATCGGAATGCCGGCCACTGCTCTCGCGGAATGCCAAGGATATTGGCGATCACGTTGATGGGCATCGGGACGGTCAGAGCCGAGACCATGTCGACGATCTCCCCGCTGTTCAGGGCCGCGTTCGTGTCGCGGGCCAAGTCGCGGATGCCGGGTGCCCATGCCTGCACCGCCCGCTTGCTAAACAGTGGTGCGACGACATGCCGCAATCGGCTGTGATCGGGCGGGTCGGTAAAGATCACCATGCTGGCCACGAATGACCGCAGCATGATGCCGTCTCTCGAAGAGAATGTGTCGTTGTCGCGGACGGCGGTGTGCACATCGTCGTATCGCCCGACCATCCAGACGCCGAGTCGCTCGTTGACGACGACGGGATGCTCTCGAATCCGCTCCAAGTCGGGGTACGGATTGGCGATGCTCTGCGGGAGTGTGGGGTCGAACCCGGTGCGCGGCACCGACCGGTCCCCCGAATGCGGTCGCGGTCGACGCAGGTCGCGGTAGGCGCCGGTCGCGACCGGCCGCCAGAGATCCGTCACGGAACTGCGTGCCGCCGAGGCAACGGCCCGCAGCGGGGGCCGAAGGAGATCAGTCGCCATACCGATGACGCTAGGGACACGTCGCGACCGCGGTAATGACCGATTCAGACAGGCATTTGATACTTTCAGACACGTGCGTGGTGCCGCGACGACAATCTGGGATATCGCGCTGTCCTCGGCGACGGGCCGGCACATCCTCGAAACCGCCGGGCAGCACGGACTCGATCCCGCGACGTGCCTGTCCGGAACGGGACTGACTGCTGACGACCTGGCCAACCCCGCCACCGAGGTTTACGCCAGCCAGGAGCTGACGATGATCCGCAACCTGGTCGCGCTGCTGGGCGACCAACCGGGGTTGGGCATGGAAACCGGGTCGCGCTACAACTTCGCCGACACCGGCATCCTGGGCTACGCGTTGATGGCCAGTCCGACGTTCGGTGATGCCATCGACGTCGCGTGTAAGTACGCCGCCCTGACCGCGTCGTACCTGTGCCTGGTCGGCCCGGAGGTGACGACTACCGAAGCCGTCATCGCTTTCGACGACGCACAGGTTCCCCGCGACATTCGCCAGTTTCTGCTGGAGCGCGATTTCGCGATCATGTTGCGGATCCTGCCGCTGCTCCTGGGCGCCGGCCATTCGCCGATCACCGTTCGAGTCGAGTTCGCGGACCTGCAGTTGCCCACCGATACGGTGGAAATCGAAAACCTGACGGTCGTCGTCGAGGAGACCTCTCGCAACGTGCTGGTTATCCCGATTGACCTGGTCAACCAGCCTATGCCGGCGGCGGACCCGCAGACCGCGGCGATCTGCGTTCGCCAGTGCGAGGAGCTGTTGAATCGGCGGCGCATTCGTCGGGGGCTGGCTGGTGCCATTCGCACGCGGATGGTCCAGGACTCGACACAGATTCCCGCGATGGCCACGGTCGCCAAGGAGTTATGCATCACCGAACGAACTCTGCACCGCCGACTGGCCGCCGAGGGCACCAGCTACCGTGCGCTGCTCGACGAGGTCCGCGCGACCCTGGCCGCCGAACTGTTGAACTCGGGTCTCACCGTCGAGGAAACCGCGCGCCGGCTGGGGTACTCGGAGACCGCCGCATTCACCCGAGCCCACAGCCGCTGGAACGGATGTCCGCCCCGCAGGCGAAAGCGAGACTGATGGGGTAGTCGCGGCCCGCGGGTAAGCTTGTCGAATGCTCGAGGCGCCGGCTATCCCTGACACCCATCCGGTGATCTCGCAGCTCGCGGCGCTGCACAGGTTTCGGATCCATCTCGACATCGTCGTCGTCGTCGTCGTGCTGGTGCTGACCAATCTGGTCGCGCACTTCACCACGCCGTGGGCGAGCATCGGCGTCGTTCCCGCCGCTGCCGTCGGCCTGGTGTTCCTGATGCGCGCCAACGGCCTGGACTGGGCCGACTTGGGCCTGGGACGCGAACACTGGAAGTCGGGTGCGGGCTATGCGCTGGCCGCGGTCGTTATCGTTGCCTCGGTGATCGCCGTCGGGGTGCTGCTTCCCATGACCCGGCCGATGTTCCTGAACCACCGGTACGCCACCGTCTCCGGCGCGCTGATCGCCTCGATGGTCATCATCCCGCTGCAAACCGTGATCCCGGAGGAGCTGGCCTTTCGCGGCGTCCTGCACGGCGCGCTGCATCGGGCCTGGGGATTCCGCGGGGTCGCGCTGGCGGGATCGTTGCTGTTCGGCCTTTGGCATGTCGCGACGTCGCTCGGGCTGACCAGCAGCAACGTCGGCTTCACCCGGATTTTCGGCGGCGGCATCGTCGGGATGCTGGCGGGGGTGACCGGAGCCGTGCTGGCCACGGGAGCGGCCGGGTTCGTCTTCAGCTGGCTACGCCGGCGCAGCGGCAGCCTGATCGCGCCGATCGCGCTGCACTGGTCGCTCAACGGGCTCGGCGCGCTGGCAGCCGCGCTGGTCTGGCACCTGACGGCCTGAGGCCGGTCACACCACCAGCACGGCCGCGCCCGCGATGCGACCCGCGCTGAGATCGGCCAACGCCCGATGGGCTTGGCTCAGCGGGTATTGCGGCGTTGTCACCTCGATGTGGTGCTTGCCCGCGAAGTCGAGGAACGCCCGCGCGTCGGCCCGAGTGTTGGACGTGACCGAGCGGACCTGGCGTTCCTGGAACAGATGACGCTGGTAGTTGAGGGGCGGGATATCGGACAGGTGGATGCCGGCGATCGCCAAGGTGCCGCCGCGATCCAGCGCTTCCAGCGCGGGCAGCACCAGGTCACCGACCGGTGCGAACAGGATCGCCGCATCCAGCGGCACTGGCGGCGCATCGGCCGCGCCCTGCGCCGACGCCGCGCCGAGCTGCGTCGCCAGCTCGCGCGCCTCGGCGCCGCGGGTCATCACGTGCACCTCGGCGCCCTGTGCCAACGCGACCTGCGCGGTGATGTGGGCGCTGCCGCCGAAGCCGTAAAGCCCGAGCCGCCCGCCCGGTGGCAGGTCGGCCCGCAGCAGCGAGCGGTAGCCGATGATGCCGGCGCACAGCAATGGCGCCAGCTCGCTGTCGCTGTAGCCCGCCGGCAGGGGGTGCGCGAAAGCGGCGGGAACCGTGGCGAATTCGGCGTAGCCGCCATCGGCGTCCCAACCGGTGTAGCGGGACTGGGGGCACAGGTTCTCATCGCCCCGGCGGCAGTACTTGCACACGCCGCAGGTGTGGCGTAGCCAGGCGATCCCCACCCGGTCTCCCACGCCAAACCCGTCGCCCGCCTCGGAGCCAACCTCGACAACTTCCCCCACCACCTCGTGGCCGGGCGTGACCCGGTCGCGGTGCACGGGCAGGTCGCCCTCGGTGACGTGGAGGTCGGTGCGGCATACCCCGCAGGCTCGCACGGCGACCAGTAACTCGGACGGCCCCGGGTGCGGCACATCGGTGGTGACTTGCTCGAGCGGGGCGGTGTCCATCGGTCCGGGCCTGCGCACCCGCCATGCGTGCATGGTGGTCAGCGGTGGAACCATCCGTCCATCATCCCGCTAACCACCACTGCCGCAACGTGGTAACTGCGTTTAGGTCCGTCGCACCATGCCGACGATCCAGAGCAGGATCAGCGATCCGAGCAGCGCGGTGAAGAAGGTGAAGATCAGGCCACCACCCGCGGTGTTGACGAAGAAGCTCAGGAGGAAGCCGCCGATCAATGCACCGACGATGCCGATCACGATGTCCATCAGGATGCCGGCGCCACTGCCCCGGATTATCTTGCTGGCGAGCGCACCCGCCAGACCGCCGATGATGATGTATCCAATGATGCCGACGCTTGTGAACGTTGTTGAGCGGGCCAGGTATTCGGTAGCTGCCATGACGTCCATGCGGGTCTCCTTGCAATCGCTGGCAATGCCCAGCAAGTTGCTGGGCCGTCATTTCGGTATACCCGCTTTGCGTAACGAAAAAGGTGCCGTTTTGGAGACGGTTGGCGCGTCATCCTGACCGCCCCGATCGGGGCGGTCAGGTGGATTGCGTCCGCTGTGGTGCCGGCGTGGGTGTGGGGCTGACCTCTCCCGCCGGCGCCGGCGCGGGCGCTCCCGGGGCTGCCGGAGCCGGCGCCGGAGCCGGAGCTCCTGGCGCGGGTTGGGCTCCAGCTGCCGGTGCGGGCGGGCCCGCCCAGGGCTGGATCGACTCGGCCAGCGCCTTGGCCGCACCCTTGTCGACCGGGTCGTTCGCCGTCCCGAGCCACACCACGAACCAGCGTTGCGGCGGTCCGCCGTTGGGCGTGCTCGCCGCGGGCAGCTCGACCACGCCCGTCCAAATCTGGCCGTTGGGCTTGGACGCGTCGCTGAATTTGACTTCGTAGTAGGACGCGCTGCCGGTGATGCCATTGGCCCCGGTGAGCGGGGTGCTCTCCTGGTTGATTCGGGTGCCCGGATACGGCAGGAAGAACTCACCCATGTCCGAGCCCAGCCGCACCGCGGCCTTGGAGTTGTTGGCCTCGGCGCTGGCGTAAAGCTTCTGGTCCAGTCGGCCCATCACGATGCGGGTGTCGTTGGCGACCGGTGGCGGCTGGTCGGGCAGCGGCGGCTGCCCCGTCGTCTTACTCAGCAACGCCGAGCCGTAGTCGAGGTGGGACGCATCCGACTCCACCCAGCCGGGGGGAAGCACGTAGCTGAAGCCACCCACCGCGTTGGCGATCCGCCCGGCGTTCGGGTCGACGGGAGGCGGCGGCGGTGCGTTCGGGTCGACCGGCGGCGGCGGTGGTGGCGGGGGGGCGTTGGGATCGACTGGTGCCGGGGGCGCGCCGGGCGCCGGAGCGGCCGGCGGCGCAGCGGTTGCGGGAGCCGCCGGGCCGGCCGCCGGAGGTGGCGCCGTCGTCGTGGCCGGCGGGACCGGGGTCGGGACCTCCGGATCGGCGTTCGAGATCGCCGGCAACGCGATCGTGACGGCGCTGGCACTGGTCACTGTGGCTATCGCCAGCGTCGCCCACAGGCCTTTGCGACGTGTCGAGTTGGGTTCCACCTGCTCCATGGCGACGAACCTACCGTGTTACCGCTGTGACGCAAGGAGCCTTGCGGACAATTGCAGTGCCGTTTTGCCGATGTTGCCGATGTGCAACCGATGACGCAGCCGGGCGCTGAACTCTCGTCTCTCAGTGCGCCGCCGGATACAACGCCACCTCGTGAGCTTTGACGGAGAACCACACCTTTTCTCCAGGCGCCAGCCGCAGCTCCGAGGCGGCGTCGACGGTGATCTCCGCGGCCAGGCCGGGGGCGCCGTCGGGTTGCTGCTCGCCGCGCACCAACACCGCCGACCCGCGAATGTCCATCTCCGCCACCGTCACCTGGACTGTGTTGCGTGGGCTGCCGTGCGGTTGCTCTCGATAAACCGCCACCGCCGTGGGCGGGAAGACCGCGATCGCGTTTCGCCCGGCAGCGAGCTGGTCGCCCCCCTGAAGCGCGGGGGCCGCGTGCCAGCGCCCGCCGGAGGACGCGTGCAGCGAAGCGTCGGCGGCGACCGTCCCGTTGACCAGGTTGATGCCCGCGATGCGCGCCCCGAAGTGACTGCGCGGCGCAGTGAGCACGTCGGAGACGGGACCGATCTCGGCGATCTTGCCGGCCTCGATAACCAGCACCCGGTCGGCCAGCGTCAACACGTCGAGCAGGTCGTGAGTTATCAGGACGACCGCGCAACCGGTGCGGCTGACCGCGCCGCGCAACACCGCTCGGATCGCCGCGGCCGCGGCGACATCGAGACCGGTGAGCGGCTCGTCGAGCAGTAACACGTCGGGCTCGGCGGCCAGCGCCCGCGCGATCGCCACCCGCTGAGCGTGACCGCCGGACAGCTGCCGCGCCTTCCGGTCGCCGAGCCGCTCGGCGTCAACCTCGCGCAGCCAGCGCAGCGCCGTCGCCTTCTCCGCCGCCCGAGCCGGGCGAAGCCACCCGCGACGGCTGTGCGGCCCAAAGGCCACGTTGGCGGCGACGCTCATGTGCGGGAACAACAACGGGTCCTGCAACAGCAGGCCGACGCGGCGGTCGTGGGTCGCGACGTTCACCCCGGCCGCGGTGTCGGTCAGCACCCGATCCCCCAACCGCACCAACCCGCGATCCGGGCGGATCAGCCCGGCGATGACGTGCAGCGCGGTCGACTTGCCCGCGCCGTTGGGTCCCAGGACGGCCAGCACCTCGCCCGCGGACACCGAGAACTCCACATCCAGATGGCGTTCGGCGACGACGGCGCGCAGCTGCAATTCGCTCATCGCGGCCACCTCGCGTCGGTTCCGGTCAGCCGGCGCGCGCCCAGCCCCAACACCACCAGAGCCGCCACGGCCACCAACAGGATCGACAACGCCACCGCCGCGTTCGCGTCGCTCACCCGCTGCAGGTAGATCTCCAGCGGCAGCGTGCGGGTGACCCCTTGGCGAGACCCGGCGAACGTCAGCGTTGCGCCGAACTCCCCCAGCGAGCGCGCGAACGCCAGCACCGCCCCCGACATCAGGCCCGGCAGCAGCAGCGGCAGGGTGACTCGCCACCAGACCGTGCTGGGCCGCGCGCCCAGCGTCGCCGCCACCACCTCGAAGTCGGCTCCCGCGGTACGCGCGGCGCCCTCCACGGAGATCACCAGAAACGGCAGCGATACGAAGGTCTGTGCCAACACCACGGCAGTGGTGCTGAACGCGATGCTGATGCCGGCCGCTTCGAAGTACCGGCCGAGCAATCCGAGCCGGCCGAAAGCGTAGAGCAGCGCAATCCCGCCCACCACCGGCGGCAGCACCAAGGGCAACAGGATCAACGGCCGCAGCAGCCGCACCAGGCGCGCCGTGCTGCGGGCCAGCACCAGCGCCATCGGCACGCCCAGCAAGACGCACAGCACGGTGCTGGCGACGGCGGTCTTGAGGCTGAGCAGCAGGGCGGTCTGTGACGAGGAGGTCGTGATCAGCGACCAAAAATTCGGCCAGTCGACCTTGATCGCGATGGCCAGCAACGGCAGCACCACGAACGCGGTCCCCACGGCGGCGGGGACGTACACCCATCGCGGCAGATCCGTAGGCCGGTGCACGGTTCAGGGTTTGGCGAAGCCCGATTGGGCCAGGATGGTTTGACCGGTGTCCCCGGTCACCATGGCCACGAACCGTTGCGCCAACGTAGGTTGCGGCGCGTTCTTCAACACCGCGATCGGATAGACATTCACCGCGCCGGCGGCCTCCGGGAAACCGACGGTCGTCACCTTGTTCCCGGCGCTGTGGGCGTCGGTGACGTACACGAGCCCGGCGTCGGCCTGACCGCTGGTGACCTTGTTGAGGACGTCCGTCACGCTCAGCTCCTCGCTCACCGGGTTGAGGTGGACCCCGGTGCTGTCCTCGACCCGTTGGCTCGCCGATCCGCACGGCACCGGCTTCTGGCAGATCACCACGCCCAGCCCCGGCCTCGCGAGGTCGGCGAAGGATTCGACCTTCTTGGGGTTGCCCGGTGCGGTGACGATCACCAATGTGTTCGAGGCGAAGTTCGTCGGGTTGCCGGACAGCAAGCCGGCCTTGGCGACCGTGTCCATCTGCGCGGTGTCCGCCGACGCGAAGACGTCGGCGGTCGCGCCCTGCGTCAACTGAGTGGCCAATTCCGAAGAACCCGCGAACTCGAATTCGACATTGCTGCCCGGATTTTGGGCCTTGAACTGCGCACTGATCTGGGTGAACGCGGGCTTCAGCGAGGCGGCGGCAAACGCCACTACCCTGCCGGACGCCGCGGAGGGCGAGGACGGTTTCGAAGCGCATCCGGCCAGGCCCGCCGCCAGCATCATCGAACCCACACCGGCAAGGATCCCGATCCGCCGCATGCGTGCACCCTAACCCGCCGACGATGCGGACCTCTTGGCGGCTTAATCGTCGCAAAAAAGTGCCGACCAAAGAGTTACGCAAATGATCCGCGCGTCGCGGCGTCAAGAATTTCCCCGACTAGCTACTGTCCAGTAACATCGACAGGGATTGATGCCATAACGCGCTGAGATCCAGGCAGGTTTGGTCAGCGGTCCTGTGGTTCCTGGCCACACGAACTGCCAGGGTCTGGGTTCAACGTTGAACACGAGGAGGTCATGGCAGTGGAGGTGCTGGTCACCGGCGGGGACACCGAGCTGGGGCGCACAGTGGCCGAAGGCTTTCGCGATGACGGTCACAAGGTGACCCTCGTGGGTGCGCGGCGCAGCGATCTGGAGGTCGCCGCCAAGGAATTGGACGTGGACGCGATCGTCTGCGACACCACCGACCCGGCCAGCCTGACCGAGGCCCGTGGCTTGTTCCCCCACCACCTGGACACCATCGTTAACGTGCCGGCGCCCTCCTGGGAAGCCGGTGACCCACGCACCTACTCGATCGCCGACACGGCCAACGCGTGGCGGAATGCCTTGGACGCCAACGTGCTTTCGGCGGTGCTGACGGTGCAGACCGTGGGTGATCACCTTCGCTCGGGTGGCTCCATCATCAGCGTGGTGCCCGAGAACCCGCCCGCCGGCAGCGTCGACGCCGCGATCAAAGCGACCCTGTCGAATTGGGTCGCGGGACAGGCGAGCATCTTCGGCACGCGTGGCATCACTGTCAACGCCGTGGCCAGCGGGCGCAGCGCCCAGCCCGGCTACGACGGCCTCTCCCGCACGCCCCCGTCGGTCGCCGTCGAGGTCGCCCGTTTGGCGCTGTTCCTGACCACCCCGGCGGCGCGCCACATCACCGGCCAGACGCTGCACGTCAGCCACGGCGCGCTCGCGCAATTCGGCTGAGGGCGTAATCCGCGGCCGAGCCGTACCGTCCCGCGCGGCGCCGCACTACGGTAGATCGCGTGGCTATTCGACTCGGTCTGCAAATTCCCAACTTCTCCTACGGCACCGGGGTGGAGCAGCTCTTCCCCACTGTTCTGGCTCAGGCCCGCGAGGCCGAATCGGCTGGTTTCGACTCGGTCTTCGTGATGGACCACTTCTACCAACTGCCCATGCTGGGAGATCCCGACCAGCCGATGCTGGAGGCCTACACCGCCCTGGGCGCGCTGGCCACCGCCACCGAACGAGTTCAGTTGGGCACCTTGGTAACCGGCAACACCTACCGCAACCCGGCGCTACTGGCGAAGACCATCACCACCCTCGATGTGGTGAGCCAGGGCCGCGCGATCCTGGGGATCGGCACCGGCTGGTTCGAACTCGAACACGACCAACTGGGTTTCGAATTCGGCACCTTCACCGACAGGTTCAACCGGCTTGAGGAGGCGCTGCAGATCATCCTGCCGATGATCAAGGGTGAGCGGCCGACCTTCTCCGGCAAGTGGTACCAGGTGCGCGAGGCGCTCGCGAATCCGCGCTTCCGCGAACACATTCCGCTGATGATCGGCGGCAGCGGTGAGAAGAAGACAATCCCCCTCGCCGCGCGCCACTTCGATCACCTGAACGTAATCGCCGGATTCGACGAGCTGCCAGGCAAATTGGAGGTTGTCCGCCGGCGCTGCGAGGACATCGGCCGTGACCCGGCGACGCTGGAAACCAGTACGTTGACCACGGTGCTGATCGACGAGAACGCGAAACCCGATCAGATTCCGGCCGAAATGGCGCAGCGCATGGTGGTCGGCAGCCCCGACTCGGTCGCCGACCAGATCAAGGCCAAAGTCGTGGACGCCGGCATCGACGGCGTGATCATCAACCTGCCCTTCTACACCCCCGGCGTGATCAGCGCCGTGGGTGACGCGCTGCGCCCGGTCGTCGGCCTTTAGCCGCCGACGCCGCTCGCGTGGGGTCGCGGATTAGTCGCGCCGCGGTAATACTTCCTCCTAGCAGCGTTCACCTGCGCCACAACGGCGCAGCGCAGAAGAGGGCCGGGAGAGGCCATGAAGAAACGAGCCCTGGCGGTGATCGCGGTCGGTGTGGCGTTCGCCGCGCCCTCGATCGCGCACGCCGACAACAACGCGATCGCGATGGCGATATCGGACTCCACCGGCCACATCGACATCGCCGACGGAGCCGCCAGCCCGGGTGCTGCCGAGAAGGCGGTGATGGAAACGTGCCGCAAGACCATCAGCGACTGTCGTCTGCTGGCCAGCGGGCAGGGCGGATGCGTGGCGCTCGTATTGAACGCGGCCAAATCGAGATACTTCGGTGGCTGGGGTCCGACGCGCGAAGAAGCGGAGGCAGCCGCGCTCGGACGCGCCCCCGGCGGAACGATCCAACAAGGCCACGACCACTGCGCGGGAGAAGGCTCCAGCCAGTGACCGCGGCTTGGTGCCGGAGAGGCTGATAAGTACGCCACAGCGCCCGTCGCCCACCAGGCATTTCGGCCCTGTAGAACGTTAGTGTTGCAAACAACACATGCTTATCTATTAGGTTTCCGGGTATCCGCCTGACTAGCGTTGTGGCTAACTGCAGTCGCGTGTCCAAAAGCCCCAGTCAGGAGCAGCGGAAACATGAGTCCCCCACCAGAAACCACAGCTGGAACCGAACGTCGCCACCAGGTCGTCATCATCGGTTCGGGATTCGGTGGACTCAACGCGGCAAAGAAACTCAAGCATGCCAACGTCGACATCAAACTGATCGCGCGCACCACCCATCACCTGTTTCAGCCGTTGCTGTACCAGGTGGCGACGGGCATCGTGTCCGAAGGCGACATCGCCCCGCCCACCCGGGTCGTCCTGCGCAGGCAGCGCAACGTCCAGGTTCTCCTCGGTGACGTCACGCATATCGATCTGGCCGGGAAGTACGTGGTCTCCGATTTGCTCGGCCACACCTACGAAACCCCTTACGACAGCCTGATTATCGCCGCGGGCGCGGGCCAGTCGTACTTCGGCAACGACCACTTCGCCGAGTTCGCGCCCGGCATGAAGTCGATTGACGACGCGCTAGAGGTGCGCGGCCGGATCTTGAGCGCGTTCGAACAAGCCGAACGGTCGCGCGATCCGGAACGACGGGCCAAGCTGCTGACGTTCACCGTCATCGGCGCCGGCCCCACCGGCGTCGAAATGGCCGGGCAGATTGCGGAATTGGCGACCCACACGCTGAAGGGCTCGTTCCGTGGCATCGACTCCACCAAGGCGCGAGTGATCCTGCTCGACGCCGCCCCCGCCGTGCTGCCGCCGTTCGGCGACAAGCTGGGTACGCGGGTGCGCGACCGGCTGGAGAAGATGGGCGTGGAGATCCAGTTGGGAGCGATGGTCACCGACGTCGACCGCAACGGCATCACGGTCAAGGACTCCGACGGCACGATCCGGCGCATCGAGTCTGCCTGCAAGGTGTGGTCCGCGGGTGTGCAGGCCAGCGGGCTGGGCCGAGACCTGGCAGAGCAGTCGTCGGTGGAACTCGACCGGGCCGGCCGGGTCAAGGTGCTGCCCGACCTGTCGATCCCGGGGCACCCCAGCGTGTTCGTGGTCGGCGACATGGCCGCCGTCGAAGGCGTTCCAGGCGTGGCGCAGGGCGCGATCCAGGGCGCCAAGTATGTCGCCAACACGATCAAAGCCGAACTGGGCGGGGCCGACCCGGCAGAGCGCGAGCCGTTCCAGTACTTCGACAAGGGGTCGATGGCCACCGTTTCGCGGTTCTCCGCGGTGGCCAAGGTCGGCCCGTTGGAGTTCAGCGGCTTCATCGCCTGGCTGATGTGGCTGGTGCTGCACCTGGTTTACCTGGTCGGGTTCAAGACCAAGGTCAGCACGTTGCTGTCGTGGACGGTGACCTTCCTGAGCACCCGGCGCGGCCAGCTGACCATCACCGAGCAGCAGGCATTCGCCCGCACCCGCCTCGAACAACTGGCGGTGCTCTCCGCGGAAGCCAAGCGCCCGGCGGCCGCCAAGCGAGCGAGTTGACCGGCCGGCCGTTCGGCTTGCCAGGTACTCAGCAGCCCGCGAAAGACGTTTCGGGATAGCGTAATTCGTGGATCGCAGCGGCGGAACGTGACGGTAGCCACCCCTTCGCCTCCACCCGCGCCCGCTCGCGCAACCCCACCCGGTTCGCCTACGCCTCGAGGTTCTGCAGCCGCACCTGGCCGCGGGCGACCACCTTGTCGTCGGCATCGGTGATGGTGACCAGCCACAACTGCTGGCGGCGGCCGCGGTGGATCGGTTCGGCAGCGCCGTACACCATGCCGGAGCCGATGGAACGCAGAAAGTCGGTGTTGTTGTTGACTCCCACGACGTTCCCACCGCCGCGGGTGGCGAGCCAGGTATAGGCGGCCACGCTGGCCATGCTTTCGATGATCGAGCAATAGACACCGCCGTGCACGAGGCCCATCGGCTGCAACAGTTTCGGGGTGACCTCGAGTTGGGCCCGGGCGCCGTCGGGGCTGAGTTCGGTGAATTGCAGCCCGATCTCCTGATCGAAGGGTGCGGTGAAATCCGGCGGGATGGTCGTCTCCGGAGGCTGTGGCACGTTCTGTGTCTACACCATCGGTCGGGTGACGGCGCTCGCGGCGGGAATCCTTGTCCCGGAAGCGGCTGAGCCCCGTGCCACTCGGGCACGGGGCTCGCCGATCGAGTAGACCGGGGGTCACTGCAGCCCTCAGGACTCTGCCGCGGTCGTTGTTCGCTCGACCCGGTTAGAATAGGCAAGCCTGCCCTAATTTTGCAAGGACCTATTCGGCGGCGCGGTGAGACGCTGCGGTACGACCGTCGGTAGTAACCCGGAGTACGATGAGGTCGACGCTCAGGAGAGAACGCACTATGGCGAAACTGACCCGGCTAGGGGATCTGGAACGAGCCGTGATGGATCACTTGTGGTCCACGCCGGAACCTCAAACGGTCCGCCAGGTCCATGATGCGTTGTCCGCGCGACGCGACCTTGCCTACACGACGATCATGACTGTCCTGCAACGGCTGGCCAAGAAGAATCTGGTTTCCCAGATCCGCGACGACCGGGCCCACCGGTACGCACCCGTGCACGGTCGCGACGAGCTCGTCGCCGGGCTCATGGTCGACGCGCTGGCCCAGGCCGAAGATTCCGGCGGCAGGCAGGCCGCGCTTGTCCATTTCGTCGAGCGGGTGGGCGCCGACGAGGCCGACGCGCTTCGGCGAGCGCTCGCCGAATTGGAAGCCAATCCACGCCATAATGCGCCATCCGCTGGCGCGTCGACGGAGGACTGAGGGAGACTGACAGCGTGTCCGCGCTGGCCTTCACCATCCTTGCGGTGCTGCTGGTCGGCCCGGTGCCGGCCATGTTGGCACACGCGAGCTGGCCGCTGCGCGCCCCCCGCGCCGCGATGGTGTTGTGGCAGGCCATCGCGCTGGCCGCGGTTCTCTCGGCGTTCAGCGCCGGCATCGCGACCGCCAGTCGCCTGCTCATGCCCGGCCCCGACGGGCGACCCACCGCCAGCATCATCGGCGCAGCCGGCCGGCTCGGGTGGCCGCTGTGGGGGGCATACATCAGCGTCTTCGCACTGACCGTGCTGGTCGGCGCCCGATTGATGGTTGCCGTTGTCCGGGTGGCCATCGCCAATCGGCGCCGACGGGCCCATCACCGCATGGTGGTCGATCTGGTCGGAGTCGGCCACGGCGCGCCGCTTCGCCAGCCTTGTGCCCGTACGCGCGACCTCCGCGTCTTGGACGTTCCGCAGCCGCTTGCCTACTGCCTGCCGGGGGTGCGCAGTCGGGTGGTGGTCAGCGAGGGGGCGCTGAGCGCGCTCGCCGATGCGGAAGTCGCGGCGATCCTCACTCACGAGCGGGCGCATCTGCGGGCCCGGCACGACCTCGTCCTGGAAGCCTTCACCGCGGTGCACGCCGCGTTTCCCCGGCTGGTGCGTAGCGCGAACGCGCTCGGCGCGGTACAGCTGCTCGTCGAGTTGCTCGCCGACGACGCCGCCGTGCGCGCGGAGGGTCGCGCTCCCCTGGCGCGGGCGCTGGTTGCCTGCGCGTCCGGGCGGGCGCCGTCCGGAGCACTGGCGGCGGGCGGCACCAGCACGGTGGTCCGCGTGCGCCGGCTGTGCGGGGGTGGCAACAGCCTGGCGTTGTCGGCGGCCGCATACCTGGCCGCGGTAGCCGTGTTCGTGGTGCCCACCGTCGCGTTGGCCGTACCGTGGCTCACGGAGCTGCGGCGCCTGTTCAACCTCTGACGCAGCACCGGAGCCATCACCCCGGGCGGCCGTATGTCCGCTGTGCCACAGTGTGACGGAAAGCTTTTCGGCACAGTTCTCCGACTTGAGAGGCGAAGACATGGGTTCGTCGGATACCCCCCCGAGTTCCAAGACCGCTACCGCGCAAATCGGCGTCACCGGCCTGGCGGTGATGGGTTCGAACATCGCCCGCAATTTCGCCCACCACGGCTACACCGTGGCGCTGCACAACCGCTCGGTCGCCAAAACCGACGCGCTGCTCGCAGAGCACGGTGACGAGGGCAAGTTCGTGCGGTCGGAGACCATCGCGGAGTTTTTGGACGCCCTGGAGAAGCCGCGGCGGGTGCTCCTCATGGTCAAGGCCGGCGACCCCACCGACGCCGTCATCAACGAGCTCGCCGACGCCATGGAAGAAGGCGACATCATCATCGACGGCGGCAACGCGCTCTACACCGACACCATTCGCCGCGAGAAGGCGATGCGCGACCGGGGCCTGCACTTCGTCGGCGCCGGGATCTCCGGTGGCGAGGAAGGCGCGCTGAACGGCCCGTCGATCATGCCGGGCGGTCCCGCCGAGTCCTATAAGTCGCTGGGCCCGCTGCTCGAGGAGATCTCCGCCCACGTCGACGGCGTCCCGTGCTGCACGCACATCGGGCCCGACGGCGCCGGCCACTTCGTCAAGATGGTGCACAACGGCATCGAGTACTCCGACATGCAGCTGATCGGCGAGGCCTACCAGCTGCTGCGCGACGGACTCGGCAAGACCGCGGGCGAGATCGCCGACGTCTTCGACGAGTGGAACAAGGGCGACCTGGACAGCTTCCTGGTCGAGATCACCGCTCAGGTGCTGCGCCAGGCCGACGCCAAGACCGGGAAGCCGCTCGTCGACGTCATCCTCGATGAGGCCGAGCAGAAAGGCACCGGCCGCTGGACGGTGAAGTCGGCCCTGGACCTCGGGGTTCCGGTCACCGGCATCGCTGAGGCCGTGTTCGCCCGCGCGCTGTCGGGCTCGGTCACCCAGCGCAAGGCCACCACGGGGTTGGCCTCGGGCGAGCTGGGCGCCAAACCGAGCGACTCAAAGCAGTTCGTCGAGGACGTGCGGCAGGCCCTTTACGCATCCAAGATCATCGCGTACGCGCAGGGCTTCAACCAGATACAGGCCGGCAGCGCCGAATACGACTGGGGCATCACGCCGGGCGACCTGGCCACCATCTGGCGCGGCGGTTGCATCATCCGGGCGAAGTTCCTCAACCGTATCAAGGACGCGTTCGACGAAGACCCCGACCTGCCGACGCTGATCGTCGCGCCCTACTTCCGCAGCGCGATCGAGGCGGCGATCGACGGTTGGCGTCGCGTCGTGGTGACCGCCACGCAGCTGGGCATCCCGATCCCGGGCTTCTCCTCCGCGCTGTCCTACTACGACGCCCTGCGCACCGAGCGGCTGCCCGCGGCACTGACCCAGGGCCTGCGGGACTTCTTCGGCGCCCACACCTACGGCCGGACCGACGACGACCCGGACAAGCGCTTCCACACGCTGTGGAGCGGAGACCGCAGCGAAGTACCCGCCTAGCCGGGTACTACTTACAGGACACGAGGGGGCAGGGGCGACGGCGATGAGATATCTGGACGGGCATCGGCCCGGGTACGACCTGACCTACAACGACGTCTTCATCATGCCGAACCGGTCGGAGGTCGCGTCGCGCTTCGATGTCGACCTGTCCACCAACGACGGCTCGGGCACCACCATCCCGGTCGTGGTCGCCAACATGACCGCGGTGGCCGGCCGGCGGATGGCCGAGACGGTTGCGCGGCGGGGCGGCCTGGTCATCCTGCCGCAGGACATCCCGATCACCGCCGTGCAGCAGACCGTGGAGTTCGTCAAGAGCCGTGATCTGGTGCTCGACACCCCTGTGGTGCTGTCGCCCGACGATTCGGTGTCGGATGCGACCGCGCTGATCCACAAGCGCGCGCACGGGGTCGCCGTCGTCGTCTTCGAGGGCCGCCCGATGGGCTTGGTGAGCGAATCGTGCTGCCTCGGCGTGGACCGCTTCACCAGGGTGCGTGACGTCGCGATCACCGACTTCGTCACCGCCCCGGTCGGCACCGAGCCCCGCAAGATCTTCGACCTGCTCGAGCACGCCCCGATCGGGGTCGCCGTGGTGACGAACGCGGACGGCACGCTGGCCGGCGTGCTGACCCGCACCGGGGCCGTCCGGACCGGCCTCTACACCCCGGCGGTCGACGCCGGCGGTCGGCTGCGTATCGGCGCGGCCGTCGGTATCAACGGCGATGTAGGAGCAAGGGCCCGCTCCCTAGTCGAGGCGAACGTCGACGTGCTTGTCGTCGATACGGCACACGGGCATCAGGTCAAGACGCTCGAAGCGATCCGGACGGTCTCATCGCTCGAACTCGGTGTGCCGCTGGTTGCAGGCAACGTCGTCTCGGCGGAAGGCACCCGCGACCTGCTCGCCGCCGGAGCGAACATCGTCAAGGTCGGTGTCGGGCCGGGCGCCATGTGCACCACCCGGATGATGACCGCCGTGGGCCGCCCGCAATTCTCCGCCGTGGTCGAATGCGCTTCGGCGGCAAGGCAGCTGGGTGGGCATGTCTGGGCCGACGGCGGCGTCAGGCATCCGCGGGACGTGGCGCTGGCGCTGGTCGCCGGGGCGTCCAACGTGATGATCGGGTCGTGGTTCGCCGGGACCTACGAATCGCCCGGCGACCTAATGCGCGACCGCGAAGACCAGCCCTACAAGGAGAGCTATGGCATGGCGTCCAAGCGGGCGGTGGTCGCCCGCAGCGCCGCCGACACCGCCTTCGACCGCGCCCGCAAAGCGCTGTTCGAGGAAGGCATTTCGACGTCGCGGATGGAGCTCGACCCCGACCGCGGCGGCGTCGAGGATTTGATCGACCACATCACCTCGGGCGTGCGCAGCACGTGCACTTACGTCGGCGCCGCCAACCTGACGGACCTGTATGAGCAAGCCGTCGTCGGGGTACAGTCGACCGCGGGCTTCGCCGAAGGCCATCCCCTGCCGCTGGGTTGGTGACGCCGGGCCACCATCCCGGGTCACGCCTCGGCGGTGGGGCGTTTCAGCGCGTACAGCGACATGCGCCGGTTCGTCGTGTCGTACTCGCCGAGGAACGCGCATCCGACCTCCTCGCACACCCGGCGCGCCGCGGTGTTGCGGTGATCGGGATCGAACATGATGCGGCGGCAGCGGGGCTCGACGGAGAAGACGCTGGCGACGATCCGCGGCAACAGCATCAGGCCCAGTCCCCGGTGCACCAGGGCCGGGTCGGCGATGGCGGCGTGCAGCCCCAGGTCATACGGCTCGGCATCGTAGTGCTCCGAAATCAGATCCTTTGCGCCCCAATATAATTCGAGGTACGCAAAATCCCTGCCGCGGAAGCTGCCCACCAGCGGCAGCGAGTACGTTCCGTCGAGTTGCGCGCCCAGGTGGCGCTTCCATTGGGGCGTCGGCCAGTCGTATTCCCAGGCCGCCGCCAGGTGCGGAAGGTTCATCCATTCCGACACCATGCCCGCGTCGTTGCGCTCCGCGACGCGCAGCGCGAAGGGCGGATCCAGCGCGGGAAGCGGGGGCCGGGCCACGCGCGCGATCTCGTCGGTGAGGTCGAGGCGCTCGCGGGGCAGGACGTGAGCTGATCGGGTTTCGGGTGGGGCTTCGGACGCCATAATGCGCGAGCATAACTGGGTAAGGTTAGGCAACCCATACTCGGGTCGCCTCATGAGAGGCGATCGCGGCTTCCCGAAAACGGTGGTCGACCGAGGGCGGGGGCGATCCGGCTACCATAAGTCAGCAAAGACGGAAGCGACCGCGTCCGCACCGGTTTCAGGCAGCGAAGGGATCGACGTGCCGCAGGCACCCATGCAGGCCATGGGCTTCCGAGCGCGGCAGCCGTCGGACGAGCCGCCCGATGCGGAGCCTCCCCCGGCCCGCCGGACAGGCCAATCGGCCAGCGGGGGGCGGTAATCCATGAACGTCGCCGTCATCGTGATCAGCGTCTTGGCCATCGCCGTGCTCATTTTCGGCAACGCGATCTTCGTCGCCGCCGAGTTCTCGCTCACGACGCTGGACCGCAGCGCGGTGGAAGCCAACGCCCGCGCCGGCGGACGCCGCGACCGCGCGATCCGGCGCGCGCACCACAGGTTGTCGTTTCAGCTGTCCGGCGCGCAATTGGGCATTTCCGCCACCACATTGGCGGCCGGCTACCTGACCGATCCGATGCTGGCCAACCTCCCACACCCATGGTTTGACGCCATCGGGATTTCCGACCGGGTGGCCGACGCGATCATGGCGTTCCCGGCGTTGGTCATCGTCACCTCGGTGTCGATGGTGTTCGGCGAGCTGGTCCCGAAATACCTTGCCGTTGCGCGGCCGCTGTCCACCGCGCGGGCCGTGGTGGGCGTTCAGCTGCTGTTCTCGCTGCTCTTCACCCCGGCCATCCGACTCACCAACGGCGCTGCGAACTGGATCGTGCGCCAGCTGGGTATCGAGCCGGCCGAAGAGCTGCGCTCGGCGCGGTCGCCGCAGGAACTACTGTCGCTGGTGCGTTCGTCCGCGCGCAGCGGCTCCCTGGATGCGGCCACCGCGTCGCTGGTGCGGCGCTCCCTGCAATTCGGCGCCCTCACCGCCGAGGAATTGATGACACCCAGGTCGAAGATCGTGGCGTTGCAGACCGACGACACGGTCGCCGACCTGGTGGCCGCGGCCGCCGAGTCCGGATTCTCCCGATTCCCGATCGTCGACGGCGACCTCGACGAAACCGTCGGCATCGTGCACGTCAAACAGGTGCTGGCCATTCCGGCGGCCGACCGGGCGCGCACGCCGCTGATCACGGTGGCGCAGCCCGTTCCGGTGGTGCCGTCGACGCTGGACGGCGACGCCGTGATGGCCGAGATCCGCGCCAACAGCCTGCAGACGGCGATGGTTGTCGACGAATACGGCGGCACCGCGGGCATGGTGACCGTCGAGGACCTGATCGAAGAGATCGTCGGCGACGTCCGCGACGAACACGACGACGCCACTCCGGATGTGGTGGCGGCCGGAACCGGTTGGCGCGTCTCGGGTTTGCTGCGCATCGACGAGGTGGCCACCGCCACCGGCTTCCGGGCCCCGGAGGGACCCTACGAGACCATCGGCGGGCTGGCGCTGCGCGAATTCGGCCACATCCCGGTGGCCGGTGAAACGGTGAAGTTGCCGGCCTTGGACGCCGACGGGCTGTTGGACACCTCGCTGCGCTGGCAAGCGACCGTCATCCGGATGGAGGGGCGCCGGATCGACCTGCTGGAGTTGATTGAGCTTCGGGGTCAAGGCGACACCCCGGCGGCAGGTGGGCACCGATGAACAACACCCTGGGCGTGTTGTTGGCGATGCTGCTGATCGGCGTCAACGCCTTCTTCGTCGGCGCGGAATTCTCGTTGATCTCGGCCCGGCGCGACCGCCTCGAAGCGCTGGCCGAACAGGGCAAGGCCCGGGCGGTCACGGTGATCCGCGCCGGAGAGCAGCTCCCGGCCATGCTGGCCGGGGCCCAGCTCGGAATCACGGCCGCCTCGCTGCTGCTCGGGCGGATCGGCGAGTCAGCGGTGTCCGATCTACTGCGTACGGCGTTGGGGCTGACCAGCATTCACCCGGCGCTGCTGCACACGTTGTCGTTCGCGATCGCGTTGGCGATCGTGGTCACACTGCACGTGTTGCTGGGCGAGATGGTGCCCAAGAACATCGCGCTGGCCGGTCCCGAGCGCACGGCCATGCTGCTGGTGCCGGCCTACCTGGCCTATGTGCGCGCAGCGCGGCCGTTCATCGTGTTCTACAACAAGTGCGCGAGCGTCGTGGTGCGCGCGCTGGGCGTGGAGCCCAAGGAGGGCCTCGAGATCACCGTCTCCCCCATCGAGTTGAGCGAGATGATCGCCGAATCGGAGTCCCAAGGGTTGCTGGACCGCGAGGAACACAGCAGGCTGACCCGGGCGCTGCAGATCGGCACCCGGGTGGTCGGTGACGTTGCCGTTCCGCTCGCCGATGTCCACGCGGTGCCGGTGGTCGCGGCGGGCACCGGCCCGACGGTCGGCGCCGTCGAGGAAGCCCTGGCCCAGACGGGCTACTCGCGGTTTCCGGTGGCGAACGTCAATGGCGAGTTCATCGGCTACCTGCACATCAAGGACATGCTGACGCTCGGTGACGACCCCGGGGCCGTGATCGACCTGGCGATGGTGCGCCCCCTTCCGCGGCTGCCCAGGTCGCTGCCGTTGGCCGACGCCTTGTCGCGGATGCGCCGCAGCAACAGCCATCTGGCGCTGGTGACCGATGCGGGCGGCGACGTGGTCGCGATGGTCGCGATGGAAGACCTGGTTGAGGACCTCGTCGGCACGATGCGCGAGGCGTAGAGGTACTGGTCGCCGGGTCGGACTGCCCAGAGCCCGTATGATTTCCAACGGCTACCAGTCAAGAAACTGCTGGAGGGCGCAGGATCCCTGGCGCGCTGATGCGTTGCTGGAATTCGATCCCCGGGCTCGCCGCAGCGGCATGGTTGGAGCTGTCAGCGCGGCCTGACCTGGTGTGGCCGGTCGGGCGGATACGCTCACCAGGCTGCTGCTCGGTACGCTGAAGACATTGCCACTCCGGGCCAATGGCGGCTTGGTGAGGCTTCATTAT
The DNA here is from genome assembly GCF_002102255.1 of Mycobacterium nebraskense. GTDB lineage: Bacteria > Actinomycetota > Actinomycetes > Mycobacteriales > Mycobacteriaceae > Mycobacterium > Mycobacterium nebraskense. The sequence goes on from NZ_LQPH01000188.1 coordinate 53,279, forward strand.
GGAGGAGAAACATGACTGATCGCGTGTCGGCGGGGAACCTGCGCGTCGCCCGAGTGCTCTACGACTTCGTGAACAACGAAGCCCTGCCCGGCACCGACATCGACCCGGACAGCTTCTGGGCGGGAGTCGACAAGGTCGTCAACGATCTCACGCCGAAGAACCAGGACCTGCTGAACCGCCGCGATGAGCTGCAGGCCCAGATCGACAAGTGGCACCGGCAGCGCGTGATCGAACCATTCGATGTCGATGCGTACCGCCAGTTCATCGCCGAAATCGGTTATCTGCTGCCCGAACCCGGGGATTTCACGATCACGACCTCGGGTGTCGACGACGAGATCACCACGACCGCGGGCCCGCAGCTGGTGGTGCCGGTGCTCAACGCCCGGTTCGCGTTGAACGCCGCGAACGCGCGCTGGGGCTCGCTGTACGACGCCCTGTACGGCACCGACGTCATCCCCGAGAGCGACGGCGCCGAAAAGGGCACCAGCTACAACAAGGTTCGCGGCGACAAGGTCATCGCCTATGCGCGCAACTTCCTCGACCAGGCGGTGCCGCTGGAATCCGGGTCCTGGGCCGACGCGACGGGACTCAGCGTAGAAGACGGCCAGCTGAAGGTCGCGACCGCCGACGGATCCCTCGGCCTGGCCAGCCCGGAGAGGTTCGCCGGCTACACCGGCGAGCTCGGCTCCCCCGACTGGTCGGTGCTCCTGGTCAACCACGGCCTGCACATCGAGATCCTGGTCGACCCCGAATCGCCGATCGGCAAGACCGACCGCGCCGGCATCAAGGACGTGGTCCTGGAATCGGCGGTCACCACGATCATGGACTTCGAGGACTCGGTGGCCGCCGTCGACGCCGACGACAAGGTGCTCGGCTACCGCAACTGGCTCGGGCTGAACAAGGGCGACCTGTCCGAAGAGGTCGCCAAGGGTGGCAAGACCTTCACCCGGGTGCTGAACCAGGACCGCACCTACACGACGCCCGACGGTGAGGGCCAGCTGACTTTGCCGGGCCGCAGCCTGTTGTTCGTCCGCAACGTCGGGCATCTGATGACCAACGACGCGATTGTGGACGCCGACGGCAACGAGGTGTTCGAGGGCATCATGGACGCGCTGTTCACCGGCCTGACCGCGATCCACGGGCTGAAGACGGGCGAGGCCAACGGCCCGCTGGCCAACAGCCGCACCGGGTCGATCTACATCGTCAAGCCCAAGATGCACGGGCCCGACGAGGTCGCGTTCACCTGCGAGCTGTTCAGCCGCGTCGAAGACGTCCTGGGCCTGCCGCAGGCCACCCTGAAGGTCGGCATCATGGACGAGGAGCGGCGCACCACGGTCAACCTCAAGGCGTGCATCAAGGCCGCGGCCAACCGGGTCGTGTTCATCAACACCGGCTTCCTGGACCGCACCGGCGACGAGATCCACACCTCGATGGAAGCCGGTCCGATGATCCGCAAGGGTGCGATGAAAAACACCGCGTGGATCAAGGCGTACGAGGACGCCAATGTCGACATCGGGCTGGCCGCCGGCTTCAAGGGCAAGGCGCAGATCGGCAAGGGCATGTGGGCGATGACCGAGTTGATGGCCGACATGGTCGAGCAGAAGATCGGCCAGCCGAAGGCGGGCGCGACCACCGCGTGGGTGCCCTCGCCGACGGCGGCCACCCTGCACGCGATGCACTACCACTACGTCGACGTGGGCGCCGTGCAGGAGGAGCTCGCGGGCAAGACGCGCACCAAGATCGAGGAGTTGTTGACCATCCCGCTGGCGAAGGAACTGGCCTGGGCTCCCGAGGAGATCCGCGAGGAGGTCGACAACAACTGCCAGTCGATCCTGGGCTACGTGGTGCGCTGGGTCGCCCAGGGCGTCGGCTGCTCGAAGGTGCCCGACATTCACGACGTGGCGCTCATGGAAGACCGTGCCACGCTGCGGATTTCGAGCCAGTTGCTGGCCAACTGGCTGCGCCACGGCGTGATCACCGAGGAGGACGTGCGGGCTAGCCTGGAGCGGATGGCGCCGCTGGTGGACGCGCAAAACGCCAAGGATGCGGCGTACCTGCCGATGGCGCCCGACTTCGACGACAGCCTGGCATTCCTGGCCGCCCAGGACTTGATCCTGACCGGAACCCAGCAGCCCAACGGCTACACCGAGCCGATCCTGCATCGGCGTCGGCGCGAAGCCAAGGCCCGCGCGGCGCAATCAAATTGAGCTGGTGCCTTAATCGGGCTCACCACGCATCGATGCCGCTGATGACTAAGATCAGCGGCGGGTTCACAACATTTCGGATGGATCGACGGAAAGGCGACGGGCACCGCTATGGGTAGGCACAGTTTGCCCGACCCTGAGGACTCCGTCGACGAGCCGCACGAAAGCGGCGAGGCGGACGATCATCACCGGGACGCTGTCACCGAGGACTATTCGGACGAGGGTCACTACCCGCCCGACGAGGACTTCCCGGCGGGCGCGGACGACTTCTCCGCCGAAGACGACACCTACACCGACGAGGACTTCCCGGCGGGCAACGCCGACGAGTACCCGGAGTTTCCGCCGCGGCAGCCGGGCCCGTCGAGTTCGGAGCCGCCCGCTGCGTCGCCGTCGCTGTTTAGCCGCGGCCACCGGGGACTCGGCGATTGGCGGGGCGGGCACCGCAGCGAGGGCGGGCGCCGGGGCGTCAGCATCGGCGTGATCGTGGCCCTCGTCGCCGTTGTCGTGGTGGTGGGCAGCGTGATCCTGTGGAGCTTCTTCGGTGACGCGTTGTCCAACCGCTCGCACAAGGCCGCCGGGCGCTGCGTTGGCGGCAAGGAGACGGTCGCCGTCATCGCCGACCCGGCTATCGCCGATTCCGTGCAGCAGTTCGCGGAAAGCTACAACTCCACAGCCGGCCCGATCGGCGACCACTGCGTGGAGGTCAGCGTCAAACCGGCGGGCTCCGATGCGGTCTTGAACGGATTCATCGGCAAGTGGCCAGCCGAGCTGGGCGGGCAGCCGGCGTTGTGGGTTCCAGGCAGCTCGGTCTCGGCCGCGCGGCTCGCCGGGGCGACGGCGCAGAAGACGATCACCGACAGCCGCTCGCTGGTGACGTCGCCGGTGGTGCTCGCCGTTCGGCCGGAACTCCAGCAAGCCCTGGCCAACCAGAACTGGGCGGCGCTGCCCGGGCTGCAGACCAACCCGAACGGATTGGCCGGCGTGAACCTGCCCGCGTGGGGGTCGCTGCGGCTGGCCATGCCGATGAACGGCAACGGTGACGCGGCGTTGCTGGCCGGGGAAGCGGTGGCGGCCGCATCGGCACCCTCCGGCGCGCCGGCGACCCAGGGCACCGGCGCGGTGCGCACCTTGCTGAGCGCGCAACCCAAACTCGCGGACAACTCGCTGACCGAGGCGATGAACGCCCTGCTCAAGCCCGGTGACGCGGCGACCGCGCCGGTGCACGCGGTGATCACCACCGAGCAGCAGCTGTTCCAGCGCGGCCAGTCGCTGCCAAACGCCAAGGGCGCGTTGGCTTCCTGGCTGCCGCCCGGGCCGGTGCCGGTCGCCGACTACCCCACGGTGCTGCTCAGCGGCTCGTGGCTGACCCAGGAGCAGACCTCGGCCGCCAGCGAGTTCGCCCGCTTCATGCACAAGCCCGATCAACTCGCCAAGCTGGCCAAGGCCGGCTTCCGGGTCAACGGAGTCACACCGCCGAGCAGCCCGGTCACCACGTTCCCGGCGCTGCCCGCGGCGCTGTCGGTGGGTGACGACGCGATGCGCGCGACCCTGGCCGAGGCCATGGCCACCCCGTCGAGCGGACTGGCCGCGACCATCATGCTCGACCAGTCGATGCCCGGCCAGGAAGGCGGGAAGTCCCGGCTGGCGAACGTCATTGCGGCACTTCAGGACAAGATCAGGGCGCTGCCGCCCACCTCCGTCGTGGGCCTGTGGACGTTCGACGGCCACGAGGGTCGTTCGGAGGTGCCCGGTGGGCCGCTGGGAGACCCCGTCAATCCCTCCAATGGCCAACCGCGGTCGGCGGCGCTGACGGCCGCGTTGGACAAGCAGTACTCGTCGGCCGGTGGTGCGGTCTCGTTCACCACGCTGCGGATGCTCTACCAGGACCTGCAGGCCAACTACCACGCGGGCCAGACCAACTCGATACTGGTCATCACGGCGGGCCCACACACCGACCAGACCCTGGACGGCCCCGGTTTGCAGGATTTCATCCGCAAGAGCGCGGACCCGGCCAAACCGATCGCGGTGAACGTCATCGACTTCGGCGGCGATCCGGACCGCGCAACGTGGGAAGCGGTAGCCCAGCTCAGCGGCGGCGGCTACCAGAACCTCGCCACCTCGGCGTCTCCCGACCTCGCCGCGGCCATCAACGCCTTCCTGAGCTGAGGCCCGGGTACGCTCGCGTACGGACGGGCAAGCGAACGTTTCGGCGGGTGTTCCGGGCGGGACCGCAAGTTGGCGCTAGGCTCGACCGAGGGTGAATCTACGGCCAACGCTAGGGGAGCGTGCGAAGGTTTCCGGTCAAGCGCCTTCCTTCACCATTCGGGAGGTCCGCTTTGACACGCGTCTCCGTGAAGGCGCGGCCGAGGCGGCGCTGCGAAAGGATGATCCGCGACTGCAATGACGAATCTGGTTACCGGCCAAGCGCTTCCGAACGTAGTCGTCACCGGGATCGCCATGACCACCGCATTGGCCACCGATGCCGAGACCACCTGGAAGTTGTTACTCGACTGCCAGAGTGGAATCCGTGAGCTCGATGACCCGTTCGTGGAGGAGTTCGACCTGCCGGTTCGCATCGGCGGGCATCTGCTGGAGGAATTCGACAGTGAGCTGACCCCGGCCGAGCTGCGCAGGACGGGCTACCTGGCGAGGATGTCCGCCATCGTCGGCCGGCGGGCGTGGGACCATGCGGGCTCCCCCGAGGTCGACCCCAACCGCCTACTGGTGTCCATCGGCACCGGATTCGGTTCCGGGGAGGAGCTGGTATTCGCCCGCGACACCCTGCGCGCCCGTGGCGTCAAAGCGGTCTCGCCACTGGCTGTCAGCAAGTACATGCCCGACGCCGCCGCCATGGCGGTGGGGCTGGAACGGCACGCCAGAGCCGGCGTGATGACACCGGTGTCGGCGTGCGCGTCGGGTTCGGAGGGCATCGCGCGCGCCTGGCAGGCGATCGTGTTCGGTGAGGCGGACGTCGCCATCTGCGGTGGTGTCGAGACCAGGATCGAGGCGGTGCCCATCGCCGCCTTCTCGAACATGCGGATCGTGATGTCGACGAACAACGAGAATCCGGCCGGGGCGTGTCGCCCGTTCGACAAGGACCGCGACGGTTTCGTGTTTGGCGAGGCCGGCGCGCTGATGGTCCTCGAGACCGAGGAGCACGCCAAGGCTCGTGGGGCGCGCATCCTGGCCCGGTTGATGGGGGCCGGCGTCACGTCCGACGGCTACCACATGGTGGCGCCGGACCCGAGCGGGAACCGCGCCGGCCAGGCGATGACGCGCGCCATCCAGCTAGCGGGTCTCACACCTGACGACATCGACCACGTCAACGCCCACGCCACCGGAACACAGATCGGTGACCTGGCCGAGGGCAAGGCCATCAACAACGCGTTGGGCAGCCACAGGCCGGCGGTGTACGCGCCCAAATCCGCCCTGGGGCATTCGGTCGGCGCGGTCGGCGCGGTGGAGTCGATACTGACTGTGCTGGCGTTGCGCGATCAGGTCGTTCCGCCGACGTTGAACCTCGAGAACCTGGACCCGCAAATCGATTTGGACGTGGTGTCGGGTAATCCGCGGCGCGGCAGCTACCAGTACGCCATCAACAATTCGTTCGGGTTCGGCGGCCACAACGTCGCGCTGGCCTTCGGCAGATACTGATCGGCAACCGCCGTCACAAGCTCGGGAGCGCCATGAGCATCGATTTCACCCCCGACCCGCAGCTCTATCCGTTCCAGTCGCGCTGGTTCGACAGCTCGCAGGGACGGATGCACTACATCGACGAAGGTGACGGGCCGCCGATCCTGCTCTGCCACGGCAACCCGACATGGAGCTTCCTGTACCGCAACATCGTCATCGCGCTGCGTGACAGGTTCCGCTGCATCGCACCGGATTACCTCGGGTTCGGGCTTTCGGATCGACCCGCAGCGTTCGGCTACACCATCGAGGAGCACGCCCGGGTGGTCGGCGAGTTCATCGACCATCTCGGCCTCGATGATTACCTGACGATGGGCCAGGACTGGGGTGGTCCCATCAGCATGGCGGTCGCGGTGGAGCGCGCCGAGCGGGTGCGCGGCATCATCCTGGGCAACACCTGGTTCTGGCCGACGGACGAATTCACGACGAAGATGTTCAGCCGGGTCATGTCAAGTCCCCCAATGCAATACGCGATTCTGCGCCACAGCTTCTTCGTCGAGCGTCTCGTCCCCGCGGGCACCGAGCACCGACCAAGTGCAGCGGTGATGGAGCACTACCGCGCGGTACAGCCCAGCCCCGACGCCCGCAAAGGCGTCGCCGAGATGCCCAAGCAGATCCTGGCCGCCGGTCCCCTGCTGGCGCGGCTCGCCCGGGACGTGCCGGCAAAACTGGGCGGCAAACCCGCCCTGTTCGTTTGGGGGATGAAGGACTTCGCGTTTCGGCCCGGCCCCACCATCCCGCGCATGCGCGCGGCCTTCCCCGACCATGTCCTGGTCGAACTGCCCAACGCCAAGCACTTCATCCAGGAGGATGCGCCAGACCAGATCGCCGCGGCGATCATCGAGCGTTTCGGCTGAACTGCCTGCCCAGCGCGTGACGCGGATTTACGCGAACGCCTCCACCGGCGGGCACGAGCAGACCAGGTGGCGGTCGCCGTAGGCACCGTCGATGCGCCGCACCGGCGGCCAGACCTTTGGCCGGTAGTTCTTGCCGAGCGGATAGGCGGCCTGTTCGCGCGTGTACGGGTGCTTCCAGTCGGCGACCAGCAGGCACTCGGCCGTGTGCGGCGCGCCCCGCAGCGGATTGTCGTCAACGGGCCACTCCCCCGCACCGACCCGGTCGATCTCGCCGCGGATGGCGATCATGGCCTCGCAGAAAGCGTCGACCTCGGTCAGGCTCTCGCTCTCGGTGGGCTCCACCATCAGCGTGCCGGCCACCGGGAAGCTCATCGTCGGCGCGTGAAAGCCGTAGTCGGCCAAGCGCTTTGCGACATCATCGACGGTCACTCCGGTCGACTTGGTGATCGGCCGCAGATCAAGGATGCATTCATGAGCGACCATGCCGTTCTCCCCGGTGTAGAGCACCGGGAAATACTCGTCGAGCCGGCGGGCGATGTAGTTGGCTGACGCGATCGCGGTCAGCGAGGCCTCCCGCAGGCCGTCGGCACCCATCATCCTGATGTAGGCCCAGCTGATCGGCAGGATCGAGGCGGACCCGTAGGGCGCCGACGCCACCGGATGACCTTGCGGCAACTCGGGGGCATGCGGGTGGCCCGGCAGGAACGGGGCCAGATGCGCACGCACCGCCACGGGTCCCACCCCGGGCCCCCCGCCCCCATGCGGGATGCAGAACGTTTTGTGCAGGTTCAGGTGGCTGACGTCGCCGCCGAACTTCCCCGGCCGGGCCAGGCCGACCAGCGCGTTGAGGTTGGCGCCGTCGACGTACACCTGGCCGCCGGCGTCGTGGACGGCGGCGCAGATCTCGGCGATGTCGTGCTCGTAGACACCGTGGGTCGACGGATAGGTGATCATCAACGACGACAACTCGCTGCCGTGCTGGCTGACCTTGGCGCGCAGGTCATCCAGGTCGACGTCGCCGTTGTCGTGGCAGGCCACCACGACCACGCGCATGCCGGCCAACGCCGCCGACGCCGCGTTGGTGCCGTGGGCGCTGGACGGGATCAGGCAGATCTTGCGGTGCGGTTCGCCCCGGCTGGCGTGGTAGTCGTGAATGGCCAGCAGGCCGGCGTATTCGCCCTGCGAGCCGGCGTTGGGCTGCAGAGACACGGCGTCGTAGCCGGTGATTTGCACCAGCCAGCGCTCCAGGTCACTGATGAGGCGACGCAGCCCGGGGGTGTCAGCCGCCGGCGCGAACGGATGCTGGCGGGCGAACTCCGGCCAGGTGATCGGTTCCATCTCCGCGGCGGCGTTGAGTTTCATCGTGCACGAGCCGAGCGGAATCATGCTGCGATCCAAGGCGATATCTTTGTCGGCCAGGGTGCGCAGGTAGCGCATCATCGCCGTTTCGGTGCGGTACTGGGTAAACGCGGGATGGGTCAAGAACTGCGAGGTGCGGGTCGCGATGTCGACGGCGACGCGCTCGGCCGCCGACACGGCGAAGGCTTCCAGAACCGCGGCCACGTCGGCGCCCGTGGTGGCCTCGTCGCAGGCCACCGACACGTGGTCCGCGTCGACGCGCCACACGTTGACGCCTTTCGCCTTGGCCGCGGCCACCACCTCGTCGGCACGTCCCGGAACCCGCGCGAGCACGGTGTCGAAGAAGGTGTCGTGCACCACCGCGTCGCCCAGCGAGGCGGCGATGGTCTCGGCGTGGGCGTGCGCGCGGCGGGCGATCTCGGCCAGTCCGTCGGCGCCGTGGTAGCTGGCGTACATGGCGGCCATCACCGCCAGTAGCACCTGCGCCGTGCAGATGTTGCTGGTCGCCTTGTCGCGGCGGATGTGCTGCTCGCGGGTCTGCAGTGCCAGCCGGTAGGCCGGGGACCCGTCGGCATCCAACGACACGCCGACCAGCCGGCCCGGCAGCTGGCGGGCGTGCTTGGAGTGCACCGACAGGTATCCGGCGTGCGGGCCGCCGAATCCCATTGGCACACCGAATCGTTGGGTGGTGCCGAACGCGACGTCGGCACCGATGTCGCCGGGCGGAGCGATCAGCGTGCACGCCAGCAGGTCGGCGCCGATGGCGATCAGTGCGCCGCGTTCGTGGGCCTGTTCCACCAGGGTCGCCCAGTCGGTGATCCGGCCGCTGGCGCCGGGCAGCTGGGTGACGACGCCGAAGAACTCGCCGTGGGGCAGCCCGCAGCGCAGGTCGGCGGTGACGATCTCGATGCCCAACGGCTGGGCCCGCGTCGCCAATACCGCCGCCGTCTGGGCGAACAGATCGGCGTCGACGGCGAGCCGGTTCGACGTGCCACGAGTCGCGCGGTGCATCAACGTCATCGCCTCGGCGGCCGCGGTGCCTTCATCGAGCATCGAGGCGTTGGCGACTTCCAGTCCGGTCAGGTCGGCGACCATCGTCTGGAAATTCAGCAGCGCCTCCAGCCGGCCCTGGCTGATCTCGGGCTGATACGGCGTGTAGGCGGTGTACCAGGCCGGGTTCTCCAACACGTTCCGCATCAGCACCGGCGGGGTGAGCGTGTCGTAGTAGCCCTGCCCGATCATCGAGACGGCCACCGTGTTGGCCTCGGCCAGCGCCCGCAGCTCGGCCAGCGCCTCGGCCTCGGTGACGGCCGCGGGCAACTCATCCAATCCGGGCGCCACGCCGCTGCCGCCGAGCTTGTCGAGGATGCCCGCCGGGACCGCCTTGGCGGCCAGCTCGTCGAGCGAGTTGACCCCGATGACGGCCAGCATGGCCGCGACGGCCTGGGCGTCCGGGCCGATATGGCGGGCTGCGAAAGTTGCTTGATCGGGCACTGGCGAAACTCCTGGTGGCGTCGGCAGAGGGCACAAAAGGGAAGGGACTAGCGGCCCTCTCCCTCTGTCTTCACCCGTTCGCCGGGCGCCTGAGAGATTCGGCGCCCGCTGGTGTCTGAGCGCCTTTCCCCATCGGCGGGTGTTGACCGCTGGGGATCAGCACCGCTTTCCAGAGGCATCGTTAACTCGCGCGGTCCGGGTGCCTGAGAGGTTAGCGGAGAGGTGTTGCTCCTTCGGCGTCCGTGACTGGCCGTCACGGAACTCTCCCGCACTAGTGCGATGCGTGGCCCAGTTTACCCGGCCGGGTGGCGCGGGTGCGCTTAACCGATCTTGCGGTCGCGGGTCTTGCGGCGGGACGCCAGCTCGTCTTCCGGGGTGGCGATCGACTCGCCCCCGTCGGCCCGCTCACCGGGGAAGTCGGCGATCACCCCGGTCAGCTCGCGCATGGCGCCGGACACGGCGATGCCGAACACGCCCTGCCCGCCCTGCAACAGGTCGACAACCTCTTCGGCCGATGTGCATTCGTAAACCGTGGTGCCGTCGGAGAACAACGTGATGTTGGCCAGGTCCTGCACGCCGCGCTGGCGCAGATGATCGACCGCAACCCTGATGTTGTGCAGCGAGATCCCGGTGTCCAGCAGCCGCTTGACGATCTTGAGAACCAGGATGTCCTTGAACGAGTAGAGCCGCTGGCTGCCCGAGCCCGCCGCGCTGCGGATCGACGGCACCACCAACGAGGTGCGCGCCCAGTAGTCCAGCTGCCGGTAGGTGATTCCGGCGATCTGGCAAGCGCTCGGGCCGCGGTACCCGACCAGCTCGTCCGGCACGGAGTCGTCGGGAAAGAGCCCGGGTTGCACGGGTGCCTCCGGTGCGGCGTTCGCGTGGTCAGCTAGGTCCAGCTGTTCTTGGCGTGGCTGCTCGCTCACGGTGCTTCCTCTCGCCGATCGCGCTATCGTTTCCAGCTGCGTCACTGGCTGCGTCGCAGCCACGTTTGCTCGGGCCCGAGTGCTAGAGAGCTTACGCTGTTCAGTAGCTACCGCGCCCTTAAGTCGTGATCAAAGTATGGCCGCTGCCGGGCTAAGTGAGGGCGCTATCCGCCAGGCGTGTCGACATCCAGGTGCCAGATGAGATAGATCCGTGATGTCGTTGTCCAGGGTAGTACGCCCCAAGCGGGGCCCCGCCAAGCCCCGCCAAAACGGCCCTCAAACCGCCTACGTGGCCTTGAAATCGTCGGGAGACACGCTGTCGAGAAACTCTTTGAACTTCTCCACCTCGTCTTCGCGGACGGCGGTGCCACCCTCTTCGTCGGTCTCGTCGGGGATGAGCAGGCCGGCCTGGGCGAGCACGGCCTCCTCGACGTAGATCGGAACGCCGACGCGCAGCGCTATCGCCACCGAATCCGAGGGCCGCGCCGACACGGTGATGTTGCGGTCGAAGACCAGATCGGCGTAGAAGGTGCCCTCTTGGAGGTCGACGATCCGCACCTCTTTCAGCGAATGGCCAAGCGCGGCAATGACATCCCTGATCAGATCGTGTGTAAGCGGGCGGGGCGGCTCGACACCCTGCTGCTCGAGCGCAATGGCGGCAGCCTCCGATTGACCGATCCAGATCGGCAGGTATCGGTCGCCGTCAGTTTCGCGCAGTAACAGGACCGGCTGGTTCTGCGGCTGCTCCACGCGAATGCCGACAACACGAACTTCACCCATTTGTGTCTGCCCTCCGCATACGCTGCCGTGTCGGTTCTTGGCGCAACGGCGACGCCGAATTATCGCCGTGCCGCTGAAAGCCAAGCTATCGACGAAGTCTAGTCCTCAGCGATGCAGAACGTCGCGAACGGCGGATTTGATCAACGACGTGTGCAGTGTGATAGCAAGGGCGGCCACCTCACGGGCCAAGTCGTCGGCGCGATCGCGGGCGCCGGCCTTGTCGGCTTTGACTACCGGCCCGGCGATTTGGGCGATCAGGTCGGATTGCCGGTCGGCTGCCGAGCGGAAAGCACGCAGATGCCGCGGCTCCACACCGTATTCCGACAGCGCCCGCGCGCACTGCAGGATGACGACGGCGTGTTCGTCGAAGAAGCCGCCCGGGCCGGTGGTGATCACCCCGGCCTTGAGCAGCGCCGTCAACAGCTCGGCGCCCACCCCGGAGCGCTCCAGCAGATCTTCACGGCTCAGCCGGATGCTCGAAGGCGCCACCGCGGCCGTGTCGGATCCGGCCCCGGAGCCCGGCTCGGCGCCGGCCTCCCCGACCCCCGCCACGGACACCAGACGCGGCGCGGCGTAGGGCGAGACGAAGGGCGGCAGCTCACCGTCGGGTTGGGCGTCCAATTGCGCCCGGATGACCTTGAGCGGTAGGTAGTGATCGCGTTGCGCGGTCAGGATGAACCGCAACCGAGCGCAGTCGTACGCGGTAAATCTCCGATAGCCCGACGCGGCGCGCTGCGGCGTCACCAGTCCTTCGGCCTCCAAAAAGCGAATCTTGGAGATCGTGACATCGGGAAAGTCCGGCCTCAACAGTTCCAGGACCGCCCCAATCGACATCCCGGCCAGTGCCGGGCTATCGGGTGCGCTCACTAGCCTCCGGATCCTCCGTCCTCACCCTGCTTGGGCCCGGTCAAAAACACCAAGCGGAACTTGCCGATCTGCACCTCGTCGCCGTTGGCGAGCACCGCCGAATCGACGGGCTCCCGGTTGACGTAGGTGCCATTGAGGCTACCGACATCGACGACGTTGAATTCGTTGTTTTCCAACCTGAATTCGGCGTGGCGGCGACTGACGGTGACGTCGTCGAGGAAGATGTCGCTGTCGGGATGCCGACCGGCGGAGGTGATGGGCTGGTCGAGTAAGAAGCGCGACCCGGCGTTCGGTCCCCGTTTGACGACCAGCAGCGCCGAGCCGGCCGGCAGGCCTTCCACCCCGGATACCGCGCTCTCGGTGCCCGCCTGCGCGGGAGCGTCCAGTTCGTTGAGGAAGTCGGCACGGAAGACCGAGGTCGTCTCCACCGTGACTTCGTCTGAGGTCTGGTCGTTGTCCATGTCCGTCACGCGCTGCTCCTCACTGGCCGCTGTGGCGTTGTCTGACCGGGCCGCTCGGCCGGCTGCTCACTGGGTTTATCCGCCCGGTACTGCCGATTGCTAAGACTGGTGCCTTCAAGTGTCGATGTGTCGACGGTACCGCGCGTAGGTCTGCAATGTGCCCCCCACCCGACGATCGGAAGCCCGATTTCCCGCCTTTCCCCCGCCGGTCTGCCGCACCGCTCGCGTCGCCGCGCGGGGCTGGCAGGCACATTAGCAATCGTCATTCGGTCAGCGTTCCGCGGTAGGCCTCGGCGTCAAGCAGCGACGAAATGGCCGACTCCAACGCGGCGATATCCGACACCTGGACATCCAGCAGCCACCCGGCCCCGTACGGGTCGGAGTTGACCAGCTGCGGACCGCCCTCCAAATCTGCGTTGACCGCCGACACCGTGCCCGATACCGGGGCGTACAGATCCGACACCGATTTCGTCGACTCGACCTCGCCGAACGATTCACCCGCGGTCACTTCGGTGCCAACCTCGGGCAGCTGAACGAAGACAACATCGCCCAGCGCCGACTGCGCGAAGTCGGTGATCCCGACCCGCACGGTGTCCTCACCGCTTCGGCGGACCCACTCGTGTTCGGCGGTGTAGTGCAGATCGGGCGGGATATCGCTCACAAGTAGTCCTGTTCTGTCGCGGAATTGCTCATTTGACGGGCTGAGCGTATTGGTGCGGTTTTGGTTGTCGCAAGGTGGTCACGTCCACTCGGTCGGCCTGGCGGACGGACATCCGCGCACCGACGCGCTTGATGCTGTCCTCGGCGCCGCCCGGAATGTTCATCGCCGCGGCCAGGGTGGGCGGATCGCCAATCGCCAGAATCGAATACGTGGGCGACAGCGTCTTGGTGTCGATGGTCAGCGAGCCAGGCATACCCACTACCCAGGTATCGACACCTACGCGCACAGATTGGTGCGCGTCGTTGATTTCGATCGCCTCGGCGCCCGCGGCACGCAGCTCGTTGATCACGTCCAGCATCACCTCAGGCGAGACCCCGGGCCCGGGGTCGTCGATCGTGACGGTGACGCCGGGCCCGGTGGCGCCCACCGCGCCGGCCAAGATGGACAGCGCCGCCAGCCTGGCCTGCGCGGCCTGGATGGCGGCCTGGTCGTTGTTGCCGGATGCCTGCAGTGAATTCAGCGTGTTCTGCAGTTCGTTCACTTCGGCGTTGAGGGTGGCCTCGCGCTGCCGTAACGAGTCCAGCAAGACCAACAGGTCTGCCGGGCGCGCCGTTTCCAGCGAATCGCCCGACTCGTTCTGGCGCGCCTGCGTGACGATGGCGATGCCCAACAACAGACACAACAGGACCGCCAATGTTCCAAAAGCCATCCGGGAACGGCCGCCGCGGACCAGCCCTGTGCGGCGCACCGGCCCGATCTCGGGGCGGGGGCGCTTCGCCGGCAGTTCGTGGCGACCGTGCTGTGCAGGGCTTGCCGCATCACGGCTTTCGGCGCCGCCGTCTGCCGGGTCCTGGCTCACGTTGGCCTCATCCCCGTCATAGCGCCGCTCCTCTCCCCCGCAAGCGGGAGGTACCCCCACATCACTCAGCTCTGCATCGTCGCCGGCGCGGTCACGCCCCGAACAATCGGCGCCGCAGTGCGGCGGCGTTGCCGAAGATGCGGATTCCCAACACCACGATGATCGCCGTGGACAGCTGCGTGCCCACGCCCAATTGGTCGCCGACATAAACGATCAGGGCGGCGACGAAGACATTGAACACGAACGAGATCACGAAGACTTTCGGGTCGAAGATCCGTTCCAGGTAGGCGCGCAACCCGCCGAATACCGCGTCGAGCGCTGCGACCACCGCGATGGGCAGGTACGGCTGGACGACCTCGGGCACGGCGGGGTGGAAAACCAGGCCGAGCACGATGCCGATCGCCAGCGCCGCGATGCCGATCATGTTCGATTTCCCGTCCGCGACGCACACAGGGGGAGCTGTCTGCCGAGGACTTTTCTCACTGTGGCCCAATCTGTTTGGCGAACTTGATTTCCCGGATCGATCCGGCGGGGAGCGTCAGCCCGTCGGCGGCGTCCACGGTGACGACGACACCGTAGGAGACTTCAAGCAGCTTAAGACGCTGTCGGCCGGAGCTCTGGTCGAAGACGTCGCGCATCGCGCGGGGCGGCCCCACAGCGAGGATCGTGTACGGGCTGCTGGTGGGATTGTTGTCGACCAGGATCGCCCCGCCGGCTTGCCGAATGGTCACGTTGGGCCCGATGCGGACGCCGCCGACCGAAAGCGCCTCGGCGCCGCTTGCCCACAACGAGTTGACGACCAGCTGCAGATCTCGGTCCAGGATGATCTGCCTGCTGCCGCCGACCCGCTGCTTGGACACGTCGGACAGGTTCGGGCTCGCGCCCGGATCGGTCACGGTCACCTTCAAGCCGGGGCCGATGACCGCGGTGCTGGCCGCCGCCAGGCCCAGCGCATCGACACGCGCCAGCAGCCGCTGCCCTTCGGCGTCGTCGGCCAGCGCGCGGCGCTGCACGTCGTCGACTCGAGAGGACAGCTCGCTGCGGCGCTGGGCGAGCTTGGTGGCGGTGTTCTCCGTCGAGCGCACGTTGCCCAGCAGCAGTTGCTGCGCGGAGCGCACACCGGGAGCAACCGAGCGGGCCTGCGCGACGGCGGCGGCGAAGACCGTGGCGATCAGCAGCGCCGCCGATGCCTGCCACAGCCAGCCGAAGGCGCGTTCCCGCCCGCGCCGTGGTGCGGCGTCGCGACGTTTCTCGGCCGCCGCGGCGTAACCGGGATCCAGGTGCTCGGACAGCAGGGCGCGCAGCAGGGACGGCACCGGGATCAGCGTCGGCCGCGACGCCACATGGGCGCTGCGGCCGGCGTTGGGGTCGTAGCCGCCGAGCAGGCGGTCCGGGTCAGCCATGCTCGACCGTCTTCGGCGCGGCGGGCTGGCGTGCACCGTCTTTGAGCCGGGGTATCCGCCGCACGACCAGCGTCATCTGCACCACATACAGCGCGAACGCCCACAGGTAGGCGTACATGCCCCAGATCAGGAACGCCCAGCCGCAAGCCCCGACGACTCTGCTCCACAGGGCGTCCCACGTCCCCAGCAGCACCAGCGGAAAGCCGGACATCAACGCGAACGTGGCGGCCTTCCCGATATAGGTCACCGGCAGCGCGGACAGCCCGCGGCTCCACAGCAGCGGCAGCGTCGCGGCCAGCAACCCGTCGCGCGCCAGCAGGACGGCGACGAACCACCACGGCACGATCCCGCTCATGGCCATCACGACGGGGACGCAGACCATGTAGAGGCGGTCGACTGCAGGGTCGAGCAGAACGCCGAGCCGCGAGGACTGGTTGAGCAGCCGGGCAATCTTGCCGTCGGCCCAGTCGGACGCACCGCTGAACATCAAGATCCCGACGGCCCATCCGTTGGCGTGCGCGACCAGCAGGACGTAGACGAACACTCCGATGAGCACCAGGCGGATGGCGCTCAGCGCGTTGGGCACCGTCAGCACCCGGTTGGGCGGAAGCGCCGGCTCCATAAGCCGTGACCTTAACGCGGTGACGATGCGGTCCGCACGACGGACCGGCCGTAGGGGCGGCCAATTCGACGATTCGCGCCTAACGGAAGACCCCGGGCAGGCTCAGCGTGGAAAGCGTGTCGTCCGACAGCGGGTTGTCGTTGACCATGTAGGTCCACGTGGAGGTGGGCCGGGCCAGCTTGGACAGATCCAGGCCCTGTTCCTCTTCGAGGACGTTCGCCGTCTCGAACGTCTGCTGCGCGGCCTCGATCGCGTCCGCGGCCAGCGACGCGAATGCGTCGACGGCCAGCCGGTGGAACTCGTCCAGCGGATTCTGCCGGCCCAGCGCCCGCAGGTGGATGCTTTCCCGGATGTCGGCCAGGTACGCCAGATGGTCGGCCCAGCCGCGGTCGAGGTGAAAGAGCATGATCTGCCGGCAGATCTTTTCCAGGCGATCTTCCGGGATGTCCTTGGACAGCTCCTTGTACCGCTTGGGTGCCAGGTCGGCGAGCTCCTCACGCGCGGTTGCGGTGCGCAGCAACGTATTACGCCGATCGACGATGATGGCACGCTGCTGGGCGATCAACTGGTTGTAGCGCCAGGTATTGGCGTGCACGTCCAGCATCCGGCCCTCGGCGACGCGCTGGGCGTGGTCGAGCAGGCCGGCCGCCTTGGGGCTGACGATCCGGCCGTCCTCGTCGGTTTCCATGGGTAGCTTGTTGCGGTCGAGGTTGGCCGCCACGACGTCGTCTTCCCAACTCGAGAAGAACACGGACGAGCCGGGGTCGCCCTGGCGTCCAGCGCGCCCGCGCAGCTGGTTGTCCAGGCGCTCGGTGTGATGCCGCCCGGTGCCGACCACGTGCAGCCCGCCGAGCTCGGCGACCCGGTCGTGGTCGGCTTCGTCGGAGCCACCGAGCCGAATGTCGGTGCCCCGCCCCGCCATTTGCGTCGACACCGTGACCACCCCGAACTTGCCGGCCTCGGCGATGACCTCCGCCTCCTCGGCGTCGTTCTTCGCGTTGAGCACCACGGCGGGCACGCCGCGGCGCAGCAGCCGCTCGTGCAGTTCCTCGGATTCGGCCACGTCGCGGGTGCCGACGAGCACCGGCTGCCCGGTCTCGTGCACCTCGTCGATGTGCGCGACGATCCCGTCGTTCTTGGCGGCGGCGGTGATGTAGACGTGGTCGGACTCGTCCTCGCGAATGTTGGGCTTATTCGGCGGAATTGGCGACACACCGAGCTTGTAGAACTGGCGCAGCTGCTCCCCGGCGGCCAGCGCGGTGCCGGTCATGCCGCACACGGTTTCGTAGCGGTTGATCAGCGCCTGCACCGTGATGGTGTCAAGCACTTCCCCGGTTTCGGTGGTCTCGATCCCTTCCTTTGCCTCGACGGCGGCCTGCAGGCCGTCCGGCCAGCGCTGTAGCTGCGCGATGCGCCCGCGGGAGGCGTTGATCAGGTGCACGGCGTCGTCCCGGACGATGTAGTGCACGTCGCGCTGCAACAGCACGTGCGCGTGCAGCGCGACGTTGACCTCGGTCAGGGTCGTGCCGACGTGCTCCTCGGAGTACAGGTCGATGCCGCCGAGCGCCTTCTCCACTTTGCGCGCGCCGACGTCGGTCAAATGCACGTTGCGGCTGTCGGAGTCGGTGTCGTAATCGGTTTCGGGCGACAGTTCACCGACCAGCTTGATGATCTCCAGTCGCGGCGTCTCCCGGTGCGTGGTCCCCGCCAGCACCAGCGGCACCAGGGCCTCGTCGACCAGGACCGAGTCGGCCTCGTCGATCAGGGCCACGTCGGGGTTGGGTGACACCAGGTCGGAGACGTCGACCACGAGTTGGTCGCGCAGCACGTCGAAACCGATTTCGTTGACCGAGGCGTAGGTGACGTCGCAGCCATAGGCGGCGCGGCGCTCCTCGCTTGTCGACTCGGCGGTGATCCAGCCGACCGTCAGCCCCATCGCCTCGATGAGCGGGCCCATCCACTCCGCGTCACGGTGGGCCAGGTAATCGTTGATGGTCACCACATGCACGTGCCGCCCGGCTAGGGCGTATCCAGCCGCCGCGATCGCCCCGGAGAGCGTTTTGCCTTCGCCGGTGGCCATTTCGATGACGTCGCCGGCGAGCATGCGCAGCGCACCCAGCAGCTGCACGTCGAACGGCCGGAGCGTGGTGGCTCGTTCGGCCGCCTCCCTGGCGATCGCCAGGAACTGCGGGATGTCCTCGGAATCCGCAAGATCGTCCAGCTTGAGCAGCCCGGCGGCCTTGCGCAGCTGCTCGTCGGTGAGGCGGGCGGCTTCCTCGTCGTACTCGGACGCGTCGGTGACCTGGGAAAGGGATCGGTTGCGGTTCTTTTCGGTGCTGGCGCCGAGCAGTCGCCAAAATCGGCTGCTCAGGCGGCCGGGTTGCGCGTGGGTGGTCTTTGGCACAGGTCAACGGTACGCGAGCCGCAACCGGGCGCGAGCGTGCGTGTTTGTCCGCGACACGCCGAGCGGCACCATCTGTGCACGCTCGCGACCCGCGTGAGCTCAGGCGAGGTTGGACCGGCGTGGATAGGCGACGTTGGGGTCGGTGAGGACGTTGACGACGGCGGGCAGGCCGCTGGTGAAGGCGCGTTCGAGCGCGGGCCGCAGCTCGGCCGGCGCGGAGACCAGCTCACCGTGACCGCCCAGGGCGCGCACCACCTCGTCGTAGCGGGTGCCCGGACGCAGCTCCGCCACCACCGAATAGCCGTACAACGCCTCCATGGGGTGCTTCTCCAGCCCCCAGATTCCGTTGTTGCCGATCACCGAGACGACGGGCACGTTGTGCCGGACCAGGGTGTCCCACTCCATGCCGCTGAAGCCGAAGGCGCCGTCGCCCTGCAGAAGGACAACTTGGCGGTCCGGCCGCGCCAGCTTGGCGGCCAGGGCGTAACCAGGGCCCGAGCCGAGGCAGCCGAAGGGCCCGCTGTCCAGCCAGCAGCCCGGCTGGTAGCTGTCGATCACCCGTCCGGCGTAGGACCCGAAGTCGCCGGCGTCGATGACGACGATGGCGTCGCGGTCCAGCATCGGTGCCAGCTCCGCGTACACCCGCATCGGATGCAGCGGGATGCGGTCGTCGGCAAGCTCGGCCTTTTCCTTTCCGCGGGCCGCGATTTCGGCCGTCCGCAGTTCGTCGATCCAGTCTTGGTGGTCGGTCCGACCCCCGGCGGCCAGCGCCGCGAGGATCGACAACAGGTCGCCGTAGAGCTCCGCCTCAACCGGGCGGGGGTGTTTGCGCTCGGGTTCGACACGGTCGGCCACGATGAGCCGGGTTTGTGGCCCGAACACCGCGCCGAAGCCGAGCCGGAAATCCATCGGCACCCCGATAATCAGCGCAACATCGGCCTCGCCCAACGCTTTTCCCCGCACCCGCGAGAACGCCAACGGGTGATCGGCGGGCACCGCGCCGCGCGCCATCCCGTTCATCAGCACCGGGATTCGCAGTTCCTCGGCGAGGCGTAGCAGGGCCGCCTCCCCGTGTCCCCACCAGACATTCGTGCCCGCCATGATCACCGGCCGCTTCGCGGCGGATAGCAGGCCGGCGGCCCGGCCGAGCGCGTCGCCATCGAGGTCGTCCACGCCAGGCCCCGGCGGCAGGTCGGCGAGGGCGCCGCGGCGGCCGTGATCCTCGGACATGGAGAACACATGGTCCATGGGGAAGTCGACGAAGCCGACGCCCGACGGGGCGCCGACCGCCGCCCGCAACGCCTCGTCGACGAGTCGGCCGGCGTCCCCGGCGGACTGCGCCGTGGCAGCAAAACGAGCCAGCGGCGCCACGAACGGCACGTGATCGATCTCCTGCAGCGAGCCCATGCCCCACCGCTGCGCGGGCGCCCGGCCGCCCAGCACGACCAGGGGCGACTGGTTCTGCTGTGCGGCCGCCATCGCGCTCATCCCGTTGGTGACGCCCGGCCCCGCGGTGAGCGCGGCGACGCCCGGCACCCTCGTCACTTTCGACCACCCTTCGGCGGCGAAGGTAGCGGTCTGCTCGTGGCGGGTATCGATCAGCCGAATGCCCTCCTCGCGGCAGCCGTCGTAGACGGAAAACAGGTGGCCGCCGGACAACGTGAAGACGGTGTCGACCCCGCTGGCCCGCAGGCGCCGCGCGATGAGCCGGCCGGCATGCAATGTTTGTGTGGGGATGGCGTCGGTGCTCATAACCGCAGCCTATCCAGATCCTTCGGGTACCTTCGCCGGAGGATTTGAAGTTCCAGCAGAGTCCACCAGCTCGACCATGAGGAGACAGCGACCATGGGCCCGAAGCCGTTCAAGCCGTCGATCGACTGGTCGACGGCCACCGTGGATTCCTTGCGGTGGGTAGCCATCGCGTGGGTCATCAGCGCGGTAGTGCTCTTCATCGTGCTGATCGCTTTCAGGTATCTCACGCCGTGGGGCCAGCAGTTCTGGCGGATCACCCGCGGGTACTTCGTCGGTGCGCACAGCGTGCGTGTGTGGCTGATGCTGGGCGTGCTGTTGCTATCCGTACTCCTGTCGGTGCGACTGATGGTGTTGCTCAGCTACCAGGGCAACGACCTGTACACGGCTGTACAAAAAGCAGTGCAGGGTCTCGCTGCCGACGACGACACGGTCAAACAATCCGGGATCCACGGCTTCTGGATGTCGATCGCGATCTTCAGCGTGCTGGCGGTCTTGTACGTCATCCGGTTCATGATCGACATCTATCTGACGCAGCGGTTCATCATCGCCTGGCGCATGTGGCTGACGGCCAATCTCACCGACGACTGGCTCGCCGGCCGGGCCTATTACCGGGACCTGTTCATCGACCACACGATCGACAACCCCGACCAGCGCATCCAACAGGACATCGACATCTTCACCGCGAATGCGGGCGGCACCCCGAACATCCCGTCGAACGGGACCGGCAGCACCTTGCTGTTCGGGGCCGTCAACGCGGTGGCGTCCGTGATTTCGTTCGCCGCGATCCTGTGGAACCTGTCGGGAAGCCTGAACGTGTTCGGAGTCGAGTTCCCGCGCGCGATGTTCTGGACCGTTCTGGTGTATGTGCTAGTCGCCACGTTGGTGGCGATCTGGCTGGGCCACCCGCTGATCTGGCTCAGCTTCAACAACGAGAAGCTCAACGCGGCGTTCCGTTATGCACTGGTCCGATTGCGGGATGCCGCTGAGGCCGTGGGCTTCTACCGCGGTGAGCGAGTCGAGCGGGCGCAATTGTGGCGGCGCTTCACCCCGATCATCGACAACTATCGCAAGTTCGTCCGCCGGACCATCATCTTCAACAGCTGGAACTGGTCGGTGTCGCAGGCAATCGTTCCGCTGCCGTGGGTGATTCAGGCGCCGCGCCTGTTCGCCGGCCGGATCGACTTCGGCGACGTTGGGCAGAGCGCGACTGCCTTTGGCAATATTCAGGATTCGCTGTCGTTCTTCCGCAATAACTACGACGCATTCGCGGCTTTCCGGGCGTCGATCATCCGGTTGCACGGGCTGGTCGACGCCAACGACAAGGGGCGCGCGCTGCCGACCATACTGGTCAAGCCGAGCGAAGAGACGGCCGTCGAGCTTCGTGACATCGAAGTGCGCACGCCGGCCGGCGATCGGCTCATCGACCCGCTCGATGTTCAACTCACCGAGGGCGATTCGCTGGTGATCACCGGGCGCTCCGGTGCCGGCAAGACCACGCTGCTACGCAGCCTGGCCGAGTTGTGGCCGTACGCTTCGGGAACCCTCTGCCGCCCGGAGGGCGACAACGCGACGATGTTCCTGTCGCAGTTGCCATACGTGCCGCTGGGCAGCCTGCGCACCGTGGTGTGCTACCCGAAGCCGCCGGACGACGTGTCCGATGACGAGTTGCGGGATGTGCTCACCAAAGTCGCCCTGGCGCCACTGCTGGACCGTCTCGACGAAGAGCGGGATTGGGCCAAGGTGCTCTCCCCCGGCGAGCAGCAGCGCGTCGCGTTTGCGCGCATCCTGCTCACCAAACCCAAGGCGGTCTTCCTGGACGAGGCCACCTCCGCGCTGGACGAGGGGCTGGAATTCGCGCTGTACCAACTGATGCGGACCGAACTGCCGGATTGCGTGGTGGTCAGCGTGAGCCATCGGCCCACCGTCGAGCAGCACCACGAACAAGAGCTGCAGTTGCTTGGCGGCGGCCCGTGGCGGTTGGGCCCCGTGGAGGAAAAGAAAGAGCCTGCGAGGGTCTAGCGCGCCCCGGCCGCGTGCACTCCGGCGCTGGGTCTTAGCGTGCCTCCGCTCCCCCGGGCCCTCGGGCCGCGTGCGCTCCGGCGCGGCGGCCGAAGAACGAGCCCTCCCCCAGCTGCGTCCCACTGGCGTAGCCCTTGCCGTCCTGTGCGATGTTGGACGCGCAGGCGCCGGCCGCATACAAGCCGGGCACCACGGTGCCGTCCGCACGCAGCACCTCGCCGTCGACGGACGTGGCCAGCCCACCGATGGTGAAACCGGCATACATCGCCTTGCCCAATGACATGTCGAACGCGCCCCAGGGGCCTTGATCTTGTGCCGCAAGGAATTCGGGCTGCTTGTGAAAGTCGGGGTCCTCGCCGCGGGCGGCGTTGGCGTTGTAACGGTCCAGCGTCGCCACCAGATTGCCCTCCGGAATACCAAGCGCGGCTTCCATTTCCGGGACGGTTTCCCATCCGTCGATCAGCGGGACCAGCGGCATCTTGGGGTGCTCCAGGTGCGCCTCGTCGACGATGAGAAACGCCGCGCTGTCCGGCTGGTCCATGATGAACCCGGACGTCCTGGAATGGTACGAATCCTCGGCGACGAAGCGCTGTCCGAGCTTGTTCACGATGATCCCCGTCAGCAGGATCGACGGCGGGTACGGCGGAGCCGTGATGAAAATCTGATCCATGTGCTCGGTTGCGCCACCGGCCGATACGCCCATCCGGATGCCCAGGCCATCGTCGTAGGTGTTGCCCAGCACGAACGGTTTCTCGGCCAGCTTCGGGGTGTGCTTGGCAACCATCTCCGGGTTCATCACGAATCCCCCGGCAGCGATGATCACCGACTTTGCTTTGATCGCACCGGTTTCGGAGAAGTGCTTCCACGCCACGCCGGTCACCGCACCCGAACCGTCCACGATGAGCTCGCTGGCGCCCGTCTCGTACCGGATCTGCACGCCCAGGCTCGCGGCGCGCTTCAGCAGCAGATCGATCACCATGCTGGCGCCCCCGGTGTCGCCGGGCACCGGCACCTTGTGGCCACGCGGCGCCGGCACCGCCTTCTCCAGGAAGGGCCACACCTTCTCGTTACCGGTGAACATCAAGCCCTCGGTGTTGGGCTGGATGACCGCCTTGCCCGGGAAGTAGCTGCGCTCGAACTGAAAACCCAAGTCTTCCAGCCAATTGAAATGCCCGACGCTGCCCTCGCAGTAGGCCCGGATCTTGTCGTGGTCCGGCTGCCGGGACACGGCGACCAGGTACTTGTACATCTCCTCGGGCGAGTCGGGGTGACCGGTCGCTTCCTGAACCGCAGTTCCCCCACCCAGATAGAAGTGACCCCCGGCAAGCGACGTGGTGCCACCCGCCACCGCGGCGCGCTCCAGCACCAGCACCCGCGCGCCGGCGGCCGCCGCGCTGACGGCGGCGCACCCGCCCGCGATGCCGAAGCCGACCACTACCACGTCGACGTCATCGGACCACGATGTGACGTCGTCCGCGCTGACCGTTGCCGGTATCTCCGTGCTCACCGCTGCTCCTGTTTGATGTAGTCGTAAAACGCCCTCATCTCGGGCGCAACGTATGCGATCTCCACAAACGGCACTGCCGCCTGCGGCGCTGACACGTAGGCGAATTGGATCCCGCCGGGCATCACGCCTTGCTGCACGACCGCGGCCCCGAATTCCACGGCCTCGGCCAACGCCGCGTCGAATTGCTCGGGGCTTTCGGCCTCCATGCAGATGTGGTGCAGACCCGGCCCGGCGTCACGCAAAAAGTCACTATAGATGTTCTCGCCGCTGACCGGTTCGATCAGTTCCAACTGCATGTCGCCGAGATAGCTCAGCGAGATGCTGGCGACGAAATCGGCCGGCTCGCCAAAGTAGCTGCAGGCGTCCGGAGCAAAGTGCACATCGGGTATCCGCACCCATTTGCGTACACCTAACAAGCCGGTGAGGGCGGTTTCGGTGGCCTCCAGGTCGGGGGTAACCCACGCGATCTGCGTCGGCGACTGAACGGGAAGGGTCATCGTCTCGCAGGATAGTCCAGTGGCTCGGCCGCCAGAAAGGGCCACGAAAACTTTGCCGTGGCGGGCGACCGCCGTTGCGCGAAGGCTGGGTGAACATGTTCTAATTCCCGGTCGGCGGCCCGCCGCCGTCAATGCTGGGCCAGCACGTCCACCAGCAGCCGAAGCTGCGCGTCGAACACCGCCTCGGGATCGGTCAGGGTGTCGGCCCCGTATTGGCCGAACACCTCGAGGCTGATCGCACCCATCACCGCCGCCCAGAGCAGGAAGCACTTGGCGACGACCTGATCGTCGCCGGGAAACCCGAACTCCTGGCGAATCCGCTCAAAGTCCGACGACATCGGTTGGGGGGCAACGGTATCGGTGAGGCGGATGTCTCCGGTGGCGATCCCGGACGCCACGGCGTCGAAGAAGGCCGCCACCACCCGGGTTCCCACGGACACCGTGCGCTCCGGCGGTGCGTGATACCCGGGCACGGGGCTGCCGTACAGCAGGGCCCAGCGGGCCGGGTGCGCGATGGCCCACCGCCGTGTCGCCCGGGAAATGGCGATGACATCGTCGCTCCACAGGTCCCCGACCGTCTCGCGGGCCCGGTCCACGGTGTCGGCCAGGTCCGCGTAGGCGTCGACCAGCAGCAAGGTCAGCAACTCGTCGCGGCTGGACACGTACCGGTAGACGGCCGACGACACCATGCCGAGGTCCCGGGCGATCGCTCGCACGGACAGTCCGGCCGCACCGCGATCCACCAGCTGCTGGCGACCGAGTTGGATGATGCGCGCCTCGATCTGCTCCCGGGTTTCCTGGCGTTTGCCCACGCGGTCAGTCTGACACAACCGAGATCACCGCTCTTGCTTTCTGGCCAGGACTGTGGCAACCTACCCAGCTATGAGAGCACTGCTCTCGATAGGTCTGCGAGAGAGGACGCGTCATGGCCACGCGATACGAAGAGCCGAACGGAGTCACGCGGGCCGCCAACGCGGTGATCCGCTGGCTGGCGGAGATGGGGATCAGCATCGCCGGGACCCATGCGCTGCGGGTGCGCGGGCGCAAAAGCGGAAAACCGCGGGCGGTCGTCATCAACCTGCTGACCGTCGACGGTGTGGATTATCTGGTCTCACCCCGCGGCAACACCCAGTGGGCACGCAACGTCCGGGCCGCGGGCGTCGTCGAGACGGGCCCGCGCTGGCGCAGGCGACGCGCCCGAGTCAGCGAGGTGGCCGACGCGGCCAAACCGGAACTGCTGCGACGCTATCTGGACCGCTGGTACTGGCAGGTCAAGGATTACGTCGCGGGGCTGACCCCGGACAGCACCGACGAGCAGTTCCGCGCTGTCGCGCCCACCATCCCGGTGTTCGCCCTCGCGGAGGCGGACGCGCCCCGCTGAAGTCGCCTAGCGCGCGCCGCCCCGCGCCACCCCGAGGTCCTCACGGACTTCTTCGGACGTGGCCCGCCACGACACCGCAGCCGGAAAATCCCCCCAGACGCTGTTGAAGATCCCCACGAGCAGCCCAGGACCGCCGCTGGAAGGCAGGTACACCGGGCCGCCGGAGTCACCGTTGTGGCTCTGCACGCCGTGCGACATGGTGAACCAGCCGTTGTTCACGCTTTCCACCGTCCCGCACGTTTCGCCGGTGCTCACGCCGAAATGGCAGATCGCTTGTCCGGGGGCCAGCGCCGCCGCCGGATTCGAGATCAGTTGACGCCCGCCCGGCAGGACGTTGTTCGCCATGACGCCGTTGTCCAGCACGATCGCCTCGTAGTCGGTGATCAACTGGTCGGTCGCCACCGTCGTACCGCTGGGAGTGTTGTCCCGGAAGGCCGCCAGGCGGCCGATGACCGCGCCACCCCGGTCGGTGACGACCCCCTCGCCGCCCCGGCAGTGCCCCGCGGTGAACGCGATCTTCAGGCCGGGGTCGACGTAGCCGAGCGTGCAGACGCGGTTGCCCTGATGGATCTCCATGCCCGGATAGACCATGACGGGGTCGGCTTCAGCGGGCACAGGCGGCAGCGATTGCGCGAGCGCGGCGACGGTGATCGACGCGGTGAATGCGCGCATTGCCAGGCGACGCACCATTAACTCCGATCCGTCGGGGCCAAATCTCGACCGATTTGAGATTACGGCGTGACTTTCGGTTACGCAGAAGTCTTCGCGCCGTCCGCGGCCGGTGTTACGTCGAAGTCGCCACCGGGACGGCCGCCTCGATCTGGCTCGCGGTGCGCGGCGCCCAGCCGGGCGGACCGAAAACGTAGCCCAGCCGATCGCGCAGGCGGGTCGCCGAACGCCAGTCGTGGGCGATCGCGACGTATTCGCGGGTCTGTAGCTTCCAGATATTGAAGGTGTCGACCTGCTTGGTCAGGCCGTAGTGCGGGCGGAACAACTCGGCCTGGAAGCTGCCGAAAAGCCGGTCCCAGATGATGAGGATCCCGCCGTAGTTCTTGTCGAGGTAGATCTGGTCCATTCCGTGGTGCACTCGATGATGCGACGGGGTGTTGAGGACGAATTCGAAGGGCCGTGGCAGCTTGCCGATCCGCTCGGTGTGCACCCAGAACTGGTAGATCAGGCTGATCGAGAAACTGAAGAACACCATCCAGGGCGGAATCCCCAACAGCGGCAGGGGGACCCACATCAGGATCTCGCCGCTGTTGTTCCACTTCTGGCGCAGCGCGGTGGCGAAGTTGAAGTATTCGCTGGAGTGGTGGGCCTGGTGCGTCGCCCAGATCAGCCGGACCCGATGCGCGATCCGGTGATAGGCGTAGTACAGCAGGTCGACGCCGAGGATCGCGATGAACCACGTGTACCACCGGGTCGCCGAGGGGTGCCAGAGCGCCACATTGGCATAGACGGCGGCATAGCCGAGCAAAGCCAGGGTCTTCCACGCGGCGGTGGTGCCCACCGAAACCAGCCCCATCGAGATGCTGGCCATCGAGTCGCGGGTGAAATATGCGCCGGAGGCCGGCCGCGCGTCGCCGGTGATGCTGTCCAGCTTGCGGGCCGCCGCCCATTCCAGCGTCAACAGCAGCAAGAAGAACGGAATGGCGGGCAGCACCGGATCCCGCATCTGCGGGGGCAGCGCGGACACGAAATCTGAGAGCGCATTCACACGCATAAGACTACGACGATCGACGGGACCATCGGGTCGCCTTGGTCCGGTATGCGGCCCACACTGTGATGACGGGACCGACCGACGTGAGGTGTTGAGCAGTTGACCGCTGTGGTGGTGATCGGCTCGGGGTTTGCCGGATTATGGGCGGCGCTCGGCGCCGCCCGCCGGCTCGACGAGCTCGCCATCCCGCCCGGCACGGTCGATATCACCATGTTGGCCGCCCAACCGTTCCACGACATCCGGGTGCGCAACTACGAGGCCGACCTGAGCCCCTGCCGCATTCCGCTCGCCGACCTCCTCGACCCCGTCGGAGTGGTGCACGTCACCGCCGAGGTGACCGCCATCGACACCGACGCCCACACCGTCACCACATCGGGTGGCGCGACGTACGACTATGACCGGCTGGTGCTGGCATCGGGCAGCCACGTACTCAAACCCGCCATACCGGGCCTGCGGGAGTTCGGCTTCGACGTCGACACCTATGACGGTGCCCTCGCGCTGCGGGACCATCTGCGTCGGCTCGCCGACGGTTCGCCGACGGCCGCGGCGGGCACGGTCGTCGTGGCGGGGGCGGGGCTGACCGGTATCGAAGTGGCCTGCGCGCTACCGGACAGGTTGCGGCGGCTGTTCGCTGGAAGCAACGTCCCTCTCCGGGTGGTGCTGCTGGATCGCAGCCGGATCGGCTCCGACATGGGCGCCTCGGCGCGTCCGGTGATCGAAGAAGCTCTATCGGCCAACGGTGTCGAGACCCGGGCGGGAGTGGCCGTCGCCGCCATCAGCGAGCGCCGGGTGTCGCTCACCTCGGGCGAACAGCTGGCGGCGGGCACGGTGGTGTGGTGCGCCGGTATGCGGGCGAGCTCGCTGACCGAGCAGCTGCCGGTGGTGCGCGACGGCCTGGGGCGCGTACCCGTCGATGACTATCTGCGGGTAATCGGGGTGCCCGCGATCTTCGCCGCGGGCGACGTCGCCGCCGCCCGCACGGACGACGACCACCTGTCGGTGATGTCGTGCCAACACGGCCGCCCGATGGGCCGCTATGCCGGGTACAACGTCATCAGCGACCTGTTCGGGGAGCCGCTGTTGGCTCTCCGAATCCCTTGGTATGTCACGGTTCTCGATCTGGGACCGGCCGGCGCGGTCTATACCGAAGGGTGGGATCGGGTGGTGGTGTCGGACGGCGCACGGGCCAAGGATACGAAGCGGACGATCAACACCCGGCGGATCTACCCGCCGCTGACCGGTAACCGCGCCGACCTGCTGGCCGCCGCGGCGCCTGAGCTGCAGTCCCGCCCCTAGCGAGGCCCGTCCGATTGCGCTTCGTCCCCGGCGTACCACTGCACCGCGCGGACTCCCGGTTGCAGGGAAAGCTCCGCCACCAACCGCTCCAGCCGGGATGGAGCATCGCCGTTCATGAGGAGGTGTGCGGTCAATGTGATCTCGTCATCGCCGGCCTGACCGGTGTGGATTCCGCGCAGCGTGATGTCGTTACCGCTCGCGTGCTGGACAATCTGGGCGCGCGCATACTTCTCGTGTTTCGGGCGGGCGATCACCTGCACCAAGTAGGGCCGCAGACTTTCGTCTTCGTCGCCGGTGTTGTCGCGGTCGATGAGCCGGCCCAGTGGGCGCCCGAATACGTGGATGGCGATGACGGTCCCGGTGCCGATCAACGCGAAGACCAGATGCCCGGACGCGGCCAGGACGCCAATCGCCGCAGAGCACCACAGGGTGGCGGCGGTGTTGAGGCCCCGGACGTTGACCCCTTCACGCAGGATCACCCCACCGCCGAGGAATCCGATGCCGGACACGACGTACGAGGCGACCCGGGTGGGGCTGGTGTCTGCGGTCGCGGCGGCGTACAGGACGAACAACGTCGCGCCGCCGGCGACCAGCGCGTTGGTGCGCAGGCCGGCCCGGCGCGCGCGCCATTGCCGCTCCAGGCCGATGAGGGCGCCACAGCCGACCCCGACGGCGAGCCGGAGCGCGAAATCGGCGACACTCAGCGTCTCCATCGGCACTCCTTCCCCCTCGTTCGCGGCGCCCGCATGCGGCTCGCCGCAGCTAACCAGGCCCAGGTAAACAGTGGGTGGACCCCAACGGAACCGGATGCGATGCGGCCACGTGCGCGAAACCTCTGGGCAACCGGCGGATGTTGTGGCGGCGCCTGGTCAGCTCTTGTTGAGTTGCTGGGGGCAGTAAAACTTCGCGGCTATCGCCAGAAACGACGTGGCGTGATCCGTAGTGAGCCCCGGGTTTTGACCTTTCAGATCGTTGACCATCTGGGGGCCGTACTCGCCATTGCCCATTGCAGTGCACACCGCTTGAGCGAATTGGACCGCTGCCTCCGGCGTCTTGTAGGTGATGCCCGCGCTTCGCAGCGACGCGAGAAAGCTCGCCTCGTCGACGCCGCCCGCGTCGGGCTCGCCGTACGCGGGCGCGGCAAGCGCGAGCACAGCCGAAACGCCGATCAGCGCCACCAGCAGCCTCATAACCGGTGATTGTCTCATGGTGCGGCGCGGGCTGCAGCGCTGGCTCCAGTTGCCGAAACACCCCATCGGCCAGCGCAATACGGCAATCGGCGAGCCTCAATCAGGCTTTGCTGAGTTGGTGCGGGCAGTAGTACTTCGCGGAAATCATGGCGAAGTTCGAAGCCATCTCCATGTCCATGCCCGGATTGTGCATCTTCACGTCGTGAACCAACTCCAGGCCCGATTCCCCGTTGTTCAGGCACGAACACACCGCCCGGCCGGCCCCAACGGCCGCATCCGGACTGGCAAAGCCGAAGCCGGCCTGATGCAGGGCGGCCAGGAAGGCCCCGTCATCGCCGTCCGGTACGTGTGGAGGATCGGCGTACACCGGTGCGGCCAGGCCGATCATGACGGGGATGCCCAATAGAACCAGTAACCGTTTCATTGCCCACCTTCCGTTATCGCGGGTAGCTGTGGAGTCCTGAGTCATGTTGCCCCCTAACCCAATTGGGCATCGGCGGGCAAGCCTTTGGACTTGTCGCCCTTTTTCAGATGCACCGCATGGATGCCGGGTTTCTTCGCCAGCTGCTCGAGCAGGGCGTCGAGACCTTCCTGGTCGACATTGTGGTGCTGCACGGTTTCGGGTTTCTCCGATATCTGTGCGACCAGACGCTTCAGTTGTTCCGGCGATTGTTTGTCTTGGAGGTCCTTGATCGGCTTCATCCGGTTGCGCACGCCGGCGCCGACCACGGTGGGCCCCCCGGAGCCGAGGGCGCTGCCCAGCATCCCCGCCATCCCCATCGAACTGAACAGGCTGCCCTCGCCCAGCGCGGCGGCCGGCACCGCCTCGGGCCCGGCGGCCGACAATGCGGCGGCAACCGTCCTGATGGCCGGCGTGGCCGAGGCCCAGCTGGGCGGAACGGTTAACTGCCCCACCAAAGTGCCTCGCGCAAAGCCCGCCGTCGGGCTGATGGCGCTGTACAGGGTGCCCCGGCCGAAGCCCAGGGCCCCGAGCCCGGCTCCCAGCGCATCCTTCGGCAGCGCGCCGTAGCCGGCGGGTGGGGCGAACTTGAGCCATTGCGACAGGGGGAAGTTGATCAGCAGCCCGACGTCGTTGAACTGCGTGGTCAGCCCCAACGGCACCTTGACCGCGTTGTACATGGCCGTGATCAATGGGGTGCCGCCAGGAGTCGTGCCGAAGCCTTTCAAGAAGGTGCTGACGGCGGTGTTGTATTCGGTGGCGAGCTGCGAGAGCCATGCCAGTATCGGGTTGCCCGGGCCCGCAGTCAGCGAGGTGGCTGCCGCGTTGATGGTCGACCCCGCACTACCGGCCGACGTGCCCGCGGCTTGGCTCACCGCGGCCGCTTGCATCGTCGTGCCCGTGCCGGTGGTGGTCTGCGGCGGTTCGGTGAACGGCGCGAACCGCGTGGCCGCCTCCGACGAGCTGGCGTAGGTGTCCATCGCCACGGCGTCCTGGGCCCACATTTCGCCGTACTGGGTCTCGGTGGCTGCGATCGCCGCCGTGTTCTGTCCGAAGAGGTTGCTCGCCATCAGCTGCGCCAATAGGGCACGGTTTTCCGCGATCACCGGGGGCGGCACGTGGGCGGCGAACGCCGTCTCGTAGGCGGCCGCCGCTGAAGAGGCTTGGGTCGCGGCTTCCTGCGCCTGGGCCGCGGTTTGCTGCATCCAGGCCACGTAAGGAGCCGCCGCCGACGCCATGGCGATCGACGCCGGACCCACCCACGGCCCACTGGCCAGGCTTGAGATCACCGACGAATAGGCACTAGCGGTGGACTGCAATTCGGTGGCCAGGTTCTCCCAGGCCGTCGCCGCAGTGACCAGCGAACCCACTCCCGGACCGCTGTACATCCGGCCCGAGTTGAACTCAGGCGGAAAAGCTCCGTAAAACATTGCTATCCCCTTACTCAGGCGCTCGGGTCGACGGTGCCGGACTACTGTGCGTGGTGATCATCGCTGTCACTCCTCGATGCAAGGGATCACGATGATGGTGGCTGCGGCGGGGTCAGCCTCGGCCACCACGCCGCCCAGTGAGCCGGCCGCCGCGGCGGAGCCGACAGAGTGGGTCGCGGTGGCGGCAATCGCGCGTCCCGCCAAGCTGGACAGGGCCATCTGACTGAAGACGCCTTCTTCGCCGGCCAGAGCGGCTGGGGCGGCCGCCATGTTGGTCGGCAGCACCTGGGCGAGCGTTCGGATCGCCGGAGCGGCTTCCGTCCAACCCTGGGGCACCGACATGCTGCCAACCAGGGCCGCCTTCCCCATGGACCCCGACACCGGCCCCGCGGCAGAGCTGAGCATCGGCCTCACCGCGCTCGGGCCACTGGTCAGCGGAGCGAGAGCGCCGGAGATCGCCTTCGGGCCGGACAAGTAGGCAGCGGCGCTCTGGCCGTTCTGGCCCCAGGCGTACGCCTGACCGAACGATAGGAACGGCCCACCCGGAACGCTGCTCCATGACTGGGGGGAGTACGGGCCCGTCAGCACCGACCAGATGTTGTTCCAGTAGTCCAGGTTTTGCCCGATTCCAGTGGTGACACCAGTCCCCGTTGTTCCGGCATTCGGCGCCGCGTTGCCGGCATTCACCACGGTTTGCATCGTCGTGCTCAGCTGGGACAGCTGGGAGGCGGTGTTCGAGCTGGACTGCGCGCTGGACTGGGTGACCGCGGCCGCCTGCATCTGCGTGGCCGACTCGTTGGTGGTCTGCGGCGGCTCGGCGAACGGTGTCAATTGCGATGCGGTCGCCGAGGAGGCCGCGTAGCCGTACATCGCGGCGGCGTCCTGTGCCCACATCTCCATGTATTGGGCTTCGGTCGCGGCGATCGCCGGGGTGTTCTGGCCGAGGATGTTGGTGGCGATCAACGTCGCCAGCAGGGCGCGATTGGTCGCGATCACCGGTGGCGGCACCGTGGCGGCGAACGCCGCCTCGTAGGCGCCCGCGGCCAGCTTGGCCTGGGCCCCTGCCACCTCGGCCTGGGCGCCGGTGGCGTTGATCCACGCCACATACGGCGCGGCGGCGGCCGCCATTGCCATCGACGACGGACCCGTCCACGGCCCCGTCGCCAGCGTCTCGATGGTCGAGCTGTACGACGCGCCGGCAGCCTGCAACTCGGCGGCCAATTCGTCCCACGCCCCCGCGGCCGCCAGCAGCGGACCCGACCCCGCCCCGACATACATCCGCCCCGAGTTGATCTCCGGCGGAAGCGCCCCGAAATCCAGCATCTACTACCTCCGGTCCCCCAAGTGGCCGCCATGGTAGGCGCGGCTTTGCTGCCCCTGCCGCATCCGCGCCATGGTTCTAATGAAAGGCATCGAATCCGCTATTGAAGCCATGAGGTTATTTCACATCCATCAAACAACGGACCATTCTCTCCCTAGCCGAAATCTCTCCCGAAAATTGGCAACCGGCCATCTCTGCGGCCGTTCCACGAATATAAGATCATCGTGACCGCAACGTATTCGGCTGGCGTTCCCACCAGGTAACGTAATGTAAAAAGGGAATGTCACAGCGCGGTTTCATCATGTGAGAACTTTTGTCTACCTAGCTATTTCTGTGATATTACATACACCGTGGTGACCCGCGTTACAGGCATGACCCGGCAACGGTCTACTAGGGAATTAGCAAACCGCCATATTAGAGATTGGCCGCCTGCGGATCGAGATGATTGCTGATCACGCTGAATTGATTTTAATCTAAATGAATGCACAATCTCGAGAGATAAAACCTCCTACCACCATATTGCAAAACAGCGAAAACACCCGTATCCGACAATTCCGCGAAACGCCGGACGGCTTACACCCGCAAGCTCATAGCGAGCGTGTCAACCCGAAGCAATTACCTCAATGTCGGACGCGATTACGCCCAGCCGGAACCGACGGCGTTGTCGGTGCTGGCCATGTTGCTGCCGGCAGTCTGCACTTTTTGCCCGAGGGCGTTGGCCTGCTCGTAGATCACCTGGAAGTTGCGACTCAGCCCGGGGGACAGATTCCTGGCATGCCACCGAACCGGCGCCCCCGCAGAAGGCACCCGCAGCCGGCACATTGCGAGCGATGGCCGATGCTCGGTCTCCAACGAGGCCGACTGGGCGCGAATGGCGGCGCCGTGCGCGTCTATGTCACCGAATAGATGGTCGATTGCCATGCCGTTGCCCTTCTGTTCACCCTCGCGAAGGGTAAACGAGCTACTCTGCCGCGCCCCTGATTAGCTGCTGACAATTTCCTGGGAGGCCAGTTTCCGCTGCTCATCGGCATTTTTTCAGGGGTGCTGGCTGCTCCGCGTCAACCATTATGGCGTTGCCTAACGTGCGCGTTTTCTCAAAAGCGGTCTGTAAAAACCGCCGGAGCAGCCGCCGCTGCTGCCGCCAGTAGCGGCGCGTGAGTTTGTTAAATCCTCGTGCGATCCGCCGCTACGCCGTGACGCCAGGCGAGTAGTAGCTGAACTCGGATCGCCCGCGACCTATGTGGTCTTGTTCTCGGCGACTGCCGCGCTGAGGCCCTCGGCGAGGTCCTCTTGGGTCAGCTCCTTGAATCGCAGGAGTTGACGCTCGCTGAACTCCGTGACGTCGCTGGCCAGCACCGCGTCCAGGTCCTCGTCGTCCAGACGGAAACTGCGGTGGTCGCGGGCCTTCTCCACCACATTGCGCACGAAGCCGGCGTTGCCGAGCGTATCGATGCCGCGGATCAGGTCCCCGTCTTCGGAGTAACTCTCGTCGAGATAAAACCTGGTGTACGAAGGCAATAGCGATTGGGCCGCTTCCTCGGTGATCAGGTCCTCATTCTCCTGCCCCATCAGCCGCGTCAACGCGACCAGCTCGTCGGGCGTATAGCTGAAGAACTCGATGACGGTCGAAAACCGCCGCCGCAGACCCTGATTCACGTCGAGCATCTTCTCCATCGCCTTGGCGTAACCGGCGCCGAAGACGACGAGCTCGTCGCGATGGTTCTCCATGTACAGCAGCAACGTATTGATGATCGCGTTACCGTAGGGGTCGCCTTGCTGGTAGCCCTTCTCGTGCAACGTGTGCATCTCGTCGAAGAAGACCGCCCCGCCCAGAGCTTCCTCGAGCATCTCCTCGGTGTTCTTCTCCGCGTCGGCCATGTATCGGCCCAACAGCTTGGTGCGGCTGGTTTCCACCACCACCGGCTTGCGCAGCACCGTCAGGCCGCACAGCTGCTTGGCGAAGGCCCGCGCCACCGACGTCTTTCCGGTTCCGGGCGGACCCAGCAGCAGGGTGTGGCGCGACGTCACCGGCACGGGAAGGCCCATCTTGGCGCGCGCCAGGTTCACCTTCGTCGTCGACTTGATGAGCTTGATTTCCCGCTTGGCGCGCTCCATGCCCAGCATCGCGTTGAGCTCCGCGTCGCCCTCGGCCAGATACCTTGCGGCCTCCTCGGCGTGGCGGGCGGCCTCCGTCTCCGCCCGGGTCGGCGCGCTGTCCGGGTCCCATGGATCCGTCCGTGCCTCAATGGTTTCCGGGTCGGTCAAGACCAGTCGATAGTTCGGGTTGTCCAGCGCTTCACGGGCCGGGCTGAACTTCGGATCCCGCGAGTACACCCGGCGCAGCAGTTCGACGGCTTCGTCCTCGCGGCCCAGGTGTCGCAAGCACATGCCCTGGGTGTACAGGGCGATGTTGGCCGCGCCCGGCACCCGGTCACCTTCGACGGCGTCCTGGCCGCGCCGTAGCGCCTCCTCGAAGACGCCGAGCGACGCCAGCGCCGTGGTTGCCATCGCCGCGCCGGCGGCCTTCAGTTCGGGCTGACGCCAGACCTTGCCCTCTGGGAACTGGTTGAGCACGTCCGGCCACCGTCCGGTGCGGAAATACAGCACGCCCCGGACGTAGTCGACCAACTCCTGCTCGAACGGTTGGCGCGGCTCCACCCCGTCGAGCAGCTCCGACGCCTCCTCGTAGCGTTTGGCCTCGGCGAGCACGGCCGCGTAGGCACACGCCAGTGACTCGACACTGGTCACGGCCAGCTGCAGGAACAACCCGTCCGAGACCTGTGGACGGAAGTGCAAATCGGTGACCCCGAGCCGGCGGGTCTCCCACCCGAACGTCCGGATCGACGCCCACGCACCGGCAAGTACCTCGATGCTCCGCTCCCCCGCCAGCAACCGCGCCAGCCAGGCGTCGCACATCGCGGGGTCCAGGTTGCTGGCCGTGGTGAACATCTGCGATGCCACCTGCGGGTTGTGACTCGGCTGCAGCCCGTTGACGGATATCCCCGATGCCAACAGCCCGGCGACCATCGCATTGCGGGCGCCCTCAGCGGTTGATTGCGGCCGCGTCATTGCGCTACAGGCGCGCCCGCCGGGCTCCCTCGCAGCTGGTCAACCGACAACACCAGGTCGTCGTCATGCACGGGACGGCTCGGCACGACAAGCGGGGCGCGTGTCGCCGGGGCGGGCAGGCTGGCGCGGACCGCGGCCAGCTGGCGTCCGGTGAGCCGGTTGAGGCCGGCCGATACGTCTCGGGGCAGCCGCTTCTCGCTGTGGAATCGCACCCAGGCCGACACCTGCGGCCGGCCCGCGCGCGCGGTGAGCCGGACCGTCAGCACGGTGGCGACGGTGTCCGCCTGCCACAGCTCGTCGAGCGTGTCGGTGGTGATGTCGGAGGGCGTCACCCAGAAGCTGGTGGTGAAGCCGTTGAAGTGCTTGAGGTGGCGCCAGCCGGGCCGGCTCCACGTGGGCTCGAGGTCGGCCAGCACCGCGCGGTCAACCTCGGTGATCTCCTCGGCGGTCAACGGTCTCGCGGCGCAGGTGAGTCCGTCGAGATCCTGGGCCAGCCGCTCGGTGGCCGCGACCAACGTCGAAGCCAGCGAATCGCGGACGGCGACCGCGGCGATGTTGCGCTGCGGGCTCATCCGCAACACCAGCCAGGTGCGACGAACGTACGAGGTGGGCTCACCGTTCGCCACCTCCCACTCCTCGGGGCCCCAGTCCTCGAGCTTCGACAGCTCGGCGGCGTTGCCGCCGCGGCGCACCTTGACCGACACGATGTCGATGTCATCGAGGTGAATGTCGAACTGCCGCAACCCATCAGCCACCGCCTGCACGAGCAGGGTGGGCGGTGACGTCCGGTGCCGGTGGCGCGACGACGCGTCGTCATCGTCCACATTCAGCGCGATCACCGTGACCAGCTGGCCCTCGTACTCGCGCACGCCGACCTTGTCGCGTCCGAAGCGGCGCTGGTAGTCGCGCACCGGTGTGCAGCCCGCGCCGAGCGCGGTGCCCGGATCGGCGGACCAATCCCACAGCCAGGTGGCCAATCCCGACGTCACCGTGATGCCGTGATAGGTGACCAGCGAGAACAGGGCGATCAACGCCGCGAGGCCGACACCCACCCAGAACGCGATGCGATGGGTGCCCTGCCAGGACTCTGGGCAGTGGCTGGCCACCACCAAGATGGCGATGTCGACCAGGAATACCGCGGTGACCCGCGGCCACGACAATGACAACCCGAACCTGCGCTGAGCTTTCATGACTGTTGCTGCTCCGCCCTTATTGCTGCTTCCGCGATCGCTTCATCAGCATCGCCGTACCAAACACGCCCCCACCGATCAGTAACGCCCCGAGCAAGCCTCCGGTGGCCACCCACACTGGCACCATATCCCGGGGCGGGACCGGCTTCGGTATGTTCAGCGGCGCCGAAAGTTGCTGCGGCGGCTTCAACGGTCCTTCGGGCACGTCCCACGTCAGTGCCGCCACCGGGTCGACGATGCCGTGCCCGATCTGGTTGTCCACGCCGCGCGCCGGTGCACGGGCTGTGCGGGTCAACCGGTTGATGACCTGGTAGGCCGACAGCTGGGGGAACTTGGCGCGGACGAGCGCGGCGATGCCGGACACGATCGCGGCCGAGAAGCTGGTGCCGGACGGAACCAGCAGCGTGTTGTCCGGTCCGTCGATCGCGTTGATGACGCCGTCGTCCCGCGGGGATAGCCCGATGACGTCGGTGCCGGGTGCGGCGATGCCCACCCACGGACCGGCCACGCTCGTCGATGCCTGACCCTGGTTGCCCTGGGTCATCGGCCGGCCATCTTCGTCGACGGCGCCCACCGTCAGGACGTAGTCGCTGAACCAGGACGGCGTCACAACGGTGGTGACGGAGTTCCAGTTGCGAGGATCGTTGGGCTGCAACGGATCATGCGCCGGGTTCTGCTTACAGTCCTTCTTGCTGGTGTCCCCGGCCGCGGCCACGATGACGGCGTTCTTGTCGACCGCCGCGTAGCGCACCGCAGCACCCAACGCACGCTGGTCGATGATGTTGCGCGCGCTCATGCAGGTTACATCCGAGATGTTGATCACCTGCGCGCCCATGTTGGCGGCGTGCACGATCGCCCGGGCCATCGTCTGGACGTCGTCGATCTTCGCCCGAGTCTGCGGGTCTTCGTCGCCGGTGTAGGCGTCCTTGAGGCCGAAGGCCTGGCTGGACTGGCGGATCGCGATGATGTCGACATCGGGCGCGACACCGCTGAACGCGTCGGGACCAGCCGAGGGCGCCGGCGGCGCCGGCGGCGGAGGTGGCGGCGGGTCAAGCGGGCGCGGGCCGCGTGGGTTGTCGACGCCGACCACGTGGCTCCCACCGGAGTAGCTGGGTATGGTCACCGTCCCGCCGCCGTGGCTGCCCGCCGGGGCCTGCCCACCGGGCTGTGCCGGTTGGCCGCCCTGCGGTGGCCCCGGCGGTGGACCCGCGGGCGCGGGCGCGGGCGCGGCCGGCTGCGGCAACCCGAACGGTCCCGGAGCAGGCTGCTGCTCCTGCGGCGAGGGCGGAACCATCGTCACGGTCTGTGGCAAGGGCGACAGCGTCACCGTCTGGGGCGGCGGCGCTTTCGGTGGCGGTTCGGTGGTGGGAATGGTGACCGGCCGGCGTGGTGCGGCCGGCGGCACCCCCGCGCCGCTGGCCGGCGCGGCGCCGATCATCGAGGCCACGATCGTGCCGTGCGCGTCGCAGTCCGACAATCCGTCACCGCCCATGACGTAATCCCCGCCGGGGATCAGGTGCGGAAACCTGGGGTGCGGGCTCACACCGGTGTCGATGACCGCCACCTTCACGCCGGCACCACGGCCGAACTGCCACGCCTCCTGCAAGTTCAGCATGTCCATGTACTTCGGCTGCAACCGGAAATCTGTGCCGGGCAGCACCCCGACCTCGGTGCAGTATGAATTCTGCTTCATCGGCGCCGGCGGCCCGGGCGGACCGTCAGGCGGCACCGCGCCCGGATCGATCGTCGGCGGCGAAATCGCATAAGCGGGCGGTAAGCCGGCCAATGCTCCTGAGGCAAGCAAGATTGCGGCGAGGGCCGCACCGGATGCGCGCCCTCGCCACACCTTGCTACTACCGGTAGCGGATTGCTGCATAGACATTCATCAACCACAATGCCAGCGGGAAAATCGGCATCAGGCAGAGGTATTCGATCCATTCCACGAACTTGCGGAACAGCGGGCTGTAGATCGTGTTGGGCACCACGGCCGCGGACGTGAGGCCGGCCGTCGGCAGCAGCACCAGGATCGCCGCGCTGATCGACACGGCCAGGGGCGACTGCAACACGAGCGCGTACCGCGCCACCACCGCACCGACAATGAGGACGGCGGTCACGGCCAGGGTGATCGCCTGCCAGCGGTCGACGTACGAGCGCCCGCGCAGCATCAGGAACCCGGCGCTGAAACCGGCCAGCAACAGCGGCAGCCAGCGCTGCCCGGTGTGCGGGTCCGACAACGCCGTCAACGAGACGATCATCAACACACCCAGTCCGACCAGCAAGCCCGTCAAGAAGGAGCGGGCGCGTTCGGCCTGCACCAAGACATCGCGGACGGACGCGGGGCCCTCGAGGACCGGGGGCCCACCGTCGGAGCGGACCACAGTGGTGGGCAGGTCGGGCCGGGCCTCGAACACCCACCGGCTGGTCGCCGAGGGGAACACCGGAAGACGGATGCCGGCCAGCCGGCGCGAGAGCGCCGGCGCCGTGTGATAGACGAGCACGCACACGAGGACAACGCTGGTCAGCAGCGTCACGGCGCTGGTCATCGCGACCATTCGTGCCAGGGCCGCGATCGCCGTAACCACGCTGACAGTGACCAGCGCGGTGTAGAGGCCGAGCCGGCGTCCGGTGAAACGCAGGGCCAGCATCGCGGCGATGGTGAGCACGCCGAAGCCCAACACCGCGTGTGGCGATCCCACTCCGCCGGGCGGTGCCGCCGCCGCGGCGACCGTGAGTGGCGCCAGGCCGCTCAGCAGCATGATGTCGGCGATGCGGCGATCTTGGTCGGTGCGCGCCCGCATCAGCAGCATCAGGGAAACGCCCAGCACCACCGCGGCGATCACCGCGGAATACGCCGTCGGCAGCCAAGAGTTGTGGTGCCACCGGTACCAGAGCAGCAAGCCGGAGGCGGCAGTCACCCCGGCCGCCACCATCGACGCGCCGACCTGCACGGCAACGACCGGGTCGATCGCGGCGAACCGCTTGCTCAGGTCTGCCGCGACCGCGGTGGAGATGTGCTCGATGACCTGCGAGCGATGCTCGGTGTCCTGGATGAACCGGATCCACAGCCGGTCGCCGTCGTAGACGTCCTGCTCGGTCAGGGACTGGGTGGCCCGCAACGGGGTGCCGTCAACCAGGCAGAGCGCCCACCTGCCGCGACCCGCGGCCTCCAACGGGGTCTCCCCGAGTTCCCTGAGTCGGCTGTTCACCACCTTCAGCAGCGGCTCGGTCATCACCGAGACGGGGGCGTTGGCGTCCAGCAGGACGCCGATCTGTACGCCCGTCCCGGCCATAACGCCGACCACGACCGCCCGAGGCTGCGAAATTCCCTCAACGTCAGGCTGTAGCGCTTCAACAACCGCAGTCATCGCCCTGAACCCCTTACCGTCGTGAACGTGTAATCCCGTGCCGCCAGCCCGGCGGGAGTCTGTGCCGGCCCACTCTCCGAGGCGCTGCGGCCCCCGGGAAAGTGCAGCTCGACTATTCCGAATTCCATCTACCCCGCCTTGCGATTAAAACTTCGGTGACAGTGGTTTGAGATTTGCTGAATCTCTTAGAGAAGTATGCCGTGTTGGCATCTCAACCGCATGTTGAGTGCAAAGACATTGGTGAACTTTGTGTTTCGTCGAATGTCACACCCTGCTGTGGGTTTTCCACTCGCCGTAGGGCAGTGTGTCCAGCACCGTCTTGACGCCCACCTGCACCAACTGGGGGGTCGCCGGGCAGATGGCCAGCCAGGCCTCCCCCGACCCGGCCGTTCGCGCCTGCTGGTAGAGCGCGATGCGGCCACCGGAACCGTCTTTGAGCGACAGCACCGAGGCGCTGGGGCCCTTCGCGTCGTCCCGGTATTGACGCGCGTACACCGCGGCCTCGGCCGCCGGATCCGAGAGGGCCTGTCCCAGCGCGGCCACGGTGGCGGCGCTGATGCCCATCCGCCGCAGGTCGCCGCCGGAGAACACGTTGAAGCCCGACTCCTGCCAAGACTTGGTCGCATCCAGCATCTCTTCCAGCGGCACGTTGACCGCGTTGATCGCCGCTGGCTCTGCGTGGTGTATCGACTCCAGCGCGTCCAGGACCAGGGACGCGATCGAGGCGCTGTCGGCGATGGCGACGTCGTCGACGGTGATGTCGCCGCCGACCCGTACCGCCGACACCCAGTGCTGGCCGCGGCGGGCCAGCACCACCCGGAACTCGTTGTCGGGGATGTCGCGTGACCCGGGGGGCTGGTTCTCGTCGTCGACCACGCCGTAGAGCAGCTTGCCCCGCGACAGCAGGGCGATGACCTCGAGGTCCGGCGCGGCGAGCACCCTCAACCGAGCGGCCACATGTTCGTTTACCTGACCGTTTTCGACGATGCCCTGCTCGCGCATCACCGCCATGCCGGGATGCTCGTTGAGCCAGTCGCTCGAGTCGGTAGAAACAAATGGTCGGCACCGCAACTCCGGCGCGACATGCCGAATGTCCAGGAGAGCCTGGAGCATCCAGAAACCGTCGACGTTAACGGTGATGTCGGTGCGGGCGGTCTGTTGGTCCATCAATACCTCAAGGGTTCAAAGTGCACGGTAACCGCAGGACGCGGCAGCACACCGACGGGTGGTGTGCTGCCGCGCCTGAAGTTGGGGTTAGGCCCAGCTGGACCCAACGGCGCTGTCGGTGCTGGCCATGTTGTTGCCGGCGCTCTGCACCTTCTGCCCGTGGGCGTTGGCCTGCTCGTAGATCACCTGGAAGTTGCGACCCAACTGGGTGATGAACTC
>NZ_LQPH01000189.1 GCF_002102255.1 Mycobacterium nebraskense
TGCTCCTTCCATCAGACTTGCCGGTCTTCGAGGGAACCTACGTCCGGATTCTTTTACACCGCGGCAGGGACACGACCGGCCGCCGGCATTGCCGGCGGATTCGCGCTGGTGGCGTGCAGTCAATCCAAGCCCGCCCTATCCGGCAATGCGCAGATGGCCGCCGCCATCGCCGCGGCCGAGGCCGCCCGCCCGCACAGCGGCCGCACCGTCACCGCCAGCCTGACCGCCCAGCAGGTCCAGGTCGACCTGGGTGGGCCGGTCGTCCGCACGCTGGCCTACGGCAACACCATCCCGGGCTCGCCGATCCGCGCTCGCATCGGCGACGAGCTTGTGGTGACGGTGTCGAACCGGCTCGACCATCCGACGTCGGTGCACTGGCACGGCATCGCGCTGCGCAACGACATGGACGGCGCCGCGCCCGCCACTCCGAACATCCCCGCCGGCCAGGACTTCACCTACCGCTTCTCCGTCCCGAATTCGGGCACCTACTGGGCCCATCCGCACACCGACCTGGACGCCGACATGGGCCTGTATCTGCCGGTCATCGTCGACGACCCTACCGAGGGCAACTATGACGCCGAATGGATTGTGGTCCTTGATGATTGGACCGACGGGCTGGGGAAGACGCCGCAGCAGCTCTACACCGAACTGACCAGCCCGAACAAGTCCACCCCGCCAAGCGCCACCGAGACCACGACAACAACGCCGCCCACTACTTCGACGACGTCAACGACCAGCGAGACCCCGACGACAACGTCGAGCAGTGAAACGCCGGCAACCTCGACCAGCCAGACCACGTCGAGCAGTCCGACGACCCCGACGGCCGCCATGCCAGGCGGACCCGTCGGCAAGAGCGACCTGCTTGGCGGCGACGCCGGGGACATCGCGTACCCGTACTATCTGATCAACGGCCGAATCCCGGCCTCCCCCATCACGTTCAACGCGAAGCCGGGCCAGCGCATCCGGATCCGTTTCATCAACACCGGCTCCGACACCACGTTTCGCGTCGCGCTGGCCGGTCACTCGATGACGGTCACCCATACTGACGGCTACCCCGTGGTACCGACCCAAGTCGACGCGCTGCTCATCGGCATGGCCGAGCGCTACGACGTCATCGTGACCGCCGCCGACGGTGTTTTCCCGCTGGTCGCACTCGCGGAAGGAAAGAACGCCATCGCGCGGGCGCTGCTTTCCACGGGGGCGGGCAGCGCGCCCGACCCGGGGTTTCAGCCGGCCGAACTCAACCGGCGGGTGGGCACGGTGGAAATGTTCACGGCGACAACGCCCGTCAACCTGGGTCGGCCGCAGCCCGATCTGAACCTCCCGGTTGTACTGGGCGGCAACATGGTCCAGTACAACTGGACCATCAACGGAAAGCCCTACAGCGACACCGAACCGTTGCACATCCGACAGGGTGAACGGCCCACCATCACGTTTGACAACCCCACGATGATGTATCACCCGATTCACCTGCACGGCCACACGTTCCAGCTGATCAAGGCCGACGGCAGCCCCGGTGCGCGCAAAGACACCCTGATGGTGCTGCCGAAGCAGAAGCTGCTCGCCGTGCTGGTGGCCGACAATCCGGGTTTGTGGCAGTTGCACTGCCACAACACCTATCACCAAGAGGCCGGGATGCAGACCCGGCTGGACTACGTGTTTTAGACGCTCGCGGCGAGGAAGTCGAGCAACCGCTGGTTCACCGTTGCCGACTGCTCGATCTGCGGGCAGTGGCCGGCCTTCTCGACCACGGCCGAACGGGCGCCGTCGATTTCCTTGGCGATCTCGGCGGCCCAGCCGGCCGGAAGAAGCTTGTCGTCTCCCCCCTCGACGACGAGCGTCGGCACGGTGATCCGCTCGTACGGTCGTGTCCTCGAGGGCGTGGCGGACGGTGCGGCGCCCGGGCGACGAAACCGGGCCGCGGCGATGGCCTCCCATGCGCCGGGCGCGGTGCTCGACTCATAGCGGCGCCGCACGTAGTCGTCATCGGCGGGATAGCTCAGGTCGTAGAACAGCGCCTCGACGATGCGCCGCATGCCCGGCAGCGTGGCGTCGTATTGCTGGAGCGCCTCGAAGTGCTGATTCTGTTGAACTTCGCCACCCCCGCAGATGATCGCGAGACTGCGGACGGGCAGCAGCGGCGTGCCCGACGTGGCGTCGGTGAGCAGGTTGATGGCGCCCATCGAGTTGCCCACGAAGTGCGCCGAGTCGAGGCCGAGCAGCTCGCAGAACCGTGCCACGTGCCGAATCCGCATTCCGCGCCCGTCGACGAAATCGACGACTTTCGCCGACTGCCCATAGCCCAGCTGGTCCGGCGCCAGCACTCGGTACGTAGTGGCGAGGGCGGCGATGTTGCGTTCCCAGCCGAGTTCGGCG
Organism: Mycobacterium nebraskense; assembly: GCF_002102255.1. GTDB lineage: Bacteria > Actinomycetota > Actinomycetes > Mycobacteriales > Mycobacteriaceae > Mycobacterium > Mycobacterium nebraskense. The sequence continues at coordinate 2,377 of NZ_LQPH01000189.1, forward strand.
CTGGCACCGAACTCGCCACCGTGCAGAAGCACCACCGGGTCGCCGTCGCCCGCTTCCAAGTATCCGGTCGTCAGGCCGTCCACCAGCATGGTCTTGCGCTGAAAGTCCATCACTTGATCGCGATCGGGTTGACCGGAGAGCCCACTGCGCCAACAACTCTCAGGGGTGGGGCGACGAGCTGGAACTCGTAGACGCCGTCGGCAGCGCAGTCCTCTGCCAGCGCGGTGAGATCCCAGTATTCGCCGAAGATCATCCCCATGTCGCGCAGGCAGAGCAGATGCAGGGGAAAGGTGATTCCGTCGATGCCGGACACGAGGTCTTCCACCTGAAGGTTGTCGGCGGCCACGGCCGCGATCTCGTGATCGTGCAGCCATTGGGCGCATCGCCAGTCCAGGCCGGAATACCCTTCTGTCTTGTTCCCGGTCATGAGAAATCTTGTCCACCAACCGGTCCGGATCAACACAATGTCGCCTCGCCCGATGGTGACGCCCTGGGCGCGAACCACGTCATCGAGTTCTTCCGGAGAGATCGGGTTTCCGGCTTCGAGGAAGATCTCCGCCCCTCGATGGCGAACCAGGTCCAGCAGCACCCCGCGGGACGTGATGCCCTTGACGTCAACCTTGTCGATGCCGCAATGGTAGGCGCCCATGCTGGTCACCGAATCCGCCGGGAAGCCGTTGTACAGGTAATCGTCGTAGTAGACGTGGGACAACGCATCCCACTGGCTTGCCGCCTGCAACGGCATGATGATGATGTCGTCGTTGAAGCGGAACGGGTTGTCGGCCGTCATGTAGCTACTCAGCTGCTGGGCCAACGGGTTACGCGGCCAGGTCGGCCCGTACTTGGCCAGCGTGTTCACATCGCCGCCGTCGACGGTCATGATGTGCACCGGGTTATGCCGAAACTCGAAGGCGCCCTGCGGACCGGAGGCGCCGAAGTCGACGCCGAGGGGAAACACCTTGCCATGCCTGACCAGGCCGGCGGCCTGGGCGACCTTGTCCGCGGTGATGAAGTTCAGCGTGCCAAGCTCGTCGTCAGCGCCCCACCGTCCCCAATTCGAGACGTCACGCGCGACCCGCCGGAAATCAGTCAAGTCGGCTCGGCTCATCTGGAGGGGCTCCTTTCTCGAGCTCACGAGCGATCGCGGCGCCCACGTTCCCGCCGTCGACCCAGATGATCTGTCCCGTGATGTAGCTGGCTGCACGACTATTCAAGAAGAGCAGCACCGCAGCCTGCTCGGCGGGGTCGGAAACGCGGCCCAAGGGCTTGGGGATGTCGTCGAGGAAGCTCTGCCCGTAGGCCGTCCGGAGCTGGTCCAGGATCGGGGTCTCGGTGACCCCAGGACCGGTGCAGTTGATGCGGATGCCCCGGGCTCCGAACGGCGTGGCACATCGCATGGTGTAGAAGATGATCGCTTCCTTGGACAGTCGGTAGCCGTTGCCCAACGCGCCGGGGTTGCCGTGGCACCAGTCGATGCCCTCTTGCATCGTCGCGGTGTTCAACAGCGGTGCCACCGCCGCGGCATGTTCGTGATAAGCGGCTGCCGCGAGCGAAGACACGCTCACGACGGACGACCCTGCCATCATCTTCGGGACCAGCGCCTCGGTGAGATGGCGCAGCCCCAGGAAGTTGATGGTGGCAACCAGCGCCGGGTCGCCGATCCCGGACGAGACACCCGCGACGTTGAACAGTGCGTCGACCGGCCCGCCGATGCACGCTACGGCACCGTCGATCGACTCGCAGTCGGCGAGATCGACCTCGTGAAACTCGTTGACCTCAAACGACGGTCGGCGCTTGTCCAGGCCGACGACCCCGGCGCCGAGTTCGGTGAGCTGCCGCACCACATGTTCGCCGATGCCCGACGCACAACCGGTCACCACCGCACGGCGGCCGTCGTAACGCCAGAGCTCGTCGATTGATCCCAAGGCTCAGTTGCCTCTCGGTGCTACTTCTTGTTCTGCTCTTCCTTGGCACGCTTCGCCGCCTGCACCCGGCCCTCGTTGATCTCCGCCATGGCTTCGGGGATCTCGCTGGCGGTGAACTTGTCCCGGCCGGTGGGGAGGCCACCGAAAGCATAGGTTTCGTCGAACAGCGGTGCGGTCAGCTTGGGCCGGCGCGCCTCGACCCTTTCGATAACCGGTGCAAGCCGCTTGGCTTTGTCAGCGACCGCTTTCTGGTCACGTTCGATGAACTCGGGCAGCACCTCTTTGCCCATCAGCTCGATGGATTCCATGGTGCCCTCGTGGCTGCGCGGGTTGAGCAGCAGGATGATCTCGTCGACGCCGCTCTCCTCGTAGCCACGCAGGAATTCGCGGACGGTGGCCGGAGATCCGATCGCACCGCGCCCGGGGCCGTAGGCCAGCGTCGGGTCCTTCTCGACCTCTTCGAGATACCGCTTCCACACTCCGGTCCGCCCGGGGGTGTGCATCCCGGTCAGGTAGTAATGCATGATTCCGAACGAGAAGAACCCGCCGCCTTGCCCAAGACGTCGTAGCGCCTCCTCTTCGGTCTTGGCGACCATCATCGACAGGTCCCCACCGATGGCCAGGATGTTCGGGTTGATCTGCGGCGTGATCGGGACACCGTTCTCCTCGAACTCTTTGTAGTAGCCGTTGACCCGGTCGGTGAGCGGCCCAGGACCCGTGTAGGCGAAACTCAGTGCACCGATGCACTTTTGAGCGGCCATCTGTACGCTGGCCGGCCGCGTGCAGGCCACCCAGACTGGCGGATGCGGCTTTTGCAGCGGCTTGGGAATGACGTTACGGGGCGGCATCTGGATTTGATCACCTTTGAAACCCGTGAACGGCTCCTCGATCATGCAGCGGATCGCCACTTCGAGGGATTCCTCCCACTGTGCGCGCTTGTCGGCGGGATCGACATCGAATCCGCCGAGTTCACCGACGGAGGAACCTTCCCCGGTGCCGAACTCGACGCGCCCGTTGGAGAGCAGGTCGATGGTGGCGACGCGTTCGGCTACTCGCGCGGGGTGATTGACCGCGGGCAGCAGGTGCATGATCCCGAAGCCCAACCGGATGTTCTTGGTCCGCTGGCTGGCCGCGGCCAGGAATATCTCCGGCGCCGTCGAGTGACAGTACTCCTCGAGGAAGTGGTGCTCGGTCAGCCAGACCGTGGAGAACCCGGCCTTGTCAGCGGCCTCGACCTCGTCGAGGCACTCCTGCAACAGGACGTGTTCGTCGTCGGGCGCCCAGGGCCGCGGTAGGGCGAATTCGTAGAACAGCGAAATTTTCATTGCTACCTCCTATGAGAATTAAGGGTTCGTTTGGTTGCATGTGCGGCAATGTGATTCGCGGCGACGAAGCCGAAGGTCATCGCGGGCCCGATGGTCGCCCCTGCGCCGGCGTAACTACGTCCCATCACCGGCGCGGAAGTGTTACCCACCGCGTACAGTCCCGGCACCACGGTGTCGTCGTCCCGTAGCACCCGCGCGTATTCGTCGGTACGCAGGCCTCCCGACGTCCCGAGGTCGCCGAGGACGATCCGGAACGCGTAGTACGGCGGATCGCCCAGCGGGTAAAGGTTCGGGTTGGGCAGCGTCGGATCGCCGTAGTAGTTGTCGTAAACGCTGTCGCCGCGGTTGAAGTCGTCGTCGTGACCGTTGCGGGCGAGTTCGTTGAAGCGGCGCGCGGTTTCGGCAAGATTGTCCGCCGGCACGCCGATCCTGGTCGCCATCTCCCCCCACGTCATCGCCGCCTTGACCACGCCCGATTCGAGCCAGGCCGAAGGGACCCTACGGCCGGTGGGCACCGGCGCGCCCGGGATTTTGGGTATCGGCAGGTGGCCGCCAATGACATAGCGATTCCACGACCTGTGGTCGGTGATCAGCCAGCAGGGAATGTGGGTGACCCCGGTTTTCTGTCCGGCGATCATGGCGTGGCCGAAGTCCATGTAGGGCGCCGCCTCGTTGATGAAGCGCTTGCCGTCACCGTTGACGATGAACTGGGCCGGCATCATGCGTTCGTTGAGCATGAATTGCATTCGGCCGTCCGGCCATTGGATGGCGGGAAACCACCACGCCTCGTCGAGCAGCTCGGTTGCGGCCCCGAGCTTTTGGGCCGCACGGATCCCGTCACCCATGGCGGCAGGATTGCCAAAGCTCCAGTCCTGGTCCACAACCGGCAGCAGTTCCTTGCGCCAGGCCAGGTCGTGATCGAAGCCGCCGGAAGCCAGGATGACCCCGAGACGCGCACCGATCCGCTGCGTGCTGCCATCCCTTTCCACCGACGCACCGGTCACCGATCCGTCGGCTTCGGTGAGCAACTCGGTCATGGGCGAGTCCAGCCACAGCGGGACGCCGCGTTCCCTCATGGTCAATCGGAGGCGGGCGGCCAGTGACTGCCCTATCGCCGCCATCCGCTCGCCGAACACGCGCGCCCGGACCATCCGCGAAATCAGCTTGAGCAACACGCCTTTGCCGGCCCAAGATTGCCGGATTCGGTAGAAGGTCCGAAGCTCCTTGGGCCCCAGCCAGATTCCCTTGGGTGCCAACGCCAGGGGCCGGAGGAGCTGCTGCTCGTCGGGGCCCAGCTTTCGCAGGTCGATGGGCGGCACGTTGATCGTGCTGCCGAGTTCGGATCCGCCGGGCAGTTCCGGGTAGTAGTCGGCGTAGCCGGGTTTCCAGACGAACTCACACCATCCGGAGAGCCGTTCGAGGAATCCGAGCATTTTCGGCGCGGACTCGACGTACTGCCGTATCCGCGCTTCGCTGACCAGCCCGTCGGTGATCTGCCGCAGGTATTCCACGACGCCTTCGGGTGCCGGGGCATAGCCCTCCCTGCGCTGGGCGGGCGCCCCGGGCACCCAGATGCCGCCCCCGGAAAGAGCGGTGGAGCCGCCGTAGAACGAGGACTTCTCCACGACCAACGCGTCCAGCCCGGCAGCCTGGGCGGTCAGGGCGGCCGTCATGCCTCCACCGCCCGATCCGACGACGAGTACGTCGACAACGTGGTCGAAGTCGTCCACTGCGGCCGTCATTTCGGCACTGCCGTTCTGATGGCGAAGCCGGCGATCAGTTCGGCGGCCGGTTTGTAGTACCGACCGATGGTTTCGTAGGGTCCCGCGCTCGCCAGCGCCGCGAATGCGGCAACCCATGTCCTGATCTCCTGGGCGGAGCTGCCGCCCTCGTGGGCCACGAACGAGTTGGACCACTGGTCGAGTTCGTCGAGCCAGCCGCCGTCGATGATCTCGAGGAAGCGTTGGTCCCACACCGGGTTTAGGGGCTGCAGGTCGCTGTCGCCGGCGGCGAAACTCTTGGCCGCATCGATCACGGCCGCCTGCCGCGCTTGCCGCTGCTCGGGCGTCATCGGCTGACCGTGCACGATGCGCTCCAGCACCGGCGGCGGCGCGGTCGCCAATGTGGGCACCGGCGGGCTGTGGGAGAGCCCGCCGGATCCCAGCACCAGGACCCGCTTGTCCAGCGTGGCCAGATAGGTGCCGACTGCGGTACCCAGCGCCCGGCAACGATGTAATGGCCCCAGAGGCACGCCGATTGCGTTGATGAAGATGGGTATCACCGGCCGCGAGGCAGCCTCGCCGAACAACTTCTCGAGCGGCTGAACGGTGCCGTGATCCACGTCCATGCAGGCCGAAACCGCGACGTCGACCCCCGCGTCGAGCACCGCTTTCGCGCACTCGGTCGCGAGCTTCTCCGGAACGTCGAGCGGGCCGGCATGGGTGCCGTAGTCCCCTACCCCGTTGGCGCTCGTGCCGATACAGAAGGGCGGCATCATTTTGTAGAAGAACCCGTTGTAGTGGTCCGGGGAAAAGATGGCGACGAGTTCGGGGTCGTAGTCGTCGACGAATTGTCGCGCGTCAGCGATCGCGCCTTCGATGTCGTCAAGCAGGTCCCGCGACGGCCCCGGAAGATTCAGGAGCGGGCTGTGCGACATACAGCACAGAGCCAGTGCCACTTTGCAAATCACCCCCTCGCGGTGTGAGTGTGAGTGCGTCGATGAGCGCGGCGCTCAGGTCGGGGGCGCGCTGCGCGATGCAGGCACCCGCAATGCACCGATCCGGACGCAGGAACAACACCGATTCCTGGTGGGTGTCGAACCAGGATTTGACGGCACCGCCAGAATCGCCCACGACCACGACGTCGGGATCGTCGTGTCCGGTCCAGTGCAGCTGTGTCACGGGCCGCAGCGCAATGAACCGGGCGCCCAGCGCTTTCCAGTTCGCGAAGGCGACGTCACCGAGAATCTTGCGGGGGTTGTTGTTCCAGCACAGCACGGCGAACCAGTCACCAAGCACGTCGTCCAACAACACATTCTGCCGGTCCCGGGTGTCGACCCGAGGCTGGATGAACAGTGTGCCCACCGGCGAGTCGGCCCGGCCGGGAGCGCTGTGCACGACGGCCCCCTGCTCGTAGCGCGGCATCGGCTTGAACCGCATCTCCAGGACATAGCGCTTGAGCGACGGCACAATTGACGCCGACCGCACGAGCAGGTCTCGCGCGCCCGCCACCCTGCGGTTGGTCGGCGAAATCACTCGGCCCACCATGGTGGAAAGGTCGATCATCGCTCGCGCGTGTTTGCGACGCTCTACGTCATAGGTGTCCAGGAGCTTGTCGTCGGCGCGGCCATTCACGACCGCCGCAAGCTTCCAACCCAGATTGGCCGCGTCACGGATCCCGCTGTTGTAACCCTGGCCCTGCCATACGGGCATGAGATGCGCGGCGTCCCCGGCCAGCAACAGGCGGCCCTTGCGGAACGCGCCGGCGATCCGCGAGTGATGGGTGTAGACGCGGCGCCGGATCACGTCGACGCGGTCCGGGTGCGGCACCATCCGGGCCAGCATCTGCGTCAGAAATGCCGGATCTTCTGCCTGCTCGTCGGTTTCGTCGGCGTGAATCATGAATTCGAACCGTCGAATTCCGTGCGCAATCGAAATCGAGGCATAGGGGCGTTCGGGGTCGGCGCCGACCTCGCTGTTGGGGTGGCCGAGCGGGTCGTTGGCGATGTCGACCACCAGCCACCGGGTCGACGATGTCGTCCCGTCGAAAGACACGCCCATAGTGCGGCGCGTCATGCTGCGACCACCGTCGCAGCCGACCACGTAACGCGCTCGCAGGCTGGACGTTTCGTGGTCGCCCTCACCCCCGAGTTCGACCGTCACCCCGTCGGCGTCTTCCTGACACGCCGTCATCGGACGTCCCCACCACACCTCGACGTGCTCGAATCGCTCCAGCCCGGCCAGCAATTCGGCGTCGACGAGCGGTTGCACGAAACCATTGCGCTTCGGCCAGCCGAAACGCGCGTCGGGCGGTGCCATTTCGGCGAGCACGCGCCGCTTAGCGTCGACGAACCGCAGGATCTGGTTGGGCACCGTGTGGGGTACGACCCGATCGGCCAGCCCGACCGACTGGAACGTCCGCAACGCCTCGTCGTCGAGCCCTACCCCGCGCGGATAGTCGATCAGCGTGTCGCGTTCATCGACCACCACCGTGCGGATGCCCTGCAGGCCAAGGATATTGGCCAACGTCAAGCCGACCGGGCCCGCGCCGACCACGACAACGTCGGCCTGGATACCTGCCGGCTCGCGCCCCGCGTCGACCATCACCGCCCCAACAGGAAGTCGAGATGCAGACGATTGAAGGTCTTGGGGTCCTCGTACTGCGGCCAGTGGCCGCAGCCGGGCATCACCTCGAAGCGCGCATTGGGGATCATCGACGCGATGCGCCGGCCCTCGGTCACGTCCGCGGTGGGGTCGTCACTGGTCCACAGCACCAGTGTCGGCGCGGTGATCGCACCGTATTCGTCCGGGCCGATGATGTTGCGCGCCCGGATCTCGGGATCCTGCAGCGCCATGATGTCGCGCATCGCGTCGACGAATCCCGGCTGGCGATAGACGCGTTGGCGGCTGGCCACCAGGTCGTCGTAGTTCTTGGACTTGTCGGCCATCAACCACTTGATCCGCGCTTGCACCGTCTCCCAGGTCGGGTCTTCGGCGGCGGCCATGGACAGGGTAATGATCCGTTTCATCACCACCGGGTCGGCCTGGGAGCCGCCGGCGGTGTTGAGGACGAGCCGGTCGACCACGTCGGGGTGGTCGATGGCGGCGCGGGCGGCCACCCAGCCGCCCAGCGATTCACCGCTGATGCAAGCCCGATCGACGCCGATGGTGCGCAGGACGGCCATCAGGTGCTCCACGTAGTGGCGAACTTCCAGCGGGTGGCCGGGCTTGCCGGAGTAGCCGTGGCCCAGCATGTCGATCGACCAGGTCCAGAAATGCTCCGCGTGCGCGGCCAGGTTGCGGACGTACGCCTCGGCGTGACCGCCGGATCCGTGCAACAGAACCAGCACCGGCTTGCCTGGGTCACCCGCCCGCAGATAGCGCGTCCGCACTCCCCCGGCGTCCAGGTAACCCTGCTCAAAGGCGACGCCCTGAAGGTCGCTCCAGATGCTCTCGAACTCCGCCACGGTTCCTCTCTGGCCTTCAGATCGTGGAAATCGTATTCTCGTTCTTGACGTACTTCGTGTGCTAATATCGCACACTGGCGTGCGTTATTAATAGAGCTTCGCTCTCGCAGGGGAGGTCTGTCAAGGCTGTGGCAGGTTCGGCGACGGGTTCGCAGACGCTGGCCAGGGGACTGACCGCGCTGCAAATGATCGCGGATTCCCCCAGCGGGCTAACCGTGCAACAGCTCGCCGACCAGGTCGGGGTGCATCGCACCATCGCCTATCGGCTGCTGACGACGCTCGCCGAATTTCGTTTGGTGGCCAAAGGAGAGGACGGTCGCTACCGGCCGGCTTCCGGGCTCGCCGTTCTCGGCGCATCGTTCGACCGCAACGTGCGCCAAGTCAGCCTGCCGACGCTGCGCGCACTCGCCGACGAGCTCGGCACCACGGTGTCGTTGCTCATCGCCGAGGGCGACCAGCAGGTGGCCATCGCGGTGATCGTGCCGAGCCACGTCGCCTACCAACTGTCCTTCCACGAGGGAAGTCGATACCCGCTCGAACGGGGTGCCGCCGGAATCGCCTTGCTCGCGAGCATGCCGCCGCGCCCGGGGGAACGAGACCTGGTCACCCGCGCTCGCGAGAGCGGCTGGGTGAGCACCTACGGGGAGATCGAACCGAACACTTATGGCCTGGCCGTGGCGGTGCGCCGCCACCCGCCCTCCCCGCCGACTTGCATCAACCTCATCTCCCACCGGGAAGACGTGGTGATGCGTGGAAAAGATGCGGTCGTCAAAGCCGCGAAGCAGTTGTCCGAGCTGCTGAGCTGAAGGGATAACAATCCATGTCGTGGGACATGCAAGTCGACGTAGTCGTGCTCGGCACTGGTGGCGCCGGGCTTACCGCCGCCCTGTCAGCGGTGGCGGCCGGGGCATCGGTGGAGGTCTTCGAAAAGGCGTCGACCGTCGGCGGGACCACCGCGGTGTCGGGCGGCGTCGTGTGGATCCCCGCTCACAACCGTTCCCCCGACGGCGAATTGACGCCCGCCGAAGCATTGCGATACCTGCGCGCGCAGTCCCTGGGGTCGATGGACGACGAGTTGGTCGAAACCTTCGTGTACACCGGCCCGGCGATGCTCGACTTCGTTGAGGCACATAGTGGTTTGCGCTTCGAGATCGCCACTGGCTTCCCCGATTACCGACCGGAGCTGCCAGGGGGACAGCCCGGCGGAGGCCGGTCGCTGAGCGCGGGGCCGTTCGACCTGAACCAGATCGGCGAGTGGGGCAATCGGATCACCTCGTTTCCCGCCGATTGGTCCAACGTCGGTATCGACGCCGAAACGAGGGCGCGCCTGCACGTGACGATCGACGAAGGCAGCGACCTATGCGTCGCCGGCGCCGCGCTGATTGCGGGTCTGCTCAAGGGATTACTCGACGCCGGGGTCACACCGCACACGAACGCGCGCGCCGAACAACTCATTGCCGAGGACGGAGAAATCACCGGGGTGCGGATCGGCCTTCAGGGACGCACCATCAGCGTCCGCGCCCGGCGCGGCGTCATCCTCGGCACCGGCGGCTTCGAATGGGATCCGGCTCTGGCGCAGGCCTTTCTGCGTGGCCCGATGCATGGTGCGGTCTCTCCGCCCAACAACACCGGGGATGGCCTGCGCATGGCGATGGCGCACGGCGCGGACCTGGCCAACATGGGCGAAGCATGGTGGGTACCGATCGTCCAGATCCCCGGCGACACGATCGAAGGCAAGCCACGCAGTCGCAGCGTGCGGCTGGAACGAACGCGGCCAAGGAGCATCATCGTCAACTCGGCGGGGCGCCGCTTCGTCAACGAGGCGTGCGATTACAACTCCATGGCCGGCGCCTTCCACTACCTCGATCCCCGCGACGGGTACGTCAACGACCGCGGATGGATGGTGTTCGATTCAATTCACCTGCAGCGCTACGGATTCCTGGGCATCGAACCGGGGCAGCCCGTTCCGGACTGGTTCTGCGAGTCGGCGGACCTCGCCGAGTTAGCCGCCAAGACCGGCATCGACGCGGACGGCTTGACCCACACGATCGAGACCTGGAACCGCCACGTGGCCGCCGGCTCCGATCCCGAATTCGGGCGCGGCTCCAGCGCCTACGACGGGTATTGGGGTGACGACACCGCGACGACACTCGCCGGCAAGACCCTCGGCCCGATCGACACCGCTCCCTTCTATGCGGTGCCGGTGTGCATCGGCGCCATGGGCACCAAGGGCGGCCCGCGCACCGACCGCGACGGACGCGTGCTGCACGTCGGCGGTGAGCCGATACCCGGCCTTTTCGCCGCCGGCAACGCGATGGGTGGTGTCACCGGACGCGCCTACGGTGGGGCTGGTGGAACGCTGGGCCCGGCAATGGTTTTCGGCTACCGAGCCGGCCACGCGGCCGCCACCGGGAAGTCCGTCGACCTGAAATAGCCGGCCCACGCGCGCCTTGCGGTGAGCCGTGCGCAACTTATCTGGGGATCGGCAACTCGACGCAGATGTGGGTGCCCACCGGGACATCGAGAAAGGCAAACGTTCCCCCGGCGGCTTCCACGCGCGCCCGGTGCGACGCCAACCCGATGTGCCCCTCGCCCAAGCGGCGCGCCACCGTCTCGTCATCGAATCCCACGCCGTCGTCGGCCACGTGCAAGACGCACGTCTCATCGGTGATCCCGAGCATGACCGAGGCGCTGCGGGCCTGCGAATGTTTCACGATGTTGGACAGCAACTCGCGCAGCACACCAAATACGACGGGGTCGATTCCGCTGCGAATCGGGTAATCGATGTCAGTCGAAATATCGATGCCTGACCGCTGGGCGGTGAGCACGGCCAGCTGCTGCACCGCGGCCGCCAGCCCGACCTGCTCGAGGACGGCGGGATGCAGCTCGAAGGTCGCCTGCCGCAGATGCTCCGACGCCATCTGAAGACCGGCCAGCGCACGCTCGACGCGGTCATCGCCGGGCAATTCCGCGCCCAACTCGACGAGCTCTTGGCGCACCGCCAAGATGTCCTGCAGCGGCCCATCGTGAATGGACTCCGAGATCCGCCGCTGCTCGACGTCGGACGCGGTCATCGTCTGAGCGAGCAGTTCTTCGCGCAGCGTGCTGAGCCCGGCTACCGACCGGGTATGCCGCTCCTCGACGCGAACGGCAACAAATGCCGTGACACACAAGAATCCGTAGAGCAAGAACCGAAATGTGGCCTCGGTGACGCCGATCGTGCCGACCATTTCCGGGTCCTCGAGCACCGCGATTGCGAACCCCACCAGCGAGAAGATCAGCACCACCGCCGCCCGCCGGGACGAGACGTCGAGGCCTATCAGGATCGGCAGCGCCGTCATGATGAGCAGCGGATGGAGTCCGTTGGTCGACAACACTTGAAAGACCGTCAGCACGACAACATCGATGACCGTGAACGCAAACGGCTCCAGGCGGCCAACCTCGACCAACCGGCCCCGTCCGAGCCATCGTCGGCTCCGGGAGAAGGCCAGCGCCAGCGCGCACAGCGCGACCGCCGCGTACACGGCAATCAGCAGAGTTTGCTGAGCCCACTCGGATCGGCGGGTGTCGCTGAGCATCGCAGCGATCATCAAGCCCACCACACCGATCCGAAGGACCGACGCGATTCGGTACGAGCGCACCTGATGAAGCCTGCGCACCCGACCCAGTTCCACGTCACTGGCGACCGCCACGCGAACACAGTACTCATCCGCGGCGGTTCCCTCCGGGCAAAGCGCGCCGACGCGCATCAGAGTTTCCGCAGATCGCGGTCGCTTTGCGGGCTAGACTCATCGCCATGGCCAGCCCAGCAACACCCGAAAAGGTGCGGGTGGTTGTTGGTGACGATCACCCGCTCTTTCGTGAAGGCGTGGTGCGTGCGCTTTCGTCGAGCGGTTCGGTGAATGTCGTCGGCGAGGCAGAGGACGGCTCGGCGGCACTGGAATTGATCAAGGAGCACCTGCCCAATGTCGCTCTGCTCGATTACCGGATGCCCGGCATGGATGGTGGGCAGGTGGCGGCGGCGGTGCGAAGTCAAGGTTTGCCGACCCGCGTGCTGCTGATTTCGGCGCACGATGAGCCTGCCATCGTCTACCAGGCACTGCAGCAGGGCGCCGCCGGGTTCGTGCTGAAGGATTCGACGCGCAGCGAAATCGTGAAGGCCGTGCTCGACTGCGCGCAGGGCCGCGACGTGGTGGCGTCGGCGCTTGTGGGGGGCCTTACCGCAGAGATCCGTCACCGGGCGGAACCGACGGGACCCGTGCTCAGCGCGCGAGAACGCGAGGTGCTCAACCGGATTGCGCGTGGTCAAAGCATTCCGGTGATCGCGGGTGAGCTGTACGTCGCTCCCTCGACGGTCAAAACGCACGTGCAACGCCTGTACGAGAAGCTCGGCGTCAGCGATCGCGCGGCCGCCGTAGCCGAGGCGATGCGGCAAGGCCTGCTCAGCTAGCAGCCGACCAGTGGTCGGGCTCGCTGACCGACGCCGCCGGACCCGCCGCCCGCAGCTGCGCGTTCGCGAAGGCCGCGGCCTCGCCCACCAGGTGCCGAGCGCGGCGTTCCACCTCGTAGAGGTGTCCGGCGCTCACGCCGGCGCGGGTCAGCTCTCGCCTGGCGAAGACCAAGGGATCGACTCCGGCAGGGTGGTTGGTCCGGTAGGTGACCGCCTCGACCATGGTGGGGCCGTCGCCGGCGCTCGCTCGGTGCACCGCTTGGGCGACCGAGTCATACACCGCCCCAACGTTCTTGCCGTCCACCGACAGCACGGGCAATCCGTGGCGCTCGCGCGGGCCGCGGCGCACACCGGATGCGTCGCGAACGTTCTCGACGACGAACACCACCGGAAGACGCCACGACAGCGCTATGGTCGCGGCCGATTTGAACTCGGCGGAATTCACGGCGTCATCCCCGATGACACACAGCGTGACCTTGCCTTCACCGGCCACCTGCTGCGAATAGGCATCGCCGAGCGCGAACAAGATGGATTGCCGCAACGGGTTCGTAGTGGCAAAGATTTGCTTCCATTCGGCCGCGAACGGACTTTCCTTCACACCGGCGGCCACGGCCCGGCTTGGGGCGATCATCTCGGCGATGGCCGGGCCCAACGGAAGCGTAAGACCGACCTGCTGGGCGTGCTCGAAATGGCGGATTGCGGTGCTCATGATGTCGCCCGGTCGAAGCGCCGCGATGGTGCCGACGGCCACGGCCTCCTGGCCGAACGCGGCCACCATGGGTCCGTTGAGCAGACCGTCGATGCGCGACTCTTCCAGTGCCATGTCAAGCAGTCGTAGCACCCACATCCGGCGGTACAGCTCCAGCTGTTCACCGACGTTTGCGGCCGACTTTGCGGGTGTGCGGGCCATGTGCCGGTCTCCTAACTCTCTGCCGTGTTGGACACAAGATCAACCTAGGGAGATTGGTGCGGCCGGACCTCCGCCGATCGGTCCGCAACGGGGATGAATCCCCGTTCCCCCAATCGGGGGACAACGCGAGCGGTTAGTCCTGCTGCCGAGTGGGCGGCGAGAGCAGCTGCTCGGCCGCCGAGTAGGGGTCCTGGTCGCCGTCGACGACCGTCTCGGCGAGCCGGTCGAGGTCCGGGCGGCTTCGCAGCCGGGTTTGCGCCAGCGACAGGATCTGCGCTCGAGCGCGGGCCAGGCGGCGGGCTCGACTGTCGGCGCGGTGGTGGTCCTCGATGGCGGCCATCAACTCCGCGATGCCCTCGCCGCGGGCGGCGATGAGGCTGACGATCGGGGCGTCGGTCTCGGCCCGCAGGTCCCGCACAGTCTGTTCGGCACCCTCGCGGTCGGCCTTGTTGACGACCACGATGTCGGCGACTTCGAGCACCCCCGCCTTGGCGGCCTGAATCGCATCGCCCGCACCGGGATTGAGGATGACGACGGTGGGGTCGGCGACGGCGGCGATCTCGATCTCGGACTGCCCCACCCCCACGGTCTCCAGCAGGACCACGTGGTAACCGATCGCCCCCAGCAGCCGGATGGCGGCGGGGACCGCAGCGGCCAGTCCCCCGAGGTGGCCACGGGTTGCCACCGACCGGATCAACACGTCGGAGTCGTTGATATGCGCGGCCATTCGTATTCGATCGCCCAACAGCGCACCACCGCTGAACGGCGACGACGGGTCCACCGCCAACACGGCCACCCGACACCCCCGCTCTCGGTAGGCGCCGACCAGGGCGGCGATCGTCGTGGACTTGCCCGCGCCCGGCGGCCCGGTGATGCCCACGACAAGGGTCGCACTCACAGACGACGGCTCGATACTCGCCAGTACCTCGTCGCGGCGCTCGCCCTCGACCAGCGAAAGTAGCCGGCCCGCCGCGCGCGGAGATCCGTTGCGCGCGCCGGCAATCAAGTCGGCGATCTCCATTTAGGGGGCTGGAACCTCGATGACGGTCGCGGACCCCATGCCGCCGCCCGCGCACATGGCCGCGACCCCGATTCCGCCGCCGCGGCGCCGCAATTCGTAGACCAGCGTCGCCAGCATCCTGGCTCCCGTCGCCGCCACCGGGTGCCCCAGCGAGCATCCGCTGCCGCTGACGTTGACCTTGTCCGGATCGAGATCGAGCAGCTTGACGGTGGCCACGCACATCGCGGCGAAGGCCTCGTTGATCTCGAACAGTTCCACATCCGAGACCGAAAGCCCAGCTCGGGCAAGAGCTTTCGGGATCGCTTCCACGGGCGCCAATCCGGTGATCGCCGGGTCGACCCCGACCGACGCCCAGGACCGCACGGTGGCCAGTGCCGGGAGACCGAGTTCGTCGCTCGCGATCGTCAGCACGGCCGCCCCGTCGTTGGCACCGCAGGCGTTGCCTGCAGTGATGGAAAAGCCCTCGATCTCCGGATGCAGCGGCTTGAGCGCGGCCAGCTTCTCCATGGTGGTGTCGCGGCGCGGGTGTTCGTCGACCGCGAACAGCCCGTGCGGCGTCTCGATCGGGACGATCTCTTCTTTGAAGCGGCCCTCGTCGATCGCGGCGATGGCGTTGCGATGCGACCGCAGCGCCCATGCGTCCATCTCTTCGCGGCTCACGCCGGCTTTGACCGCGGCGTTCCAGCCGACCGTGATCGACATGTCGAGGTTCGGCGCCTCGGGACTGTCTGGGTGGGTCGGGGGGAACCAGTCGACCCATTCGCCGTCCACTTGCATCCGGCACCGCGGGGACGTGGAGGCAGAGTTCACGCCACCGGCGATGACGAGCTGATCCATGCCGGCGCGCACGCTTGCGGCCGCGCTCTGCACCGCCGCCTGGCCTGCCGCGCAGTGGCGATTGTTGGCCAGACCGGGCACCTGGGTAAGGCCGGCCGTGATGGCCGCATGGCGTGCGATGACACCGCCGCCGTACAGCCCCTCTCCCAGGATCACGTCATCGACCCGCGTGGGGTCCAGGTCCTTCACCGCTTCGGAGACCACGTGGTGCGCGAGGTCGAAGGCATTGGTGTCGCGCAGCGTGCCCTTCCGGGCAGTGCCAATGGGGGTGCGCAGGGCGGACACGATGACGGCTTCAGGCACGGGTCTTCTCCAGTTCGGCGAGCGCGTCGCGAGTGCTCGAGAGCCCCCGCAGCTTATGAGAACATAATTCTCTCATTCTGAGAGTCAGCGTTGCAAGGAGCCATGGGCTCGCGAGCCGGTGCAGAATCGCGTAGACCGGTATCGAAACGTGCCATCCCAGGAGGCGTCGTCCGCAGTGGAAGGAATTATCGCGGTCCCGGGCGGCAAAGTCTGGTTCAAGCGGGTCGGTGGCGGAGCGGGTCTTCCCCTACTGGTGGTTCATGGTGGGCCCGGCTTACCCCATACCTATTTGCGTTCACTTCAGCGGTTGGCTGACGAGCGAGAAGTCGTCTTCTGGGATCAGCTCGGGTGCGGCAACTCCGAGCGCCCGTCGAACCGCGAACTGTGGACCATGCGACGTTCGGTGGCCGAAATGGATGCTGTCGTAGCGGGCCTCGGCCTCAACCGTTTCCACATTTTCGGCAATTCGTGGGGCGGGATGATGGCGCAGCAGTACGCGCTCGACGTGACGTCGCGGGCCGTAAGCCTCACCATCTCGAACAGCATCGCTTCCATACCGCAGTTCTCGCAGATGGTGGCCCGGCTGAAAACCGAGCTCGATCCGGCAACGCAATCGGCCATCGAACGTCATGAAGCCGCCGGGACGACGTACACGGCCGAATACCAGGACGCAATCCGCACCTGGAACGAAACCTATCTTTGCCGCTTACGTCCCTGGCCCCCAGAGCTTTTGGAAGCCTTCTCCCGTATGGGCAACGACATCTTCGAGACGATGTTCGGGCCGAGTGACTTTCACATCGTCGGGACCATCCGAGACTGGGACGTGTTCGACCGGTTAGCCGACATCACGTTGCCGACCCTCATCATTGCCGGCAAGTTCGATGAATGCGTGCCCGAACACATGTGGGACATGCACCAGCGCATTGCCGGCTCACGGTATGAGTTGTTCGAGTCGAGCGCTCACATGCCCTTCATCGAGGAGCCGGGCAAGTTCGATTCCGTGATGCGTGACTTCCTGCGGTTATACGACTCGCCGCGAGCTGGGGGCACCTCCCGCTAGCGGGGGAAACGCCACTGCGAAAAATCCGGCCGAAATTCGCGACGAGGTTACGCTCGCGGCGTATCACTAAATCAGTTCTTGCCCGCCGCCAGCTTGGTGACGATTGACCGGAAGTCTTCGGTCGTGAACGACTGCTGCTCAGCCGAAAGGGCATAGTCCAAGCTGGCCAGCACCGCCCGCTCCAGATGAATGTTGAGCACCCGCTTCGTGCTTTCGACCGCCTGCTGCGGCAGCTCCAAAATCTTTTTGGCACAAGCGATTGCCTCCGCGAGGGGGTCGGCAGCCACGTGGTTGGCCAGTCCGAGCTCGAGGGCGCGCTGCGCACTGATGCGGGTGCCCGTCAACGCGAACTCCTTGGCCAGCAGCAGGCTGATGTGCAGCGGCCAGGTGAGCGGTCCGCCGTCGGCCGCCACCAAGCCCACCTGTACGTGCGGATCAGCGAGGTAGGCCTCCTCGGCGATGTAGACGATGTCGCTCAACGCCACCAGGCTGCAGCCCAGCCCAACGGCCGGGCCATTGACCGCGGCCACCACGGGAATTCGGCACCGCGCCATACCCAGGACGATTTCACGCCCGTCCCGGATGGTCTTGGCGCGCAGATCTGCATCGGCGGACAGCTCCTTCAGGTACGAGAAATCGCCACCGGCCGAAAACGCCCTGCCGGCCCCGGTGATGACCGCCGCGCGGACCGTAGGGTCATCGGTCAATCGCTGCCACAGTCGCGCGAGCCCGACGTGCAGGTTGTCGTTGACCGAGTTGAGCGACTCCGGCCGGTTCAAGGTGATGATCCGCAGCGGACCATCGGCACGGACGTCGATTTCGGCAGGCATGTCGTACACGTCAGACTCCCAATCCCAAGATGCGTGAAGCGATGATGTTCTTCTGTATCTGTGACGTCCCGCCCATCACACTCTGCGCGCGGCTGTACAGATAGGCGCCGAGCAGATCCGGATCGCGGGTCCCGGTGACCGCCAGTGCGGCGTGTCCGACGGATTGTTCGACCCACGTCATCAGCAGCTTGTCGAGCGACCCTTCGGGCCCGTGCGAGACGCCGTCGAGCTGTTCGGACAGCCGCCGCCGGACGTGATGGGTCAGCATCTCCGACTGGACCGCCGCCCACGCGAGCTCTTCAGGAACCGGACCTTCGTTGCGCGCGTAAAGGCTCCGCACCAGCTTTCCGTATCGGGCCGCGTAACCGAGCGTGGACGGTTCGCGCTCATGCCCGACGACGGTCATGGCGACGGCCCAGCCGTCGCCCGGGGCACCGACCATCCGGTCGGCAGGTACCTTTGCGTCGTCGAAAAACACCTGGCCGAATTCGTTGGTAACACCATTGATCATGCGCAGCGGGCGCTGTTGCACGCCAGGCTGTTTCATTTCCAGCACGAACGCCGACAGGCCGCGGTGGCGTTTGGCCCCCGGGTCGGTGCGCGCCAACAACAGGCACCAGTCCGCGACATCGGAGTAGCTGGTCCAGATCTTGTGCCCGTTCACCACATAGGTGTCACCCTCGAGGCGAGCGGTGGTGGTCAGCGAGGCCAGATCCGAGCCGGCGCCGGGTTCACTGAAGCCCTGGCACCATCTCTCGGTGCCGTTGATGATGCCTGGCAGGAAGCGTTGCCGCACTTCGTCATTGGCGTGTCTCCCGATCCCGTAGATCAGGTAGCCCACGCTGGGCCGCGGCGGGGCGGCGGCTCGGGCGAGTTCCTCGTCGACGATGACGTCATATACCGGCGGCAATTCCTGTCCGCCGTATTCGCGGGGGAATGACAGGCCGAAGAAACCCTCTCGGTACAGGGCCTGGTGCCATTCGGCCTGGCGGGCCCAGTACTCGTCGCCGGATCCGGAGAATTCTCCTGCGTGCACGGAAAGCCAGGACCGGAGCCGCTCCCGGAAGGCGGCTTCGTCTGGTGAGTCACGAAAGTCCAAGATCGATCTCCTTCAACGCGACGGGCCACAGCTCGGTCGATATCAGGGCACGGCGCAGGTAGACGTGCACCAAGCAGTCCCAGGTGTTACCGATGCCGCCGTGCACCTGAATGGCCGTCTCACAGACGGTTCGGGCGGCGCGGGCACAGTAAACCTTCGCGACCTGCGCGGCGCGGACGGCGTCGGCGGGCGGCAGCTCGTCGACCGCCCACGCGGCATGTCGCGATACGCTGATCGAACCTTCAATCAGCGCAAGGCTTTCGGCCAGCAGATGGGCGACTGCTTGATAGGACCCGATCTGCTTGCCGTATTGTTCACGGATTTTGGCGTAGTCGCAGGCGACCGCGTGCGCGCCCCGGGCGATCCCCACCAGGTCCGCCGTCGTCGTGACCAGTGCGAGCGCCCGCCATTGCGCGGCGATGTCCGAGGACACTTCGCCCAGAGTCACCGGCGTTCCCGCGATCTTCGCATCGGCCCGGGTCAAATCCGCGCCGTCGGTCAAGTCCCGCACATCGGCGGCGAGGACCTTGCCATCGGAGAGGCTCAGGGCGCGCTGGGCGCCCCGCGCATCGATGGCGCGATCCTCGACCGCGATCGTCGCGCCCGCGCTGTCGGCGCCGACGTGGCGGGTCAGGTCGTCGGCGAGCACCGGGCCGAGAAACGGTGTGTCGACCAGTCGGCGTCCGAATTCCTCAGCAACGATGGCCACTTCGACACCCGACGCTCCGTCGGAGCGCAACGACCTCCAGCCCGTCCCCGCGATCTGCTTGTCCAGACGGGCAATCCGGCTTCGGTCGTCGAGGTCTTGGACCGCTGAGGGTCCCAGGTCGTCGGCCAGCTTGGCGGCGGCGTCGCGCAATTGCTGTTGTTCAGCTGTCAGACGTACATCCATAGCGCTCCTTCAGCACTCGGCGCAGCACCTTGCCCGAGGGCAGGCGGGGAATATCGGGCACGAACACGATTCGGCTCAGATGTTTGTAGGAAGCCAGCCGCTGATCGACCCGGGCGGTCAGCTCGCCGGCATCGACGGGTGCGCACGTCGCGACCGCCGCGACTACCGCTTCCCCGTTGAGTCCGTCGGGTACGCCGAACACCGCGCAGTCTTTGACGGCCGGATGGCCGTGCAGCACGGTCTCGATTTCGGCGGGCGCGACCTGAAACCCGCGCACCTTGATCATCTCTTTGAGGCGATCGGTGATCCGCAGCCAGCCACCGGCGTCGATCCAGCCGACGTCGCCGGTCCGGTACCAGCCGTCGCGGATCACCTCGGCGGTCGCTTCGGCCGGCAGGTAACCGGCCATCAGCGACGAAGACCGGGCCTGAATCTCACCAATCTCTCCCGGGCAGACCGGCTCGCCCGTCTCCAGCGACACCACCCGCACGTCCACGCCTGGCACTGGACGCCCGACCGCGTCCAGCCGGGCGCCGTCGATCGGATTGCATGCGATGACAGGCAGTTCCGTGGTCCCGTACGCCGGAACCCACCTGACGCCGGTGCGCCGGGTCACCGTCTCCGCAACCTCGGCGCTGACCGGCGTCGCCCCCCACATGATGTAGCGCAGCGACGACAGGTCGTAGGACTCGAGCGTGGGATGCGAGGCGATGGCCAGCGCGATGGGCGCGACCGCCATTTCGACTGTGATGCGGTCGTTTTCGATGTGATACAGCATCCGGTCGATGTCGAACCGCGGATGCAGCCGCACGCGGGCTCCGCTGCGCAGCGCCGTGAGGATGTTGAGCAGCCCGAGGATGTGCGACGGCGGCGTGGCGATTTGGATCCGGTCCTCCGGCGTCAGCTGCAGCGCACCGCGCCAGTGCCGCACGGCCTCATCCAGCGCCGCGTGGGTATGCCGGACGGCCTTCGGCAGCCCGGTGGTCCCGGAACTGAACACCAGCACCGCATCGGACTGCGGCGGTGGCGCCCCGCCCACCGGCTCCCCGGGGGCGATCGGCTCGTCGAGGTGCAGCATCGGCATCACCCCGGCCAGCACCGGATGATCCCCGACGGCATGATCGGGTTCGGTCAGCGCGAGCGCGTGGTCGACCTCAGCGCGCTTCCATGCGGGGCTGATGAGGACGGCCGTGGCCGCCAGCCGCCAGATTCCCAGCAATGCGGCGACGAATTCCGGCCGGTTGGACGCCATCACCGCGACCCGCTGACCTGCTGTGACACCGGTCTTAGCCAGGGCCGCGGCCCAGCCGTCGGCCAGCGCGTCGAGCTGGGGCAGGCCGAATTGCCGGTCCTCGAACACGACCGCAGCCGGCTCGGTCACGTCCCGTCCTTCCCTGACAGGCCGGGCTGACCTGACATCCGCACAAGCTTGAGAAGATCCTATCGCTCTGTGAGAATAGTATTCTCTATAGTGAAGAATGCAAGTACGGGAGGGGGCGGTCGAGGTGACAGTCGCCCGAAGCATCGAGGAGACCCCACGGGTGACAAATCCGTCAAACGGCTCCGGCGCGGGCACGGTGACCATCCACATGGACCGCAAGAAGGTGTCGGTGCCGCTGGTCCCCGGCGAGACGCTATTGCAGAGCGCGCGGCGGGCCGGTCTGGAGCCGCCGTTCAGTTGCGAGGCCGGCAACTGCGGTACGTGCATGGCCAAGCTCGAAGAAGGCCATGCGACCATGCGGGTCAACGACGCTCTTGAAGAAGACGAGGTCGCCGAGGGCTACATTTTGACGTGCCAGGGCGTGCCGGACACGGATTCGGTCACGGTGCGCTACGAGTAGCAGCCCGAAGAGAGGTGGCGGCGATGGCCAAGGGCATCATCCTCGTTGAGAGTCGACCCAGTTCGCCCGACCGGGAGCAGGAATACAACACCTGGTACGACGAGGTTCACCTGGGTGAGCTGGTGGCTCTTGACGGTTTCGTCTCGGCGCGGCGGATGCGCCCAGTCGACGGCAACGGCCCGTATCTCGCCATCTATGAGATCGAGGGCGACGACCTGCAGGCCATCTTGGACAACATGATCGCCAACGGCGGCCAGCTGCACTTGTCCGACGCCCTGCAGCTCGATCCGCCGCCGATCCCGCGACTGCTCGAGGTCACAACCGAATACGGGGGGTAACCCATGCATGTCGACGACCTGATCCTGGTGAGTATCGACGACCACGTGGTCGAGCCGCCGGACATGTTCCTGCGCCACGTACCCGCCAAATACAAGGACGAGGCGCCGATCGTCGTGATCGACGAGAAGGGCGTCGACCAGTGGATGTACCAGGGCAGGCCGCAGGGCGTGAGCGGACTCAACGCCGTGGTGTCGTGGCCGGCCGAGGAATGGGGCCGCGACCCGGCCGGTTTCGCCGAAATGCGCCCGGGTGTCTACGACGTCCACGAACGCGTTCGGGACATGAACCGCAACGGCATCCTGGCGTCGATGTGCTTCCCCACCTTCACCGGCTTCTCCGCGCGTCACCTCAACATGCACCGCGAGGAGGCGACGTTGGTCATGGTGTCGGCCTACAACGACTGGCACATCGACGAGTGGGCCGGCTCCTATCCGGATCGGTTCATTCCGATCGCCATCCTGCCGACGTGGAATCCGGAGGCCATGTGCGCGGAGATCCGCCGGGTGGCGGCCAAGGGCTGCCGTGCGGTGACCATGCCGGAATTGCCCCATTTGGAAGGGCTTCCGAGCTACCACGATGACGACTACTGGGGTCCGGTCTTCCGCACGCTGTCCGAGCAGAACGTGGTGATGTGCCTGCACATCGGGACCGGGTTCGGGGCGATCAGCATGGCCCCCAACGCGCCGATCGACAACCTGATCATCCTGGCCACCCAGGTCTCGGCGATGTGCGCGCAGGATCTGCTGTGGGGTCCCGCCATGCGCAGCTACCCCGACCTGAAGTTCGCGTTCTCCGAAGGGGGCATCGGCTGGATCCCGTTCTACCTGGACCGCAGCGACCGCCACTACACCAACCAGAAGTGGCTGCGCCGCGACTTCGGGGACAAGCTGCCCAGCGACGTTTTCCGCGAACACTCGCTGGCGTGCTACGTCACCGACAAGACGTCGTTGAAGCTGCGTCACGAGATCGGCATCGACATCATCGCCTGGGAATGCGACTACCCGCACTCGGACTGCTTCTGGCCCGACGCGCCCGAGCAGGTGCTGGCCGAGCTGAACGCCGCCGGCGCCGACGACTCCGACATCAACAAGATCACCTGGGGCAATGCCTGCCGGTTCTTCAGCTGGGACCCGTTCGCACGGACGCCCCGCGAGCGGGCGACCGTTAAAGCCCTGCGCGCCAAAGCGACTGATGTGGACGTGTCCATCCGGCCGCGCGCCGAGTGGGCACGGCTCTATCAGGAGAAGCAGCTCGCGGCGCGCTAGCGCGGCCGGTCAGCCCGTTGGTGCGTTGACGAACCACACATTTTCCTCGCGCAGGCTACGGCTGCACCAGCCGCGGGCGGTTCGCATTAGCTCGTGGTGGTAGTAGCCGCCGCAATAGCTCAACTCCGACATGCCCGGCAACTGCATCGGGTTGTAGAACATCGCGCGGACCGTCGCGGTATCAGCCCCAAGTGCAAGGATTTCCACGTTGGTGATGTAGTGCATCGACATCGGGATCGCGCCGAAACCCTGTTCCAGCCATGCGGCCACTTCGTCGCGGGGACCCGCGGCGGCGCCAGCTGAGGAGTAGTCGATGTGGGCATCCTCGGTGAACACCGACCGGTATAGATCCCAGTCCTTGGTGTCGACGGCGCGGGCGTATCTATGGAGCAGTGCGGTGATTTCGAGTTCATCGCCGACTCGCTGCAGGTCCATCACGTGGGCGCCCTCCTCTTGAGGCCGAACGTCGACTTGTTGGGCGAAATCGGGCGATTTTGGCGCAAGATCTCGACGTTCGGCGGTGACTACTCGCTCAGCTCCGGCGGTGGCCGATACTCGGGCTCGTAACCGGAAACGTGAATCGGACTTCCGACGAGGCGGAAATCACCCGCCGTCACAACCACTTCCGGAGTCGCTTTGAGCGCCTCGGGCAACGTTCTGACGGCTGCGGCCGGAACGCCGAGGGGACGCAGCCGCCGTTCCCAGCCAGCGGCGGTGTCGGTCGCCAGCATGGCCGTGACGACCGCCAGCACCTCATCGCGGCGATCCACCCGTTCGGCCATCGTTTCGAAACCGCCGATACCCGCCTCGGTGGCAAAGGACTTCCAGAAACCGTCATGCGTGATGAACAATGCCAGATATCCGCTGGCAGTCGGAAAGAGCTGCGCCGGAACGTAATACGAATGTGCCCCGTTGGGTCGGCGCTGTGGCTCGATGCCGCTGTTGAGGTAGGCGGACGCGTGGTAGTTGAGTTGCGACAGCATGACGTCGCGCAGCGACACGTCCACTTGGCCGCCGGTGCCGGAGATGATCTTGGCCAAAAGCCCCAGTGCCGCACACATTCCGGTGGAATTGTCAGCCGAAGAATAGCCGGGCAGCGTTGGCGGGCCGTCCGGATCGCCGGTCAAGGCGGCGGTGCCCACGCCCGCCTGGACCACGTAGTCGAAGGCCGGATCGTCGCCGCCGTACAGGCCGAAGCCGGTGATCGCTACGCAGACGATCCGCTCGTTGTGCCGTCGCAATTCCTCGTAGGTCAGACCCAGGCGGCGGATCGCCGACGGTTTGAGGTTCACCAGCAGCGCGTGGGATTCGGCGGCCAGTTCACCCAACCGTTGCTGTCCCGCATCGGAATTCAGGTCCAACGTGATGCTGGACTTGTTGCGGTTGAGGCTGGCGAAGTAGGTGGGCCCGACGCCGCGCGAGATCTCGCCACCGCGCGGCTCGATCTTGGTGACCTCGGCGCCCAGGTCGGCGAGCAGCATGGTGGCATACGGGCCGGCCAGCATGGTGCCGACCTCGAGGATGCGTATCCCCGCCAGCGGCCCGGCAGACGTTGGGCTCACCGCAATTCCGTTGCGAGCGAGGCGATCATCTCGCGTGTCCGGCGCTTGGAGGCGATCAGCTCGTCACGGTTGTCGCCGATCGGCAGCAGGCGCACGGACAGATCGGTCACGCCGGCATCGGCAAAGCGGCGCATCCGGGCCAGGATCGCCTTCTCGTCGCCGGCTGCGCACAGATCGCCGACATCGCGGGCATCACCGCGTTCGAGCAGGCGCTGGTAGTTGGGCGACACCTCGGCCTCGCCCAGGATGCGGTTGGCCCGATCCTTGGCCTCGTCGACTTGTGCCGGCGCACAAAGGCATACCGGGATGCCCGCGACGATGCGCGGGGCGGGGCGCCCGGCATCCGCGGCGGCCTTGGTGATCTTCGGCGCGATGTGGTCACCGATCGCACGCTCGTCGGCCATCCACAACACGGTGCCGTCGGCGAGTTCACCGGCAATCTGCAGCATCACCGGCCCTAGCGCGGCGACCAGAACCGGCATCGGGGTATCCGCCCCGATCGCCAGCGGATTGTGCACCGTGAACGAATCATTCTCGACGTCAACCGGTCCCGGCCCGGCTATGGCGGCGTTGAGTACCTGCAGGTAGTCGCGGGTGTAGGCGGCCGGTTTCTCATACGGCAAGCCGAGCATGTCCCGGATGATCCAGTGGTGCGACGGTCCGACGCCCAGCGCCAACCGTCCGCCGGCCACGGCATGTGTCGAGAGCGCTTGGCGGGCAAGGGCGATCGGATGCTGGGCCTGCAGCGGCACCACCGCAGTGCCCAGCTCGATCCGCGAGCTGTGCGCGCCCATCAGCGACACCATGGTCAGGCAGTCGAAGTCGTTGGGCACCTGTGGCATCCACGCGGTGTCCAGACCTGCGGATTCGGCCCATTCGATATCAGAGGCCAGCTTGTCCACCTTGCGGGCCATATCGCCACGCTCGGCGCCGATCATTACTCCGACGCGCAATGTTCCTCCACAACGGGTTCGGGGGTGCCAGTCAGTGCGCGGATCTCGCGCACGAGTACGTCGAGCGGTGTGCCGGTGGGGAATACGGCGGCCGCGCCGGCGGATAGCAGTTTGGGTACGTCGGCGTGCGGGATCGTTCCCCCGACCACGACGGCGATATCCGCGGCGTCGGCGGCCCGCAATGCCTCGATGGTGCGGGCGGTGAGCGCCAGGTGAGCACCGGACAGGATGCTCAAGCCCACCACCGCCACGTCTTCCTGGACGGCGATGGAGGCGATGTCCTCGATGCGCTGCCGGATGCCGGTGTAGATCACCTCGAAACCGGCATCGCGGAGGGTGCGGGCGACGATTTTGGCGCCACGGTCGTGGCCGTCCAGGCCGGGCTTGGCGACCAGAATCCGGGCGGCCACTAGAACACCACCGGTTGCTGGAATTCGCCCCACACCGCCTTGAGCGCGGAGACCATTTCGCCGACCGTGCAGTACGCATTGGCGCAGTCGATCAACTTGTGCATCAGGTTGTCGTCTCCTTCGGCGGCACGCGACAGCGCTGCGAGAGTGGATTGGACTGCGGCCGAATCTCTTTCGGACTTTACCTTGGAGAGCCGCTTGAGCTGCAGATCACGCCCCTCGGCGTCGAGCTCATAGGTGACGACATCGTGTTCCGGCTCCTCGGTCACGAACCGGTTGACCCCGACGACCGGGCGAGCGCCGGATTCGATGTCCTGGTGGATCTTGAATGCCTCGTCGGCGATCAGGCCCTGCAGGTAACCGTCCTCGATGGCATGGACCATTCCGCCGTGCCGCTCGAGGTCGGACATGATTTCAACGATGCGAGCCTCGGTGGCATCGGTCAGCGCCTCGACGAAGTAAGAGCCGCCTAGCGGGTCCGCGACGCTGGCCACGCCGGTTTCGTGCGCCAGGATTTGCTGGGTGCGCAGCGCCAGCGTCGTGGTTTCCTCGGTGGGCAGGGCGAACGGCTCGTCCCAGGCCGCCGTGAACATCGACTGGACACCGCCCAGCACCGCGGCCATCGCCTCGTACGCCACCCGGACGATGTTGTTGTGGGCCTGCGGCGCGTACAGCGATGCGCCACCACAGACACAGCCGAAGCGGAACATCGCCGCCTTGGCCGTCGTCGCCCCGTAGCGCTCCCGCACGATGGTCGCCCAACGGCGCCGCCCCGCACGGTATTTGGCGATCTCTTCGAAGAAGTCCCCATGGGTGTAGAAGAAGAACGAGATCTGCGGGGCGAACTGATCGATCGTCATCCGACCCCGCTCCACCACGGTGTCGCAATAGGTCACCCCGTCGGCCAGGGTGAACGCCATCTCCTGGACCGCGTTGGCCCCCGCGTCGCGAAAGTGTGCGCCCGCCACCGAAATCGCGTTGAATCGCGGCACCTCGGCCGCGCAGAACTCGATGGTATCGGCGATCAGCCGCAGCGAAGGCTCCGGCGGCCAGATCCACGTGCCGCGGGACGCGTACTCCTTGAGAATGTCGTTCTGAATGGTGCCGGTCAGCTTCGCGCGCGGTATCCCCTTTTTCTCGGCCGCGGCGACGTAGAACGCCAGCAGGATCGCCGCCGTTCCGTTGATCGTCATGCTCGTGCTGAGCTTGTCCAGCGGGATGCCGTCGAACAGGATCTCGAAGTCGGCCAGGGTGTCGATCGCGACGCCGACCCGGCCCACCTCCTCGCCGAACTCCGGGTCGTCGGAGTCGTATCCGCATTGGGTGGGCAAATCGAGCGCCACCGATAGCCCGGTCCCGCCTTGCTCCAGCAGATAGCGGTACCGGCGATTGGATTCCTCGGCGGTGCCGAATCCCGAGTACTGCCGGAAGGTCCAGAGCTTGCCGCGATAGCCGGACGCGAAGTTTCCCCGGGTGAAGGGGAACTCCCCCGGCGCTGACGGTTCCGCCCTTCTGTCCGCCGGCCCGTATACGGGCTGCAGCGGGATACCAGACGGAGTGTGGGCCGTATTATCCATCGGTGAATAACGTACTTGCAAAAAAAGAGAATGCCAATACCATGCGCTTGACCAGGCCAAAGGAGACTAATGGCTAACAGTTCGCTCGCCGATCGCACCGTCGTGATCTCAGGCGGCAGCCGCGGAATCGGACTTGCGATTGGAATCGCCGCGGCCAAGCAGGGCGCCAACGTGGTGCTGCTGGCCAAGACCGACACCCCGCATCCCCGCCTGCCCGGGACGGTGCACACCGCGGCCGCCGATGTCGAGGCGGCCGGCGGTAAGGCGCTGGCGGTCGTTGGCGACGTGCGACGTGAAGAGGACGTGCAGCGCGCGGTCGAGGCCGCGGTGCAGCGGTTCGGCGGCATCGACGTGTGCGTCAACAACGCCAGCGCCATCGCGGTCGAACCGACTGCCGCGCTGTCGGCCAAGAAATTCGATCTGATGCAGGAGATCAATCTGCGCGGCACGTTCCTGCTGACCAAGGCGTGCGTGCCCCATTTAAAGAAATCGGCCAACCCGCACGTGCTGACCATCTCGCCGCCGGTCAACATGAACCCGCGCTGGCTGGGCGCCCACCCCGCCTACACGCTGTCCAAATACGGGATGACGTTGTTGTCACTGGGCTGGGCGGCCGAGTTCGCAGAGGACGGGATCGCGGTGAATTGCCTGTGGCCGGAGACCTACATCGCCACCGCGGCAGTGGCGAACATGGCCGACGGTGACCGTTTGGCGGCGTCGTCGCGAAGTCCTGAAATCATGGCCGACGCGGCTGTCGAGATCATCACCCGACCGGCTCGGGAAGCCACGGGCGACTGTCATATCGACGCCGCGGTGCTGCGGTCCACCGGGGCCGCGGACCTGTCCCGGTACGGCGGCGGCGAGCAACCGATCCCGGACCTCTTCCTGGACTGAATGCCTATGCCCGGCAGAGAATTTCGCCGTGCGGGATCGACAGCCAGCCGTCCGGCGCCGCGGCCCATTCCCGCCAAGCCGCGGAGACCTCCTCGAGCTGCGCGGTGGTGGCCAGGCCTAGCCGCAGCAGGTCCTGGGCGATACGCGAACGCAGGATGCGGTCGGCCCACATTTCTCCCCACCATTCGCGCGTCGCGGGCGTCGCGTAGCACCACACGCTGCCCGTCGGCGTGACGTCGGCGAAACCCGCCTGCTGGGCCCAGGACAGCAACCGCCTCCCGGCATCGGGTTCGCCGCGGTTGGCACGAGCGGCCCGCTGGTAGAGCTCGTGCCACCGATCCAGCGCCGGCAACTGCGGGAACCAGATGAACCCCGCGTAGTCGGCGTCCCGGGCCGCCACGACCCCGCCGGGCGCGCACACCCTTCTCATTTCACGCAGGGCTCCCACCGGATCGGCGACGTGTTGCAGCACCTGGTGCGCGTGCACGACATCGAATGTGCCATCCGGAAAGTCGAGCCGGTGCACGTCGGCGGTCGCGAACGAAACGTTTGACAGGCCACACTGGTCGACCTCGGTGCGGGCCACGCCGAGGACGTCGGCCGACTGGTCGACGGCCGTCACCGGTCCCGGTGCGACGCGCATTGCGAGGTCAGCGGTGATCGTCCCGGGTCCGCATCCGATATCCAGCACCGACAAGCCGGGTTTCAGGTGGGGCAGCAGGTAGGCCGCCGAGTCCTCCGCGGTGCGTCGCTGGTGACTCCGGAGCACCGACTCGTGGTGTCCGTGCGTGTAGGTGGCCCCGCGTTCGTCTTTCATGCCCGCAGCATATCGGCTGATCCATATAATGAAATTACTATCTCAGAATATGATACTAGTCCACGGGGACGTTCAGGATGGGGCGGTCGACCCCCGCGCCGGGGCCGTCGAAGTGCCACCACTCCCCGGAATACGGCGCGAGCCCACCGTATTTCATCGCATTTCGCAGGGCGGCCCGATTCTCCTGGGCGTCGACGCTGACACCCTGGGTGGCGAAAGCGTTTGCGCGCGAGGAGAAGTCATCGAAGTCGGTGCCCATGTCGGCGAGGCAGAGCCCGTCGGCATGTTGCCCGGACGCGCACGGCTGCTGCGCCGTCGTGAACGTCACGTCCACCGAGCGCCCCGACTCGTGGCTGTGCGCATACTGACCGGGCCGGGCGACCCACGCCGGGTTGGGCACGACGTTGAACATCTTGACCTGGACGTCGTGCGGCCGATAGCAGTCCCAGAACACCAGGAGGTGCCCCTGCGGGCGCAGCGCCGTCGCGGCCGCCGCAAGCCCCGGAGCCATCGATTGATGCACCAGGCATCGGGCGTCGGAGGGGTACAGCTGCGTGTGAGTGAAGTTGTTGGTCGTCGCGTAGCGCAGGTCGATGATGGCGTCGGAGACCACGCTGCGGACATCGACGAATCCGGCCGCGCGCGCCGCATCGCTCACGGGCGGGACGTCGGGACCGGCCTGGGCGGTCACTGCGCCGGAGACCGCGACCAGCCCCGCGGCGACCGCAAGCGCAAGGACCGGGCGCAAACGACGCATCCGACCATTGTCGCGCTTGGTCACCCCGAGTTGCGTTATCTCCTACGAGATGTCGCCCTCGACATAGCGCTGCAGGTTCGGCGCGATCGCCGCCACCACCTGATCCTCGGACATGGACGCGATGGGCTCCATCTTCCAGACGTAGCGCAACAACGCGAAGCCGATCAGCTGGGTGGCGATCAACCCGCTGCGCCGCAGTCGTTCGTCCTCGTCGGCCCCCAGGGTGGACCCGCCGATCAGACCCCGCTCCACGATCAGCCGCAGCTTCTCCCGGGTCTTGTCTTCGTGCGCGGCGGTCAGCACCACCGCGCGCAGGATCGGACCGACCTCCTCGTCTGTCCAGGTGTCCAGCACGGTGCGGATCAGTTGCCGGCCCAGGTCGGCCTTGGGCGTCGCCCACGTCGCGGCCACCGCGTCGAGCCACTTCTGCGGCGGCGTGGTGGCGGCATCGAGCAGGCCCTCCTTCGAGCCGAAGTAGTGATAGATGAGGGCCGGGTCGACGTCCGCGGTCCGGGCGACGGCACGAATGGCCGTGCCGGCCCAGCCATGTTCGGCGAATTCGTCGCGAGCGGCGGCCAGAATGCGCGCCGCCAGCACGCCGCGCTCGTCGCGCGGACCCGGGGTGAGCGATCGCGTCGGCACCGTCTCACCATACCCGAAGTTTCATCTTGCGTTGAGACTAGTTTCAACGTAGCGTGAAACTATGACAACGCTCAACGGCCCGCAGACCACCGGCCGGGAATACCGGAACCTCAGCGAGCCGCAGTACGCGTCGCGCACCGACATCAACACCGCGATCACGGTCCGTGACGGCACAACGCTTTTGGCCGACATTCACCGGCCAGATGCCGACGGCCGCTTCCCGGCGCTGCTGGCCGCCTCGCCATATCCGCGGCAGATGCAGGACCTCGGCGCCCCGGCGGGGTTCATCGAGGCCGGTAGGACGGACTTCTGGGTGCCGCGCGGCTACGTGCACGTCATTGCCAACCTCCGCGGCACCTGCGGCTCCGAGGGCTCCTTCAACTTCTTCGACGCGCAGGAACGCCAGGATGTGCACGACCTGGTGGAGTGGGTCGCGGCTCAGCCGTGGTGTGACGGAAACGTCGGCATGATCGGCATCAGCTACTTCGCGATGACCCAACTCGAGGCTGCCGTCGAGCGGCCGCCGCACCTCAAAGCAGTCTTTCCCCTCGCCGTGACCAGCGACCTGTACGAGGGCGCCAACCACCACGGGCTGTTGAGTTCTTCTTTCATCACACCGTTTCTCGCCATGATGGGGCTGACCTCCGACCGCAGCGACAAGCTGTGGCGCAGCAAGCCAGTGGGGTTGGCGCGACGCGTGCTCAACAGCCCGAGAGTGCACAAGAAATTCGAAACCATGAACGGCGAAGCGGCGGTCACCATGCTGCGCCAACTGCTCAGGCTGCCACACAACCCCCACCCGTGGGACGAACTATGGCAGGAGGCGGTGGTCAAGCACCCGACGCGCGACGAGTGGTGGGAAGAACGAAACCTGCTGCCACTGCTCAAGGAAATCGACATCCCGGTCTATCTAGGGTGTGACTGGCAGAACGTGCCGTTACACCTGCCTTCGACGTTCGCAACCTGGAAGGGGCTGTCGGACAACGGATGTGTGCGGATGGGCATGCTCGGCGAGTTCGGGCTGACGTGGCCATGGGAAAGCATGCACACCGAGGCACTGGCCTGGTATGACCATTGGCTCAAGGGGCGCGACACCGGGATCACCGAGGGGCCGCCGATCCGCTACTTCCTGCCCGGCGCCGACGAGTGGCGAACCGCCGACTCCTGGCCGCCGTCGCAAGCCCCGCATCGCGAACTGGCCCTGCGCGCCGACGCCGCTTTGGACGCCGACGAAGGTGAGCCGGGCAGTCGCGATCTCATGGTGTTGGGATCCGGCCTGGGCCGCATCAAAGCCAGCGAGATCGATCCGCCGTCGATGCTGGCCTGGACCAGCGCACCGCTGAGCCAGGATGTCGATGTGGTCGGCGATATCGAGCTGCGGCTGGTTGCCTCGGCGACGGCGATCGACACCGCGTGGATGGCGACGCTGCACGACGTGGCGCCCGACGGGCAAGCGACCGACGTGACCTCGGGCTGGTTGCGCGCCAGCTTGCGCGAGGTCGACGAAGCGGCCAGTCGGCCCGGTGCGCCGGTGCTGCCCTGCCGCAACCCGCAAGCGGTGCCGCTGGGCGAGGATGTCGAGTACCGAATCCCGTTGGTTCCCAACGCCCGCCGGTTCAAGGCGGGCCATCGGATTCGCCTGACACTGACCAGCGACGACCAGGACCCGTCGACGCCGGCGATCATGAACTTCCGGCATGCCAGCGTCGGCACCTCCAGCCTGAACACGGCGCGCTCGTCGTCGCGACTCTTGATTCCGGTGCTCGGATAACCAGCGGCGCGACCATTGATGAACGGGGATTGATCATCTATCGTCCGGGTAGCCGATCGGCTAGCCTCAGGCCGACGGCTCGAAGGAGCGCAAGCGATGGCCGGCTTCGGCGTGGGTGTCATGCACAACACGATCAACTCGCGGTTCGGGCCGAAGCCGTTGATCCGCGCCGACTACCTGACCGGGGTGGCCTGCGGGGCGGACTCCTTTTGGGTGGCCGACCATCTCAACTCGGTACTGCCGCCATCGATGTGGACGCCCAAGCATGTGGGGGCCGCCCGGTTGATCCCCAAGATGGACGCTCACCTCGAGCCGTGGACGATGCTGGGTTACCTGGCGGGCCGCAATCGGCTTGGCCGGATGCGCCTGGGCGTGGCCGTCACCGACACCGGCAGGCGCAATCCCGCCGTCACCGCCCAGGCGGTCGCCTCTCTGCATCTGCTCACCCGAGGCAAGGCGGTGCTCGGCATCGGAACCGGCGAGCGGGAAAGCAATGCGCCCTACGGCGTCGATTGGTCGAAGCCGGTGGCGCGTTTCGAGGAGGCGGTGGCCACCATCCGCGCGCTGTGGGACTCGGGCGGCGAGCTGGTCACCCGGGATTCACCGTTCTTCCCTTTGCACAAGGCGACTTTCGCCCTACCCCCATATAAGGGCAAGTGGCCCCCGATCTGGGTCGCCGCTCACGGGCCGCGGATGATGCGGGCCACCGGACGCTATGCCGACGGCTGGTTTCCCGGAACGACCCGTGCGACCGAATACGGCGAGCAACTCGACATCGTGCGCAGCGCGGCTTCCGACACCGGCCGCGACCCGATGTCCATCACCCCCGCACTCATCCGGTTCATCGTGACCGGCCGTTCCCGCGACGAGATCGACGAAGTCGTGGACTCCGATATCGCCAAGGTGTTCACACTCAACTCGCCCGCCAAGGACTGGGCGCGTCACGGCGCCCAGCACCCGCTTGGGGCCGATTTCACCGGGGTGCAGGACCTCATACCGCAGACAATCGACGAGCAGACGGCGCTCTCCTATGCGGCCAAGGCGCCGCGGTCGCTCGTCCGCGAATTGTTTGCCGTCGGAATGCCGAACGAGGTCATCGAGCAGATTGCCGAGTTCCGCGACAACGGATTGCGACACGTCGTCGTGGGCAATGCCGGTGCGATTCAACCGAGTCTGCGCAAGAGCGCGGCGGCGACGGCACCCTACGTCAAGGTCGTGCGAGGCCTGCGGAAGCTATGAGCGAGGAGTTGCCATGCCGATGCTCGACCTGACGTTCGTGCGTGGCTCGGTGGACGACGAGGCGTTGAGCCGGTTGACCGACGAGTTGGTCACCGCGCTACTGCGGGCCGAGCGCGCCCCGGATACCCCGTTTCTGCGTGACAACACCTGGGTGTACTTGCATGCGGTGGATCCCGCTGACCTCTCGGTGGGCGGGCAGGGGCCGGGTGCGCCTCGATTCCGAGTCGACGTAACGGTATTCGCGGGGGCGCTCGATAAGGACCGGAAAGAGCAGCTCGCCGCCGACGTGCACGCCGCGGTGTGCGCGGCGGCGGGCATCGAACCGCAGGTCGCACGAGCGTTTCATGTCTGGACGTTGATCCACGAGATCCCCGAGGGGAATTGGGCCGGCGGCGGCCAGGTCATTTACTACCAACAGGTGAAAGGCCTGGTGGCCGAAGACTAAGGGAGTGTGTCGGTAAGCGCGGCCTATCGCCCCAGGAAATCCTTCCATCATTACATGATCTTGTGTAATAGTTGGTCAATGGTGGGCATTAGTGAGTGCTCAGCCACTGGACCGGCCGGGGCGGCGGGCAAGCCCGCGCTCGCGACCCGGCCTCTGGTGACAACCGAGCAGGCAGCCGCACTGGTCGGGTTGTTCAAGTTGCTGGGCAATGACACCCGTCTGCGGCTGCTGCATGCCATGCACCGTGAGGGTGAGGTGTCGGTCGGCGAGTTGGCGCAGCGGGTGGGACTGCGAGTGCAAGCGGTGTCGAACCAACTGCAACGGTTGTCCGATCGCGGTATGGTCGCCGCGCGCCGCGATGGCGTCCGGATTCTGTATTCGATTGCCGACCCGTGCATCCCGGCCGTGCTTGACCTGGCGCTGTGTCTGGTCGAGGAGAGCGCGCCCAGCTCATGACCGATGTCGACCCGATCTCCCGCCGAGCCGAAATCGGCGCCGCATCTGTTGTCTACCTGCACATCATCTGCACGGCCCGCCGGCGCAGCCGTCGCACGACTGCCCATCGCGAAGCTGCTGATAGCAGAGCGTCCCAAACTGATGGCGAATCTGATTCGCCAATTCCCTGTCAGCACAACGCAATCCGGTGAAAGGAGCAGCCTCCGATGGCGAACCTCAAGGCTTCGCTCGCTCCGCGAGCCGTTCTCGCCCGGACATGCGGTCACGTCAACGGATGCCTCACGCACTCGGCGATACTGCTGGGAGTCGCGTGCCCGTGGATCAGATTAAGAGGGCGGCACGGGACCGTTAATGACCTGCGCTGGTACCAGCTGGTGTATCGGGCTATCTACCGCGCGGGACTCATCATTTGGCGCCGGGCCGCACCGCCGGTCGAACTGGTCGACCTGATCGAAGGGCCCGGTGCGCTGCCGGCGGGACGTGCTCTAGATCTGGGCTGCGGCACCGGCACCGACACCATCTACCTCGCCACTCATGGTTGGAACGTCACCGCCGTGGACATGGTGCCCAAAGCGCTGGCGATAGGCCGCCACAACGCCACCGTCGCCGGTGTTGCAGCGCGTTTCGTGCAAGGCGACGTAACCCGCTTAGACGAGCTCGGCGTGGGTGATGGCTACACGCTGATACTGGACTTTGGGTGCTTTCACACCCTGCCCGAGGATCGACGGCCCGCCTACGTGACCGGGGTCTCGCACGCCGCTCCGGCCGCGACGCTTCTGCTCTACGGTTTCCGCCGGCCACCCAGGACCGCGCCCATGCATGCCGGCATGAGCGTCGAGGAGGTCAAGCGGCGTTTCATCGGCGCTGGCTGGGAGCTTGTCGAGGCGAAACCTAGCGTGGTGAAACCGATGCTGATATCGCGCGCCGAGGGTCTTTTCGAATTGTGGCACTACCAACTCCGGCGAACACCAAGGTGATTGGCGTTCTCGGCGAAAGGACAAACCCGTGGCGCTAACTCTGAACCAAGCCCGCTCGGTCTACGACCGGATCGGCCGCATGCAAGATTGGCAAGGATTCTACGAGGACGCGACCACCGAGCGGTTGGTGGCCGAGGCGGCCCTGGCCGGAGACCAGACAATTTTCGAGTTCGGCTGCGGCACTGGCCGGTTCGCTGCGCACCTACTGGGCTCGCTGCCTGGCAGTGTCAATTACCTCGGCGTGGACATCAGCCCGGTGATGATCAACCTAGCTACCCGTCGGCTCGCCGCTTGGGCTGAGCGGGCCAAGGTGGTGCTGGTCGAGGGCACACTCCCGTTGCCGGCTGATGACGGGTTCGCCGACCGTGTGATTTCCACGTTTGTGTTCGACCTCCTCGACGTGCACTATGCCCGCGAAGTGCTTCATGATCTGCGGCGCATCCTCACCCCCGACGGCCGGCTTTGCCTCGCCAGTCTCGCCCATGGCGATCGGCCGCTCGAACGCGCCGTATCACAAGTTTGGACCGGCCTCTGGCGCGTGGCACCGCAACTCGTCGGCGGGTGTCGCCCGATCAGCCTCTCCGCGCTGCTGGGCAACGACTGGCAGGTCGAGCATCACTCACGTGTGCATCGCTTCGGCCTCGTCACCGATGTCGTGATCGCGGCGCCCAACTCGCGACAACCGTGAGCGCGTGGTCCCGGTGACGGGTGCGAAGACGTGTGACGCAGGATTGGGCGCTCTTCTACCTTGTTTGTTACGGCCGAAATAGTGCCGCGAAGCTCAACATTGGTGGCCAGGGGCGGGATCGAACCGCCGACCTTCCGCTTTTCAGGCGGTGGTGCGGCCTACACCGATGTGTTTCAGCCGGTCAGACCGGATGTGCGACCGGTATTCGGACGTGTCAGATCAGTCGGTCTGGCTCGCTGGCCCCATCTTGGCCCCATGGAACCAGCTTCCCGACTAAGCCCGGACGCCCGTCGCTCATGGTTGGCGAACGTGTT
This sequence comes from Mycobacterium nebraskense, assembly GCF_002102255.1. GTDB lineage: Bacteria > Actinomycetota > Actinomycetes > Mycobacteriales > Mycobacteriaceae > Mycobacterium > Mycobacterium nebraskense. The sequence continues at coordinate 39,161 of NZ_LQPH01000189.1, forward strand.
TACGCCTTTAGATGGGTCTGACCCTAGCGTGTACCTCAACGGCCTAACGTACATCACTATATCAGTGAGGTACTGGCTTTTATTGAGGTATGGTGGTAGTCATGGCGCACCAGGACAGGGCGGTCAGCGCGCTGGAAGGCGTGCTTCATACCGCGCTGCGCGCGCGTAGCGCTGAAGGTCCGAACCGGGATCTGATCGTGACGCTGGACAATAAGGATCTTCGGGTCCGCTGGCTAACGGTCGGCTGGCCGCAGCAGGTCGAAGCGGCCCTGCACGATAAGCCCAGGCCGGACGTGATCGCCGCGCCGCGGATGTCACCGGGAGCGCGCGCTGTCGCCATGAAAGCCGGCATCGGCTGGGTCGATGAATCCGGTGCAGCTGACATCGTCATCAGGGATTCCTCGGGGACGACGATCATCATCGACACAAAGGGCAAGCCCCCGGTGCCCCTGGACTCGCGCATCGGGTGGAGGCCAGCCACGCTCGCCGTTTGCGAGGCCATCCTCTCGGGACAGGCAAGCCCGACCGCGAACTCGGTTATAGACGCCACCGGGATATCAATGGGCAGCGCGGTGACTGCGCTGAAATTCCTCGAGAAGGACGGGCATCTGGTCAGCTCGGCTGCGCGTGGTCCCAGTGCGGCGCGGCGCGTCGCGGATCGCGACGAGTTTCTCGACGCTTACGCGACGGCGGCCGAGCGGCTGCGCTCCGCGATTTCCATCCGCGTCGGTGTGCTGTGGCGAGATCCCGCCGCCGGGGCGATCCAGACCGGTCAGCTCTTGGAAGCTGCTGATATAGATTGGGCTGCCACAAGCGCACTTTCGGCGAGCATACTTGCGCCGATGCAGACCGAGGTAGCGCCCTTGGAGATCTATGTGGCGGGCAAGACGTGGAGTGATGTTCGCCGAGCCGCGTCGGCCGCTGGCCTCCAAGAGATGGATGGTGGCCGCCTGGTGCTGCGCCCGTTCCCCACACCGGCCGGTGCGAAACTCACCGAGACGATCGCCGACGGCTTTCGCTCGGTGCTGTGGCCTCGCGCGTACGCCGACCTCCGAATCAGTGGGGTGCGCGGCGAAGACGCGGCCGAGCACTTGCGTGAGGAGATGACGACACTATGAATGCCGACGTAGGACAGGTTCGGACCGCCGCGGCCAGGCGAGCAGCTGAACTCGCACTGGTGCGCGTGGTGCATCACTACGGGGGACGCCCAGAATTCGTGCTTCTCGGGGGATTGGTGCCCGCCCTGCTGTGCTCGAACTCGTCGAAGCGTCACGCGGGGACGTCCGATGTCGACGTTCAGGTCAACCTGGAAATTGCCGGTGGCTCAGTTCAAGCGGCGCGCTTGGAAGAGGCGTTGCTCAATGCGGGGTTTGAGCCTGATGACGAACGGGTGTGGCGATGGGAGCTAAACGACCCCGAGGGCGTGCGCGCTACGATCAAGTTCGAGCTGCTGGCTGATCTCGACGATGAGCCGAACAACGCGACTGTCGAGTTCACCGGCTGCAAACAGCTCGGGGCAGCGAACCTGCGCGGAACTGGATACGCCGCAAGAGACGTCGTGATTCAGAAGATCCAGGCAATCGACCACGGGACGCGGCGCGAGGCTGAAATCAAGGTCACCGGATTGGCCGGTTTCCTCCTCGCGAAGGTGGCTGCGGCTCACGGCCGCCGCAAAGAAAAGGACTGGTACGACATCGCATTCGTGTTATTGCACAACAACCACGGGGACGCTACCGCAGCGGCTGAACGCGTCTTGGAGGTTTTTGGTCTGCCGACAGGAGAGGTGCGCACCCAATTGCTAGACCTGCAAGCGAATTTCGCCGATTCGTCCGCCCAGGGCTCTCTCGCGTACGTCAAGCAGTTCATCGAGAACCACCCCGACGAAGACGCTGAGACCGTGGCGACCGACGGTCAGCTCGCGATCGCGGCATTCACTCAGCGCCTGCTGCGCTGACCCGCTGATCAAAGTGTCGTCCCAGGAACGGTACAAGGTCGGGGCAAAGTTGCGAAAGTCGCGAACAGCACCTGACTCACAGTCGCGTAGAGCGCTCACCGCGATTGGCCTCTGCACCGTACGTCGGCGTGTCGGATACGGACCTGCGGATCGTGGCCAACGCGAGCGAAAGCACTACCGAACTACGACTGCCGTCAATTTACCCAGGCTGTGTGCGGGCTCCCGATTGCGCAGGAGGCTTCGGCCACTTGAGGATTCGGATGCTGACTGACTGGTAGTCGGGGTTGTCGGGATCCGCCGTGCTCATGAGGTCGGCGACAGCCATCCCGTTTCCCGCGGTGTGGGGGCCGAATTGGCGGTAGTCGAAGCCCTCGGTATCGAAGTAGGTGAACTCAGGTCCCCCAGTCCCGCCAATGATGTTGCTATCGACTTTCGTCATGATCCTGCCGCCGTTGAGGTGCGCCAAGATCCGCTCACCGAAGGTTGTGCGGGGAATCGTGACGGCCATCGCGTCGGTACCAACCCTGGAGTTTGTCTTGGCGATGCTGCGCTGCACCGCGACCATCAGCTTAACCGCGTAGGTCACACCTTCGGGTTTCGGCTTCCGAAGCGCGCGCGGTACACGTTGGATCAGCATCTGATGCTGCCACTTCTCGGTTAATCCAGCTCCGGTGATCCGGTAACCCACAGCCCTCCCCTGTAGCCTGCTAACTCGCTTGACGGTGAAATTCGTGGGGTCCCCGGGCATGGGGCCGCCAGCCTCAAAGTTGGCGATCTCGGCGACCAACGGGTCGGTGCGGCCGTCGAAACCCGCGACCAGGATGCCGAGCCGCTTATCGGGCCATGCCTTGGGCAGCTTGCCGACCCGTTCCGAAGCGACGCGGGCTAGCGCCGCAACTCCATCTTCGAATAGGCCGTAATCACAAATCGTTTCGGCAATCCATTCCGACGTCGACCTCCTCTGCGCGCGATCAATCCGGGCAAGGCCGGTGAAGCCGATCGAGAAGTTGAAGTTCCAGCAGACGAGCTTCGTGTACTGGTCATCGACCAGCATGCCAGTGGCGGCATTCGTTAACCGACGATCAGCGACCTGGATGATCAGGTCGTCGGTGATCAGGGTCTGGATGAGCGTCACCCCGACACCCGGGCGATCCTGATTTGGCGGATTTCGCGCCGTAGGGCAAGGTCGCAGCCGATGGTGCGGTCATCCCACATGTCGGCAACACTATTCGCCGACACCGACAAGTTCGGTGATCATGCCAGCCCAGCCGTCGCGGCGGCCATTTTTCTATACAGCGTTGGGCCTCGAGCGGGAAGGTACTCATAAACCCGGCGGCATCTCGTCGTCCGGGGCAGGTGATGCCGGTGGGCCTCTCAGCCGTCGATGTCGCTACCCTCGCGGAGCTGCTGCGAAGGAGCCAGTCCGGGAAATGACAGCGGGTCGACCACAGCATCTACAAGCCGCACCGGTTCCCGGTCCCTTATCAGTGACGCCTTACCGTGCCTGCAAAACGCCTTCGTTTTTGGGCGCCGCCGTTCCGTACACTTCCAGCAGACGGGGATTTCAAGCTGCGCTAGTGCTCGACGATCATCGGGCCGCCCTCGACGTAGTCCGCCTGGCGCAGATGCGCGGCGATTTCGCGGAGCGCCTTGGCGTAGCCTCTCTGGAACTCTGCACCTGAGGTTGTCGCGTCCGCGTCGAGCCGGTCGGCCCATCCTGCGATGCTGCGCGCTATGCGCAGATGGTTGATGTACAGCGCGGGCTGCTCGCTGAGGACCCTGTTGATTTTCTTCGGGTCGTAGGTAGCGAGGTTGCTGTCGTCGAAGTTGAAAATGTCAGGTGCGGGCACGGGTTCGAGCGTAGGCGGTCTTTCGAGCCGCTATCAACGTTGCAGAGATGATTTCCGCCAGGGTGGTATGCCTGTCTGGCCGTACAGTGCTCGCTGTAGGCGGCCGAGCGCCGGTGGCGGCGTCTCCGTGTGGTACTCGCGATACACATTGAAGGCCACCATGACGTTGCCCATGAACTTGCTGTCGTCGTCGAGGCCCCTCATTCCCTCATCGAGGTATTCGTGGATTTCTTCGCCGGTCGCTCCTTCGGCGAGGCGCTTGTTGATCTCGCGGTACATCATCAGCGCCCATGAGGCACTAATTCGTGCGCGGTGTCTGTGGAACCAGAGTTCGCGGAATGCTCTGAGTTCAGGCGTGACGTCGACGTCGGTGAAGTAGGTGGAGGAGCCGGCGGGGATCTTCCAGGCCGAACGCCGCTTCGATCGTGTGGCCCATTTGCGGCCTACCGCGTGGGCTGATCCGCGCACGGAGATGGCGCCGGTGCCGTGGTTGTGGGCGGCGAGAGTTGGCCACAGGTAGAGCTCCGCAGTGACATGGCCGCCGGGCTCGAGGCGGATGGGGTTCGACAGGTCGAGCTTCAGATCCTTCGGATCGGTTTCTTTCTGAAGAAACTGCCAGGGCTGGAGTGTTGAGCGCCGTCGCCTTGGGGTCCAGCGATAGCGGCGCCGGACCTCGTAGGAGATGTTCTCGACCGAGACCGCTGTGCGGCCAACGTTGGTGACTCTTATTCGGCCATACTCGATGCCGAACGAAGACATGCGGTCCATCCCGGATCGGGCGATGTCTGTGAAGGCGGGCCGTCCACGTGCCATTGTGCTCCACGTTTGTCGCCCGCCCTCATCGGCGTAGCAGAACACCAGCTGGACCTTGAGCCGCGCTCCGGAGAGCTTGTAGAGTGCGAGATTGGCCAGGAAACCGAGGAGCGCGACTGCTGCGCTGCAAATCGAGACGATGAGCGCGGCGACGGACGTGCCGCTACTGGGATCAAGCACAGAGTCCGAGCCTACGTCGCGGGAGGGTATTCGCCGTACAGCCACGCTCGTCGCGTGCTCGCACCCATTCGTGTTGTTGGTCGGCGCGCACCGCGGCAGCCGCCTTCTCCGCTTCGTCCGCGTCGAGCGCCGCCTGCTGGGGCACCAACATCCCCAACGTCTACTTCCATGCCGCAGCCGCGGCAGTCAGCAGCGCGATTAGACACGAGAACTTGGCCAGGAATGCCGGTCCGCGGCGGTGTGGAATTCGAGTCACCCGAACACTATTCGGCACGGGAGCGGGAGTACGCATCGATCACGAAGGGGCTACGTAGGGCAGGCGCGCCGGTCACTCTGAAAACGGTGACTCCGAAAACGGTGCTGCGTAAGATGCGCAGGGGTGTAGCGTGATTCAAGGCTGCCGTTTTCCCGGAGGGTGAGGCGGGTTGGCTCAAGAAGAAGTCGTTGATGACACCGTTGCGTTGAATCCGGTCGTACCGAGCCAGGCTATCCTCGCGGTAGTCTTCCATGTGCGTCGGTATCGTCGCACCCATTAACAGTGCTTTCAACGCCTCATTGAGGCACCGGTACGCCAGCGTCTGCGCAAAAATCGATACCGATTGGCAACCGGCTTCTGAGACAGGCCCTCCGTGAATCGCACAGTTGCGCAACCGCTTCAGTCGACGCAGCTGGCGGTCGAACGTCTCGCCTTCTGCATCTAGGTGCCTGGACATCGAAGTCGGAGTTTCCAGTATGCTTTCGAGCTCTCCCAGTCCTCTCGCTAGCCTGTGGTCGGCGTCGGCATAGATCTTGTGCAGTTCGACGACATGGCCAGCCGCCGCGACGCGGTCGTATGCCGTGTGCGGTCCCATAGAACTCTCTATCGCGGAACGAATTTGGTTGATGCGCTGCCTCAGGGCAGCATCTGGCTTGATGTCATTCACGCACCACTTGATTGCGAGTATTGAGAAGTTATTTATGAAATGAATTACACGACTGCGACTTTGGGCCTTCTTGAAGTAGTCAGACACGAAGTCGGACCAGTACGTCTTCCCACCGGTTGTCCAGGTGTTCATGTGCTCAATAGCGCGCACCGCGGCCATGACCGTAGCCTGAGGACCTTCGCGTACCGCCAGCGACAACGTCCTGTCCATCGCAATGACATCCTCAAGATCATGGAGAGAGCCCGCATCAAGCGTCCGCTTGTTCGGCGCCATCTGCTCGACGTCGTAGCCGAAGCGATCGTGATCCGGGTAGTACATGTCCGGAATGTCTTCCTTTGGGCCCCAATCAAGGAGGGTAGAAGGACTTCTGCCGACAAAGAGAATCGCTCCGTTCATGGTCTGCCAAGAGCCCTTCTCGGTTCGGTTTGCCACCTTGAGCGCCTCAACGAGCGACCTGGCTCGGGATTCTGCTGCGTGGATCTCAATGTTAGGCAATACGACTCGCGCATACGCCTGGCGCCAGTCTGACTCCCAGGCCTGGTCGCCTTTGCGCAATGGGGCCGCCTCGGCTGGGGGGAGGTTGAGCAGCTCCACCGGCGAGACCTTGAAATTGCCAGCCGTTGACGGATCTCCGATCGCAGAAGTTAGAAATGCAGCGTTGTAGAACGTGACTTGGCCATGGCTAACCTCATTCTGCGGCAACGTCGCAGGTTCGAGTCGTAACCAGACGATGCAGTCGGCGCGTTCAGGCTCGCGAGTGAGAACGTTGCCACAAAGCTGCAATCGTCGCCAAAGCGGTTCCTTGCTTTTGTCTTTGGTGAGTGTCGGAGCATGCTGGACCCCAGCCTCCGTGTCGAGCTCCTCCTGGACCCTGTCGAAGGAGTTCCCAACGAGGCCGCGCAAGTCTGCGAATAGGCCGAACGGCCCAAATACATCTAGGTTTCTGCGCTGGGCAATTGCGGCAAGCGTGTCCCGGCGGAATGCTATCTGGTCCACGGGACGCTTCACATTGTCAGCGGACGTCCAAAGGTCGTGCCATGCAGCGAGAATAGCTCCATGGGAGGCTAATTCGACGCTGAGCTGTTCGAGGCCTAGACGGATAGCTTCGCGCACATTGACGTCGAGAGTAAAGTGAACTTCTACTTTTGTCGTAGGCGGATGGGGGATCAACTTCTCCAGGCGTGAAGTGACCGATTGAGCGATGCCATCAGAGACGTTGTGCGGTAGTAGCTTTCGTAGGAAGGTCGCGATGGGCGATGCTGGCGTTGCGGGAGGAGTCGACGTTATGAGCATTGGAAACAGTAGTTCGATCTGAGCCGTAATCGTCTCGACATGCCTGGTCAACTTTGGTCCCGTCTCTTTGACGCTGGCGCTGAAGTCAGCCATCACCTGTTTCCAGTCGGCATACTGCTGTGATACGAACTGACGGCTATCGGTTATCCAGTCGGTGAGGTCTGCCGATGCGGCCGGCAACGTCATGGTGGCACCCGTGCTTGTGATCGGTTTGTCGTACTGAAGCTGCAGATTGAGTTCGTCGACTAACAGGCGCTCATTCGTCATCTTAAAGTTCGCCATGATTCACACCTCATCGCCCAGGCAACGCGGACGGCCTTAGTTCGAGGTTGTCGCGGTCTGGTGCTTCAACCGTGCCAGCCCTCTTCTTGCCTTCGCCGATACTCGTCCTCGAGATAGCTGTCGATTTCGTATTGCTCGCGCGCGTCGATTTCTTCCTGCGTGGCCTCGAGAGTGATGTCACGAACATCGTCCATACCCTCAAGATCGAGTAAGTCGGCAGGTAGTGCCAAACGGCATACCCCGCAAGCAAATTGGCGGGCCTCGATAGTCACATCGACGAGGTGCCAGGCATCATGACCGATGTCGTCAGTTTCAGTGTACATCGTGCCCCGGTGTGTCACACCGTAGCCGAGCCATCCGTTGTATCCGCACGCTGGACATTCACGTCGCTCAGGATCGTAGTCTGGTGCGCTACTCATGGCCGGATCGTCGATCCCGGGGTCTCGGTCGGCGAGTTCTAGGAGTGCGTCGTCGCTGAAGCCCATCTGTGTTAGACGATCGAAGATGCGCCTGGCGGCGGCTTTAAGCTCTTCTAGCGCAAGCATTCTAGCCTGCTGCACCTCTTTGAGTCTCTCGTCGACCTGAGCGAGCAAGTCTGCGCCCCAGAAGGTGGCTCGGTCGAGAGTGGCGTCATGGGCCGCGATGACTCCGAGAATTTCCTCGTTCAACCGGGTCATGATCGTGAGCGCTTCATTGAACGCCGTGTTATCGACCTGACCGCTATGCAGCGCGAGATTTCTTACGGTGAGCACCTTTTGGTCCGCTTGAGGGTTGAAGTTCACTGAATGTGAGTGCTTCAAGATCAGCAAACAGTCCCCAACCAGTTTCGTCTTCGCTTCGTGCGCCGACATACCCGGCACCTGCACGCCCGAGTACATCAGGAGAGTCCTGGGATCCTTTTCAGCGATCAGCGTCGGTGAGATTAGTGTGAGTGCCGCCTTCGCCAACAGTTCAACGGAGGTGCCTATCGAGGCGGCTCGGTCGAGCTGATCGAGCGGTTCCTCAGCGGCGGCCAGCGCGCGTCGGGCGTGCATAGCCGCCACGGTGAACAAATGCTTCGGGAGATCCTCATGGGCTAGCCCGCGCCCGATGCCGGGCCATATCGTCCGTGTCGGCGACGGTGATGACGCTACTGGTGTTGACTGCGGTGCCGGTGGCGTCGTCACTGTGCACCCCGAGACCAAGAAAGTCGCTCGTCGAGTAGCCCATTTACGCTCGTAGGTTCACCGCCGTGCTCGCGGACCGACCAGCGCAACGCCTTCGACAGCCGGCGTTCCTCATCGATCGCGTCGAGATCATGCATAGCCGCTAAGCCTAACGGTGTCAGCGTGTTGGGTGTCGGAAATATTCGGGCGCACCGCGCGCCACTGAGGAAACCCAAAGTTTGATGCTCTGCATGAGCGGCCCTGACCGTGAGGCCGCGCCGAGCTGCGGCACGGTCGTGAAGAGCAACCACGACGGTTTCGTGCGTGCAGAGCAGGCATCGTCAGCGACTTCTACTGCGACGAGGCTGAACCGCCCGACTACTGCTGGGTCTGGATCGAGTGCAAAGGATGGGCCGGAGTCCCAGGGATTCGTCCGGCATACGCCTTCCCGGTGGTGTAGCACATCTGATCAGCGGGGCGAAATGCGCCGCGGCACACAGCTTGTCGGTACCCGCGCGCAGCCTCGAGCCGGTGATGACCAACATCGCCGAACTCGCGGCCTGCGGGGGTTTCCTGGAAGTCGCGGTGGCCGGCCAGATCAGTCACTGCGGCCAGCAATAGTTCAACGAGTCGGTGGCCTCTGCTCAAAACCGCTACCTGACTAGGAGATTCGCCTGGGACAAGCCACCGCGGGGCATCGATCGCGGAATTGATGGCCGCGACCCTCAGCCACTGGGCGCTGTTGGCGTTCCACCCACCTGGAAGCCCCAGGGAAACCGCTTCCGCCGCTTGCGGTCGGCGGCGGCCGATCACGAACCGGGACCGCCGGGACATCATGCGGGTGCCGTTCTAGAACATCGCGGTGACCACCGCGAAAATAGTTTGCGCCGTCCCTCCTTTACGGAGGATCATTGTCGACGTTCAGCCATGCGCAAGAGGGGATGGGGCTGTTGCCCACTGCCTACGGAGTCCGCGCCGGCGTCGTCTGGCCCAGCGATCTGGCCCTGCCGTCCAGGCCGCCAGCTCTCGTGTACCTGGACACATTCGCCTACATCAACCTGGCGAAAGTCGCGGTGGGGACCGCTCCACCCGGCTACAAGGACCTCTTCGCGGCCTGTCGGCAGGCGCTGGCCGACGGCCGCGCGATGTTCCCGCTGTCGTCGACGCACGTCCTGGAGATCTACAAAATCGCCAGCGTCGCGCAGCGCCGGGACGTCGTAGCGGTGATGGAGGAATTGTCCGAGTTCAACTTCCTCCTCGGACGCCCCCAGATCATGGAGCTCGAGTTCGAAGCCGCGCTCAACGATCTGCCGACCATGACGATCGCCCCGCAGGGCCACATCCCGCTTGTCGGAACGCACATGCTGCATGCATTCGGCAAGAAGGGCGGCATCGTCTTCGACGGAACCACCGCAGAGGAAGCATCGTGGTGGGCCGAAAAGATCTGTCACGACATGGGTATAGACACAGGCGCTGACCCAATGGCGAGCCTGAATCGGTGGGCGATGCGCCAGTTGGTCACCGGACCCGACGACCACGATGACCCCGCCCTGCTCCGGGCCGGATACAGCCTCGACGGCTGGCGCGACATGCTCAAGCAGCGGGCCAAGCGGGAGAACGACCTCGTCAGCAAGCTGGATGCGGATCCAGCGCTTCGGCAGACTAAGTTGCGCGACGTGATCAACGCCAACGAGCTGTACGTCGAGCTCGGACACCTGGTCGACCGGGCCCAGACAGCCACGGGACTGGCGCTGTCCCAGATTCTCGAGATCCAGGATCCCCCGAAGTCTGAATGCCTCGCCAAGATAAGGAATTTCAACGACGGGATGCCCTCAACCCGCGTCGCCGCGTCGGTAAAGGAGCGATACCACAGCGATCGTCGCCACGCATGGACGACGAACGACCTTCAGGACATCGACGCCCTCGCGATCGCGATGCCCTATTGCGATGCGGCCTTCATCGATAAGGCCGCCCGAAACCAGCTGGTGAGCAGCCGCGAGCTCAAGTTCTTCGAGACTTTCCTTCCTCGGCGCCCAGGGGATCTGATGGACTGGCTTGCCGGTCTGCCGACGCCGTAGGCGGCTAGCACTCGCGCCAATGTGAGTAGAAAGCCGCTGTGCCGCTTGGCCTTCTAGCGTTTGATGCCTGACCTATCCCACTCCGCGTCCACCCCGGACCCCTCGATACATCAGGCGCTGGCCGAGTCCAACAATCCTTGGCGTTCACCCGCGCAGTATCTTGAGGCGCTCCGCGCAGCCAATGCCCACGAAGATGCACGGGCCGACCGGTGACAAGAATCAACTGCGATGCTCCGGAGGGCCCGGTAGGCAGTCGATACGTCACTGTGACGCTTATGTACGGTCAATCCTGCTGTGTGGCATCATGTTTCGCGAAATTAGATAGATATCCTATTGTTATTCGATCACGAGCTACCGCTTCCGGCATCGCCCATTCACTGCGGGGCTTGCAAGCAAACTCTCCCACTACCGAGCCGTTTTCATTGCTAGGCAACATTGTTAGCGATCGCAATGCTGTCAACCACGCGGCCGGGAAGGTCGTTGCGGATTCTCCGGCCCTCGGCTGTGGAAAGAAAACTCGTGAGCAAATCGGGACGTTCCGGGGCGCCGAGTGGTACCGGTTCGAGGCGACGCCAGCCCCGAGCTGACACCGTTTTGACGGCAGTCAAGTAGGTGCGCTCATTCATACGGCCAAGAGTGCGCGCTCGCATCAGCAGTGCTGCGAGGGACACCTGCCAGCACTGCTTGAGAGCGAACAGTCGTGGCCAATCGACGGTTGTTGGTAGTTGATCGCGAATCTCATTGGCGGGCATCAGAAAAGCCGCGGCGAACTGATGTGCCTGGGTCTCGACTTGCTTCATGCCCCAGATCTGTTCACCGTGCATGACGAGGTGGCCAAGCTCGTGGGAGCCATCAAAACGGGATCGCGCCCGATCAGCCTTGTCGCTACCCAGCACCACCACCGGATGATCGGGAAAAGGCAGCGAAAATGCATCGACGTCGGCGCTGTCGAGCGGAAGCCGTGTGACGACGATGCCATGCGCTTCCAGAAGTCGCACCACGTCATCAATGGGACCGCGTGGCAGATCCCATGAAATGCGAACGCGGTGCGCGATGGCTTCAATGTCCTCGATCGGAGCATCTAGGGCCGTTACCCGAAGCTTGGGAACGTCGAGCGATGGAAATCTGCCGGCTGCTGCCGCGGCGGTGGCCAGATCATGCGCGACATGGGCGACAGCACGTGCCCGGCGACGATCCGTCACGTTGGTACGGCGTAGCGCCCTGAAAAAGCCTTCGTGTGTTTCGGCGAGAGGGCGAGCGAAGAATCCCACCGGCACGGCCAAGGCGGCACCCAGTGCACCAAGGGTTTCCGGGCTGGGCCGAGTTGCCCCACTCTCGAACTGGCTAATCGCCGCCGGGGACAAGCCGACCTTGGTAGCTAACTGGTTCTGACTGAGTCCGATCAGCTCGCGGCCGACGCGGAGCCGGATCGGTTCGAACGTCGATGCATCCATTAGTCCTGCACTTCACTGCGTGAAGGCTACTGAGCCTCGCATGAGTACATCCTAGCTGCAGGTTCGTCGCGATTCGCGGATTCGCCCTCAGAACTCGATACAGAATAATATGTGCTAAAATTAAGTGCAGGATATACCAAGCGCCCTGGGGAGGCAGCATTGACGACACCGATGCCTGACCCCCCGATGACCCCTGGCCGCTTCCAGATCCTGTCGCTGGATGGTGGAGGCCTGCGCGGCATGTACACGGCCGCGGTGCTGGCGCGCCTTGAAGAGGACCTCGGGATCCGCATCGTTGACCACTTCGATCTGATCGCCGGAACCTCCACGGGTGGCATCATCGCGCTGGGCTTGGGCCTGGGTATGACACCGCGCGACATCCTGGAGTTCTACGTCGCACATGGTCCACGGATCTTCCGGGACCGGACCCGGCTGCGGTCGCTGAGACGGATTTCGCGCACGAAATACTCCGCCGCGCCGCTGCGCGCCGCCCTTGGAGAGGTTCTCGGCGATCGCCTGTTCGGGCACAGCACGAAGCGATTGCTCATCACTTCGTACGACATCGGTGTCGATGACGTCCATCTGTTCCGCACGCCACATTTGACAACGCTGGTCCGCGACTGGCGTGAGAAGGCCGTCGATGTCGCCATGGCCACCACGGCTGCCCCTACGTACTTCCCCGGCAAGGCGCTCGCCGGCGCGCGGCTGATCGACGGCGGTATCTGGGCGAATAACCCATCCATGGTGGCTCTCACTGAGGCCATTGGCCCGCTCGGCTTACCCCTTGAGGCTGTGCGCATCTTCAGCGTGGGCACGACGACCGACCTGCCCCACCGCAGCCGGCGGCTCGACCGAGGCGGACTCATCCCGTGGGCCCTCGACGCCGTCGATGTACTCATGCGTGCCCAAAGCGACTGCGCCACCAAGCAGATCCGCCACTTCCTGGGACAGGATCATGTACTGCGGGTCAACTCCACCGTGCCGACCGGGCTCGTCAAGCTCGATTCGGTCGACGCGGACGGCCTAATTGGCCGAGCCGGACACGAAAGCCGCCTCACATCACCGGAATTCACCCGAACCTTCGCCGACCACGCAGCCCCCCAATACATCCCGTACCACTCCCCCAAGGAGAAATAAACATGGACACCATGGAACAGATGCTGTCGATGCTGCTCAGCGGCGCCGTCGAAACCCTCGACATACCACCGCATCTCCAGGCCCTCGCCATCGCCAGCTATGAAGAGGTCGGGAACTGGCTGGCCGAGCATGGCGAACACCGCTGCCGGGTATACCCGCAAGGCTCATTCCGCCTCGGCACAGTCGTGCGGCCGCACAGCCTCACCGGCGACTTCGACATCGACCTGGTCTTCTTGATGCTCCTCGCGAAGGAAGCCACCACCCAGGCGCGCCTCAAACAAGACGTCGGCGACCTCCTACACAGCTACCTGGACTGGAAAGAACGCAACGGGCACCCTGGCGGGCTGAAGACCTGCGAATCCCGACGGCGCTGCTGGACACTCGATGACCCCGTCAACGGGTTCCACCTCGACGTCCTGCCCGCAATCCCCGATCTCGAGTACCTGCCCACCGGCATCCTGCTGACCGACAAAGAGCTGTTCCACTGGCAGCACAGCGACCCGATCGGCTACGCCAACTGGTTCCGGAGACGGTCACAGGAGCTGCAGAACAAGGTGATCACCGCAGCAGCCCAACGCGGCGTCGACGTGGAGGACGTCCCCATCTGGGAATTCCGCACCACCTTGCAGCGCGTCGTACAGGTCCTCAAGTGGCACTGCATGCTCTACTTTGCCGACGATCCCGACAACCGTCCTCCCTCGATCCTCATCACTACACTGGCCGCCAAGGCCTACCGCGGGGAAACGGACCTATTCACTGCCACACGTAACGCGCTGGCCGGCATGAACCGCTACATCGAGGACCGCAACGGCGTCAACTGGGTCGCCAACCCCGCCCACGAGGAAGAAAACTTCGTCGACAAATGGAAGGAGTACCCGGAACGCCGAAAGGCGTATTACGCCTGGCAACGCGACCTCGCCGACACCCTGGACGACGCACTGAGCCTGCGGGGCAAGGGATTGCAGACCGTCGCCTCCCAGCTCGCGCAGAGCTTCGGCGCTGAGCCCATACGGCAGTCGACCCTGAAATACGGCCAGCGGATGCGCGGCCACACCACAAACCGATCACTCCGCCTCGGCACCACCGGACTGCTGGCACCCAGTGCGACGGGGATCGCCGTCCCTCCCCACAACTTCTATGGCCAGCACCCCGACCCGAGCCATTAACCTGGCGCAACACCTCGTCGCTGTACGATTAGCAATCCCCGACGCCCGCGGACGGATCAAGCGCGGTCAACTCGACTGCATCGTGCCGATCCAGCCCACCCCGGCGAGCCAAACCTACAGTGCACGAATGCAATACACGCACTGGACACCGCCCCACGTCCATATCGTAGAACCGACTCTCGCACTCCATCCCGGCGCGACCCACCTGCCCCACGTCTATTCGGGCAACGAACTCTGCCTCTACTTTCCTGGCGAATGGCAGCACGGCATGCTCCTCGCTACCACTATCGTGCCATGGACAGCCGAATGGCTACTCCACTATGAAATCTGGCTTGCCACAGGCGAATGGACCGGTGGCGGTTACCATCCCACCCGAGCCGACAGAGCAAGCCGATTCGGGTAAACGCCCACCGAGCTATAGCATCGAAAACGTCAAGAGTTCCTCGCGATTCTCTGCGCGCTGGCGGTCTGTCGTGGGCGCCGGTCAGGCGTCCGTCTTCTCCCATTTTGCGAAGACTTCGCCGTTCGTTCGCTTCAAGCGAATCGGAACCTTGACCGGTTTGACGGCGAGGCCGGGATGGGGTTCAGGTGCCCGCCGAGTCAATTGTGTGACAACAGCTTGCCCGGTGCTCACGAAGTAGGTGGGTCGAGCGCCGTGGATATGTGGGCGCATTTCGCCCCAAGGGTCGATTGCGACCCAGAAGGGCATTCGATGCGTGGCTTGAACCCAACTGCTGACCGGATCTCCGTCCAGGTAAAACTCGGGCCGTCCGCGAGTGGTTTGCCTGAGCCCGAGGAGAATTTGGATGTACGTGTAGAAGTCGCGCTCCTGATTGGTGTTGATCGTGCCGACGAGTTCCCAGTGTTCGCCTGGGGATTGGCCGTCATACTCGATTCGCGCGAAAGTGGTCGACACCCACACCTGCGGAGTAGTCATGTCACCATTCTGCCGGGTGAGTGAGCGATTAATCCGGCAAGTCCAGTTAGATATGGATCATGGAATACCGCTGTTATCCATGAAAAACAGCTCCACAACGGATGACCAACGCCTATTCCAGGTTTGAGCCGTTGTCCGTCACGTAATTCCCTGGCACTGGCCGGATCTCGGCTCAGCCTGAATCTCGGCACGATTCAACCGAGCACAATTCTGCCCAGTCTGGATCTGCGCCATAGCGTGGCTTGAACGAGTTCTCGCGGCGGCGCCGCGCGGCGGAGGCGACGAGGAGCAGCAGCAGCCCGCAGAGGCACGCCGTCGCGGCAAACGGGCGCGGTGTATCGGTGCCGGACGCTCACGTTGGCATCCACCACACCAATGGGGTCCCCACACATCGCTTTCAGGCAGGGCCAGCGCCGACCTCAAACCGTTGCTGCAGGGCGATGGGCCATGCGGGAATCACGGTGACCGCCGACACCTGCGCCGACGGGCAATTCGACAGCATTGCCGTGCGTCTGACTCGCTGGTTGACCTTCCGCCAGACGGCAACCAGGTCGTGCGGCCCCAACCTGGCCCCATTTGGCCCCATAGAAGGACCGCATGGCCGCCCCGCCGGCGCCACGTTCATACTCTTATACGCTTCTCACCTGCGTAAACAATCCGGTGGCCAGGGGCGGGATCGAACCGCCGACCTTCCGCTTTTCAGGCGGAGTTCTGGCCTACACCAATGTGTTTCAGCCGGTCAGACCAGAAGCGCAACCGGCATTCGGACGTGTTGGATCAGTCGGTCTGGCTCGTTGGCCCCATGTTGGCCCCATGAGATAACCCAATCTGCGTGGCAAGCCGATCGGGTTACTTGGTCGGTAGAAGCGGACTTGGGCGAAGTCTTAGTGCGATGGTTTTCGCTTACCGAACAGAGCGCGGCGGTCCCGGCGGATCTCATAGAGACGCCAACTGAACTATCGACCGCAACTGAAAGGCTGGATGCAGTCCAATTTGCTTGCGTGTGGTCCGATGGGCACCACCGCGCGCATCCCAATCTAGAGCAGTTTCACCGGCGCTGGCTCAAGCACTAGGCCCCACGGCGTGGTGACGTTGAGGAGCGGTTCGGGCGGCGGGTCGGTGAGCGCGATGGGGTCTCCGGCCAAGCTCGCGGTGCCGCGCCCCTCGAAGAGTGCGACGCAAGCGTTGCCGTCCAGGCGGGACGGGAACCGGACGGCGCCGGCGCCTCGGTCAAAAAGGTCCGCGGCGATCGTCTGCGTGATGGCGCGGCGACTGGTGGTGATCTCGCGCAGATCGAGGTGCTGCAGGTCGTGCTCGAGCAGCAGTTCGACGTGGCGATCCTCGATCTCCTGGCGTGTGGGCACGTCGGTGAGATCGATCAAGGGGCCATCGAGCTTCAGGACTGTGGGAACGAGGGCGTGCTGTATGCGCCACTGCGCAGTGACCGGCTTCTCAGTGAAGTCTTGGGCAGCCTCAGGTCCGTAGCGCTCAACATGGCGGCGCAGCGCGCCGAGGTTCGGCCGGAAGTCGGCTAGCACCTCGCGAAGACACGTTTCCGCCAAGTCAGCACAATAGAGCGTGCGGAACCGGCGGTAGACGTCGTCGAAACGGTGACTGAACTGGTACAGCTCCAGCGGAGTGAAGCCGAGCGGGTCAGCGTAATAGCCGACCCGCCACAGGGTTCGCCCCTGCTCGGGCGCCGCGATCACGACTGGAAGCTGGCGACCTGCCGTGCAGCCCGGACAACCATCGCGAACTCCGCGGTGTCGACCGCCGCACCGAGCACCTCGATCGGCGCGCGATCGTCCAAGCGCGTGTTGGTGCCAAACAGCCACGCCCGCGCCGTCTTGTCGTCGTAAGCATCGACGAGCATCCTGACGACCTTGTAGCCCTCACGTAACCGGCGCTCGGTCGCGCCGTGAGGTTCCGGGCCGCCCTTGCGCGCGTAGCGGCCGATTTGCTTGGCGTCAGCCAAGCCCGCCATCGCCGCCGCGACGCGCTGGCCGACGGCCTCTTGCAGATACGCGGCGATCTCGCGGATCGAAAGCGTCGCTGCCTCATCATCAAGCCGCTGCGCCGCAGAGACGGTCAAGACTGGCATATCGCACCTCCACGTTGATCTACCTGAGACGCTACCACATAAACACCTGAGAACACACCCTGAAGCTACACCTGATAGCCACCAGGCCTGGCCTACGGTTCGCGGTTGGAGCCGTTGAATCAGCATGTTCGCGCAAAAATGCCGCCAACGACGCCGCTCACTGGCCACGATTCGACCTCTAAGGTATGAGCTAACCGGTCACCGTCTCCTCCAGTGCGCACGGTCTCATAGCTGCACGTCAGCGAGGTTCAGCCGTTCCCGCTGTGACGCTCCGTCCCTCTTGTTCGCATCGGTTCCACCGTGTTCTGTGGCCAAATCCGTGGCCATTCCAACAGCCATAAGTGGGCCCATGCGCAACCCGCGGCGCGAGCCGTCGCGGGTGACACGATTACAGATAAGCCGCGAACGTCACCACGAGAAGATCGGCGAGCGCGTCCGAGCCACCTAGGCGTAGAGACTCATCCACCGTGCGATGGTCGGCTCCATGCGCTCGGGCACGAGCGAATCCGCGTCCCGTTGATCCCGCCGTACGTTCCTGTCGGGGTCGCTGAGCAACCAGATGGTTCGCGCCGATGTCTCCATCGCCGAACGGCATAGTTGCATTATGGACGACGCGTAGAGGTTCCTCGTCGTCGTCCGTTGATCTACGAGCAACGCGGCCGCGTACAGGTTCTCCGTGGCGCTCATCATCGGAATCAAACACTCCTCGGTGACCGCTGTCCGTTATAACCGGATCTGGGGCATTCTCAATGAAGGCGAGGTCAACGCACTATCTGAACGATATCGTGATAGCATCGCTCTGTGGCGCAGATTCTCATCCGTCAACTTGAGGACGACACCAAGGCCAAATTGCAGCGACTAGCCCGTCAACACGGTCGCAGCACCGAGGAGGAGGTGCGCGAGATCTTACGGAACGCAGTCCGGCACGTCGATAATCCGCCTGGGCGGCTCGGGTCTCGTATCGCGTCACGCTTCAAAGGCGTGGGCCTGACCGAGGACATACCCGAACTGCGGGGACAGCCCGTCCAGCCGGCACAGTTCAACGAATCATGATCGTGCTGGACACCAATGTGCTCTCCGCGTTGATGCGGGACACACCCGATCCGGCCGTCGTGGAATGGCTCGATAATCAGCCCACCGAATCAATCTGGACGACATCGGTAACAGTATTCGAGATACGCACTGGAATTGAACTTTTGACGCCAAGCCGCCGACGCAAGCGGCTCGACGAGATCTTTTCTCAACTCCTCGACGAAGACCTTGATGGTCGTGTGCAATCCTTCGACCTGACGGCTGCGTTTGCCGCTGGGACCATCGCCGCCACCCAACAACGAGGTGGGCGTGCGGTGGAAATTCGTGATGTGCAGATCGCCGGCATCGCCGCGTCCCGGCACGCAACTGTGGCTACCCGCAATACTCGCCACTTCGACGGAACGGGCGTCGACCTGGTCAACCCCTGGGACTGACGTCGTGCCCCAGATTCATTGAGAATGCCCCAGATCCAGTGATAACGGACAACCGCCGCATCCCCCGCCGGCACTAAGGGATACGCCTCCTTAAAAGCGGCGTCGTCGCCGACAAACGGGCTCCCCGGCTCAGGATGGTGCGGGTGCAGTCCCCACTGCCGCAATTCCGCGCACGCTTGGCACGGTTGCCGATGCGGTCCAGCACGCCGTTCGTCGCCAAATTGACCAGTGCTTCTATCATCTGCTGATCCGGCTGCATAACGAGTCTCCTATTACAACACCAAACACGCCCTGGCTGCGCGGTACGTTCACAATGCACCTGTCCAACGACAAGTCCGGGGTGTTCAAGGGCGCGCCGGCCATTGAGTAACAATTGCGACGTTGCATTTCGTAAGGCGGACGCCCGCGTTGGAGTCTGGGACCTAAGGGGACAATCGGCTTCCCACGCAGCGACTTCCACGTCAGGCAGCGGATTATCGAAGGTGTCGGAAACTGAGAGATTCTGTAGCTGGCCGAATTGACGCGGTGTGTTTGTTGAAGCTTGCATATCGGGCGGCGGTGGCTCGTCCCAAGCCTTCGCCATCAACGTCGGATCGTCGAGGTCTCGGCAAGCGTCGGCTGCTCGGCGGAGCTGTTCCGCTGTCATCCGTTCTGCAGGCTTGTGCCGCGGTGCCTTATCGGACATTGGTGACCCTGAAGATCTCTGATCGTAAGCGGATGGGCGTAGGTTGAACTCTATCTTGGTGGTCAATTCGTCACGGTGCCAGTTCTCCCCAGTTGCGTCCAGCAGAGTGGTGTACGAGCCGGTGATGACCGGCGTGTCGTAGCCGGATGAATGAAGGTCATCGCGTG